>JBKQNE010000105.1:0-11839 GCA_052146355.1 Binataceae bacterium (SeqCode) | reverse complement strand
CAAAGATCAGATCCTCAATATCAGACACTCCATGATGAAGCGATGTGGTTACGAAGGTGCGATTGCGTGATTACGTTGGCCACCACCTTCGTAATCTTGACGACGGAGGGAAACGCGGTACGCTGATAGGTTGGGCAACGTGTATCCAATGGCCGCGGAAGGATTCGGGCCGATGTTCTTTGACATATCGAATCGTAGTTGGCCTTGAAAGGCGAGGCCCGCAACCATGGCGGGTAGCGCAGTCGGCGCGGCACGGCCAGTCGTGATAGGGGCGTCCGACGGTGAGTCCTGACCGATCAGGGCCCAGATCGGGATCGGAAGCTCGGGGAACAGCAACAATCGCGACCGTAAGTCCTTGCGGCTCAAGATTATGCTGTAAGCCATTGCGGCTCAAGGTTTTGCAGACGTTAATGCATATTTCCAATGTTTTCAAGATTTTGCGAGGCGCGAGGGGGGGAGGGGGTATACCCGGCTGTCAGTTGTCGGTGATAGGTACTGCTGCTACTAGCATTACCACCACCGCCGTATCCGGTGCCGGCGAGAAGGATCGCGACCAACAAAGATCGACATCAGCTTAAGGAGTTGGGAGCCGGCTGGTCGGGAATTCTTGCTTTGAGCTTGCATACGCATGGCTGTTGTCACCACGAGAATCTCGATATTCACTTGTGGCTAGTGACCGGGGGCTGGATGTTTCCAAACACACTCAATTGTTGCGCTGCGCCCGCATAAACCTTCCCGTTGGCAATCGTCGGGGTGGCGAACTTCACCGCCCCTCCGACGAGGTCGCGCATACTGTTCTGGTTGCTGTCGTAGAGTTCCACGCCAAGATTGGTGGCATCAAAGGCATACAAGACCTCATTGCCGTCGTTGAGATTGGAATCGGTGAACAAGGCCCACACAATACCGTTCGTGCTCCCGTTGGCCGACACACTAGGCGACGGCCCCAGGTACGTGAAGGTTACTCCCGTCTCGGACGTCGGAGTCAGCGAGAGTAATCCATCTGTCAGGCTATAGGCCTTCAAAGCGTCCTGAATACCTCCGATGTATACATTTCCATTCCAGTATGCGGGACTCGAAAGCACCGCCTGCAGTTCACCCGTGATGCTTTGCACGATCTGAGAATTATTATTTGCGTTGAAGTGTCCCATGTTGTCCCGATCCACCAGATACAACGTTCCTTCTTTTCCGACTTGTATGACTTCATGGACATGAGCGCCAGGTTGGTCTGGTAGCAGGAGCGCTCCACCTGAACCGAGGTCGATATCGCCAGCCTCGAGGCTCCCTTCGTCATACGGCGTAAAGTAATCGCTGGGAGCAAAGGAGGATCCGCCGCTCGCGATCTTGACGATACTGTCGCCGAAATCCACCGGCGTGCCGGAAGTATCAAACGTACCATTTCCCGTGGGTACAAAGAGGTTTCCGGAGGCATCGGCTCCTATCCCCGCACCACTCATCCAAATGCCTCCCAGTTCGCCATTGGCCGTGGTGGCCCACACGGATGTTTGCGTCAATGTGCTCCTGTCGTATCCCATCACCCAGCCATGAAACGGCGGATTGTCGCAATTCGATCCCAAGGCGATGTACACAGTTCCATCGCTCAGAAGAAGGCCGGGACGATTCAGCTGCATCAGCGGATCGAAGGTGATCACACCGCCGGAACTACCGACGCCGCTTCCAGGTACTTGTGCGGTGATCGTAACCGGGCTTCCAGTTTGCTCAGCTCCGGTTGTAAGGTCGAGGGCATGCAAGCGATGAAAGAATGCGCCGTTCTCTTTGGTCTCGGCAAGAACATAAATGGTATTCGTGCTGACATCAATAACCGGAGTGCTGGTAATGCCGATCTCCGGCACAATGGCGTCGCAATTCACATCCTGGCTAGAGACCGTTGTTATTCCCTGACTCGGATCGATGAAAGTCGTTTGCCATAGGGGATTTCCATTACCGCCGGCATTGCTGTCAGCATCGAACGCGTACACGCTATCATGCTCGGTAGCTACCAAAACCAGGTTGTGTACTCCACCTCCAGGAATGCTCACATTAGGCAGGTAGAGAGGCTGGGCATAGAGATAGCCGTCGACCGGGTAAGAGAAGAGTTTGCCAAAACTACTTACGTTGACATTATTGGGATTGAGTTTTGTTTCGTTGACGTCCTGTCCAGTACGAAGAACGTCGTTGTGTGCTGTGGTGACGGCTCCGAGCGGGGTTGCCACAATCTTAAGCATCAAGGGATCGCTGATGGTTGCGGGGTATAGGTCTGCAGCCTGGACCGTGAAGTTAAATGTCCCCGCCGCTGTCGGTGTACCCGAGATAACCCCCTCACTCGAAAGGTTGAGGCCGGCGGGCAAGTCGCCGGAGACCAAGCTCCACGTATAGGGTGGAAATCCTCCAGACGCCGAAAATACAGCACGGTAGGGAACGCCTTGCCCGCTGGCCGGCAATGGAGGTGCGGTTATAGAAAGACCCGGACTAATCGCGATGTTGAAACTCGCCTGCCCGGAGATGTTCCTGTTTTGTGAATCTTGTGCCTGCACGGAAAATGAGGACTTGCCGGCTGTAGTCGGGGTCCCTGAGATGACTCCTGTGCTGTTGTTCAAAGCCAAACCCGCTGGCAGCATGCCGGAAATAATGCTCCACGCGTAAGCTGAGCCGCCGTGTACCGACAGCGTCGCGCTATAGGGAGCATTCACCTCAGCGCTTGAGAAAGTACCGACGATTGAGAGAGCAGGGTTGATCTGGAGGCTGAGGCTGGCTTGCGCCCTAGCCTTGGTGGCTTGTGAATCCTGAACCTCTACCGTGAATGACGCCGTACCTGATGCCGTTGGCGTGCCAGTTATCGCGCCTGTACTGCCGTTCAAAACCAATCCCGGCGGTACCGCGCCGGAGATAATACTCCAGCTATACGGTGAAACGCCCCCACTCACTGACAGCGTCACGTTATAGGGAGAGTTCACTGCACCATCCGCCAGGGTTGCGGTGTTGATCACGGGAGCGCTGGGCTGGGTGGGAGATTGAGTCTGGGAGACCTGATTCCCTCCTCCACAAGATATGCAAAAACAGAGAAAACACATCAACCCAACACAGGCAAACAAACGGATCGGCATCCCTTTACTTCTCCTGGTGAGAAATCGCCCTTATTTCTGGCACACTCCGCCGGAAGCCCGCCGCTGAGGTGACTACAACCGTTGAACGCCGTTCTAAGGTCGCCGCAACAGCGGTTAGCGGACGGTTATTCGTCTCGGAGTTCTCGCACTAGTCATAACAAGGTTTAGCCGGAAATGCCATCACTTAATTGTTAGCTGTGCCTTCAGCGAGGACCCCTGTCGAGCGGCCACCCAAGCGGCTTCTGCTCAGGTGGGATTTTCGCTCGAACGAAAACGGCCTCTATCTCCCGCGATGAGGCGTCTTGGAGACCGATCGCTACTTGGGTTGGGCCACGATGCGCAGATAGGGTCGCGGCGCGCGCCAGCCTTCGGGATAGATCTTCTTGGCTTCGTCGTCGGAGACCGATCCGGCGATGATCACGTCGTCGCCCTGCTTCCAGTTCACCGGTGTGGCGACTTTGTGCTTGGCGGTCAGTTGCAGCGAGTCGATGACGCGCAGCACTTCATCGAAGTTGCGGCCCGTCGTCATGGGATAGACGATGAGGAGTTTCACCTTCTTGTCCGGTCCGATGACGAAGACATTACGGACGGTCATGTTGTCGGCAGCGGTGCGGCCGTCGCAGCCACCTTCGGTTGCGGCGGGAAGCATGCCGTAGAGCTTCGATACCTTGAGGTCGGTGTCGCCGATCATGGGATAGTTGGGCGCATAGCCCTGGGTCTCCTTAATGTCGGCGGCCCAACTCTTGTGGTTGTCAACGGGATCGACGCTGAGGCCGATGATCTTGGTGTTGCGCTTGTCGAACTCGGGTTTGAGCTTCGCCATGTAGCCCAGCTCGGTGGTACAGACAGGCGTGAAATCCTTGGGATGCGAGAACAGGATCGCCCATCCGCTGCCGATCCAATCGTGAAACTTGATGGTTCCTTCCGTCGACTCCTGCGTGAAATCCGGAGCGACGCTGCCAATATGGAGTGCCATTCTCGTTATACCTGCCTTGTTTAAGTTGCTTCGCAGTCCGTTCGAGCACGCAGCGGAGTTTGTTCAACCCTGACCGCAGCCCTATTTATGATAAAAGAGACAAACTAAGTAATGAATAACTTTATCGACGCGATCAGTATCGGTCAAGCGCACCGCCACCAAGCCCTGGCCTAATTTCAGCGCTAGTGGCCGGTTTTGAAATGCGAAGTGACTCAATTCGGCCATCCCCGCTCATCGAGACCGAGGCAGGGGCGGGGTGACAGCAGAATCACGAAAGAGTTTCGCGCTTCCATTGATGTCCAGCAAGCCGGTCGGGGGTTGGAGTGGTGCCGAACTGGAGATTTCAACCGGGCCAGTCCGACCGTTAAATGAAGTTGCGCAATTTTGAGCAGCGCCTTGTCACGGGTTTATCTCGCAACACGCGAGGCTGCTGGGTAGGTTCCGTAGCTGGTGCAGGCTTTGAGGTTTCTTGCGCAATCGCCAACGACGAGCAAGCCAATACGAACATGATTGCCGCCAGTCTGAAGGTTCTCATAAATTCACAATTACTATGGCGGCAAGTTAAGCGCGAGTGCGGCTGCGTGGCGGAGCGTCATGCTTCCTCGCGCGCTTTCTGCTTGCTCCGCAACTCCAAGTCGCCATCGCGTCCTCGATGGCCTAATTTCTCGCCCCGGTTGTCCTTAGGACAGCACCCAGCACCGCTTGCCGTTACTTTTTCAGCTTGCCGAAGTCCGGTTTCCGCTTCTCCAGAAATGCGCTGACGTATTCCTTGTGTTCGGCTGAGACCTAGCATTTCTCGAGCGCGAAGCCTTCGAACTGCATCGCCGACTCCAGGTTTCCATCGAGTCCCTGATACAGCGCCTTGCGGGTCATCGCGAGAGAGAAGGGCGAGCATTCGAGCATCTCGCCCGCCAGTTCGCGCGCTTCGCCCGCGAGCAGCCCGGCAGGAACGACCTCGCTGACGAGTCCCATAGCCAGGCAATCCTGCGCGCTGTACTGCCGCCCGGTCAGCATCATCTCGGCGGTTTTCGACAAGCCGATGAGCCGGGGCATCAGGTAGCTGGAGCCGAGCTCGCTCATCAGGCCGACGCGCGGGAAGATGACGCCCATCTTCGCGTTGTCCGATGCGATCCGCACATCGAACAGCAGCGTCATCGTGCATCCGACTCCGAGCGCGTAGCCGTTGATTGCCGCGATAGTCGGTTTGGAGAGATTGCGCATGATGTATGGCAGCGAGATTCCGCCGCCGCGGCGCTCTTCCACGTCTTCGTGCCCTTCGCGCGCCTTGATGTTGGAGGCGAACATGCTCATGTCGGCGCCCGCGCAAAATGCGCGATCGCCCGCGCCGGTCGTGATGATGACGCGGGCGTCGCGGTCGGCATCGGCGCGCAGCATCGCCTGGGCGATTTCATGGCCCATCTCCGTCGTGTACGCATTCATCTTGGCGGGGCGATTTAGAGTAATCGTCGCGATCTCGCCCGCGACTTCATAGAGGATGGTCTCGTATGCCATTGAAAATGCTCCTTTGCGGACGATGGCCTACAGCGCCGGCCCGCGAAGTTTTATTGCGACAATCCATGCGCGCGCTCAGGCGCGCTTCTTCTTATGCTTGCGTGCCTCGCGGACTTTCGCCTTCATTCGCGTTTCCTTGCGCTTGCGCCGCCGCTTGATTTCGCGCTGCCTTTCACTTGCCATCGGATATTTGTCCTTCGTCAATCCATCGGGACGGTCTTTTCTGTTTTCGCCCCGGATTCGAGATGAATTCCCGGCACGCTCGCGGTCGGACGTCCCTCGCCCGATCCGTTTTCGACATAGACATCATAGTCGCCCGGGTCAAGCTTGAAGTCATGCGATGAGCCCGGCGCGCTCACCGCAACGCGGCTCTGCGTGCCCGCGCGAAAGACGATGACCCGGGTGGCGTCGTCGATCGACGCGTTATGCAGCATCGTCTGCACGTCGAGTTCCGCCGGCACGACCTCTCCAAGCGACAGGCGGGCGCGCTGCGACGGCTTGAGCGCAACCGCGTTCCAATCATATCCCTGCGGCGGCGCATCGACATGTACGTTAACTTCCATCGGCGCAAATAGATACTTCTCGCCGGTGATGAAACTCGCGATTTTGTCGTGCGGCGGGCTCGCAGCGCTCACCGTCACGCCGAAACCGGGATCTTTGCCGTTGCGATCCTTCACACTGACTTCCAGCACCGCCGCGTTGTCGATCATGATGGTCCGGGTGCGCCCGGCCTCGATGTGGATGTCGCCCTTGGTGATTTTGCCGCCGACGATCGGCAGCACCAGCGTGTAGTCGCCCGGCTTCAGCGCGATCGACGCACCCGCACGCACTTCGCCCGCGACCTTGCCGTCACTGCTCATGATCTGCGCGGGATTCTCCGCGCCGGCCCCCATATCGCCCAACACATCGAGCGCAAGATTGCCGGTGTCAGCCGCACGCGCGGCGCTCGCGATTAAAAGTATTGCGGCAATGGCAACAAGTTTCCGAAACACCATCATCCGCAGATTACGCAGATTTCGCCGACTTAAGAACCCGAGCTTTTGTCCTGAATCTGCGTAAATCTGTGAAATCTGCGGATTCTCCTGTTTCTGTGTTACAACCCGAACGCGAGGTGCCGCCGATGCCGCGAATTATCGTCGAACGAAACATCGAGGTTCCGATGCGTGACGGGACTATCCTGCGCGCTGATCTATTTCGCCCCGACACCGCCGGAAAGCTGCCCGTGCTGCTCAATCGCACGCCCTACAACAAGGCGATGCCGATGGTGTTTGCGATGACGCTGGATGCGATGCGCGCGGCCGAGGCGGGATACAACGTGATGGTCCAGGATTGCCGCGGGCGATACGCCTCCGACGGCGTGTTCAATTGCTTCACCGATGAACCGCGTGACGGCTACGACACTATCGAATGGGCCGCACGCCAGCCGTGGGCCAACGGCAGCGTCGGTACCTACGGCGCATCGTACATGGGCGCGACGCAATGGCTCGCCGCGACCCAGACGCCGCCCAGCCTGAAGGCGATGGTGCCCTCGATCACCGCCAGTGACTATCACGACGGATGGACTTATCAGGGCGGCGCATTCTCATTGTTCTTCAACGTGAGCTGGACGATGGGCGCGCTTGCGACTCCGACCCTGCTGCGCGATCGCGCGAAGAATCCGGCGGCGAGCAAGGAACTGGGACGAGTCATCGGATCGATCGACACGATGCTCGAACCGATGAAGCACGTGCCGCTGCGCGAATTTCCGATGTTCCAGGCGGGCGCGCCGTACTTCTTCGATTGGCTCGCGCATCCTTCATACGACGACTACTGGCGCGCGCTCAGCATCGAGGAGCATCACGCGAAAATAAACGTGCCCGCGCTGAATATCGGCGGATGGTACGACATCTTCCAGGGCGGCACGCTGCGCAATTTCCTGGGCATGCGCGCGCGCGGCGCCTCGGACGCGGCGCGCGGCGGACAGCGGCTGATGGTCGGGCCGTGGAATCACGCGGTGCCGTTCCAGAACCTCGTTGGCGGCGTCGACTTCGGCTACCAGACCAGCGCGCTCTCTGCGGACATCGATGGTGCCCAGCTCCGCTTCTTCGACCGCCATCTTAAGGGCAAGGACGGCGGCGCCGAGCCCCTCGTGCGCATCTTCGTGATGGGCATCAACCAGTGGCGCGACGAAAAGGAATGGCCGATCCCCGGCACCGAGTTCAGGCACTACTACCTGCACAGCCGCGGCCGCGCCAACAGCGCATATGGCGATGGCGCGCTCTCGACCGAAGCGCCCGGCACCGAACCGGCCGATTCGTTCCTCTACAATCCTATCGATCCGGTTCCGACCGTCGGCGGCGGACTGTGCTGCTATCCGGGTGCGCTGCAGGGCGGCGCATTCGATCAGGCGGGCGTGGAGCATCGCGCGGATGTGCTGGTCTATTCGACCGAGCCGCTGGCCGCGGACGTCGAAGTGACCGGGCCGGTGACGCTCACGCTCTATGCGGCATCGTCGGCGCCCGACACGGACTTTACCGCCAAACTGGTCGACGTGGGCCCGTGCGGGATGGCGCGTAATCTGACCGACGGAATCATCCGCGCGCGCTTTCGCGAATCGCAGTCCGCAGAGAAGCTGCTAACGCCGGGCAAAGTGGCGGAGTTCAAAATCGATCTGTGGAACACCTCCAATGTGTTCAAGGCAGGCCATCGCATTCGGCTGGAAGTAAGTTCATCGAATTTCCCGCGCTTCGACCGGAATCCAAACACCGGCCGCGAACTATTCGCAGACGCAGAACTGCACCCCGCGATGCAAACAGTAATGCACGAGCAAAATTCAGCCTCACATCTAACGCTGCCAATAGCGCCCGCCCGCCGCTAGCCACTCCTTCTCCCCCCGGGGGCTTTGCCTAAAAAACCTCCGCTGCCTCATTATGGGGGTTCTTGCCCCAATAATCCTAGTCAGCGGTATTGCCTTTGCCGCAGAAGGCAAATTGTCCCGCCAACACATTGATAGGGTGATACAAGTACATGCAGAAGTCGGAGTGGTGGCGAGAGCCCCACTCGTCTACGTATCCGATGCAGCCGACCACATAGAGCGACTTCTTGAGATTCTTTACAAGGTCCACATCAGGTGCGCTGAACGATGGAATTTCGTCAGCATCTTGCCGATCCCAATAGGACTCCCCCGAGTTTCCTTGATAAGCCGGACCGCCAACGCGTTGGTCAATTTTCTCATGACAATCTGGAATGGGCGGAGCCGTGTCCTCTTTCCACTCGGTAGAGGACGTTGGGGCTACTGCACCCAACATAGTGCGGAAATAGATGGCGCTGTGGGTGGCCGGAGAATTACCAAAGTTCCGATAGCCGACCGTAATATCAACGGGGGCGTCGGGGGCGAGGGTGAAGTTTTCATTCATCATTGCGCCCGTATAAGTGCCTACCATAACGATTCCGACCCAAGGGCGCTGAGCTTTCTTAGCCGTCTCGGAGTATTGGCAGGTGGCGAACATCACGCCACCGGTGAAAAGAATCAATACGAGGTCGAGAAGTGTTCGTGGGGACCACCAACTTTCGCGGAGTATGACCGGACTGATGTTGCCGCATACTTCTTGTGTGTCTGCGCGGTTATCACTTTCACTACCGCCTTGATGCTCCTGCCCTACTTTGGCCGCGCGCGCCTCGCTCTGTTCGCCGTGCTCAGTGTCGCTATCGGTGTCGCTTTTCTTTGGGCCGCGAGTCGATTGATCGCTCATTCTCCCTCCCCCCAAACGGTTCGACCGTTAACTAATCAGAGCGTTGCGGTGATTCCTAGTTCGGTCATCGCATGAATCAGGCAACGGATATTGTGAGCCAGCACCTTCAACAAGACTTCGTTGACTTGTGCAATGCGCGTCCGACTCCGTACCGAATCTCCGAACACGCGCTTAATCGCGGAGAATGTCGATTCCGCGTTAGAGCGTTTATGGTACGCCCTCAAAAAGTCCTCGCGATGCAGGATAAATTGCGCAAAGAGCTTATTCCAAGTCTGCGATGGCGACGTGCCCGTCGCGAAGCTCTTGAACGGAATGAAAGGTTCGGCTCCTTTGCTGACAGCCAGTTCCAGATTCGCATAGGAGCTATACGCCTTGTCGCCCATGACGCGGAGCACGTTAAATTGCTCCGTGGTCTTTGTGATGAGCGGCACAAAATAGGGCGAATCCTGCGTATTCCGCTCCGTCACTTCGATGGCGGTAACTACGTTGGTTTTCACGCCACAGACCGCGTGGACTTTTACCCAATCATGCTCTGTGCGGGCGCGCTTGGCTCCGTATTTCTGCTGCTGCCAAAGTCCGACAAGTTGCGTGCTGGTGAAACCAGTGGAGTCGATCGCAAAGTCGGTTTCGACGGCACGAAGCGGGACCGCAGCGCGGACAATCAGATCGCGGATGATCGGCGTGACGGTTTCCGATTCGAGGCAGCGGAACAGCGAATTGTAGTGTGGTGCTTGGCCGACCAGTCCTTTAGCCTGAGAATCACGCAAGTCAGTCATAAAGCGGCGCGCGCTGGCTGTGCTGTAAACCTTGAACGCTGCCGCAAACAGCATGTCCGAAAGCGGAATGCGGGGGCGACCGCGAGTTTGCTCCGGTTCCGGTACGTTCGCGCACAGGTCACGGAGCAGGGTAAGGAAGATTTCTTTCTCGCTGACTTGGGCTGCATTGTAAGCGGGCCAGTTCTGCGCATATGTGACACGGACACTGGCGGTTTCTCTGACCGTCGTGCTGTCCCCGTTTGTGCTTGTTTCACGAAACAGGACGTACTGCACGGCGTACACGTGTTTGCAGGGTTGTTGGCGCAACTCGAAATCGGGGCATGTGCAAAACTTGCCCTCTTTCGAGATGGTGACCGCATAACGTCCCTTGTCCGATTGCGAGGGAACGATCCATGTGCCGTGATCTCGCTTTGTGATTTTCGCAGTCGCCGCGATGGCAAGTCCCCGTTGTTGCCGCACATCCGTTTCCATGGTTGCTGCCCCGTTCATTGGTATATACAGATAGTATATCCAAGTGGGGGTACTTGTCAATACCAATCGTATCGAGTATTAGTAGATACGGGGAGGTATCGGCGGATGGCGAGAGAGGTCAAGGAAATCGGCTTGGTCAAACTGGACGGCTGTCGATGCCGGTGTGGACACGCATGGCTTCCGCGCAATGCCGAACGCCCCTCGGTCTGTCCGAAGTGCAAATCGCCACGATGGGACAAGCCAAAAATCGCAGCGAAAGCATCCCATTGAAAATCGATGGACAAGACCGCTATATGCTCTGATTGTTAAATTGGCGGCACCGCCCAGACTTGAACTGGGAACGCAGAGTTTTGCAGACCCTCGCTCTACCGGTTTGAGCTACGGTGCCGCCGATACTTTCCTACGCAACGTTCGCGATAACCGTTCTTGCAATCTCCCGCGCCCTGTTCAGGCCTTGATTGGTCAGTCGGTATCGCTTCGCGCGATGTACACCGACAACGATGACTTGCCCCTCTGCGGCAAGCTTCTCGGTCACGCGATCGAGCCTTGTGATCGTCTGACCGGACACTCTAAGACCATCCACGACCTCGGCTCCTGTAACGCCGTCGTTGTTTCGGAAAACCTTTTGGCCCAGAAGGACAAGAAGAACGGCATTTTCAGGCGAATCGGTATTTGCAGTCAGCGAAACAATACGACCTTCCTGCCTCATGATTTTGTCGATTCGGAGAGATTCATGATTTGGCGATCCTTGTCCGTCGGGCTGCCCCTTGTCGCCATTTGGAACGTCGGGCGCTCGCGCCGGTTGCGGCGCGGCGGCAATCATCTCTTTGAAGGCGGCAAACTGAGCCTGTATGACCTCGGTTGGTCCCTCAGCCTCAAATTCATGGTTGCCGATCTTTATTTTAAGCTTGCTGTTGTCCATAACACCCTCAAATTAGGAAGTATAAAAAAGATGGTACCACAGAATAAGGCCATTGTCAATAGTGGTGGCCGTAGAATACGCCATAAGTCTATAAATACCGACAATATGGCCAATTGTCTAGGGTTTTGTTTAAACTGCGGGAAGCGGGTTACGTTTTGCGGTAGGCCGTTTTCAGCCGAAATCGCATGCCCTTCCTGTGGCGCGGTCAGTATTTATGAAGAATCCCTGCAGCCGAAGAGGCTTCGGTGAATGACGGGCTGCCCCAAAAAGATGATCGCTGTCACCAAAAATCGGTGCGAGCGGCGGGTTTTAAGGCAAAGCCCCCGCCGGGAGAAGGTGGCGCGCCGCGC
>JBKQNE010000104.1:0-22319 GCA_052146355.1 Binataceae bacterium (SeqCode) | reverse complement strand
CGGCCTGAAGTTCGTCGATGGAGTCGGCGAGGATCGACTGAAAACCTTTACTCACTCACCTGACAGTCAACCTAGGGAAGCCGCCTGATCATGACCGGCCGATCCACAACATTTGACAATTACTCCGGTCGTATTGCTCGTGATCGCTGCGCAGACCCGTTTCACCACGCTCGCGCTAGGCGGCCGATCCCTTGGCAACTTGGGCAGGGCGCAGAGACGACCAGCACCGCGCGTGTTCGCGCGATCAAGTGGAAGCGATGCTCGTGGCTCATCCCTACAGAGGATCGTGCCGCACGGCGCGATCGAACGATCTTCTGCCCGCAGGTCATCGTAAACGACCCTCATACGCGCCCGACCGCTTATCAGGTAATAGAGTTCGTTTTTCTAGCGGAGCGCCGAAGGTCTTCCGCGCCCGTTTCGACCACATCGCAACTCATTGCGGGAGCGCGAATAACTCCAGATAAGCACTTCCGCTCGTGAGGAGGTCGTTCAGTACCACGTCGATGGATTGAGAAGCTTGCATACGCCCAATCCGGCTCGCCGGCGGCGTCGGTGGTCATGATAGAGATCCGGAATTGAGATCGGCGCGGCTCTTTCCGATAATCGGGATATGAACTCTTCGTCTCGGCTCGCTCCCCATTGGATCGTCAGGCACGCGACGCGTGGCGTGGTCCTTATGGTTGTCGCGTTAGCTTTTGTCGCGCCGCCAGCATTCGCGGCGGACTCAGTGGAACGCAATATCGCCGTCAATGGCGAAAGCCGCATCTATCGCCTGTTCTTGCCTCCAGGGACGGGTAAGACACCTGCGCCGGCATTTGTCATTCTACACGGCGGCGAAAGCGGCGCAGAGCAGCAGGAACGCTACTCGAGATTCGACGACTTTGCCGCGAGCCACGGTCTGGTTGCGGTTTACCCGCAAGGTATCGGCAAACACTGGAATGACGGCCGCAAGAACGGCCAGCAGTCGACCGCGGACGACGTCGCCTTTATCCGCACGATGATCGGTGCGCTCACCGCCGAAGGCATCGTCGATCGGGGGCGCGTTTACACCGCCGGAATTTCCAACGGCGGCTTCATGGCATTACATCTTGCGTGCACGATCCCGGAATTGCTCGCGGGCGTCGGCGTGATCGCGGCCTCGCAGCCGGCCGACGCGCTCTGCCCTCTACCGCGTCCGATGCCCGTAATTTTCTTCCACGGAACCGCCGACAGGTTTGTTCCGTTCGAAGGCGGGCCAATCGGCAGAGGCCCGGGAAATCGCGGCATCGCGCTCAGCCAGACTGACACGGTCGCCTTCTGGCAGAAGGAAAACAGATGCGGCCCAGCCGACAGGAAAACGTTGCCCCAGAAGGATGCATCCAGCGGAATGCGAGTGACGGTGGAAACTTATTCCTGCCCGCCGGGGCAAGGGTTGGAAAACGTCATCATCGAAGGCGGCGGCCACACCTGGCCGGGCGCCCACCAGAATATGCTGGCCACGATGGTACTCGGGCCGGTAAACGACGATATAGACGCCAACGAGATGATGTGGAATTTCTTCCAGTCCCAGAGTACCGCGCATCCGCGATAATGCTACCAGGCGGCTAAGTGCAGCCCGCATGGTGGGCAATTGTGCGTCGGCGAATTGACGACCTAGGCTCGGGTTCCTAATAATCGCGATGTGCGGATTGAGCGCCGGGTGGCGCGAGGAGAGGGCGGACGGGCGGCGCGATGCGATGTACCCAATGCGGAACTGAAGCCCAACAGGGCGCGGCGTTTTGCTCGCGATGCGGCACGCGGATGTTCGCTCCGCGCCCCGCGGCAGTGCGCGAGTACATGCTCGCGAAGCTGCGCCCTTCGCTCTGGCACTACGCAAATTTCTTCGTGGTTGGCGCGCTGATCGTGAGCGTCGGGGTGCGCATGCTCTACGTGCAGCACGATCTTTGGAAAGTCGCCTTCGGATTGATAGCGATCGGCGCGGTCATCGTCCTAGGCGGCAGCATCGCAAATCGTTCGGCAAGCTGGAGCGTCACCTCGGACCGCATAATCGAGCGGCGCGGGATCCTCTCTTCGAACCGCCGCGAAATGGAGCTTGCAGACATTCGTTCGGTCGAAGTATCGCAGCGCGTCCTTCAGCGCATCCTGCGTCTGGGCGACGTGACCATCGCCTCTGCGGCCAGCGCGGACTTCATGATCCGGCTCAACGACATCGCGGATCCCGATGGGATCGGGGAAACAGTGCGGCAGGCGCGCCTGAAGAGGCTGGCGTAACGCCATGACCCGTCATCCGGATCTCCGCTACGAACGGAAACTCTGGCGCGCAGGTATCGAGGCGGTGGCGGGCGTAGACGAGGCGGGCGTCGGCCCGATGGCGGGACCGGTGGTCGCGGCGGCGGTCATTTTTGCGCCGGAAACGTATATCAAGGGCGTTCACGACTCCAAGCAGCTCCTCGCCGAAAAGCGCGAGGAGCTAATCGGAATCATTCGCAGCCGCGCACTCGCGATCGGAATCGGCGTCGCGCAGGTCGATGAAATCGACCGCCTCAACATTTATTGGGCGACGATGCGTGCGAGCGAGCGAGCGCTGATCGCGCTGGGCCAGACGCCCGGACATATACTAGTCGATGGCCGAAAAATTCCGGGACTGGCGTTGCCACAAACCCGCATCGTGGGGGGCGACCGCAAGAGCTTCTGCATCGCGGCGGCCTCGATCGTCGCCAAGGTCACGCGGGATCGGATGATGCTGGAATATGACGCATCCTATCCGGGTTACGGTTTTGCGCGGCACAAGGGCTACTGCACCAGCGACCATTTGCAGACGCTCGATCAACTCGGCCCCTCGCCGATTCATCGCCGCTCGTTCGCGCCGGTCGCAGCGGCATCGCAGTTAAAACTCATCTGAACTAACCAAGAGTTACCTGCCAGTCTTTCCGCCATTCCTCGGCCTCGTGCTGGAAAGTATCGAGCGGTTCTTGGCAAGGCCTATGAACGCTGGGATTTCCGCGTCCGGGAACTCAAGGCGCGTGGCACGAGTTTAGGGGATGTTCCGAAGAATCAATCGCAAGCTGAAGCATGTTTACGAATCTGGGCTGACCCTGACCACGGAGGAAAAGGCGGATGAAGCGAAACAAGCACCTGGCGCTTCTCTTCTCGATCATCCTGGCGGCGACGGTTTCCGCGGTGATCAGCAGTTCGAAGGCCCAGTCCGAGGATCATTTCAGGTCACAAACCTTATCGGGAGTGCTGGTTCCGGCGCCCCCCAAATTGACCCCAAGATGGTCAATGCATGGGGAAACGCGTTCTTCCCTGGAGATCCTTTTTGGATAAACGATGAAGGAACCGGAGTTTCCGAACTGATCGATGGCACCGGCGCCATCGTCGCATCACTTCCGTTCGTTACGGTTCCCGGAGCCAATGGCGGTGAGGGGCAACCCACGGGAATCGTAGCGAACCCGACCGCTGATTTCGTTCTCTCCACAGGCGGCGCGGCTTCGTTCATTTTCGATACCGAAGACGGAACCATCTCAGGGTGGAACCAGGGAACCGCTGCAGTCCTCATGGTTAACAATTCGGGCAAAGCATCCTATACGGGGCTAGCACTCGCAAAAAACGGTACCGCCAATCAGCTCTATGCCGCTAATCACGGCCTGACAGGCAATCCGGGATCAATTGATGTCTTTAACGCCGCCTTTCAGCCGATCACCGCTTCTGGCGGATTCACGGACCCCCACCTGCCGGCGAATTTCGCTCCGTACAACATCACGACCATCAACGGGAACCTCTTCGTAGCGTACTCAGAGGGGCTACAATCCGTCGGACAAGTCGATGAGTTCGACACCAACGGCAACCTGATCATGACCTTCACCAGCAATACACTTGCGGCTCCCTGGGGAATGGTGGTGGCACCGGCGACCTTCGGAGCGTTTGCCGGCGACTTGCTGGTCGGCAATCTAGTCAATGGAACGATCAGCGCATTCAATTTGAGCAACGGAGAATTTCTTGGTCAGCTTGCCGATTCGAATTCAAAAACAATCACGATCCCCGGTCTTTGGTCGCTGATTGACGGTGATGGCGCACTGAATGCGCAGGCCGGCGCAATCTATTTCACGGCGGGACCGAATGGTTATGCGTCCGGACTGTTTGGATTGATAGCACCAGTCGCTAGCGCCACGCCCACGGCGACCAAAACCCCGACCCCGACCAATACGCCGCAACCCACGAAAACTCCGAAGCCGACGAAGACACCGCGCCCAACCAAAACTCCAAAGCCAACAAAGACGCCACGCCCGACCAAAACTCCAAAACCGACGAAGACGCCGCGACCCACTAAAACTCCAAAACCGATGAAGACGCCGCCGACCGATACTCCTATGCCGACCGGGACGCCGGCCGGCCCGTCAGCGACGCCGACCTACACTCCTCCATACTGATCTGTCCAGCGCGCACCAGTTTTCCAAGTTAACGTTGAGCACGGAGGGCGGGATTCAACACTTATTCGCTGCTGCTGTCATAGAGCGATTGAACGAAATGCGGTTTCGCCGATAAATCTGGCTCGGTCGCACATTGAACGGCTGTCTGCACGAAACGTCTTCAGCCGTGGAATCCCGCCGGGCAGCCGCAGCTATCCGGATCGCATCGAGCGCAAATCTGCCTGGCTGCACTGAAACCTGCCACTCGGGCGCTTTCTCGAATAGACTGTGAGGTGCGGCGAGCGCACCGTCGCGCCAGCCCGAAAGGATCGAATCGTGGCAGACTCGCGTTACGACCTGGTGGTAATCGGTTCCGGACCCGGCGGATATGTCGCGGCGATTCGCGCCAGCCAACTCAAAATGAGAGTTGCGGTGGTCGAGCGTGATCGTCCCGGCGGCGTCTGCCTTAACTGGGGATGTATCCCGTCCAAGGCGCTGCTCAACTCGGCCGAAACGATGGAGACGATTCGCGGTGCGGGCAAAGAGCACGGGATCGAGGTCGGTGAAGTCCGCTTTGACTTTCAGAAGGTGATCGCGCGTTCGCGAGCCGCCGCGGACAAACTCTCGCGGGGCGTCCGCTTCCTGTTCAAGAAAAACAAAATCGATCTGTACGAGGCGCAGGCCAACATCACGGGGCCAAACACGGTCGCTCTGGAAACGGTCGAGGGCAAACCCGCTCCGCAAAGTCCGGCGCTCGAAACGGAGCGCATTCTCGTCGCCGCGGGCTCCGGAGAAAAACTGTTCGGAGGAATGCACCTCGGCGACGGCGTTATGACGAGTAAGGAAGCGCTGGTCCATGACACGTTGCCGGCCAGCATCGTGATCATCGGCGCAGGCGCGATCGGCCTCGAGTTCGGATATTTCTACCAGGCGTTCGGCGCCAAAGTGACGATCGTCGAGCTGGAGAAGCAGATGCTGCCGGGCTTCGATGCGGAAGTCGCCGAAGAGTTGCGCCGCGCCTTCGTGAAGCGGGGAGTAACGGTGCTGCTCGGGCACGGCTACAAGTCGATGACCCGAAGCGGCAACAAGTGGACCGTCGCGGTGGATGCTGCGGGCACCGGGAAGACCTTGGAAGCTGAAGCGGTGCTCGTAGCGGTCGGACGCTCACCGCTGAGCGCATCGATGGGACTGGAGAAGGCCGGCGTTGAACTCGAACGCGGCTTTATCAAGGTCGACGATTCTTTTCGCACCACCTGTCCAAGCATCTACGCGATCGGCGACGTGATACGCCCTCCCCTCCTCGCGCATAAGGCATCGGCCGAAGGCGTAGCCGCTGTCGAGATCATGGCCGGCGTCCGCGAGCCGGGATTTGATCTGCTGTCGATCGCCGGATGCATCTACTGCGATCCGGAGGTCGCGACGGTAGGGCTGAGTGAGGCCGATGCGCGTGCGCGCGGAATCGACGTCAAGGTCGGCAAGATCTCGTTCCGTGCGATGGGCAAAGCGGTCGCGATCAATCATGTCGAAGGATTCGTCAAGCTCGTGGTATCCAAGGAGTACAGCGAGGTAATCGGATGCCAGATTATCGGCCATCATGCGACCGATCTGATCTCCGAAGTCGTCCTCGGCAAGACGCTCGAAGCCACCACCGCGGAATTCGGGCACACCGTGCACCCGCATCCCACGATGTCGGAAGCGATCATGGAAGCCGCACTCGCCGCGGAAGGCGAGGCGATAAATTATTGACCCGATGACGCAACAGCGAGCAGAACTAGCGATCGCAGAACTCGGTCTCGTCGAGTACGAACACGCACACGCGCTACAACAGGCACTCGTAGCGGCGCGCATCCGCGACGAAATCGCAGACACGCTCCTCCTGCTCGAGCATCCGCACGTCTACACGCTGGGCCGCGGCGCAGACGAGCGCTTCATCCTGGCCGCTCGCCCGGGAGTGCCAATAGTGCGGGTCTCGCGAGGCGGAGAAGTCACCTACCACGGCCCCGGACAGGTAGTCGGCTATCCGATCATCAAGCTGGAAGGCGCGGCACGCGATGTCGGCAGATATTTGCGCGACCTGGAGCAGGTAATGATCGGTGCGCTCGCACAATACGGAATCGCGGCGGCGCGGCGCGAAAAACTGACAGGCGTATGGATTGAGCCGCGAAAGATCGGATCGATCGGCGTCGGAATTCGCCGCTGGGTGACCTATCACGGCCTTGCGATCAACGTTTCAACCGACCTCAACTACTTCGAATCGATCGTGCCGTGCGGAATCGCCGGATGCGAAATGACATCGGTCGCGCGCCTGGGACATCCGGAGGTCGGCGCAGGAGAATTCTCGCGTTCGCTTGGCCAGTGCTTTGGCCAGACTTTCGGATATGCGCGAACAGTCCGCGTGGAAGCGCAGAATCTCTCGCAGCGGATTGACCGGCCCCGGTCGATCGCGGAAGCTTCGAATTGATGACGCCGGAACGGAGACATCCCGATTGGATCAAAGTGCGTGCGCCGGCATCGCCGGAATATTTCCGCACGCGCGCAATTCTGGGCGAACTGAAACTTCATACGGTCTGTCAGGAGGCCTGCTGCCCGAATATCGGCGAATGCTTTTCGCACAACACCGCGACCTTCATGCTCATGGGCGACGTATGCACGCGCAACTGCCCCTACTGTGCGGTCGCGCATGGAAAAGTCCGCCCGCTCGATCCCGATGAACCGCGCCGGATCGCCGCGGCAGTTGCCAAGCTCGGGCTCAAGCATGTGGTGGTGACCTCGGTTGATCGCGACGATCTGCCCGATGGCGGCGCTGCGCATTTTGCCGCGACCGCACGCGCGATCAAGGACGCACTGCCGGAGACCCGGGTGGAGGTGCTGGTTCCCGACTTTCAGGGGTCGTTCGAAAGCGTTGAGACCGTCGTACGCTCGCCGGTCGATATCTACAACCACAACATCGAAACCGTGCCGAGCCTGTATCGCACGGCGCGGCCGGGCGGCCAGTACCATCGTTCATTGGCGGTGCTCAAGCACGCGAAGCAATTGTCGCGAGCGATTGGGCGCGAAGTCTTCAGCAAGGCGGGCGTGATGCTTGGACTTGGGGAGGAGCGGGCCGAGCTATTGCAGGTGATGCTCGATCTGCGCGACGCCGAGTGTGACATCCTGACGCTTGGACAATATCTGCGGCCGTCGAAGGACCATCTGCCAGTGGCTCGCTATGTACCGCCGGAGGAATTCACCGACCTGAAGCGCGAAGGTCTCGCGATGGGTTTTCGCCACGTAGAGTCCGGACCGCTGGTGCGCAGTTCTTACCACGCCTGGGAACACGTCGGCTGAACGGTCTCCATATTTCGATAACGTCCCAACCATCTCACCTTCCTCCAGCGCTGTGCTCTTCCGGTTGATCTAATCGTATTCAATCAATACGATTCAAAGTGACTCCTATGAACGCCAGAGTTCTGACAGCGCACATCCCTTTGCCGCTTGCAAAAAAAGTCGACCAGATCGCTGCCCGACTGGAACGCTCACGCGGCTGGATAGTGAAACAAGCCCTGTCCGCCTGGATTGAGCAGGAAGAAGAGCGCAGACGGTTGACGCTGGAAGCCTTGGCCGACGTCGACGCCGGAAATGTCATTGACCATCAGGCCGTTCAGGCATGGGCGGAAAGCCTCGACAGTGATAAGCCGCTGCCGAAGCCGCGCTGATGGAATTGAAATGGACGAGCAAGGCGCTATCTGATCTGGTACGGCTTCATGAATTCCTGGCCCCGGTGAACGCACAGGCTGCTGCGCGTGCCGTGCAAACACTTACCGCCGCACCAGCGAAGCTCCTGAACCATCCGCACATTGGCGAAAAACTTGAGGAGTTCGAACCACGAGAGGTACGTCGGGTTTTGGTCGGGCACTATGAAATGCGATACGAGATTCGGGATTCGACACTCTACGTCTTACGGATCTGGCACACGCGGGAGGATCGCTAGCGCCTGTTTCTCGCGAAGATTCCGCGCGCGTGGCGCGCTTGGCTAACCGCGACTGTTCATCATCCGTAGGCTTGAACCAGAAAGAACGAAGGGGAAAAAAGACGCGCCGCGGTGATTTGCACCGGCGGCGCGTTTTGACGTTGTATCGAAAGACGAATTACTCGTGAAGTTCCTTGGTCTTGTTCTCCCGATCCTGCAAGTAATAATCCTGCACCGCGCCGTAGAGATCGACCGCGAAACGATCGGCTTCCTCGAATTGATCGAGGTGCTCCGACCGATAGTTAATGGCTTCGCCGAGGCGCCATCCGACACTGACAGTGGTTGGCACCCACCACGGAACCCCGGCGATGTAGGTGAGGTAACTTACCGGGTTCATCGCGGCGTCAACCGCCAATCCAACGGTATCCGATACCGTTGAAGGCCCAAAGAACGGCAACATCAGGTAAGGTCCCGTCGGACAGCCGTAGTAACGCAACGTCAAACCAAAGTCATCCGGATGCTCCTTTAGGCCGAACCAGGCATCCGCAGGATCGAACAGTCCCGCTACGCCGAGCGTAGTGTTGATTCCGAAGCGTGCCACTTCGGTTCCGGCCTCAGGCAGGCGCAGCTGGAACAGATTGTTGGCGAAGCGCGGAATTACGTTGACGTTGTCGAAGAACCGGCCCACGCTCTGGCGAACTGGCAGCGGCGCGATGGCCGCATAACCCGACGCGACCGGGCGCAGCACCCAATCGTCAAGCTTCAGGTTGAAGGTGAACATCGATTCGTTGAACGGCGCCAACGGATCGCTGTAGACGCCCTGGTTCTCTCCCGGAGGCAAGTTCTCCGCCTGCCCGACGGCGCCCTGACGCGTGGGATTGTTGCTCAACGGCGCGACGTCCTGCGCGAAAGCCTGGGCTGCAAAGGCCAACGCCACCAGCAGCGAGGCCGTCGCTGTCACGCGCGATGCCAACCGGGCCTGAACCCGCTCGTTGTCCCCTCTCATAATGCCCTCTCCTGCGCACTACCGGCAATTAAAGCTATTGGTAAAGCGCTCAGCCGCTCGAACCTCACTAGGCTACCATGCACGAGATTTCTCGCAAGCGACCTGGTCATTAATTTCCCATTGAGGCGGCAAGACCGGCTTCCTTGCTTTTCAGATCTGCGATGAGTCTCGAGTAACCCTGATTCGGATTGTTCATAATCCGGTTAAACTGATTGCGATAGTTGGCGATGATGCTGATTCCATCGACGGCCACGTCGTAAACCTTCCACTGATCGTCTTTGCTGAGCAGCCGGAAATCGAGCGTGATCGGATCCTTGCCCGCCTGCACCAGACTCGTTTTGACCACCGAGTATTGCGCGCCGTCATTGCGCTCGCTCAGGTATTGGACCTGCCAGCCCGGATATTCGTTGAGCTTGGCCAGGTAGGAATTTTCGATGAAGGTGATGAAGACCTTGGTGAATTCCTGTTGCTGGTCGGGCGTGATTTGCTTCCAATGATAGCCGAGCGCCGACCGCGCCATCTCGCCGAAGTCGAACGATGCTGCGATGATGTCGCGCAGCTTCTGCTGCCGATCAGCGAGCGGCGTTTGCTTGTCGCGCAGAATCGGCAACGCCGAATTCACCGACTGCTTGACCACCGTCATCGGATCGTCGGCCGCCGATACGACGCGAACCGAGGCGCCCGATGCCAGAAAAGCCGCAACCATGACGGCCGCGAAAATGCCGCGCAGCGCGCGGCGATGGGTGAGGGTTTTCAAATTTAGGTTTCGCATGCCGATCTACTACTTCTGCTTGCCTCCCTGATGATCTTTGTCCGAGCTGTCTGAGCCGCCACCTGAGTTGTCGGGATGCTGGCCAATGTTGTTGATGAACTGGCCGATCGCATTCTCAAGGCTGAATGCCGACTGAGTCTGCACGATCGTGTCGCCGCTGTGGAGTATTCTCTCGCTTGGCCCGAGCGCGATCGACACATATTTTCCGCCGATTATTCCGCTGCTCATGACGGCCGCGATAGCATCGGCATCAATCGCGACGCCCTGATTGATCCACAGCGCCACATGCGCCCGGTTGTTCAGCAGAGAGGCTGTCTGCACCTTGCCGATTTGTACACCCGCTATATCTACATCATCGCCGCTTTTGAGCCCGCCGATGTCATCGAAATCTGCATATACTACGTATCCGGGCTGGGGAAGGATTGAAATATTCCCCAGCCGGACCGACAAAACTACGAGCGCGCCTATCCCAAGCAACCCGAACAGGCCGACGATAAATTGTGTCCCTCGACTCGCGTACATCTTTTACGAACTCACTTCGCTGTTTTCCAAATCGTCACCCGATGCCCGGCCGGCGAGAAAGCGCTTGAAATCGTCGTCGCTCGACGCCATCACCTCGTCAAGGGTGCCGGTCAGTTGCATCTTGCCGTGATGCATAAACGCCACGCGATCGGAAATCGAAAATACCTGGGGCACGTCGTGACTCACCACCACAGCGGTCAGGTTAAAATTCTGCTGCGTGCGCCGCACTAGTTCGTGAATCGAGCCGGTCCGCGTCGGGTCAAGCCCGGTAGTCGGCTCATCCAGCATCAGAATCTTCGGTTTCGTGACCAGAGCGCGCGCGAGCGCCGCGCGCTTCTGCATCCCGCCGCTCATTTCCGAAGGAAACTTCTGCCCGATCCCCTCCAAACCCACAGCAGCCAGTGCCTCGTGCACGCGGGCGTCGATCTCCTGCGGCGAAAAACGGGTCTTCTCGACCAGCGGAAAGGCCACGTTGTCGTAGACGCTCATCGAGTCAAACAGCGCGCCCGCCTGAAACAACATCCCGAACTTCTCGCGGACCGTATTGAGGGCACGATTTCCCAGCTCGGTCACCTCAACGCCGTCGATCTTTATCGAGCCGGAATCAGGCCGCAGCAGCAGGTTGAGATGCTTCAGGAAGACCGTCTTGCCGCAGCCGCTGGGGCCCACGATGGTCGTGATGGTGCCGACCGGCACGGCGAGATCGACGCCATTGAGCACCTGCTGATGGTCGAAGCGGCGCATGAGACCCCGAACCTCAATCGCGTTTGTCGCCGTCTTTCCGTTGCCTTCTGAGTTCATCGCAAACAGCACATGCTACAGAAGAATTGAGCCCATGAAATAGTCCCAGGCCAGTACCAAAACGCTCGACAGGACCACCGCTTCGGTCGTTGCCCTGCTGACTCCGGTTGCCATCCGGCGCGCGTGATAGCCCTTATAACAGCAGACCGACATCACCACGACGCCGAACACCAACGCTTTGTAGAGCGTCAGTGCCACATCGTGCCGGGTCATGTTGGCGGCCAGGTTGTTGAAGTAGGCGCCGCCGGACGCACCCATTAAACCGCAACCAACGGCATAGCCACCCCAAATTCCAACTACGTTGAAGACGACGGTCAGGATGGGAAAGCTGATGACGCCGGCAATTATCCGGGGCGAAACGAGGTATTGCACCGGATTGATTGCCATCACCGTTAGCGCATCGATTTGCTCGCTCGCCTGCATCGAGCCCAGCTCCGCAGCCATGGCCGAACCGGCTCGGGCCGCGATCATCAGCGCGGCGAGCACGGGTCCGAGTTCCCGGACCAGCGCCAGCCCGACGAGGGTTCCGAGCGAATCGTCCGCGCCAAAAAGATGCAGCGTGTGATAGCCCTGAAGTCCCAACACCATGCCGGTAAAAGTCGAGATGAACACGATGAGCATCAGCGATTCGGCGCCGATAATCCGGATCTGGCGAAACATGAGACGCAGCTTGTATGGCGGCAACAACCCGTAGAGAACCGAGCTCGCCAGGAACGTTACGAAGTTCCCCAGCGCAGCGATCATGTCGAGAATGTAGGCGCCTAAGCGCGCGATGTTTTCAACTAGCGGCATTGGTGTCCGGGCAAACTTCAGTGATGCGAAATACCGAGCCGGACCAGCTGGTTCAGCGTGTGGGTGGTGGATGACGCCCGGACGAACTCGTAGAGATCGTTCGGCAGGTCGAGATCCAGCGCAGGACGCGGCAACCGAAGCACCTGACTGGCCACTCCGCGGCTGCGGCAGTCATCAAGATGACGCACGAGGCTCAAGCGCCCGAATTGCGTTGGAATAACATCCGCCGGTGAGCGCGCGATCACGTTCGTGCCGCTGAAATCGCGCGATGGCACCAGGACCGCCGCCTTCCCGGAAGGCACTGCCGCTAACACTTCATCGATATCGCTGCCGGCGATCATCGGAATATCTGAAAGCACCGTACAAACCACCGACGCTCCGCGCGCGATTAGCTGCTCCGTGGCAAGCGCCACGGCAACATTGAGCCCGCGGGGGTATTCTTCGTCGATCGCAATAGCGCCGCGCATGCGCGCCAGATCAAGCAATGACGCGTCGGAGGTAACGACCGCGACCGCGTCGGCGTTACGCGCGGAAAGCGCGGCCGCGAGCACATCGCGATACATCGCCTCTGCCAGGACCGCGCGCTCCGCGGGTGGAAGCACGGACGCGAGTCGCGTCTTGGCAAAGGCCAGCGCTTTAGCTGCGATTAGAACTACTCGCACGGCGTCACTTTATAACGCACGGAATGTGCGTAGCCAACGGTAAGACGGAAAAAGAATATGGTGCTGAAACGGGCCGTTTTCAGGATTTTGCTTGACACTGTTTTCGGGCACGCCAACATAGTGACGTAAGTCGGTCACCGGTTGCTTGTGCCGGCGTCGATTTCGCCTATCCATGAGAAGGAACCCGGCAATGCACAGAGCGACCCGAATTCAGGCCTTATTTATCGCAGTTTTGGCGTGCTTAGGAGTCATTGCAGCGATTTCCGGCTGCCATCGGAAGTCGGTCGATGACTACCTGCAGGCCGGCGACACAGCGATGCAATCCAACAAGCTCGCGGACGCCGAACAGAGCTATTCAGAGGCCGAAAAGCTCGCGCCTGACGATCCTCGGGTGCACGTCGCACTCGGCAACTTGTATGTGTTCGAACACAAACCTCAGCCGGCGCAAACCGAATACATGAAGGTCCTGGACCTCGATCCCCGAAATCCGGCGGCCCACGTCGCGCTCGGCAACCTGTATCTCGATCAACAGCAGTTCCGGCAGGCAGAGGAGCAATTTCGGGCCGCGATCGCACTCGATCCGGGCCGGTCGAACTACTATCTGCCGCTGGCGGATGCTCTAAACCGGTTGGGTAAGCCGGGCGAGGCCGAAGCCCAGATTCGGACGGCGATTGGATTGGACCCCCGCAACGCGCAAGCGCACGTGGCACTGGCCGACCTTCTTCGCAACCAGCTCGGGCGCGGGGCCGAGGCCGATGCGGAGATGGCGACGGCGCGAATTTTAGATCCGAAGCTCGCCGCCGAAGCAGCGCCGGAAAGCTCTCCCGCGGCAGCCCCATCGGAAACCGCGGCCGCCGGCGCGCCAAAGATCAAGCCACTCAACAAGGTATTCCTGCTCACCACGAACTCTCCCGTCTATCAGAACCCCGACCAATCGAGCACGGTCATCGGACAAGTGCGCCGCAAGAAGTACGTTCATGTGATCGGGCTTTCCGGCGACTATCTTGAAATCAAGCTGCGCAACGGCACCGTCGGGTTTGTTCCGGAGACCGCGGCCGAGTAGCAGTACGGCCGCGATTGAATTATCTGAAAGATATCGGGGGATGAGAAACGATGGCGAGCCAACAGATCACCGACCATGATGTGAACTTTCAGGGCAAGGCCTGCATGATCAACACGTTCGTGGCCGAGCCGGCCGACGGCGCATCGGCTCCCGCCGTAATCGTGGTGCAGGAATGGTGGGGACTCAACGACAACATCCAGGACATCGCGCGCCGCTTCGCGCGCGAAGGTTATATCGCCATCGCGCCGGACCTTTATTCGCGCCAAGGCCACAAAGTCGCCCGGGATCCGAATACCGCGGCGCAGTTGATGGGTGGTTTGAAAAAAGCGGATGGGATCGACGATCTCAAGACGACAATCGCCTGGATTCGGAATCAAAAGCGGACCCGCTCATCGAAGATCGGCGTAATCGGTTTCTGCATGGGTGGCAGCTACGCGTTGTTGCTACCCTGCGAATCGAAGGAAATTTCGGCAGCAGCGCCATTTTATGGAGAAATTCCGCCCGACCCGAAAATTCGCGATCTCGCCTGCCCCGTCTTCTATGCCTATGGCGAGAACGACGGATGGATCCAACGCTCGGATGTCAATCGACTGGCGGAAGACCTGAAACAATTCGGCAAGCAGGGCGAGGTCAAGGTCTACCAGCGCTGCTCGCACGGATTTTTCAACGACACCCGACCCGACGTATACAGCGCCAAGGATGCGAACGACGCCTGGGAGCGCACACTGAAGCTGTTCGCAGCGAATCTGAAAGGGTGAAGGCGCCGGTCTGAGAATCCTGTTTCGCCACAGAGAAGTGCTGAGGTAATCTGGCACAGCTAAAGCCGCAGGAGTTTGAGACCACGAGTCCTTGGAAAACTTCGCAAATCGCGGGTCGCCAAGTCATACCTATGAGCGATCACGGTCGCCGCTATCAGGAGATCGCGCTGGCCAATCATCGAACCCCGCTTCGCCAGGTCTGCCCATAGCTCAGCGTGAACCTGGGCTGAAATCAGGTGAAAGGCAATCACCGGATAGTTGCTGAGAATTCCTTGCACAAACAGCTGCCGGCGCCCTCGAAGACGAGGCGACGTGGCCCGTAGGAGACCGTGAAGCAATTCGGACGCCGTGATTGCAGATACAGCGAAGCTTTCGTTAGGCCTCGACGCCAGGAAAGCGTCGAGATCAAGTGTCCCGCGTTCCGCGGCGACCAATACGCTTGAATCGATCAGCGTCGCCACAGCGAAGGCGCTATGGGCTGCTGGTTCTTAATAATTTCCTCAACAATTTCGAGATACTCGTCGTCTGGACGGGGTAGTCGGCTGAGTAGTCCAAGTAGATCGCGTCCTCTGACGGTTCTCGACTTGACCTGGATTATTTCACAGACTGGTTCGCCTGCGCGCTCAACCACGAAGCTTTCGTTGCGGTAGCGTACTCGATTGACTATTTCCGAGAACTTTCGCGCGGCTTGCGTCGCCGAAATGCGCCGTTTCATAAAATCAGATTATCAGATTTTGCGGATTCCGTGCGAATTGTTGTCGGCCATTCATCTCCATGAAGCGCTGGCCCCGTCAGATAAATCACCCTGCCCTCGTCGGGGGCGCGCTCGCGCAGCCATCGCGCAACTATTTGCATCGGCTCTAATTCGCTCCGTATGACAGGCCGAGCTTTATAGCGGTCGAAGTTATCTGCCACGAAGCGTCTGATCTCATCTGCGGCACCGGCCGAGTTCAGTTCGTGCGACATCGCGAGGCGCCCGGAGAGAACCACATGCGCCATCCGGTCTTCCGCGCCGCCCGTAATGATCACCAGATTATTTTCCGTCACCACCTGGCTCAGGCGGTGGGCGCGATGCGCCAGCGTCGTCAGCGCTTCCAGGTCGCGCCTCAAGCGCGCCGCTTCTTCATAGCGCAAGGCTGAGGCGGCCTGGTCGCGCGCGCGGGCCAGTTCACCGAGCAATGGGCCGCTGCGTCCGCGCAGAAACGCGATCGCCTTGTGCACGCGTGCGGCGTAGCCCTCCTCACCGATGCCCGCGTTGCAGGGCGCGCAACAATGCCCCATCTGGCCGTATATGCAGGGTGAGAAGTCGGCATCCGGGGCCAGCTTCCCTGCGCAGGTGCGCAATCCAAGAATCCGCGAAAGCGCGCGCACGGAATGGTCCAGGCTACGCCGCCCCAAAAACGGCCCCAGGTACATCACGCCGCGCCGCGTTGTCATCTTCTGCGCAACGACGAGGCGCGGGAACTCATCCATCATATCGAACTTGATGAAATATGCGGGCGCGACCGACTTCAGCATCCGATTATAGGGAGGCTTCAAATCGCGGATCAGGTCCGCCTCGAGCAATGCAGCTTCCAGGGCGGACCGCGCGACGCGCGTTTCAACCTTGTAGACATGGCTGATGAGTTCGGCGGTCTTGGCATTCACCGAGGCGGTGAAATAGGACCCGACCCGATCACGAAGCCGCCGCGCCTTGCCGACATACAGGAGATCGCGCCGTTCGTTACGCATCAGGTAGATACCGGGCGCGAGCGGCAGCGCTGTGATATCTTCGGGCGGCACGTGGCGCTCGATGCGGCGGCCTGACGCTCCGCGTCCTTCGAGATCGAGCAGGCGGTCGAGCCGCGCGATTCCCATCTTCGCCGCGATATCGAGAAAGATGGAGAGAATCTCGGCAGCCATTCGCGCATCGCCAAGCCCACGATGCCGCCCTGCCGTGGAAAGTCCGAAATTCTCGGCGAGCAAGTCGAGACGCCGGCGTTTGAGCGAAGGCACGAAGCGGCGTGCGGCCCGCAGCGTGCAGAGGAGCGGGTTGCGCAGGCCCATTCCAAAAATGCGGCGGAATTCGAAATCCAGAAACGAATGGTCGAAGCGGGCGTTGTGCGCGACGAGGACAGAGTCGCCCAGAAAGTCGCGAAAGGCCGGGAGCACCGCTTCGATCGGCGGTGCCTCGGCAACCATCTCGTTGGTAATCGACGTCAACCCGCTTATGAAACGCGGAATTCCGCCGCGCGGCCGCACCAGGCTCTCGAACGATTCCGCAATCCGCCGCCCAACCATCCGGTACGCGCCGATTTCGATGATGGTTCCAGGACCGGGCCGTCCGCCTGTCGTCTCGAGATCGACGACGCAGAACGGGGCCTCATCGAGCGGGACACGCAGGCCGGCACGCGAGCGCAACGACCACTGGCTCGTCGCAGCGTCGAAGATGAAGTTGGGATCTTCGGCCAGAAGCGTGCGGACAATTCGCGCGGCGAGTTCAGGATCAGATCCAGTTCCGGAAAGCAGCAGGCCGATCAGTTCGTGCGCGTCGGCGCCACCCGGCCGCGACTCCAGAAAAGCACACAACTTCTCTTTGGTTGTCGCGCGCGGGTCGCGCGCTATCTCACCTGCCGCTGATTCCGCCACCTGCCCGCCCTCGCATCGACCGGTTTAGCAAGCCGCAGCGGGGGTGAGCAACGCATCGCGGCTGGCGGGCTGGACGGGCAGCGCGATATACGAGTGCCAATGCGCGCCAAAACACAAAATCCGGCCGGTCTGGTCCAATCGCGCCTGAAGGAACTCGCCGATCCCGCCAGGGCGCGGGCAATGGCCGCATACATGAAGACCGATCGGCCGTTCTACGGAGTGCCGACTCCCGAGCGCGCGCCGATCGTGAAGGAGCTTCAGACGCGATTCGTACCCGACAGTCGCACCGCATACGAGCGTGCGGTTCTTTCGCTATGGAAATTGCCTCATCGCGAGGAGCGCTACCTCGCAATCGCCTATGCGCGGTCGCAGCCGCGGTTCGTCACGATAGAGTCGATACCACTCTACGAACGAATGATTCGTGAAGGCGCATGGTGGGACTTCGTGGACGAAATTGCGGTTCATCTTGCCGGCGATGTGCGGCTCACCAATCGCGCGGAGATGCGCCCGATTGTCGAGCGATGGATTGACGATTCGGACATGTGGATTCGGCGCAGCGCGCTGATAGCGCAGACGCGCCATAAAGCCGCGACCGATCGCGAATTGCTTTTCGACTACTGCCTGCGGCGAGCGGCCGAAAAGGATTTTTTCATCCGCAAAGCAATCGGATGGGCATTGCGCGAATACAGTAAGACCAATCCGGCCGCCGTCAAGTCGTTCTTGAAGAAACATCGTTCGCGACTCTCGCCGTTGAGCTTCAAAGAGGGCTCGAAACATCTCGGGCGGGCGTGATAGACGTTCCGGGTAGCGCCAGTCATCGCCACGGTTTAGAATGGACCTTCAGCACATCGAGGGAAAAGCAAATGGAACGAGTCGAACTTTCGCGCGAGGTTGAAGCGATTCAGATACCCGCGGGCGTCAAGACGACCCTCGAGAAGGGCACCGAAGTTCACGTGACGCAGTCACTGGGTGGGACCTTCACAGTCCAGGTTCCCGCTTACGGCGGGCTTTTCCGTATCGCCGGCAAAGATGCCGACGTGCTCGGCAAAAAACCCGAGGATGCGGTTCCGGCGCAAGCCAGCCCCGCGAGCGATCTGGAAGGGATGGTTTGGGAGCAGTTGAAGACCTGCTACGACCCGGAGATTCCGGTCAATATCGTGGACCTCGGGTTGGTTTATGGAATGGAAGTCAAGGACCAGACGGACGGCACCCGCAAGGTCGAAGTCAAGATGACGCTGACCGCCCAGGGATGCGGCATGGGCGCATCGATCGCGCTGGATGCGCGGCAGAAACTGCTGGGATTACCGGGCGTATCAGAAGCCGATGTCGATCTGGTGTGGGATCCGCCATGGAATCCGCAGATGATCTCGCCCGAAGGCCGCGAGCGCCTCGGTCTGGATTAGTCAGGTCTGTCTGACTCGAAAATTATCCGGCGCGGAATCCATGCACTGAGAATTGATGCCGAACTGTCGGCGGCCCGCCATCCAGGTGGAATGCGCGGACGCGGAACAGGATCTCCCTCTCTGCATCCGTCATCCTCTCGTGCATCCGCACCGCGTCGACAGATGATTCCACCACGAAGTACTCCGAATATTTGCCGACTACCTTGCCGTCGGCGAACAATCCCCAAAAAATAGCGCCGCAGCGCCGGCGAATCCCGCCTACTTCGTGCATCAGAGCCTCGAATTCCTCGGCGTGTTGCAGATCGACCTGATGTTCGAGCGTCAGCAGCAGCGGCATGCCTTCCTGCGCCGCCACGGGTAATTCGATCGGGGCAATCCCCGGGATGGTGTGATCCCGCTTTATGGTCGCGATGGCGGCCAGACGGTATCGAAAACCGAGGCCAAGCGTGGCGACCATCGCCACCGACGCGTAACGCAGAGCGTGCGACGTGCCGTCGTAGGAAGCGATCAGTCCCCACGAGGCGCTGCCGACGGCAATCGCCACGTGAAGGGTCATCAGCTGGATCGCTGAAATTCTGGCACGTACCCAATCCGGCGCCGCCATCTGTACGGCCGTCTTGAGATTGATCATCCCACCGGACCACGCGATGCCGCCAAAGAAGAGCGTAATCCCCAGCGAGAGGGGGCTGCGCATGCGCGTGATGACCAGCAGGTTCAAAGCGAACACGATTGTCGAGCCCGCGAGGACCAGTTCCTCGGAAGCTTTGCGATTGACGGTGAACGCCATCACGCTGCCCACCGTTCCGCCAAGGCCGAAGAATCCAAACAGTATCCCGTACTGCAGTGCGTTCAGTCTCAAATGGTGGTGCACGTAGACCGGCAGCAATGCCCACATCGCGCTCCCGACCCCGATAAATGCGGCCTCGCGAATCAATACCGCGGTAAGCTGCGGCGCATAGCGCACGTACCGGATTCCCGCTCGCAACGCCGCAGTCACACGCTCGGCGGGCAGCGCGGCGGTATCGCGAGTGGGATGCCAGGCCCACAGAAATGCCAGAATGCCGAAGGGAGCGACCGAACACACCAGGAAAGCGTGACCCATGCTGGCATAAACAATTAGAAGTCCGCCGAGAACAGGTCCTATCGCGCGGGAAAGATGATAACGGAACCCCTCCAGCGCTATTGCGGCGCTGAAATCAGTGCGTTCAACGATCAGAGGCAGAATCGCGTCGGCCGTCGTCGCACTGATAGTGGAAAATGTGCCGCACAAGACGGAAGTCATAAGCAAGAGTGGCGGACTGACGAGGCCTTTGAGCGTGAGCATCGCCAGCACGGCAATGACTATCGCGGTGGCACTTTGAGAACAAAAGAAGACCCGACGACGGTCGAATATGTCGCCGAGCGTGCCAGCGGGCAATGCAAGCACAAAACCGGGGACGCTGAACGCGGTCGTAACCAGCGAGACCTTCAGCGGCGACCTCGTCAGTTCGGTCATGAACCAAACCGACGTGATCTCGGCCATCCGGCCGCCCAGACTTCCGAGCAGCGTGCTTACGAGAAAGACCTGAAACAGTGGCGTTCGAAGCGGATGGAAGATGCCTTCAAAAAAGCCGGCTCCAGAAGCGTGGCGCCGAGCAGGAAGGAGATCCCATCCGACCAGCGTTGACATGACCTACCGAGGTCTCCACTGAACCGACGAAATTCGCGTAAGCAAATCTGCTGACAATTCGGTTTCTTCTAACACAGCCTGTCATTAGAAAATAGCAAAAAGGAGTTACGAGACGCCCGCCGCCCCGGTACTTTATGCGACTACGGTCCTCCAAGGACGGCCACCTTGACGCCTGCTGAAAAAGCGGCGGTTCTCGTGATTCGGCACAGGATCGCGAGTTCTCTTTTCCCCGGCGAACGCAAGCGTAAGAGCGGCTGACACTGGAACGCCCGAATCGATGCGTATTGAAGGTCAGCGAAAGTGACCGCCTAACGGTTCAGCGAAAATGTCCGCCTCGCGTGAGAGAACGGAGGGATGGACAAGATGAGCATGGGGGAGTGGAAGCGGCTGGAAGCAGCAGAGCGGATCGGGCGCGGAGAGCTAACCGGGAAGCGGGCGGGAGAGCTACTGGGGCTGTCGGCGCGCCAGGTGCGGCGGATCCGCAGGAAGGTGGCCAAGAGCGGGACCAAGGGTGTGGTTCACGGCAACCGCGGGCGGCGGCCGTGGAATCGAATTATCGAGAGGATGCGCGCGCAGATCGTGAAGCTGCACCGAGGGAAGTACGCGGGGTTCAACGACCAGCACTTTCAAGAGAAGCTAGCGGAGGTAGAAGGGCTGGTGGTCTCGCGCGCGAGCGTGCGGCGGGTGTTGCGGGCGGCAGGGATAGCGGCGGCGCGCAAGCGGCGGCCACCGCGGCATCGGCGCCGGCGCGAGCGTAAGACGCAAGAGGGGCAGATGATCATCTGGGACGGCAGTCCCCACCGCTGGCTGGAAGAGCGTGGACCACAGTTATGCCTGCAGGGTGCGATCGACGATGCGACCGGAAAGTTGTTGGCCGGCGCGCACTTCGAAGCCCAGGAATGCTCGGCCGGGTATCTGCGGGTGCTGGCGGCGATAGTTGGCGCCCATGGAGTACCGTGGAGCGCGTACATGGACCGGCACTCCAGTCTCAAGCGCAATGATGATTACTGGACCTTGCAGGAAGAACTGAGCGGGGAGCGGGAGCCGACCCAGGTGGAACGCGCCTTGCGCGCGCTGGGGGTAGAAGTGATCTACGCGTTATCGCCGCAGGCCAAGGGGCGGGTGGAACGGTTGTGGGGCACGTTGCAGGATCGCCTAGTGTCGGAGTTGCGGCTGGCGGGAGCCCGCAGCATGGCGCAAGCCAATGCGGTGCTGGAACAGTTTCGGGCAGACTTCAATGGCCGCTTCGCAGTCCCGGCGAGTGTGGCGCACCCGGCGTGGCGAACGCTAAAGCGGGGTATGGAGGCGGCGCGCGTGTGCAGCTTCTACTACGCGGCTACCGTGCTCAATGACAACACGGTGCGAATCGGCGGACAAGTAATCGACATCCCGCCCGGACCCCGCAAGCGCGGTTACGCACATGCGCGGGTGGAGGTGCGGCAGCTGCTGGATGGGAGTTGGCGGGTGTATCACAGCGATCGGATGATCGCGACCGCCGTATCGAGCGCACTGGGCCAACTCCGCGCGCTCAAACGCAACCGGCGTAAGCCCTCCGCGGCATACTTCGCGGTTGCCGATTCGGCTAGCGCCGCCGGCTTGGAGCAGACCCCGTGAACAAGGTGCACAAAGCCCACAAGGTGGTGGGCCGTGCTTGCGTCCACCGCGCGCCAGGAAAAAAACCCTGGCACGCGGCGGGCAGGTCAAGCGCGGCCCACGATCCAAAATGCGGCCACAGCGCGTTGCGTCACGACGGCCCAGTCGCGCATCGCAAGGCAGCTTTCTGTCCGGCTCTCCAGACGGCGATAGGAGAGCCGGTCAGAAAGCTCTTGTGGCACAACCTTAACCTATGCAAAGCGGACACAATCGCTGAACCATTAAAGGCGGACATAATCGCTGAACTAAGACA
>JBKQNE010000103.1:0-22448 GCA_052146355.1 Binataceae bacterium (SeqCode) | reverse complement strand
CTTTCGGCCGAGTCGGTCACCCTCCTCGCCGTCGGATATATCTACGGTGGCATCTGGGCACCTCCACCGACAGGACTTTCACCTGTTAGAACGAAAGCTAGCTTCGCTGCACCGCCACACACAGGTTACAGCGTCGTCGAGGTCCCCTTCACCTATTTTCCGCGCGAGGCTGGCCGCTCCCAGGTGCGGCTGCTGCGCTTTGGTATCGATCAAATGCGGTCGGCGGCACGGATGTGGAAGCTGCGCACCTCGCTTGAATCTGCCGACTACGACGGGCGGGCCTATTACAGCATCATTCCGTTCCAGCGTTACTGGCAGCGCCGCCGCCATCACATCACCGTTTCGTGGGCACGCGGTGCGGGGCGCATTCTCGACGCGGGATGCGGCTCCAGCCTCATAATCCAGAGCCTCAACAACGCCGTGGGCATGGAATTTAATTTCGGCAAGCTGCGCTTTCTGCGTGAGTACGGCATTCCGCTCGTGAGCGGATCGTCTTTCGCAATGCCGTTCAAGGATAGGAGCTTCGATTGCCTGATCAGCTCCCAGGTCATATAAGACATCCCCTACGACGAGGTATTCTTTACGGAAATGCGCCGGGTGGTGCGCGACGGCGGAATGCTGATTCTCGGCACGCCCGACTATGCGAAAATTGAATGGCGCACCATCGAGCGGATTTACGGCTTCCTTCTCCCGGGCGGCTATGCCGACGAAATACATCGCGCACTACACTCACGAAAAGCCGATCGAAATCCTGTCACTCCACGGCTTCGCGGTCGACGAAGTCGCCTATATCGTCGGAAGTGAGCTCATCATGCCCTGTCGGAAGAGAGACCATCTGAAGCAGAATCAATCAAGCGGACTGGCGAAACAATCAAGCTTCGCATGACCGAACGTACCCGCTTGCCACGTAACGAGGTTTGTAGTCTTGTCTATCGAGAACGTTGTGCCTTCGATAACCTTGCGACCGACAATTCGCAGGTTGGCCTGGTTCACGTCTATTGTAGTTTGGATCCAGGCCATATACATCGCAGCAACTACTGCGTATTGGACGCTTCGATCCATACATCCATTGCCTCGTTGGGACCAATGGAGAATTCTCGAGTTCCTGATTGAAGACCAACCCATAACACTGGGTTGGTTTTGGTCTCTCCTAAATGAGCACCGCATACCAATACCGCGTCTCGCTATTCTGACTGACCTCTATTTGTTCAGAGGTTGTGGCTATTTCGTTCTTGCTCTGATTTGGCTCTCGCAGGCTGGATCAGCTTTAATCCTGATATCGTTAAGTGTCGAGGCGATTGGACGCTCCAGGGAAATGCGCCCGTGGCGCCTTCTGGCCGGTGGAATCGTAGTTTGTTTCCTCTTCTCCGCCGCGCAAATGCACAATTTCAGCTTTCCTATCGGTAATTTGGTCGAAAATGCTTTTTTTTCAATCTTCACGTTCTTTTGTCTAAAACAATTTGTCGAGAAGGCTACGAGAGCTTGGATTGTTGCGGGTGCGCTTGCAGCGATTTCTTCTGCCCTCTGCTTGGCAAGTGGAATAATAACCATGGCCTTCTTTGCGTGGGAATGTTGGATGGTGCGCGTTCCGCGGCGATTCCTCCTGTTGATTGTTGCAATATACGGGGCATTCATGATCGCCTATTTCCACCGGAACTCGGGAGGAGCCAAGATCGTGACTGAGGCCCTCCTGCATAGGCGCATTGAAGCTCTCGAGTATTTTTTCGTGTTCTTAGGAAATCCCTGGGGGCCTCGCCTCAAGACTGCGGCAATCATGGGAGTCTGCGGACTGATTCTTCTTCTCCTGTTGCGCTTCCTTAAACGCTCTCTTGAAATTCAAGACGACAATAGATGGAACGAGCTTGAGGATTTTTCGGCGGGTTACGAAATTCTGAGCGACCGGTTTCCGCCGGCCTCACTGGCATTGTTTTCCATCGCCGTTCTCATCGTGGGGCAGGCGCTCTTGACCTGCTTTGGACGCATTTATCTAGGCGTCGAAGAGGCGCTCTCGAGCCGGTATGTGACACCGGTAGCCTGCTTTTGGAGTGCCGAACTAGTTTTGCTCTTGAGTTTGCTTCTTTCTGCTCGTTCTTCTCGGCTGATTGTGGTTTATTGCGTGGTTCTACTTGTGGCGATTTTCCACACGACAGTCCAAAATATAGGTATTGGTGAGTCTTGGGCCAACCGGGTTCCGGCTTTCGAACTAGCATCAAATGCACTTCGTGTAGGGGTATTCGATTCGAACGTTTTTCGTGTGGTGGCTCCTTTCCGTGCACCACCCGAGGTGGTTTCGGGCGGTAGGGCTGCTCTGCTTAAGCATCGGCTGTCGATCTTTTCGGACAATCGATATACGTTGTTGGGCCGTGATCTTAAAGAGGTTGCGGCCGAGACCTCTCCCGACGCCTGTCTAGGTAGCTTCGATATAGCCTCTGGCGTCGGTGTTCTGGGCGGAGCGAAGGTCCAAGGCTGGGCCTGGTCCAAGAATGAAAAAAGTGTTCCAAAGCTGATTCTTCTTGTCGATAGAGCAGGCATTGTCGTGGGTCTCGCATCCGGCGGAATAGAGCGGCCTGATGTCATTGCTGCCATACCTGAAATCGACGAACAGAAGACAGGATGGCAAGGTTACGCGAAAGAAGGTAAGCAGGTTTCAGCCTATGCAATCATCGAGGGGGGACGTAAGGCGTGTCGGCTTCCTGGCACTTTCAACATCGCTTCCGGATCCAGTCGTTGACTTTCCCGGCGCTAGAGAAAGGTATGCTGAGCACAAACCCTGATGTATCAGATGGAACGCTTCGAAGACTCGGAGCTATTCGAGTTTTCGATCCAACCTTTCGACATTGACTCTCCATCGTTTGATCAAAGAGATCCAGACGCAGGACGATCCGCATATTCACCATGGCAAAAGTCGCGTTACTCACTGGAGTCACAGGGCAGGACGGCTCGTATCTGGCAGAATTGCTGCCGAACAAGGGGTACGGGTGCACGGGATGGTCCGGCGTACCTCGAGTTTCGCGACCGCCCGCATCGACCATCTCCGCTCCGGGGAGCAATTCGCAGGGCTTCTCGCGTCGGGGCGTGGCGCGTCATTTACGTCAGACATGATCCTAAACTTCATCCGCGCATGCAGGCGAAGTGGTTCAAGCTTCTAAGCCACAGAATCTTTCCTCGCGGTCGCCTGGCATGGCGCTATGCGCCGTTTTCGCTCCGTCGGCGTGCCGATCTGGGTCGATGCCAGCCTTCAGATCAAGGGCTCAGGTTTTGTGCGAGACATGTGCGCTGGCCTCGGTGGCCATGACTGGGCCATGTTTGTCCATCCCGACAGGGTTGAATCCTTCTCTCGGTGTGGCTTCGGCAGTGGGTAAGCTCTGCGGAGTTCGCCGGCAGTCCGTCTATTGGTGGATCAAGGAATGGAAGGTGGAAGGACTCGTCGATGCGCTGAAATTCTCGCGCGCTTCAGGAATTCCAATCGAAAAGTTTGCTGGCGAAACGATCGACGCGGAACGGTCCGAGGAAATACAATGACCGTCCCGCCGGATACTCGCCAGGTCACTTTGCAGACAACGTTCCAGGATCTTCCGTCGCAACTATTACGTGGACCGAGGGAACAAACCAAACCTGGTGGCTGCGGCGGTCGAGCTGGCTGGAGGTCCTTCTGCTGTCGCCCGCCTATGCGGGGTTCGTCGTCAATCGGTCTATCTGTGGATCAATCAGTGGAGAGTGGAACGCCTGATCGACGCGCTGAAGTTGTCGCGCGCGTCCGGCATTCCGATCGAGAAGCTCGCGGGCGAGGCGTTCGACAAATTGGCCGGCACGAGCCCCCATACCGCGACCATCGAAGAGTTAAAATAGTAGCGGGCATCCATCCCGAAAATCCCGAGTTTTGCAGATTGCACAAAAACCGTAGAGGTTAGTATCTGTAAAAGCCTTTCGGCGCCGCTCGTCTTCGCCCCTACGTTCGAGGACCAGTAGCCGATCCCGCATAAGTGCCGGCTGCGGCTTGTCGTTGCGCCATCCATGCGAACAGCAATAGCGCGGGAACCGTCGCGACGGTGGTGAGCAGGAAGAACGGCACCCATCCGAGAGCGTCAGCGAGCACTCCGCCGGACGACGCGAACAAGGTGCGTCCAACCGAGGCCAGCGAAGAGAGCAACGCGTACTGGGTTGCGGTGAAAGCGGGTGAGCACAGGCTCGACAGATAGGCGACCAACGCGGCCCCCGCCATCGCGCCGGTCAGATTTTCCGCCGCCACACACAGTGCGAGGTAGTAGATCCTGTGACCCTCGATGGCTTGCAGAACGTAAAAGAGATTGCCCGCCGACTGCAGCACGCCGCACAAGAGCAACGAACGTACGATGCCGAAGCGCGCAGCGATGATTCCGCCGATCAAAGCTCCGATGACGGTTGCAAAAAATCCGACCAGCTTTGACATTGCCGCGATCTCCGTAAGCGAGAAGCCCAGCGAGATATAGAGCGGTGTCGCCATCACGCCCGCCATCGCTTCGCCCAGCTTGTATCCGACCACCGCAATCATGATCAGTGGCCACTTCGGCCGCCGTGCGAAATCGGCGAACGGGCTACCAATCGCGGTCGCGAACCAGCGGCGAATTGCTTCCCAGCCGGAAGTTTCAGCGGAGCGGTCGGAAACCGCAGCCGGTTCCGGTTCCGGACCGAACAGAAACACGAGCAGTCCCGCAATCAACAGCACGGCCATGGTCGCGTACGCGGCAAACCATCCGGCGTGGTCAGCGATTATCAGTGCACCCGCACCCGAAACGAGCATCGCCATTCGGTATCCGGTCTGGATCATGCCGGCCCCAGGTCCTTGATACTCGACTGGCAGAATTTCCACCCGCCAGGCGTCGATCACCACGTCCTGGCTGGCGGATAGAAACGCGACCAGCAGCGCGAGTGCACCCATCGCAGCGATGTGCTGCCGAGGATCGCATCGGCCTAATCCGAGCGTTGCCACGATCAGTGCGATCTGAATCGAAGTTCCCCAGCCGCGCCGCCGTCCGAGCGGGAGCGGCGGCGGCAGGCGGTCAATCAGCGGGGACCAAAGGAACTTGAGCGAATAGGGAGTACCGACAAGGGCGAACGCGCCTATCGTGGCTCGCTTGATGCCGGCGCTGGCAAGCCAGGCCGAAAGGGTGGAAAAGGTGAGCAGAAGCGGCAGACCGCTTGCGAAGCCGAGAATTAGAACCAGCAAAACCCGGCGATCAGAATACTCCTCAAGCGAACGCTGCCAACTCCCCATTCTACTTTCGCCCGCCTCCATTCTATTTTCTTGAAGTCGTTTGACGCTCGCACGCGACTAGCCAGGCTGCAAGCCGCTCATAAGCAGGTCACATCTCGACCGTGCTTGCCAGACAGACTTGATTCTCGGGAGATGCCCGCATTCAGCGCTGGTAATCGAATGCGCTGCTCGAAGTGCCGGATTCACAAGCAGGTCGGCCGGGCGAACTTTGCCAGGGGTGCGTATGCGGCTCAGTTGGCTCTGCGGAAACGGCCCCCGGATTTCCGATGATGGTGAAGTATTGTTCCGCGTTCGACACGCGCCTTGAGGCGGTGTCCTGTGGGAGCGCGGTGCTTGCATGGGTCGTGGCCGTCTGGTCGATGTGATAACATGGCGCGCCTGCCGCGCTGGATCCGGCGGAGGCGAGATTTGTGCTCGCGCAGTTGCCGTCTGAATGCCCTCAGGGACTCTGGCTCAAAGATGGAGAAACACCGAAAATCAGATCGGTGTAATCGCGGAGAATAGCTTAGCGGTGGCCATGTCCCCTTCGAGCATTGCTTCGACCGCTTCTCGCAAAAGCTCGGTTCGGAAGTTCGGATTGCGCTCGAGGCGAGCGCGGACGGTTTCCTTTGAGTCGCGAGTGAGGGACATGGCTGCCTCTGCTCCGGTTATGCGTGCATAGTGCTTTCGGCAGCCGGTTTGTGTTTCCGGCGAGGATGAACATCGACCGAAATCTCCACCCGCTGTCCGAGACGGCAGAGGATGGTCATCAGACGGTCGATGGTAAATCGAACGAACTTGGCTTGGCGGATACGAGAAAACTCGCTGTGCGAGATTCCGGTCTTCGCTTCCGCTTGACGGGTTGATAGGGCCTCCTTGTCGAGAATCTTGATGATTTGCGCCCCCATAATCGCCTTGGCCTGACGCACATCCGCATCGGGGTAGTCGAAGTCCCGATAAACGTTCCCGCTGCCGCGCACAACTTCTATCTGTTCTCTTTTCATTTCAGCATCTCCTTAAGCCGCTTGAGGCGCTCGCGAATCAGGTCGATCTCCGGTCGCGGCGTTTTGATTCCGCTTTTCGATTTCTTCTGGAAAGCGTGAATCACCCATACATCGGCGCCGACATGCAGCGCATAGATCACACGAAACGCCTCTCCGCGATGGCGAAGGGCAAGTTCCAGGATGCCCGAGCCAAAACCCTTGAGGGGTTTTGCGATGTCCGGCATTCCGTCCTCGGCCACTGCGGACAGAGCATCGAGCAACTCGTCCTTGGCGTCTTGCGGAAAGTCATCAAAGTCTTTCCGCGCGCCCTTGATCCAAGAGATAGGCCGTACAGCTCTGTACATCATGGGATGGTGACAGATTTGCCACCACTTGTCAAGATTCTTCGATCGTCAGAGACCACGCGAAAGAGTCATATAGATTCCCGGCGCAAACCTTTGACCCGCTCGACTTCCTGCTGATCGGCCCGTTCCAACCAACGCAGCGCCTCGCGCACCACCTCGTTGGTCGAGCGTGTCCTATGACCGCGCGGTGCTTGCGCGATTCGTGACCGTCTGTCTCGATGTGATAATCCTAAAGGTAAGGTGGCCGGAGCAGCGATGGGGAAGTGCCAGCGCAAAGTACGGACGGCGCCGGCCCCGCTGGATCGGTGCGAAGGCTCGGCGAGGTTCGAGCTAGCGCGCAGTTGCCGTTTGAATGCCCTCAGAGGCTCTGGCTCAAAGATGGAGAAACACCGAAAATCAGGTCGGCGTGGGCTATGTTCCCTTGGCTCATTGGGGGAGCATCCCGAGGAGCTTGGCCGAGGTATCGAGCGCAGCCGTTCTGTCCGCGACCTTGACCATTTTCAACGTCCGGACCCGGCGGCCGCCTTTGACCGATTCCCAGAACTCGAGGCGGTCGATTGCGCGGCGCACGTCCGCGGGCATCTTGTCGGGTGGCAGCAGGTTCCCCTTACGGTCGAAGACGCGGCTGAAGTCGAAGAAGGCGACCTGCTTGAGCTCGCTTATCGTCCTATCGAGGGTGACCTCGTTGCGACGCCGGGCGCGGTTTTGGCTGGCGCGGATTTTTTTGAGAACCGCGTCGTTCTTCACGGACTTCCTCGGGCTTCAGGATTGACCCGCAGATTGCAGCTGCGCCCGCGTTGGTAGCGCTCCCGGAAATCATCCACGCCTTGTCTATCGATTTGTTCCAGCATTAAGCCATCGGATCGACCACCAATCAGATCTCGAACTGCCCCGATGGTGAGACGACCTGCTTTTATCGCCGATGGCGGCACCAAATTTAATGTCGCGGATGACTTGAAATGCGGTCCGCGAAGGGATAAAAAGAGTTCGTAGGCGATGCTTTTCCGCGAGCTCGTTTCGATCTACCTTTTGCCTTTTTTCCCCGGCTGCCAGCACTCAGCGATTGCTAAAATTCAATTGACTTTGGCCGAATTTCGCCAATCTGTCGGACCCTCTGGGTCACGTCATATCGGCTGCGGCGGGCGCCGGCGCGAAGGTATCCCCGATTGGCCGATTATCGGTTTTGAGGTTCGAGCGACTTCGTTCGGTTAGCAAGATTATCCATTACTTAAGTAATGGGGGCCCCGGCCGCAATTGATTTGAGGACCGCCGGGCTCTAACCGAGTTCTTCTCTCCGCGCAGTTGAGCGAAAGAGCAGCACCACATCCCACTCCAGGTTGCTTCGCAGTAATCTCCCAGTCCACACGCTAACTTCCGCTGGGTCGATATCGCACGGGATCGGAAAAGCTCCGGTTCAGTGGACCACTCCACAGGCATAGGTAAGGGCCACGCCGAGATCCGATTCCCGATTGGAGCGATCGGGAAGCTGTCCAAAAACCTCTACGATTGCGTTTCCGCAGGAGCCTCCTATGAACAAAAAGTGTATTGCAATAACCAAACGTGGTACACCCTGCAGGGCTAAACCACTACAGGGATCCGAACTGTGCTTGTATCATGATCCAAACACAAAAAAAGACCGCATGGCTGCGAGCGCCGTGGGCGGCAAAGCCGGAAAACCTAGGACCCTCCCACCGGACGCTCCGTATGTGACCGTGCGCACCCCAGAGGATGCGTGCAAGCTGATCGAGGCAACCATCAATCAGGTACTACGCGGCGCGATCAGTCACCAGGTCGCCAATTCGGTCGCGATCCTGCTCAACCTGCAGCTAAAGACCGTCGAGCTGCAAATCGAAGCGGAGCGTATCGGCATGCTCGAAGACCAGGTGGAACGATAATCGTGGAGGTCACTATGTTACGTCATTCCAGACTCAGCCAAAGACTCGACAAGATCGAAAGGTCGTTGTTGAGCACAGACAACCTGTCCCAGCTCTGGCTACGGCGCGCCCTCAGCTTCAAGAGCGCGGCTGATTACGCTGCCTGGTTCAGCGACCCGGCAAAGTCGGCAACGGCGGTCGCCATTTTCGAACGGCAGGTCCTGAATGTGATGAACAGCGCCAGCCGAAGGGGCCGTTGGAGCCAAAGCAAGCTCCAATTTTTGCGTGGAATTGTCCTTTCGCTGCGCGTTTTTGTTGAGCTTAACCTTGAATGCGCGCAGGGCTGCGATCAACTTTACAAGCGGCTGCGCGACCTGGCCGATGAGGCGGGCGAAATCTTCCCCGAATTATGCGGTAAGGACCGTCCCGCCCACTTCAACAGTGAGACACCATGGCTCGTTGACTATATCCTGGCTATGCCAGGGCTGGCGCATCACTTCGCTGTCGATTGGTTCTGGATCGAGCGTATCTGCGAGATTGGAGAGAAAAAGGTTCGGGCGGGCGATAACCCGGGGGGCCTCTTGCAACAGCTCAAGAGTGCGCTCGGCGAAGGCATATTGGAGGAGGGCCAGATGGTTCTGTTTCTCACCATTCCAATCCCCGAACTGCGGGAGGTTCCGCTGGTAGACGGGGAATGGATCGACGTGTTTTTTATTGCGCTGGCGCGATATGGCGCGCGCCTCAAACCTCGAGGCGGCAAGCCGAGCCCGGCGGAGGCTAAAGAACTGTGGGAGGAGGCTCTGGGAGCGTTGGACAAGTCGCGCGCTGAAACTAAGCTAATCGGTGGCAGGCCTCACATTCGCCTTTCAGATTACGCAAGTCAACCCGACCCTCTAGATTACGAGATTTGCGTCGATTGCATCACGCTGAACTCCTTACTGGGCTGGTGCGATGCTGCAGGCGCCCGGGCTCGCGGCGCCGAAACCAACAACTCCGCCACCCAGCCTGGGACCGGCTTGACGGATGGAGCTGCAGATGCACCGCCTGCACCACCAGCATCGGCCGTTACCTGTTTGGCTCGCAAGATGTCCCCCGAGCCGGCGTCAAGGGCGCAGGAGTGGGCCGAGCGCCTGAAAAGTCTGGTGTCTGATCTGAACGAACTTAGTGGCCTTGCTGGCGATTGCGGGCGGACGCACTTCGGTGGGCGGTCCGCCTTGTTCCCTGAAGTAGCATTTCGGCTTCACTTGTTGATCCTCCTGACCAGGCCTTGGGTCGACGTCTGCAACGCCGCGGCGGACCTGAACCTGATACCGTTCTCCTGTTACATCGAGCGGGCGGACCAGAAAATCCGAAACATCCAGGCGGCAGACAAGCGCGCGGGGGAACTCACCGAGCGGGCCGAGGAAAAGGTGCGGCTGGCTGAGCGCCGCCCCACTTGGTCACCGCCAAGTCGAGTCACAGTATAGCCACTGAAGGTTGGAGAAAAAAACGATGGCTAAAGAAGAATCGGAAACATTCGCCGAGAGCGAGCTGCTCGACGAATTGCTCGCCAGCAAGCGCTCACTTCAGACTCATGCAGCGCAGTGTCTATCCGACAAGGTTCAGATCCTTTGTAGGCTGTCTAAACCGCTCAACGACGTCGCTCCTGACCCTCCCGTGCGGGAGCAGTTCGAGCGCAGTTTCGATGCTCTTGAGGAACGGCTCGCCAAGGTCGCCGGACTCCTCCTCAAAAGCAAACGGAGCTCGGACTTCGACAAACGATTGAACAAAATCGGCGACAAGGGGCGAGACACCCTCATGATGATTGATCTCTGGATACGCTCCACATTCAAAATCGACGTTGATGCCCCGTTGACGGCGGCCCAAAGGAGACAAGTAAAGGCGCTGATCCGGAATGGTTTGGAGGGTGTTAAGCCGGATCCAGGCCCTTACAAGGATATTGTCATACAGATGCTGTACGGAATGATTGCCTCGAAGTGAGGCCGCCGAACCCGGTACCGGCAGTTCTTGCCGTAGGTCATCACCATCAGCCACCGAGCCCGTCGCCATCCGCGCAATCTGCAGATTGCATCAGCTGGAACAACGGGACCGACCATGCGGGCGCGCCCATCCGCTCGTCATACGGGCGCGTTCAGATCGTTCGCGTCCTACACGCGGCCCGGAGCATCGACCGCACGCTGTTTACCGAAGGACTCGAATGAAAGACGCTCGCGAAGTCGCTTCAAAATTGTGCCCAATTTTGTGCCTGACCTGTAGATGCATTCCGATCGACAAGCTCGCGGGCGAGGCGTTCGACAAAGTGGAAGGCGCGGTCAAAGCACCGGCACGAGTCCTCACAGCGCGACCATCGAAGAGTTAGTGTCTTTCGTAGAGAAAGGGAACTGTGGTGAGTCGATCGAATCCGCGATGGAAGGAGCAAGCTAATCCGACCGATCGATTTTGACGCGACCTGCTGAACTCTTCTGAGCGGAATATGCGCTTGTCACTCTTGCCCCGCATTAGAGTTTCGCCGACGCGGCGAATCTTTGGAATCTGAAATACGTAAACACTTTGAAACGTTCCGCGCCAACGAGCACCGTCCTCTGGAGGCTGAAGGCCGATCCTTGGAGCACAAAATCATTTGTGAGTCGGAGTCGGGGTTGCCGCGGGAGGCATTAGGGCGGCAAACGAACAATTCAGTCCGCTAGCCAGGAAGCTGAAATCGGAATCGGGGCATTTGTTCGGGTCCGCACAGCAGGACTTGCTGAGTTTCGCCGTCGAATGGCAGCCGATACAGGACGATTTTTGCGGAATATAAGGCTCGATCACGGTATTCCTTAACACTTGCGGAACCGCGAACTTAATCGCCTCGTTCTTGAGCACTTTATTGCAAGGGTCGTACTGGGTGCCGACCAGTTCGTAGTACTGAAGCACCGAATGTTTTTCGCTTAGCAACTGGCGCACTTCCAGATTCAATTGAGTCGTATCCCGGTCGATCGGCTGGGTGCGGGTCAATAGAGTCGGTGCAACCACATTGTGCGGAACCGTTGAGCTGTAGAACGAAAACTTCTGAGTCTGCGCCTGCCCGCTCTTCAGAGAGCTCTCGTCAGGGGCGTTATCGATCTGCTCGAAAGTCGTCCAGATCCATTCCATGTGGAACTTGCTTTTGTGAGAGATATGAAGGCCGACCAACCCGATCTGGTTCTCCTTCCAGGTGCAGTGTTTTGGATCAGCGTCGCAATCCCGGCCAAGATTGTTCGGGTCGCCGTCGTCCGGAAGCCTGACCTTTCTGTTGATAAATCGTGTCGGGTCATCCTTGCCAGGTACGAGCACCTTCCAGGCGGTCTTAATTTCCGTAGATCCGGGAAAATCAGACTCTTCACTTCTTCCCGCTGGAAATGTTGTGCCGGGACTGTCGGGCTCGTGTGAATGTCGTGCCAGTTCCTTTAGCTTGCAATAGGAGACGTCATTCATCGAGACACTGTAGTAGACCTTGTTGCCATTCTGATCGATCAAAGGATCGCTAATCTGCCCCGGAACATCCGACTGGGACAGATGGTTGAAATCCGCGAGTGCCGACACCGAGAGGCTGTTCTGCGCAGCCTGCGGGGTGTCCTGGCAAAAGGTTCTTTGTGTTGGCACAGGCGTGAAGCCTCCTCCCAGACCCAGAACGTCACGCCTTCTATGCCAGGTCATCCAACGCGGGCAGTTTGCCGAGCTGATTTGATTTTGACTTGGAAATTGAGCTGTCCTGGAGACTGCCCATACCGAGCCATTTGGAGGATACCAGTTCGAGTTCGGATTTTTGCATCGAGTAATTCCTACTTTGTAGCGCGTCTTATCGCTCACCAATTCCACCACTACGTTGTCTTCCGCTTCACCGAGCGAATTGAGGCCGCTGGTGATCGCTTCCGCCAGCGTGGCGCCGGAGCTCTCAACAAAAAAACCTTCCCGGGCGGCTCGCTCGTCAACCTCATCGGCGGTGGGCCAGTTAAGAGCGACGAATGCCTTCCAGGAATAGATGTCCATTAGGCGCCTGGTGATCGTGGCGTCATGTTCGTTGTAGGGATGTTGCTCAGTGTTGTCGGTGCGAATCACTTCGGTAGGACATGCATGAAGATTGCTCCACCGATCGAGCTGTGCAGCCGGAATCCATTCCGGCGGCAATGTGGATGAAAAGTCGGAAGCCGTGAATGTGGGAAGAGCATCACTGTCATCGAAAGCGCATGCCGCCAAACACTGGAATAGCGCGAAGAAGAAAATCAGCAGCGACAATGGACGGATCATTTGCTGCACCCCTCTCGTTCGGTGATTCAACGACGCACAGCTAAAAGATTGAGGAACCCGGCGACAGCCCGAGATACGCTTTTGCGCTGAGAGTGCAACTCGGCATCTGCACTATTTTCATGTCTGTCCATGTTCTCCAACGCGTTGGCCATTGCTCTCCAGGCGAGCGGAGGCGGGTGTGCCCAGGCCATCGCAGCAAGGCATCCTGTTGCTCTTTCGTGCAAAACCTGGAGTCGCACAGCCGATCCAACAACAGGCAATAGCGCTCTTGCGACTCGCTGGAATGGTCGAAATGCAATTCAAGCTCGATGGTTGGGGCGACCGACTCGCCGACCGCGAGCTGAAAGCCGACACTTTTGTAGTCGGGGCAAAAGCGAGACATCAATCCGCTCAAGCTTGAGATCGAGCCCGGCCAATTGATGCGCGCCAAATACGGAAGTACAGCGCGCGCCGGCATCGAGATATCAATCTTTCGAGCGACCGGGTTTCGAGTCAGCATCATGGACATATGGGCGAGCTGCTCGCCCAGAAAAAGCGCATCGCGGCAGGATTCAAGGGCCGCTGTTTCCAGGCTGGTGGAGCGCCGTCCCAACACGAGCTCGAAGATTGAATCGTTGAGAAGCCGGAGCTCCCGCGCCGTAAGCATGCTCGAACGTTCACCGTGAGCAGCGATGAAACGGCTTTGGTCGAGGCAGATGAGCAGACACGGAGCCGGATTGGCCCATGAGGTATCGTCCAGATCGAACGACAGCCAAAGGTGTGGAATCAGTTCGTGCAGGGAAGATCCGGGCGTGGACCAGTCGGTACAGAGATTCGTAACGGATTTCCAGATTGGGAGGCCTTGAAGCCGGTCGTTTTGAAGCAGATGGCACTTCAGTCCTTCGCGGCCACCGAGCGATGCACGGACGCATCCCATTAGATCGACCTGATTGGAGCCGGCAAGACGGCATTCGAGATAGTAGGAGGACATCGCATCCGGCAGCCAGTCTCCAAGCGCATCGAGCCGTGAAAATGCCGCTGGCGCAACCAAGGCGTTCATGTCCTTGCTGTGGACGAAGGCTATGACGTTCTTAAAGTTGGCCATCGACATCCCCCGCTGTCGAATCGAATGGCCGAGCCTTTGCTACCAGGAAAAGCGCGTCAAAAGTGGCGTCGCAAAGTGCCAGCGGATCGAATCGTGTGCCGCGTTCCTTTGCACGCGTTCGGAGGCCACCGACGCGAAGTTGCGCCCGTGCGATCCTTCGAGCTTTCGGAGTGGTGGAGACAATCCAGCCAGAGGGCACCGAATGTCGGGCTCGTTCGCGGACCTCGTGGTTTACCAGAAGGTCGGCGATATGTCGTTCACCAGTTCGTCGCCGAGAAAACCCAACAGTTGATCAAACAACGCTTTCATCGCAGGGTCCCCGCGGTCCAACGGCTTGTTGGAGCACTGCTGGCCGATCTGGGTCAACACGTTTCGGACCTCAGGCGACAAATTGAAGTTCTTCCTCATGACGTCATCGGGGAACGAACGAAAATTCTGGCTCAGATTGGAATCGTAACTTACGTTGTACAAAAAGGAAAGAAGAGACTTTGGTGGAGGTGTGGGCGCGGCCATAAAAGATTTTCTCCCTTCGGTTATGTTTTGCGTCAGACAGATATAGCTATTGATCGCCAGATGCACAAATGTCCAGCAGTTCGTCTGTCTTTCTCACTTGCGGGGTTGCAAAGCCCTCTGTAAACCAGGAGCGAAGAGTACCTAAGAGTCGTTGAGCCTCTCTTTTTCTCCCTTCCGCAATCCATAGCTCGGCGAGATTTATTGCCGCTCGTAGCTCAAAAGATTTCGAGTTCTGTTGGCGGGCGGCTTCCATCGATTTCAGAAGGTATTGTTCAGCGTCCCGATGGTCGGATTTTCCGCACTTCAGCAACAAGACACCTTTGACACGATAGATCTCGGCCTCGGGCTGGCGTTCGCCGGTAGCCTGCATGGCTTTTTCCGCTTCGGCGATCGCCTCGAACCCGTCATCAAAACGACCGCCATCGCAATGCGCCTCGGCAAGCAGAGCAAGATAGTAAGGTAGCGTCTGGTTTGCGCCCGACTCGCGGAACTGGTGCAGTCCGCTGAGCAATTGGACGAGAGCATCGGCGGATCGACCCTGCTCCTTGAGCGCCCAACCGAGGAGCAGCGTGTCGCAAGCCGCAAACAACGCGAATTCGTGTTCAGTCGATATTGCAAGGCCTTCTTGAGCCCGCTGTCTCACAATTTCAGGTTCACCGCGGAGTTGGTGCAGGACTGCATCAAATGTCAGTGCGATCGCATGGCTGAAAGGGTGAGGCGGGTCGGTCGCCAACCGCAATGCTCTTTCGCTGTGTTGAACCGCCCGATCCGGATAACCGAGCATCCACAGAGTCAGGGCCATCCAGGAAAGCGCCAGCACAACGCGATCTTGTGCATAGGCGGGCGCCTTGGGTCTGCTTGAATCGGAACCGAGCATCGTAATGGCTCGTTCGAGGTGCTGGCGGGCCGAGGACAGGTGACCGCGATAGAAGGAAGCGCCGCCGAGAAGCACATGTGCATCGAGCAGGAACGCCTGATTTCGCTCATGCTCCGCGAGACCCAGAAGCTGTTCTCCCAGTTCTTGCGCCGTGTCGTACTGTCCCCTGATGAGGTAGAACATAAACAGTCCGAATACTATTGGGGCAAGGTGAGACGACTGGCTAACCAGTTGGCAGAGTACTCTGGCTCGAGCAAGAGCGCTCTCGACCTCCGGAGCTGCATATCCCTGCGTCGCCATCAGCGCGTTTCCAAGGATAACTTGTGAGGACAGCTCGAACTGTTCGCGCATGGACAAATCGGCGATATTATCCAGTCGCTGCAAAACTTCCCTGGAATTGTGGATCGCCACGCCATAGGCGCTCTGCGCCATCGCCCGTTCGCCAGCAAGCTGAAAATACCTAATCGCCTTGAGTCTCTCGTTGGCACGGCTGTAGTGGTCGGCTAGTTCCGCGGCGATTTCGCCCACATGCTCGCCGTAGGCAGTCTCCTGACGCTCGGCAATACGTCGATGAAGCTCGCCGCGATGCCCCGGGGGAATGAGCTCGTACAAAACGTCCCGGTAGAGTGCATGGAGAAAGCGGGCCTTCAAGGCGACGGTGCCGTCCGGCCATTCGCTAGTGCCCTGGGTGCGCACGAACTGCTCAAAACGCGACAGTCGTGTGCAGCAGTACTCGACCTCGCTCAACGGCCTCGCAAGCGCCGCCGCAACTGCCGCCGCTGAGAATTCGTTGCCCGCGACGCTTGCAGTCTCCAGCACGGTGCGTTCCTGTGCCGTGAGCCGCTCCAAGTTGCGTTCGATCATCTGGCGGATGTTATGCGGCGCTTCGATCTTGCTGCCTTCGAGCGCCGGCCCCTGCGCGACCAGATAGTCAACTACGTTGACCATGAACAGCGGATTTCCGTCAGTGCGTTCATAGATGGCCTTGGCGATGTTTGGGCTTCGAAGTTCCCGCTTCGACAAACGCTGGTTGAGATACGTCGCTACGTCGGACTCACTGAGCAACTTCAGCCGCAACTCCTCGCAATGGCCGTGTAGTTCAAGTTCCTGTTTGAGCGCGCGCAGCGGATGGTCGGCGGCGAGCATCTCGACCGGCCTATAGGTGGCAAAAATTAGCAGCCGCGCCGGTTCGGTGCGGCGCGCGATCGCCGCAATCAGCTCGAGCGTCGAAGCGTCGCTCCAGTGCAGGTCCTCAAGCGAAATCACCAGCAGCACGTCGGCTGCGAGCGCCGCGAGCGCCTCTGCCATTTCACGAAGCATTCGACGCTGCGTCAGTCCTTGCGTCTCATGATGGACTCGCAGGCGCTCCTCCGCTGTCAGCAGCGTGGACAGTTGCGCCAACCAGGCGGGGGCCAGTCGATGGATCACCGCGAGCATCTGCGGGCCCGCGCTTCCGCGCCCAAGCTGCGTCAGAGCCTCGAGCATCGGCATGTACGGCTCGCTCGCTCCATACTGTTCAACGCACTGGCCTTGCCCGATTCGGACTCCGCCTTCCTTCCTCAGCGACTCGAGAAAAGCCCTAACGAAGGTGGTTTTGCCGATGCCGGCCTCGCCTGCCACAAAAACCACTCGGCGCTCGCCCCGCATCACCTGTGCGAACGTATCCCGCAGCCGCGCGAGTTCCTCTTCGCGGTCAACCATCGGTACCGCGGAGACGGGCGGTGCCGGAGAGCCGATCGGGTGGGTGCTGGGTCTGCGCGTGCGGCGGGCCGGCTCAACACCGACAAATCGCGGGGCTTCGTGCTTGTGGTGGGCGCGCGCCGCAGCGACCGAGACCATCGCGAACAGGATCAGAGCACCCCCGGTCCAATACCCATATTCGTGCAAGAACCCGGACAGATCGCGAAGGCTTGGCGCCGACTGCCTACCCCACAGGTCGTACAGATAGTTGACTGCCAGGCCAACGGCGATCGTGCCGGCAACAGCCCACAGTCGTTTGAAGTGCGGCCACAATCGCCACATTGATCCGAACCGTTCCTAATCGATCCCTGCGATCTACGGGAATTCGGACAGAAACTCTAGGCAGAGAGATCAGTTCCTTGGAGCTACATGCCTGTGACTCTTCGAAACCTCATCCACTTGGATACGACCGCTACGCATAGCCGCGTCCGATAGAGTCGGACGGCCAAATGTAAAGTCCATTCAAAGTTTCTCATGGACCCAGCCCGTCCACCAAGTGCGTGGTGCGGAGAGTATTGACCTCGACTCAAAGAAAACGCGAATTCGACGCTTGCTGACCGCTGGCGCTAAAGCACCCCTTGGCCGTCTCTCGCTGGATCACGTTTTAAGTTGCCACAGGCATTGCTTTCACGAGCACTGCCGGGCTTCGCATGCCACCGATCGCGACGGCACTTCCAAGCACTGAGTTATCGACCTGTCCCTGCTGATAATCTAACTCAAACAAAAATCGAGGGTTAGTGCGCCGGAGCTTAGAGCAAAAGCCAAGAACGGGTGAGCCAGGGGCGTGCGAGAGCATCTGCCGCCGTTTCGTAACCGAGATCTTCGCCACTGAAACACAGTGATCCGCGAAAGCTGTGCAGCCCTAGCTATCGCGCGGTGGTGCCCACCGGTTCGCAGTGCGCGTGAACTTGATCGGAAAGCCGGGACAAGCGTCTTTACGCACCAGGTTCTCGGTAAAGTGGTCGGCGTCCTGCACGGTGATGGACATGGGCGCACGCAAGAGACCTATGCGTCCGGGTACCGAACACTTCTGGTAGCCGCCAACTAGATTGGGAACGGAGTAGTTCGGTGTGCCTGTGAAGGTAATTGCACCGGGGTGAATCGTGCCATAGCTCCCATTCACCAGGCGCGCCACGTAGTTATGATCTCCGAGCTGAGGATCGTCCTGGATACTTACGTGCAGCGGTCCACCTGGATAAGCGGCCGACCAGTCGCCTTCGAGCTGTTCATTCAAAGGAATCACGTGAACCTGGGGCGGTGGAGGCGCGGGCATCCTGCCCGGAGCAGTCTGGGCGCAGCCGGTGAAGGTGATGGCCAGAGCCAAAGCAGCCTGGACTCCCGGCGCAAACCGGTCTGTAGTCATCCGCACGTTTCCAGTCCCGCGTTCTGGGCAACCGGATTCAAGACAAAGGCAAGCCGGTCTGTCAAACCCTCGGCGAAGGATAGCTCGTCAGCTGCTTGCGGTTGGGAATCCCTACTGCTTTCAGCGATGTCGCTTGCAGCGGGGATTTCGATCGGATCTCGACGTAGCGAGACGCGGGTTTCAACCGCCGGTCGCGCCAGCCGCGTGAAATGGCGATCACCTTCCCTCGTGGGGGCGCGTGGACCGGACGAGGATCCGGGCAGTCCTTTCTCAGCAATAGATGGGTGCGGGTGTGGTGATGTGCATACCGAAAACCCAATCCGGCGTGACGAAGCATCCTGCGTGTGCGACTGGAACGCCCGATGTTCGCGTTCCTGACCAAGTTCTTACTCATCGTACGATCTCGCCTGCGATCACAGGCGAGGCTGCAAGCGGAAATCCTGGTTCTACGTCGGCAGATAGTGGTCCTAAGCCGCAAGTCTTGTGGCTCCGCAAAACTTGGTCCGCACGAACTGAGACGCCAAGGGCGACGCGAAGGGTTCGCAGAGTCGGCCGACGATGCGAATCATATTCGTGCTTTCTTCGCTTTAGGTCAAAGCCGGGCACGTCGCCCGGAGGGATCTACCGCGGCTAGGGTTTTGAGGAGGCACATCTCGCTAAATTCGGTTCGTTAAATTTGGTCCGGTTTGACACTAGCTTGACATAAGCGTAATAGGGCTATATTTATCTTATTTTTCTAATTCTTACCCAAGCGAGGATTTGTTGAGTATAGGTGTGTGGTCGCGAGGTTATTCCTCTTGCGACCGCTCCAAGTGTCTGCCCAACTTCGCAACCAATTACGAGGAGAAAATCAAATGGCGATTACCGTAGCGACGATGTTAAAAGTCCTGCCGGGCAAGGAGAAAGAGGTTCTTGAAAGGCTGAAGACGGTCAAAAAGATCGTCGAGCGCGCCGGTGGGACGTATGCGGTCCGCCGTCAGGTGGCGGGGCCGCAACCCAACCATATCGCAGCTGTCGCGCAGTATCCCGACTGGAGTCATCTGGGAAAAGTCAGGTCCGACCCCGAACTCCAGAAGTTAGCGGACCAGCTCAGAAGCAGTTCCGATCCGGCAGCGGAGGCGCTGACCAGCGCGATATTCGAGGACGTCGCGATCTGACGCTGGCACGCATTCAATCGGCGTGGAGATCAATCGACTACCAACGCTAAAACTTTCTGCAAAGAGGAGATCTTTTATGGCATCAGGTAAATCAATCGGGGAATTTTCGATGAAGATGATCACCATCACTCAGGTGGCCGGACCTGCAGGTAGCGTTATCACCCAGGTCAATTTTGAAGGCACGGCGACCGGATTTGGAGCGGTCTATGAAACGGCTAACTTCATAGGTGGCGGCAAAGACGGGACTTTCAGCATCGTCGGGCAAGCGTTCCTCGACAATGGCGACATTATCAACGGCGTCGGTCAGGGGACATACGAGAGCAAGGGCAAACACCGATGGGCGACGGCGAACACTTGGGAACTCTCCGATGGCCGCAGAATTGGCAACACCGGTGAGATAGACCTCGCCGCGCGCTCCTGGAAGGGTACGATTTCCGAGTTAAGCTGAGCGACTTCATTCTCGTCATTTTGCGCTGGCGCCGCAGTCGGCAGACAACGTTCCACGCTGTGCGTGGAACGTCCTGCCGAGGCGGCCGCACTGACGACGCTTGCCCATGACCCAGAAATTCCCAGCGTAAGTTCGGACGGAGAATTCGAACGGCAATCCCGGGTAAAAGGATTTCGTTTACACAACATCAACAATTCTGGAGAGGAATCAGAGCCATGACAGCTATCACGGAGATTGCCAGGAAATTCTTCGATGCCTGCGAAACTGGGAAAGGATGGGAGGGATGCAAGGAGTATTGCAAGCCAGATGCGACGTTCTCCGCGCAAGCCGAACCACTCAGTGACACACGGACCCTGCAGCAGTACACGGAGTGGATGAAGGGGCTGCTGACGCCGATTCCGGACGGGCGATATGAGGTGAAGTCGTTCGCCACCGATAACGAACGCAACAGCGTCTGCGCCTACGGTGTCTTCTCCGGCACTCATACCGGACAAGGCGGCCCCTGCCCACCGACCGGGAAGCGCGTGAAGTCGGACTATGTGTACGTGATGGAGTTCGACGGCGAGAAGATCCGGCACATGACGAAGATCTGGCACGCGGGATGGTCCATGAAGGAGCTCGGGTGGATCTGATCTCAAAGGTATACGCGGCCTTACTGCGAGTGTCAGATGCAGCCATCGAAAAATGAGACTCTTCCGAGGAAGGCGAAGCACCTCATCGCAGGCGGCATGTAGACCCGGCTTCGTTCATCACCGGTAGCCGTCAGTGAGCGAGCTCTTGAGGAAAGCCAAGCGAGGGTAGCATGGAATACGACGACATTATTATCGGCGCGGGTTCATCTGGTGCAGTTCTGGCCGCTCGCTTGAGCGAAGACCCGAACCGCAGCGTGTTGCTGCTCGAAGCCGGCCCCGACTATGCGGCCGTCGATCAAACTCCTTCCGATTTGCTGCACACTTGGATCTCGGCCGGCCCGCACGACTGGGGTCTCGTCGCCAAAGCCACCTCCGATCGCGAGATCGTCTATCCGCGCGGCAAAGTTATAGGCGGGTCGTCGGCCGTCAATGGCCATATCGCGCTGCGCGGCACGCCAGAAGATTTCGACGAATGGGCCGCATGGGGGAACACTGAATGGAGCTTCGAGAAGATTCTCCCCTTTTACCGAAAGCTCGAAAATGATCGCGATGCGCAGGGCGACTTTCACGGCACAACCGGTCCCATATGGATCGAACGGCCCCCGGCCGATTCCTGGCAGCCAATTAATCGTGCTTTCCACGAGGCCGGACGCGAGCTCGGCTATGCCGACGTCTGGGACCACAACGATCCGCGCTCAACCGGCATCGGGCCGTGGCCGCGCAATCGCCGTGACGGCATCCGCATCTCCACGGCCATCGGCTATCTCAATGCGGCCCGCCATCGGCTCAACCTCACCATCCGGCCCTTCAGCAGTATCCATCGCGTAATTGTCGAGGGCGGGCGCGCCGCTGGGGTCGAGGTCGAATGCGGCGGTGTGCTGCAAACTGTTCGCGCAAGCCGCGTGACGCTCTCCGCCGGCGCCATCAATTCGCCGGCTATTCTGATGCGCTCTGGCATTGGGCCGCGCGCCGAACTGGCAGCGCTGGGCATCAAGTCCGTGGTTGATCTGCCCGGCGTCGGCCGAAACCTGATCGATCACGTGCTGGTTCCGGTGGTAACCACTGCGACACCCGGCGTGCCTCACAATCCGCAGGTCACCAACCCGATCGGAATCCGTTACACGGCGAGCGGGTCGAACGAATTCAACGACATGCAGATGTACATCCTCACCTATTTTGATCCCGCGGTGTTGGTTGGATTCCTGTTCGATCTTCCTTGCCCAAGCATCTCGCTGCTCCCTGGATTGCAGCGGCCGCGTTCGCGTGGTCGCGTCAGTTTGCGCAGCGCCGATCCCAACCTGCCGGCGGTCATTGACTTGAACTATCTCGGCCATCCGGAAGACATGCGCCGGATGGTTGAGGGCGTGCGTATTGCATGGCACCTGATGAACGGTGCGCGCTTGCGCCCTTACATCAAGGAGTTCGTCAACATCACACCTGAGATCGTTGATTCCGATAGCGCAACCGTTGACTTCTTGCGCAACAATTGCAGCACCATATTTCATCCCACCACAACGGCGAAGATGGGTCCGGAGTCCGATAAAGACGCTGTGGTCGACCAGTACTGTCGCGTGCGAGGAGTCGAGGGACTGCGCGTCGTCGATGCTTCGGTGATGCCGAACATCGTGCGCGCGAATACCAACCTTACCTGCATCATGATCGGCGAACGCGTCGCGGAGTGGATGCGCGCGGAAGTCTAGCCGACAACCATAGCGGCCAACCGACGATTACGCAGCCCTGGCGACAGTCTTGGCCGGGCTGAGCTTGCAATCGACAAACTTGTTGTCTGTGGCGAATTGCTGATTTTGCTTGAAAATCAACAATTGTCGGGTGGGACGATGGCGCGGACCGGGCTTCGAATGATGCCGACGTTTCCATCGTCCTCCCTAAGATTCCGTACGGCGGGTTTTCCC
>JBKQNE010000102.1:0-3472 GCA_052146355.1 Binataceae bacterium (SeqCode) | reverse complement strand
TTGAACCGCGTGTTTGGCTTGAGTTGATATCCCAGATACAGCGTCGCCACCTCTGACGCCTTGTACTCAAAGATGTCGCGCAGGCTGTTCGGCCCCTCGTACGGCGAGTTGAAATGGCCGTGCATCTGGAAGATGCTGTTCGCCTGGCCTGAAACCCAGTAGCGCCCATCCTCGGAGTGCGGCGCCATCGAAAGCACTGGCGGGTTCGCAGACTGAGCCTCGGCTGCATCGGGACCTGCAACCGCCCCAGCCGTCGCGACACTGTCCTGCATCGGCACAAAAGGCTGCCGAAACGGGATCTGCCACGCAAACTGGAATTCAGAGCCGGCTGGCGCCGTGGCGGCCTGCCCGATCTGCGGGATGGGCGCCAGCGGAACCGCCTGGGCTGCCTGCGCACAGACCCGCGCCCCACTGCCGCATACAACCATGGCGGCCAGCGCAATTCCAATCGGATTGGCGAAGCGGGCGGGCATACAATGAGGAGGGGGTATCCTATACCCCCACTGGGTAAATACTATACCCCGGGTAGGTATTGTCAAGCGGGAGAATGTCAAAATGTCGCACATGGATCGCGAAAAAGTGAAGCTCCTTCAGCGGCTCAGAAAAGTCCGCGGGCAGCTCGACGCCGTCGAACGCTCCCTGAACGCCGACGAGGACTGCGGTGGCCAACTTATGCTGCTGGCCGCCGTGCGCGGCGGCGTCAACGCCCTCATGGGTGAGGTACTCGAAACTCACATTCGCTTTCATCTGGTGGACGGCGCCAAGGAGCAGATTGCTCCCGAACTGGCCGAGGATCTGATTGACCTGGTCCATGCCTACCTGAAATAAGCTCACGCCGATAGAGGCAGTTACGCCGCTTTTGCGGTGTCTGCGCGTCAATTGCCGCTGCTCGCGCGGCGAGGGAACTCCTGCCCATCGTATCTGCCCATTGCCCTCAGAATTGTTAAGGTCAGGTTGATTTCCGGCTGGGCCAGCACACCCTTACACAGGCGTCCCAATCCGCTCAATCTTGCCTTTCTTTACCTTGTTGCGGGCATCGCCGCAATGTTCACCCGTCACATCCCACGTTTTTTCAATCTGCGTATAATCTCCCCCGGCTAAGAGCGAAACTCTGCTTTCGGCGAGTTCGAAGCCGCAGCATACGACCGGCGCCTTCCCAACGGAAGCGCCTTATTTTGCGGCACTTAGGCTCGCCTGACCAGCTGAGAATCGCCGGATTCACCGGCCTGCGCGATTCAATTTCGCCAGCCGGCGGTCCCGCCTGACGGAGCGTGCATCATGTCAACACAGGCAGTCGAATACGAATTGAAGCTGGCGCGGCGCATGTCGCGCCTGGGCACTGAAACAGCCTTCGAAGTCCTCGCCCGCGCCAAGGCACTCGAGCGCCAGGGCCGCAGCATCATCCACCTCGAAATCGGCGAGCCCGACTTCGCCACTCCTCCCAACATCGTTGAAGCAGCCGTCGATGCGCTGCGCGGCGGTTACACCCACTACGGCCCCTCCGCCGGACTGCCCGAGCTGCGCGAAACCATCGCTCAATACGTAAGCTGCACGCGGCGCATCCCGGTCGAACCCGGCGAAGTCGTCGTCGTCCCAGGCGGTAAGCCCATCATGTTCTATGTCATGCTCGCCCTCATCGACGAAGGCGACGAGGTCATCTACCCCAACCCCGGCTTCCCCATCTACGAGTCGATGATCAACTACGCCGGGGGCGCCGCGGTTCCCATCCCGCTGCGCGAAGAGCGCGAATTCCGCGTGGACATGGACGAACTCGCCACGCTCATCACGCCGCGCACACGCCTCATCATTCTCAACTCGCCCCAGAACCCCACCGGCGGCATTCTCGATCGCGCCGACATTGAAGCCGCGGCCCGCGTCATCGGCGACCGCGACATCATGATCCTCTCCGACGAGATTTACAGCCGCTTGCAATTCGAGGGCGAGCCGTTCTCAATCATGAGCGTGCCCGGCATGAAAGAACGCACCATCCTGCTCGACGGATTCTCAAAGACCTACGCCATGACCGGCTGGCGCATCGGTTACGGAGTGATGCGCACCGACCTCGCCGTGCAAATTACGCGCCTCATGACCAACTCCAACTCCTGCACCGCCAGCTTTACGCAGCGCGCTGCGCTCGAAGCGCTCACCGGCGACCAGAGCGCTGTTCGCGTCATGCGAACCGAATTCGAGCGCCGCAGTCGCGCCTTTGTCGACGGGCTCAACCGCATCCGCGGCTTTCATGCGCTCATGCCCAAGGGCGCCTTCTACGTCTTCGCCAACATTGAGCGAACCGGCTGGAGCTCGAAGACCATCGCCGACTCACTGCTCGATGAAGCCGGCGTCGCGGGACTCGCAGGCACTTCATTCGGCCGTTACGGCGAAGGCTTTGTCCGCTTCAGCGTCGCCAACTCCATGGAGAACCTGATGGAAGCTCTGCGCCGCATTGAACTGTGGGCACATACCAACCTCTAACCTCGCACCGCCGGTCTCCTGACCGGCTGCAGCGCGGGCGCCGGGGATCAGCGAGCGTTTCAAGGAGACCGACCATGCCGCTTACCAATTCAAACACTGGAACTATCATGCGCGCGCATTCCATCGCCGAGCTTGAAGACGCGGCGCGGCTCATGCGCGGCTACAACCTGGTCGCGCTCTGCGCGGCCGGCTCGGGCCACGCCGGCGGCACGCTCTCCGTCATGGACCTGGCCGCGGCTCTCTATCTTCACGCCGCCAATCACGATCCCGCCAATCCCGACTGGCCCGATCGCGACCGCATTCTCTGGTCTGCAGGTCACAAGGCGCCCGCGCTTTACGTCTCGCTCGGCATGGCCGGCTTCTGTCCGCTCGACGATGTCGTTACTCTGCGCAAGCTCGGCTCGCCTTTCCAGGGCCATCCGCATTGGCTCAAACTCCCGGGCGTCGAAATCTCGACCGGCTCGCTCGGCCAAGGTCTCAGCATCGCGGTCGGCATGGCGCTGGCCGCGCGCATCGACCACAAAAGTCACAAAATCTTTTGCATCATGGGCGACGGCGAGCAGCAGGAAGGCCAGGTGTGGGAAGCCGCGATGGAGGCCGGCCACTTTGCCCTCGAGAACATCGTCGCCATCATCGACTGCAATCGCCTGCAGATCGACGGTTGGGTGAAGGACGTGATGGAAGTGGAACCGCTGGCCGAGAAGTACGCGAGCTTTGGCTGGCGCGTGCTTACGGTCGACGGCCATGACATGAGCGAGATAGTGGCTGCGCTCGACGAGGCTCGCCTAGCTTGCGGCAAGCCAACCGTTATCCTCGCCTCAACGGTAAAGGGCAAAGGCGTGAGCTTTATGGAGAACGTTGCCGGCTGGCACGGCAAGACGCCCAATCGCGCCGAGCTCAATACAGCGCTCGCTGAACTCGGCCTCACCGATCGGATTCCCGTTGATAAGCTGCTTGCAAAGGCGCGCGAGTATCAGGACGAAGCCACGCAAAAGCTCGA
>JBKQNE010000101.1:0-2757 GCA_052146355.1 Binataceae bacterium (SeqCode) | reverse complement strand
AGCTTTGGTTCTGGCAGGCGAGTAAGGCAAACTCTTCTCACAAAGCGGGCCGCGCTCGCAGGCCCGCTTTTTCATTTAGAGTTTTGTGTAACTTTATTTCACGACAATATTGACGAGCTTGCCGGGGACGAAGATTTTCTTTACGATCTGCTTCCCCGCGATCGACGATCGCACTTTTTCATCGGCGAGCGCGCGCTCGAGAACAAAGCTCTCGGAAGCCCCAGCCGGCACCGTGACACGGCTGCGCAATTTTCCGTTGATCTGCACAGGGATCTCGAGTTCTTCCTCTTTGGCGAGCGCAGCGTCATATTTCGGCCAGGCAGCTTTGAGAAGGTTTCCCTTTTCGCCGAGCATCTCCCACAGTTCGTGCGCGAGATACGGCGCGAAGGGCGCGAGCAGAAGAACGAGATCGTGCTGGACTTCCACCAAAAGTGCCGCTGAGCTGCTACCTGTGCTTTGAGACTCCGCCGTTGCGCTCTCCTCATAGGCGTAGAGCGCGTTGTCCAATTCCATGATGGCCGAGATGCAGGTGTTGAAGTGCCAGCGGCCCTGAAAGTCGTCACTGACGCGCTTGATGGTCTGGTGGAGTTTGCGTTGGATCTGACGCGCTTGCGGCGAGAGGGGTGTTGCGGATGGCGACTCGGCCTGCGCCCTCGCAGCAGACGCGGCATTTCTTGTCACGAAACGATAGACTCTGCCCAAGAATCGTTGGATGCCTTCGATGCCGGAGTCCTGCCAGTCGAGGTCGCGGTCGGGCGGAGCGGCGAAGAGGCTGTAGAGGCGCGCGGCGTCCGCGCCATAACGCGCGACCATTTCGTCTGGACTGACCACATTGCCCAAGCTCTTCGACATTTTTGCGCCGTCTTTGATGACCATGCCCTGTGTGAAGAGGCGCTCCACGGGTTCGTCGTCCGTGACGAGTCCGAGATCGCGCATGAACTTGGTCCAGAAGCGCGAATAGATCAGGTGTAAGATGGCGTGCTCGACGCCACCGATGTACTGATCGATGGGAAACCAATATTCCACCGTCTTCGAGTCGAACGGCGCATAATCGTTGTGGGCATCAGTGTAGCGATAGAAATACCAGGACGAATCGACGAAGGTGTCCATGGTATCGGTCTCTCGCCGCGCCGGGCCTCCACACTTCGGGCAAGTGACGTTGACGAACTCCGGCACCCTTCCGAGCGGTGATCCGCCGGCAAGAGTGATATCGACATTGGCCGGCAAGATGACAGGCAAATCGTTCTCTGGCACGGGAACGATGCCGTCTTTCTCGCAATAGAGCATGGGGATCGGCGTTCCCCAATAGCGCTGGCGCGAGATTCCCCAATCCTTGAGGCGATAGGTAACGGTGGGTTTGCCGAAACCCTTCTCTTCCGCGTAGGCGGACATTTTCTTGATGGCGTCTGCACACTCAAGCCCGCTGAACCGGCCAGAGTTGATCAACATGCCTTCGTGCGCGATGAAAGGAAGACGCGGTTCAGTAACGGTCTCCTCCGGATCGTTGGAAATCGGAAGAACGACGAGACGTATTTCGAGGTTATATTTTTTCGCGAACTCGTAGTCACGGTCGTCGTGGGCAGGTACGCTCATGATGGCGCCGGTGCCATAGTCCATGAGGATGTAATTCGCCACCCAGACCGGAATTTTTTCGCCGTTGAAAGGATTGATCGCGTAGCGTCCGGTGGAAACGCCGTGCTTCTCAATTTCGCCGATATCGCCCGCTTCTTTCGCCTTACGTTGCTCAGCAATGAGTTGATCGACCTTGGCGCGGAGATCAGGATTCGACGCGGCGAGATCGGCGACGATCGGATGCTGAGGTGCAAGCTGCACCGATGTCGCGCCGAAAATAGTATCGATGCGTGTGGTGAAGACGCTGATGGTCCCGCCGGCAGGGCCGAACCCGCTGCGGTCTTCGGCATAGTCAAGCTTGAAGTCGACGACCGCACCTGCGCTGCGGCCGATCCAGTTGCGCTGCATGGTGCGAACTTTTTCCGGCCAGCCGTCAAGCTTTTCGAGGTCGCGCAATAGTTCATCTGCGTATTTCGTTATGCGCAAGAACCACTGCTCGAGCTCGCGTTGCTCGACGAGACTATCTTCGTGGCGCCAGCAGCAGCCGTTGGGGAGAACTTGTTCATTTGCCAGCACCGTGGCGCACTTGGGGCACCAGTTGACCTTGCTTTTCTTCCGATAGGCCAACCCTTTCTCATAGAACTTGAGGAAGAACCACTGATTCCAGCGGTAGTACTCTGGTAGACAAGTGGTGACTTCCCGCGACCAGTCGTAGGCGAAACCGAGGCGCTTCATCTGCGCCTTCATTTTTGCGATGTTGCCCAGCGTCCATTCCCGGGGCGGAGTGTTGTTCTGGATGGCAGCGTTTTCCGCGGGAAGCCCGAAGGAATCCCATCCCATGGGATGAAGAACGTTGAAGCCATTCATCCACATGTAGCGTGCAAGTGCATCGCCAATCGAGTAGTTGCGCACGTGTCCCATGTGGAGCGCGCCGGAGGGATACGGCAACATTTCGAGAACGTAGTATTTTTTCTTGCTTGAGCTGGCCGCATCCGCGGCGTAGAGCTGGGGATCAGTCTGCCAGCGTTCGAACCATTTCATCTCCACTTCCTGGGGGTGGTAGCGGTCGTCATCGCGGTCGGAGCGATCCTTCCGTGGACCGGCGTTCGCGGTAGCTGTTCCGACTTGTACTTTGTCTTGCTGCGGCATAAGGGGATCGTTGCCAGTCGCGGATAAACCTTAGAT
>JBKQNE010000100.1:0-10382 GCA_052146355.1 Binataceae bacterium (SeqCode) | reverse complement strand
GACTACCTTCAGCATCGGTGGCGTCCTCCTTCCACCCGGCTCCCACCGGGGTTCGCGTTGCCTACGCGCAAGGGTACGCCGCCTTTTTCATGCCGTCATCGATCCACAACTTTCGGTAATAGCTCGGGACTCGGCGAACAGCGTCACGCCATTGTGGTTGAAAGCGAAGACGGCGGGATCTTCTTTCTCATCGAGGACAATCCGCCTGAACGCTTGAGCGATAGATCGGTTGACGGCCGCTTCCTCAGGCTTCGCTCCTCGAATGTTTCTTTCAAAGAACCGCTCTTCCATCCCACGATACATCGCATGTAGGTCCACCAGGCGCGCGAACGAAACGATCATGCGCTCGCCGTTTGGCCCGAAACGTTCTACGGTGTCGGTCAGTTGAATCGAATATGTATGAGTCTTTCTGAGATGCGATGTGGAACCGATCTTCTTCGTTCGAGCCGAGCGAAACTCGATGACCATCGTTACCGGACGACCGAACCGCTGGTCTATTAGGTATTTTTTATTTTCCAGATCCTCTCGGAGCTTATCGAGCACCTGGCTTCGATCGGCTTCTTCAGGGTCTCCCATGAAGACGAAGTGAATGAGGACCCGGTCGATGATGGCTTCATTCTCGATGAGAGAGCTTTTAATCTGCTGAAGCAGCTGATTTAGATGCTGGTCTTGGCCGGTCGCACCAAAAATGCGTTCCATGCCATCTTCGATAAGTCGGACGAAAGACCCTTTGAACTGGGTGTGTGATTCCGAGTATTTGAATTGAAAAAGGTACAGGTTCCTCGTTTCACGATCGAAGTGGAAACCATCGATGCCGTAGTCGTTCCCTCCGAAAGCGACTTGGGTTATCGCGCGCTCGTCGGGAACTGAGAATTCCTGTTCCAAATAGAGGAGGCCGAAATAATCGTTGCGTACACCACCGCAAATCTGCTTCCAGTCCGAGAATGCCTGATCGATGGCCTTGTCGGTTATCACCGCACTCCTCCCCTTAGAATGTCGTTCGTGGTGCCGAAAACTTCGTTGTAGTTCTGCGCATCTTGGCTGGAAATCTCGTGTCGCCAAATCGTCTTCGCGGTCGCGCTGGAATAGGCAGGCTCAGTCACGACGTCACCCTCTGGGTTTCGCATCGATCCAAAAAGAGCGTGGCCTTTATTGGCTGCCACGCAGATCGTCGAGGAACTCAGATGGTGCACCCGCGCTCGTCACCAGCAAATGGTCTCGTGCTCGTGTACAGGCCACGTACAGCAGATGGCGCTCCGTGTTGTAGGCCTCTTCCAAGTCGGCATCGTCCGCAGCGGTCTCGATCCTCTCCTGCAGGGGAATGACGTCGTCATCGCACGCCATTACCGCGACCGCGCGAAACTCCAGTCCCTTCGCCAGATTCATCGTGCCAATTGAAACGTGATCACGCGTAGTCTCGACGCGCTCGTCGAGGACTTTGAACCTCATTCCCGCCTTGGTCACTGTCGCCTTGGCACGATCGAGTTGCTTGTCGGTCCGCACGAATACAGCCATCTCATGTGGCGACAGACCTTCCATCGAGCGCGTTTTGAGCCAAGCTGCCGCGGATTCTATTTCTTCTTCAGGGCTGTCGAACGTCTGAATTAACGGCGACGGTCCATTGAACACTGAAACCGTCCCTCGCCTTTCTTCCACGTTTCCATCGACGTCCGTGGTCTGCGGTCCGAGCAGGCGGTCCGCCTGGCTCCGTATCTGGTGCGAGGTCCGGTAGTTGATCTTCAGCGTCCGGGAGCGCCCACGAATGTCTATACCGAGCGACTTCCACGAAAACGGCTGCTGAAAGATGCGCTGCCCGGTATCCCCAGCGAAGAACAGCGAATTCGGTTTTCCGGAACCGAGAGCCGCAAGGAAGCGGAGTTGCATTGGGCTGATGTCCTGCGCCTCGTCCACGATGGTGAAGTCAAACGGCGGCTTCGCGCTGCCCGCCAAGGTCGTGGCAAGTTCGTTGAAGATTTCCGAGTAGGCGACGAGTTGGCGCTTCGTGAGCTCGGCGTTGACCAGCTCGAAGACTGTCCACAGCAGCCGGCGCTGCTTTTCAGGCAGCCGCGTCTTTCGCCCCAGCCGCGCGACGTCTCGATATTCTTCCCAGCTCTTCAGTTGCCACGCATCTACGATCTGTTCCCATTCGCTGACAAGGAAATTCAAAGCAAATTTCTGGCCTTCGACCTTTGACGCGGCATCCTTCAAAATCTGCTGCAGCGTATCTCGCGCCACCAGCTTAGTCGGACCTTTTTTCAATTCGTAAAGTCGCTGCCCGATCTCGTTGAGCGCGTGAACTTCCAATCGCTCGCCAAGCCGCGGCTCATTGCTGATAAGCCGCCGAAGGTTTGAGCGCAGGGCGTTGGCCAGCGTGTCCGAGAATGTCGTCAAGAGTATTCGCGCGTCGCGATTCCTGCGGGCGAGAAATACCGCTCGATGCAGAGCCACCACGGTCTTGCCGCTACCGGCAGAACCCGTCACGCGCGCCGGGCCGCTGTAGTCTGCTTCCACAAATTGGCGCTGCGACGGATGGAGAAAGTTGATCCATTTCTCCCACGGGTAGTTTAGCGCGCGCTCCAGTTCTGCTACGTTCCCTACCGTACGAAAACGTCGCTGCGCATCCGGGTGCCCAAAAGGATCGGGCGCCATCATTAACCTGGAGATTGGTTCGCGACGAGCGAACGTACGCGGGGCTGTCACCTCCTGCGGTTTACCACCAGTCGCAAGCTCCAGCAGAGCCTCCGATGCCTCGGCTGGCAGATGGGGCGCTAACTCCAGAAGTGAATCCTCGTTCGCGCTGCGAACGTCCTTCAGCCATTCAACCGGAACCCCATACTTAAGGAGGTCATCGTCCGAGAAGGACGCGAACAGCGCCGGCTTCGCCGGTGCGGGCTCGATCGCCTCAACATATTTCGGAACGATGATCTCTTCGACGCGCTCGCGAATCTCGACCAGTTGCGCGGCTCCCGTTTTCGGGTGCGTTTCCAGCTTGCGCCGTTCGGCCCATGCGTAGGCCTTGTCGTGATGACCGACGTAGCAGAGCATCAGGCTGTCGATGTCGCGGTGGACGATCAGCCTGACATCGGCGTTGACACGCACCGACCAGAAATTCTTGTCCTTTCCTTTGCCGAGCTTGTGAAAGCTCATCCCGGGATTCGCGGGATTGAGCTGAAGATCGAAGGCCGTCGTCTTTACCGCCTTTTGCTCGTCGCCGGTGAGGCGGGCGAGGCTATCGGTGAAGGTATCGGCAATGCGAAAATCCATGGGTCTGAGTAATCTCGCTTAAGACCTTCTGCGTCGGCCAACGGACACGAGAATAAACGAATTGGATTCAGGGCCTACGAGTAGTAGCCTCGGCTCGTCTCGCTCCCGAGTAATGCCGCTGCGCCGGGTGAAGCCCTTGACCAATCTCCATCTTATGACCCTTCCGCCTCTTGTTACCTCGTTTCGCACGTCGGCATTTTCGGTCTCTGGGATGAGGATCCCTCCGCCTTCAACCAAATCCGTTGAGCCGTGCTCAGCCGTGGGAGCAGATTGATCGTCATCGTAAAAGATTGGGTCCCATCCGACTTTCTCGCGCTTGAAAACGTACTCGAACGGGTCCACGCGCGTCGAGGCCACCTCAACTCGGACCTGCTGCATATCAGGCGCTGTGTTGGTCTGGAAGCGTGCACCCGGCACGGGCCGGAGCACCGGAACCGGCTTTGCGGATATTTCCCAGTCGGCGACTACTTCGCGGTTACCTTGTCTATTGTCCGCGCCGACTATGCCGCAGGCGTAGGAGGCAGCGGCCGTTGAGGTTCTGTTCAGTGCTTCGCGAGGGAACTGCGGCAAATTGTCGTATAGAAAAATATGGGCCTGAGCGTTTAGCGTCTGGACGGCTATGCCTGACGGAATCTCGAAATAAAGGCGGTCACCAACCTTGGGTCGATGATTCTTCGCAGCGTTGACAAAAATCAGAATTGTTCTACCCGATAGCGCGTCCTGAGCGGGTAAGTCCAGTTCCTCCCTCAGCCCTTTGAGATACTCATCTGTCCACCACGTGAGCTCTTCTTTCATATCTGGCGAATACTCAATAGCTTGAGTTCGGGTCGCGTTAATATGTGCTCGTATGTTGTCAAACTCTAGAGAATTAGACGGGCCTTCCAGCATGATAGCTGCTTCTCCGTTGAGGCCTTTGAGAGCGTACGCGGTGAGGTTATGAGAGCCGATGAACGCGCAAGCGTTTGAGTTGTGCTGCTCCATGAAATAAACCTTGCTGTGCAGCATGGGATGATATCGGGCGAAGTTGGTGGCCGACATTTGTGAACTATGTCCAAGATGGACCCGGAGCCGACTTTTCTGGACGCCCGCGGCCAATAGACTATCCAATGCTTTGAAGCTTGAATACGTAGCCGCACCGACAACCAGGGCCTTGAGAACCTGAGGGCGAGCTCGAATCGGATTCGCGATCAGGGCAAGTCCCGCGGGTGTGGCGAAACCAGTGACGATGCTGGTCGCGACTGAACTTGTGATTCGATCTACTATGAGGTCGGCGATCCTTTTCTGGGGTGCGTCGAACAGAACTGTCGTCTTGAGAGGCACGGCGCGGTAGAACTGGATCCGACTTTAAGCGACGCCGGCTATGTCGACCGTCAGCTCCAAGGAAACGGCGGTCTCGAAGGCTGAGTAAGATCGCTTCCACTGCCGGTCTGGGCTCGCGAGCCGTTGACGCCAATTGCAAATTCCACGTGTCGCGATATGCAATCGGCTCATACTCGGAACACCTTCATTACTTCGTCGCCGAGATGGTTGATTACTTTTACGGCGATGCGGCCGGTTTTTGGTTTGGGGAATGGGCGGGAGGTGTCGCTGTGGAGGGATTGCCAGGCGTCTTCGTTGATCTCGGCTTTGAGGGTGGTCTTGAGGGCTTTGTAGGGATCAGTCTGGCCGAGGAAGTAAGCGTGTCGCACGAAGAAGCTTTCTTCGTTGTAATCAGTATCTATGAACCAGCACGCGATTCCCTCCGCACTGTCGCTGACCACCGCGCCGGTTTGCGGCTTGAAAACGTCGACACCTTTGACCTTCACCCGAATCTCGCCGTCCTTCTCTGACAGGATGTCGATGTCCGGTTCGCCGAAGATCACGAACAGATTTCCTTTGCCCGTGTTCTTCAGGTCGTCAGCCATATGCAGGTCGGCATTCATCCGAGCTTTCAGCACAGGAATCCGCCCGAGCTTGTTGAATTCGGTCGAATGCGCGTCGTAGTTGAACGCGCACGTAATCAGTACGTCGAAATCGGCATCTGCCGCCTCGCGCGCCGCTTCCACCAGGTCTGGCCGCGAAACCGTGCCGAACTCGGGACCGATGAAGATCGCTGCGCGTTTCTCCTTGCCTGCGCGGTCGCTCCCCTCGATGTATCGGCCTTCGGCGCAGACGAGCTTGCCCGGCCATGGAGTGAGTGCGGTGAAGACGATCTTGTCTTCCTTTTGCGCCTGCTGAACTCCCGCGGTTCTGAGGTTCTCCAGGATCATCGAAACGAAATCTTGAGCGGACTCGTATCCAAGACGCCTGTCGGCGAGCGAATCGATTAGCTCGTCGTTCTCATCGACGCCAAGCACGCGATGCGGCGAAAGACTCTCGACTGTGAAGGGCCCCGCCACTCGCACAATCTTCTTGTCCTCATATGGTCTGTCGAGAGCTTCTCGAACTCGGCTTTAGCGGCGATCGAAGAGTCTATTTCCCTCTGTCGCGCTAGCCGCGCCTGCCACCATTCGCCGTGCAACTTCTTAGCTGATTCGAGCCATTCCTTTTCGGCTTCGTGCGGAATCTCCCATTCCTGCCATTGCTTCTTGAGCGTGGCATTAAGCTTCTCTCGCAGGGGCTCCAGCCTCGCCTGCCAGCCCTCCCAAATGACGTCAATTTCTGTATTGTTGGCGATCGACTTCAGCGTCACGTGCGGCACGCGCTCATAGACAAAGCCATGCCGAATGTCGCCGCTCGCCGGCTGCGAACTGGGCGCAGTGCGCCTGATCCCGGCTTCCTTGAGCTGTCCCTCTTTGGAATCTGTCAGTAAGTAATAAGGATAACGGGCTGCCATTATTCGAGCGCGCGCCAGCGCAAGTGCTACTCGCGAAGTATCAATCGTGATCCATCGACGACCCCACTGCTCTGCCACAAATGCACTCGTACCCGAACCGCAAGTGGGGTCTAGCACTAGATCGCCAGGATCAGTAGTCATCAGAACACAGCGCTCGATTACTTTGGGAGAGGTTTGAACAACATAGATCTTGTCACCTGGTCGCCCAGCTATTCCCGTATCGGACCAAATTTTGTTCAGTGCAAAGACGGGGAAGTCGTCTAGGAAACGAATGTACGATAAGGAATTGGCTCGAGCTTCAATGCGACTTGATGCTGCTAAGCGCTTCAACCCGTCCACCGTGGTCTTCCAGTTCATTTCTGTGCCGGGGTGATATGTGTTGCCCTGAAAATTGAACGGGACGGTTGTGAATTGCCTGAATCCTTGACTAATGAAATTGTCGTTGCGGTAAATCCGAGCTCCGTTGGGGAGTTCTTCTGTATTTCTGGTCTCGTCGTCCGTTAGACCGCGCCTTGCACCATCGGGCAGCAGCACCTTGCCATATTCCCCACCCCCGGCGCCGCCCGCCTGCTTGGAGAGGAAGACTTGGCGGTACTTTATTCTTGGGCGGTCCCTCGAATACCACACCAAGAGATCGTTCGGAGACGGAAGGATCTCGCTTGTCGTGCCACTCGACTTTGCGAACGAAATAAGAGCACAGAAGTTCTCTTCTCCAAAAACTTCATCCATCAATGCCCGCACACGATGCGCATTCTCGTCTCCAATCTGAACGAAGATCGAACCAGACTCAGAGAGCAAATCACGCGCTACCGACAGTCGATCCCTTAGATAAGTGAGGTAGGAGTGTATTCCGTCACGCCAGGTGTCTCGGAAGGCCTTCACCACTTCTGGCTCGCGGGTAATGTCTTGGGCTCTCTCTTTTACCTCTCGGCTGGTCGTTGACCATTGAAAGTTGGAATTGAACTTGATCCCATATGGCGGGTCGAAATAGATGCATTGCACCTTGCCGCTCAGAGTTTCACGCTCAGCGAGCGAGGCCATTACCTGCAAGCTGTCGCCAAGAATCAGCCGGTTCGTCCAGTTCGAATCGTGCTGATAGAACTCGGTCCGGGTTGCGTCGCTGGCTAGGCCGTTGAAGTCCGCAAAAAGCTCGGCCTGCGGCTCAAAATTCTTGGCATCTGCGCTACTGCGGCGCGTTAGATCGTCGATCAGGACCTTAGGATGAACCTTCTCTTGAATGTAGAGCGGGGCCGCATTCACTACGAGATCGGACCAGTCCTGCTCGTCCTTGCCTCGCCACACCAACTGCGGGTCAAGGTCGCGGTTGCGGCGCTCGTATGCGACACGGATCGGGCTTTGTTCTTCTTTCTGCAGTACCGACTGGTACTCGGCGGTCGGGATATTCTTCCTCCTCGCCTCCTTGTGCTTGAGCGTCTCCACTTTTTTTTTGCTTTGCTTTCTGGTCGCCATACCGCTGTCCCTTAGGCCGCCCGCTTGATCGTCACCGAGTCTTTGTTGAACTCGGCCTCGACCTTCGCGGCGAACTCCGCCTGCAGCGCATAAATCTCCGTGAACTCCGCGAATGCCCACCGTCCGTAGCTGCCAAGGTTATTCACGCCCGGGACCCAGTATGTCTCCATCGTCGCCTTTTTCTCTTTAGCGTCCTCCCGTCGATATCCCTTGATCTCGACGATCAGATGGAGCGGATCGGCCTCTCGATGACCGTCATCGACCAGTACGATGAAGTCAGGCAGGTAGTTACGGATTTCTGAGCCCCAGCGATACGGAACTTCCAGGCCAAGCCCGCGATTCTTCACGTAGGCCTTCACGCGCGGGTGCGCCTCCGCTACACGGCAGAATTCCGCCTCCCAGTCGCTGTCCAGCACTATCCAGTTCGCATGACAGCGCCTCGCATCTGTCTCCCAGCGCTCTTTTTTTGACGTGTAGAAGTTTATGTATCGGCTCGAGCCTGTGGGATTGTATGGGTCGAGAATGGCCTTGACCGGACGCTCTTTAATGTACGCCTGTGTGATCCCTCTAACGATCTTGTCGCAGGCCCTATCCGCGAGAGCTTGATACATAAGCTGCGCCGGATGCGTACTGCCTTTGCAAATCAGGTAGTTATCGAGCCACTGCTTTGTGATCTGTTTAAGTTGCCCAAACAAGTGAAGCTTTGGCTGTTCTCCGGGGTCTCGGAACTTGGTGTAGAGCAGTCGCCGGGTTAGGTGAAACAGCAGCGTGGATCGGCGGAAGTCCGGCCTGTTCATCAAACCGAGGTATATGGGCTCACCAATTATTCCGGCGTTCTGAGTTTCGGTTGCGCCCACCAACTCCGGCGTGAGCTCGAACGCACAGCCATCGTTGAAGTCCGCCTTCAATTCGTCCTTCGGCAACTCGACTCGATAACCCTGGACTCTGGGGAACCGGATTTCCAAGTGGTCCCTGTCAGGCCGAACCGCGTGAACGTGCACTGTCTCGCGCGGCGCTTGTGGGGGCGAGACCACAGGTTTCGCGTTGAAGTCGAATGGGACTCCCAGAACGTCGGCGTATTCGACGTTGAAGAGCCCCTCGTCGTTGAGGTTGTAAGACTGACGCCGTAGAGCTCGCCCAACCACCTGCTCGCAGAGCAATTGTGTCCCGAACGCCCGAACCCCCAGCACGTGTGTCACAGTGTTCGCGTCCCAACCTTCGGTCAGCATTGATACCGAAACTACACACCGTATTCCGGCGCCCAGACGCCCCTCCTTTCCTACGGTGTTCATTACTTCACGCAATAGGTCTTGGTCGCTGATATTTTCCGCCGCACTGGCGTCTCGCGTTCGCTCAATAATTTCGCGACGGAAGCGATCGATCTCGTCTGACGCCATTTTGTGGAAGTTGTCATCGAGCTTCTCGCCTGACTCCAGCTGCTCAGAATCCACCAGAATTGTGGGCGGACGGGCAATCTTGTTGTCGTAGTCATCGAAGTTGCGAAAGAGCGGTAGCCGTCCATTCACCGTGGTCTTTGATTCGTCTTCATTCTCTCGCTCAAAGCCGGAGATGTAATCGTAAACAAGTTTCGACGTAGAGGTGTTGTTGCACACCACGATGAAGCAAGGCGGCACCTTGATCCCTGCGATTTGCCAAAGGTTGAACGTCTTCTCGTAGTGCCCGTAGAGCGCTTCCAGCGCCGTCTGCAGCTCAACCGGAATACTGAGCGGATCGAGCATTCCAGCCTTGCCGCGTCCCTTTTTCGGCATCTTGTCCCGGATGTGTTCCCACAGATTCCGATACATCGGCATTTCGTTGCCGGGAATGTTGTCCGCGACCGGCACCCGCGGCAGCTTCACGATCCCGCATTCGATCGCATCCATCAGCGAGAAATCGCTCATCGTCCAGGGAAACAGACTTCCTTCGGCGTATCCGGAACCGCGCAAGAAGAACGGGGTCGCGGACAAATCGAGGATTCGCGACATACCGAGCTTTTTAGTGACGATCTCCAACCCTGAGATCCAGAGGCGCGCCGCCTCGTTGTTCTTCTCCGCCTCTTTTCTTTCTTCTCCCTTGAATGCGTCTCCCTTGTCGGGCTTCTCGCGGTAGCAGTGGTGCCCTTCGTCGTTGAGCACCATGATGTCTTTGACGCCCATCAGCTCAGGCATCACGCGCTGCAACATCTGCCCTTCGGTTTCAAGCGTATTCAGCTCGGGACCACGGCCCTGTAACAACGATCGTCCGCCCTTCGAGAGCTCCATCCGTTCTCGAAGCTTCAGTTGCTGAAAATTGGTGATGACGATTTTTGCTTTTCCGAGTTCGGGAAGCATGTCGTTCGGGACCAGCTCCCGGCTCTGGTAGTAGGCATCCGGATCATTCGCCTGGAGAACACGAAGCCGGTCCTTGATCGTTAGTCCTGGCGTCACTACCAGAAAACCACGCGTAAAATTCTTGCTGCCCGGATGACGCACCGCGTTGACTGTTTGCCACGCGATGATCATAGCCATGACCGTGGTCTTGCCTGCTCCGGTCGCCAACTTCAGCGCAAGCCGGTTCAGGCCGGGATTCGCCTCATTGTTCGCATTCGCCAGATGGTCGAGAAATTTCTTTCCCCTCGGTCCCAGCTTCGGCGCAACTTCCGTTAGCCAGATCGCCGTCTCCACCGCCTCCACCTGGCAGAAGAACGGCCGGATATCGCTGAACTTGGTAACTGGGTGACGAAACCCACCCGGTCAGGCTGCCCAGCTGGCACGAAGTGTGTAGGGGTGTGACCAAGGTTACCAACGCCATCCCCGTCGGCGAGCGGCCGGTAGTGAAGAACGGTAGATTGAGA
>JBKQNE010000099.1:0-7118 GCA_052146355.1 Binataceae bacterium (SeqCode) | reverse complement strand
TTATCAAGGACATCGCTAATTCTATATTTCCCCGATCCCGACAATCCGGCCGCCGAAAGATCGATGGAGCGCTTTCGCTCAATTTCAGTCCAGTTGAAGACTGTAAGTATGCTTTGTCGAGAATCTTCCTTGAGAAAAAAGATACTCGGCTGCTCATCTTCTTTTTCGTAACTCATCAGGTCAAGAGGAACGGATGCCTGCCCCAATCGAACCATATTGATGAGGTCCTGATTCTCAATCAGCGCCAGTCTCTCAGGCTCCTTGGATAACAAGGGAAGATCGTCTCCGATCTCCAGCATCCCGCCGCTAACTGCCGCGAGCGCCATCGAGATTCTGGCGTCATCCAGGCTCGCAGGATAGATTGTCTTGTGCCATGACTGGTCCTCGAGCATTTCCGTTGATACTGTAAAGGCGTCAGGATCGGCCACAAAGAAGTTACGATTCATGTAAAAGCGCGCAGCAATCCCGCTGGCTGCCTCTTTGCTTGCCCCAAACGTGTGCGCCGTGTCCTGAGATATTCGACCATAATCCACATACCCGACGGCGTTCAGCATGGGGCTTCCATCTTTATCTAAGTAACAATCATCTCCCACTGCGTCACGGATGATCTTTAGTCCAATCTGTTGGGCTTCCAACGCCGTCGTATTCGGTTTGAAGTGATAGCCTTCAATGGCACTGTCGTCCATGAAATCCATCTTGATGAAACGAACGCCCCACTCGTTCACAAGGGTGGAGTAGGTCTTGTGAAGATACTCCTGGGCCCCGGGGTTGGTTGTGTCGAGAACAAAGAGAGGATCCTGATCGTCGATTACAGTGCCTGCGTGAATGGGCTGCCCATTTGCATTTCTTACAAGCCAGTCAAGGTGACGTTCATATACCCACGACCGCGCCGAAACTTCAAACGGAGCGGTCCAGATGGCCGGCACGAGCCCCAATCCGTGCAGCTTGTAAAAGACACTGGCCATCCCGTTCGGAAACAAAGTTACATCGGGAGTGCTGTATTCTCCCCGCGCATATTGATAACCCTCGTCGACGTGATAGATGTTATATCCGAGTGACTTGAGATGTTCCGCCTGCCATTGAGCATTGGTCAGTGCTGCTCCTTCGTTCAAGCCAAAATAGAAGGCAGTCCACGACCACCATCCCATCAGCGGGGGCGCCGAGGCTCGCGCGTGATCAATCTGTCGAATCAATGAACCATAGGTTTCCAGTTGCGCCCGATAATCGGTGGACAGACTGAAGAGCAATCGTTCTGACGACAGATCGCCCCCTGGCACAACAAGAAGGCTGAGCTCTACCTGGTCCACTGCAGGGGAATGCTTTAGAGAATTTTCCACCTCAAGTTCGGTTGTTCCCGTGGAGTCAACTTCGTAGGCTGCCAGACTAGGCACACGTCCAGAGGAATCTTCGAGATGGAGCCGCAAAACGGTGAGGAATCGATTTGAAGTAAGCGCACCAAGAAAGAGGCTTTGGTGGCTCTGCCGATTGTAGATAAGCTGACTCCCCACGGCCCGGTGCAAGTGTTGGGGGGCATCAGCAAGGTCGTGAATCGTGATGGCCGGCCTGTCCTCGCTGTAGCTGTCGGAGAGTACTCGATCGTCAGCCGCTGGGCCCCCCAAGTCAAGAACTGGATCTTCAGTTGAATCGACCGAGCGAATTCCCCCAATGTGAATGGCCTTCTCAGTGGTATTTCGAACAGTTACCTGGATGTCTCCGTAGGGTCGCCCCGAGTAGGCCCGCAGATGATAAATCAAATCCGGTTGACCGCTAATTCCGGAGTAGGTCACCTGCCATTCTGACGCTTGCCCGAGATCCCCTTCATCTTGCGAGCGTTCTATACTGTGCCGAGGGTAATCAGCCGCGCGCAGCCAACGGCCATCCACTTCAACCCCTGCTCCGGCCCGCAACGCAACCGCACTGGAACCGGGCATCGCGATGCTGTATCGGCCATCTACCGGATCTACCGAAATTTGCAACGGATGATCGTTTGAGGGAGAATTCTGTGCGGCCAACGAGATTAGGCCGCCTCCTAGTAGAAACGCGACACCGGCTATCGCCCCCGCAAACTCGAGCCTGACTCGCCTCATCCAGCTGCCGATCACTGATTTCTCCGTGCTACAAAAACTTGTGGTCCAGAAAGGTTTGAAGCCGCCAGAAAAGGTTTCGATCGCTACAAACAAGGGAGGTTCGAGGTGATCGGCAAACGAGATTAGAGCTGGCCCCTTTGGGGACCAACTCTAAACTGGAAACTCAATTCACATTGATCGTGATGGTGTTCGATCCTTAAGATGCAGCCCCAGGGCATTTTCATAGTCATCGCGATCTCCTCCTTTGGGTATCCCTCCCAAAGCACTAGACGTGAAAACATAAAGTTATTATATTATAGACTATCGGTGATCACAAGAGAAATGTGAAGACTTCCGGCATGCAGGTACGTTTTTTGAGCCGAAATGAAAATAATTTCCTTGCTTCGCGTGATAGGAATCTGGTTTACGGGCACAATGCGCACTTTCTCGTGCGGCTTTTCTGCCGCTCAGGGCACTGCTTCAATCAGCGGAGCGTAATTGATTTAACCCAGGGCGGGTTGCGCAAGGGAGAGTTAGGTTGACGAACACATCCGCGGGGCCAAACTCGCGCCATTACGAGTTCTGAGCAGGTTACTTTGAATTGAGGTTGTCGTTCTAGCCCGCATTTCTCACAAGCACTGCTTTTGGGCGGTGTTGAGTTGATTGCGTGGAGTACGGCGGTCATTTGTTGTCGGCTGCATGTGTCAGGTGAGGTTTTTGGGGCCGTTCTATGCCCCGGTTCTGTCTTCCCCATGGCTTTTGCGCATGGCTCCGCCGGCCGATGATGCCGGCAGAGGTGGAAGTTCCGGTTTTCCGAGCGATGCGCACCGCTCAGCATCGCAGGGCGTGGAAGGCTCGCGCATAGATGTCTTTCCATGGATAGGTGGAACTCATCTGGAGTAGGATGCGGCGCACGCTGATGTGCACCAGGGCGCCGATTTTAAACAGCCTCAAGCGGATGGTATCGACGCGCGCCTCGGCCCACGCCGTGCCTTTCAACCCCAGCCGGCGCAGCGCCTCGACCAGCGTGTAGTCCAGCGCCGAGAAGTAGAGCCTGAGTTGGTTGGCCTTCATTTCGTCGGTCGACAGCCGGTCGGCGAACAGAAGCATCTGCTCCTTGATGCGGTTCTCCATCTCTCCGCGGGCGCAGTAGAAGTTCTCGTATAAGCCCTGCGCAGCCCACTGGCCGGGCGTCAGCGAAGTGACCACGAAGCGCGGGTTCTCACCCTTGTCGAGATACTCGGCCTTGGCCACCACGCGGCGCGCACGCGACCAGCTTTTCCTGGTTCGATAGTCGAACTGGGCGAAGACGCGGGCCGCTTTGCCAGTGGCAACTGTTACGCTTTTGCAGAACGTTGCTCCCCTAACTGCTAGTAGCCGATGCAATTTGCGGCGGATTGAGCTTTGGCGATCAACAGCTTCACTCCAGCCGCGCCTGTCAGTTGACGCTCTGTTCAAGCCGCAGATCGCGGGATGAAGCACCCACGCTCAAAGTCCGGTTCCCAGTTGCAGTCACCCACTTCTGTTTGGCCGACGACCAGTACTGGAGCTGACGCAAAGTAATGTGCAGTTCCACGATCTTTGATTCGCCGGCAGCGATATACACGCGATCAAAGGCGGTCAATGCACGGACAGGAAACCGCACTCCAGGAGGAATCTCGCTGGGCGCTCCCAAGTAAACTTGCGGCACCTCATCCGCGTCAATTGCTCCTCTGTTTTTGATCGTAAAGCTGATGTTCAGTCCGCCGACGGGGGACTTCTCGACCTTGAGACCCGAATATGCAAAGGTGGTGTAGCTGAGCCCATAGCCGAAGGGGTAAAGCGGGTCGATCTTCTCTTTGTCGAACCAGCGGTACCCGACATTCACTCCTTCGCTATAGATAGTCTTGCCGTCGACACCCTTGGAAGAACGTTCAGGAAATCGGGGATCGCTGGCAGGATAGTCTTCCAGGCGCTTTGCCCAAGTGACCGGCAGGCGCCCTGCGGGGCTGGATTTGCCCAACAACAGCCGAGCAGTAGACCATCCGCCCTCATCGCCCGGCCACCACATTTCCAGGATGGCCTTCACCTTATTGGCCCAGGGTAGAGCTACGGGCTGGCTCGTGTTCAGCACCACAATCGTATTCGGATTCACTGCGGCGACCTCCTCGACAAGCTTGTCCTGCTCGCCGGGAAGGCCAAACACTGGCTGTAAGCGCGTCCATAAGAACACTACCGCGATCTTTGCCTCTTTCGCTGCGGCGATTGCAGCCTGGTGGTCACTGTCACGCTGTTCTGGCGTGTACCAATTGAGGCGCACTTGGACAGGCGCGTGGGACGTGTCAGGGTGTACATGGATTTCGATTTCGTGCGGCCCGGCCGCAAGTTTGACCGAGCAGCGCAGGTTATCCAAGCCGTCGGTGGTCGGAATCGCGTTGTCCTGATTCGCCTGCAGAATATCGCCGTGAATTCCGCCCTGCTCGGCGCCAGTGACTCCCAACAGTTTGCCATCGATCGAGAAGTTCGCATCGGTGCCGAGAGCCTGGAGATAGAGCCAATACTTGCCCCCGTGAGAAACTGTGAGAGTGCCCTTCCAATCGACAGTGGAATCGGGCGGCAGCGCATGGTCGTTTTTTGTAGTGAAATCGATCTGGGCATCGCTCTGCTGCGCCGCGGAATTGGCGCGCAGCAGCCCGGGCTGGCCGTCGTGGCTCAGGGCAGCTGCAGGAACGGATGTCCCTGTCATGTCGTCGTTTACGGCAAAGCGGATATTCGGATTGCCCGAGATCTTCCTCATCGCCTCCAGCGGACCTACCTGCCGCCACGGCAGCCCTACAGACCGCTCCTCATTGATGCCGATAGCATCCACTTGGCCCGCAGTGGGGCCAATGAGTACGACGGAACTCAGATCGGGAGCCTTGAGGGGGAGCGCGCCGCCCTCGTTCTTCAAAAGTACGGCGGCATCTTCGCCTGTCTTTTCGATGATCTTTGCATTCGCATCGATATCCTGCTCGGTAATCGAGTGCTTCTGCATTCCGTCCATGTAGCCGAAACAGATAATCTCCCGAAGTACACGGGCGGCGGCACGATTGATCGTGCTTTCGGAAATTGAGCCGTTCCTGAGAGCTTCTGCCATCGTGATGTGTTCCGGTTCGAGCCCAGGCGCTACGCCGGTCCCCATTCGCTCCGGAGCCGGCTCTTCGGGCATGTGTGGGCTCAGCATCGTGCCGGCGACAGTACCGTCGCCTCCGCTATGTGCTGCCGCTGACGGGTTCGGCGCCGCTTGCAGCCCGAAATAGCGTGGAATGTGGGAATCCGTGGTGCCCGGCATCTCCATATCGAGACCTGCGTTGATGAATTCCGCGCTGTGATTTGCGCCCCAGTCGGATGTTACAAATCCTGCAAAACCGAGCTCATCGCGCAAGATTTTGGTCAATGTAGACGCGTTGCCGCAGGCGTATGGACCGTTCACATGGTTATACGAGCACATGATGGACGAAACCCCCGCCTTGACTGCTGCGTCAAACGGGGCAATATAGACTTCGTGCAAGGCCTGATCATCCACAAACGTGTTGAGATTGTTTGCATCGTACGCCACAAAGTGCTTGACCTGGGCCATCACATGTTGCGATTGAATTCCATTGATTTCTGCCGCGCCGATTTCTCCGGTCAAAAACGGATCTTCACCAAAAGTGTTGTAACTGCGCAAAAAAACGAGATCCCGGTCAATATTCACGAAGGGCTGAAGGGAAACGTCGATTCCCAACGCCCGGTCTTCACGGCCGATCACGACGCCATTGTCCTTTGCGTCCTTCATGCTGAAAGTCGCGGCTACGCCCATCGTTGCCGTTTCGCCCTGTGACGGATCCCGTGTGAGGACCCCGGGCGGACCGTCGGCAAAGCGCAATCCGGGAACTCCCAGCCGCGGAACACCAGCCAAATAACCAGCCTGTCCCTGATAGGCTGCGGGATCCTCGTTCGTGCCCTGGATAAGATAGATCTTTTCCTCCAGCGTCATCTGGCTCAGCAGCTTCTGCACGCGCGCCTCAATCGCACTGGACTTCATATCCGCCGGCTGTGGCGCTGCCGTCTGCAAGCACAGTGCGGCAAATCCCAAAAACAGGGCCTGAGCGATACACTTTGTCATTCCTTTATCCAATTTGCTCATCTTCTTCTCCTCTTGCAACTCTGATCAGCCCGTTCTCGTACTCCAAGAACACTCTGTACTCGCTTGAACGCAATCTACGGATCCCCGTGCCAGAGAAAAAACGAACGCCAGGGTAATGCTACGGAGCAAACGCTTTGATTCCGACAGAAGAGCGTTCCGTTTCCTTTACCCTCGACATCTACTGTATTATAGATTATCTTTAAACGATGAAGCCGCTCGCCTTCGGCGCTCCGCGAATCCTGCGAATCAAGGAGGCAGTCAAGCCAAAAGGTCCACCCTTGCTGGCGGTTAGCAACTTGCCCAAAATGGCCCCGGAGACGAGGGAAATCCTAACGAATTGTCACGTCATCGCGATAGATCAAGATGAACCGGGCCTCGAGGCAAACCGGACTTGCTCCGATGGAGAAACTGCGGTTTGGAGACGCCAACTGGCAGGCGCGCTTGCGGTGGCTGTCCTCAACACTTGGAATACCCGATACTCCACGCACCAATTCCATCTGAGACTCTCACCGCTTAGACTTCACAGCCCTCAAAAGACTGAGAGAACTCTTTCCTTCGCGTTAGAATGGACACTAATCGTATGAATCGACGAGAATTTACAAGGAATTTTGCGTGTGCGCTCCCCGGCCTTGCAGCGCCGACCATTTTGTCATTACCCGCGCAGACCATCTCTAGACCAACGCACCGGACGACCGCCGTATATTATGTCAGCAGTTCTGCGGGGAACGATCAGAATGATGGGCGTTCTCCGCAAACTGCCTGGCAAAGCCTGACACGCGTAAACACTGCCGAATTCCAGCCAGGGGATAGGATTTTGTTAAGGCGAAATGATCTGTGGCGCGGCAGTCTCCGAGCAAAGAGCGGTGTGGAAGGTTGGCCCATAACATATGGTGCCTATGGAGATG
>JBKQNE010000098.1:0-5031 GCA_052146355.1 Binataceae bacterium (SeqCode) | reverse complement strand
CTTTCTCGACTACCGGCTTCGGCAGGGGGGCGAAAGATAGTGCCTCGGTCATCGTCTGACCATCGGTGAGCATCCAGTGCAGGAAGTCCACGAGGGTCTGCTTCTTCGTCTGATCCGGAATTTTCTCCGGTACTAGCAGCCAGGTGAAACTGGAAACCGGGTAAGCACTGGCCGCTGGCGAGTTGGTGATGGACACGCGGAAATCGTCGGGCATAGCAACGCCCGCGGCCGCCGCACTGACACTCGCCAGATCTGCTTTGACATAGTTGCCTGACGCGTTGCGCACGGAACCGTAGGGTATGTGGTTCTGCAAGGCATAGATCAATTCGATATAGCCGACGCAGCCCGGCGTTTGCTGTATCAAACCTGACACCCCCTCGTTCCCTTTACCCCCCAGCCCTACAGGCCACTTGACCGAGGTTCCCCTGCCGACGGATTTCTCCCACTCCGGACTGATTTTGGACAGATAATCCGTCCAAACGTAAGTAGTTCCACTGCCGTCCGCGCGATGCGCCACAACGATGTCAGTATTCGGAAGTGACACTGGATTTGATTTGGCGATTGCGGGATCGTTCCACTTAGTAATGGTTCCCAGGAAAATGCCGGCCAATGCTTCCGGCGTGAACCGCAACTCCGCCTGAACGCCCGGTATATTGTAGGCAGGGACATCAGCACCCAGAACGGTCGGGAAATGCAGTATATCAGTGCCCTGCTTTTCCTTAAATGCAGCAATTTGCTCGTCAGTCATCGGTCCGTCGCTGGCCCCGAAGTCCACTGTGCCGGCAGTGACCTGTCTGATGCCACCGCCTGAACCAATCGATTGGTAGTTTATCTCGACGTCCGGGTGAACCTTATGGTACGCATCGAACCACTTCGAATACATCGGATATGGAAACGTCGCCCCAGCTCCTGTGAGGGTTAGAGCCGCCCCGGCGAGCCCTGCTGAACACATCATCACCATTCCCGCCAGCGACCATATGCCGAGTTTGCTACGCAACATGGGAAATAACCTCTTAGTCGACCTTTCTCCTGCCCTCATAGCCCGACCCTTCCTCCTTTGCGTCTTTATGTTTGTTCACGCGCTAGCGCCGGTTGCAGTTCATCGATCTACACCCACAGACCACCCCGTGCGGAGCATAGTCAAACCGTAGAGCATTCCGATTACGACGGAAATACGATTAGATGAAATCAAAGAGCGGCTTGCGTCGACTCTCGGCTGGATGCTTTGATTTTATCGATGGCCTTCTCTTCCATCGCTATCACCGCGCTCGGAAGACGGGCATAGGACAATTCTTCCAGGTAATCTTGTCCTTTCGTCAGGCCCCAACGCAGGAATCCGACAATCACCTGCCGCTTTCCGGGTTCGGCAATAACCGACGGCACCAACATCCAGGTGAAACTTGATATGGGATAGGCGTCCTCACTGGGGGCGTTGGTTATCGAGACCCGGAAATCCGCCGGCATGTTGTTAGCTACACCCGCGGCGGCCGCGGTTACACTTGCGAAATCTGCCTTCATGAATCGCCCGGAACTGTTGGCTACGCTCCCGTAGAACAGGTGCTTTTGCACTGCGTAGGTAAGCTCCGTGTAGCCGATCGAATACGGAGTCTTGGCCACGAGTTTAACTACACCTTCGTTGCCTTTGCCCGCGAGGCCTACCGGCCAATTGACCGAAATCCCGGTTCCCACGGCCTCCTGCCATTCCGGGCTTACTTTCGACAGATAATCTGTCCAGACATAGGTCGTCCCGCTGCCGTCTTGCCGATGAACAACCACGATATCGTTATCGGGAAGCGAAACGTCGGGATTCGAGCTCGCCAGTGCGGGGTCGTTCCACTTGGTGATCTTACCGAGATAGATCCCTGCCAGCGCCTCGGGCGTGAACCGCAGCTCCTGAATGACCCCTGGGATATTGTACACGGGAACGTCCGCGCCCAGCGCGGTCGGAAAATGAAGCACTTCGCAATTGCGATGGGTGCTGAAATCCAGCATTTGAGTCTTGTTCAGAGGACCATCAGTACCCCCAAAGTCCACTGTCCCAAGCATTACGTCGTGAATGCCGGCTCCCGAGCCGTTTGATACATATGTGAATCGCACGCCCGGATCTACTTTCTGATACTCCTCGATCCACTTGCTATACATTGGATAGGCGAAAGTGGACCCGTCGCCGTTGATTACCAACGTTTCCGCGAGTACTGCGCTACTTCCATGAAAGAGCGAGAAGCTCAGCGCCAATAGAAAGAGTGCAGCGACGATCTTCCAAATAGGACTATGTTTCACGAGCGTTCTCCGTTGCCGTTTCGTGGTTTGCGGACTGAACTCTCGGGCCAGCCAATTCATGTGGTTTTCCGCTCACGCGTCAGCTTCCTTCAGTTCTACGGTCAGTTGAACTCCTCGGGCCCGTGGCAGGTTGAACGACAAGAGTCCCGCGGCCAGCACCAACGCGCCCGAGGCGAGCAGACACCCGATGAAGCCATAAAGTTCAAACACCACGCCCGACAGAAGTGTGCCGAGAAGCCGGCCGCCTGCGTTGGCCATGTAATAGAATCCCACGTTGACTGCGACTTCATCGTCATCTGAGTAGGCGAGAATGAGATACGAATGGACCGAAGAGTTGATCGCAAACACCACCATGAAGATGGCAAGCCCGATCATAAGTGCTGGCGTGGGGCTTGTATTGAGCTGGAGAGCGGCGGCCAAGGCGAGCGGGATCGCAACCAGGACGAAGGCCCAAAGGCGCGCCGTGTCTCCCGTGACGCCTTCGCGTGCGCCCGACTGGCGAAGGATCTCGGGAACGAGTGCTTGCACGAAGCCGTAACCGATGAACCAGGCCGCCGCGAATGCACCGACCTGCCAGAAGGACCAGTGAAGAACCGAGGCCAGGAAGACTGGCAACCCGACGACGAACCAGACATCACGCGAGGCGAATAGAAATAATCGAGCAGCCGAGAGCCAGTTCACCGCGGAGCTCTTTGAAAAAAGGGTTGCGAACTTAATTTTTGTTTTGGCTTTGCCCATTCCGCTCGGCAGGGCGAACACCGTGCCGAGCAGAACCACTAGCAAGCCGATCGCCATCGCGATAAGTGAACCTCTGAAGCCCAGCGTGCCGAGGAGAGCGCCGCCCATGAAGAAGCCCGCACCTTTGAGAGCGTTCTTGGATCCCGTCAGACGGGCCACCCATTTGAACAGAGCACCTTCCGCGCCTTCGGGAACCACGACTTTGATCGCGGTTTTGGCACTCATCTTGGTGAGATCTTTTGCGATTCCCGACAGCGCCTGCGCCGCCATCACGTAGCTAACCGAAGCGAGGCGCGACCAGGCCGGTTGCAGCAGCGCCAGCATGATCAGCGAGCCGATCTGAAGAAGCAAGCCGCCGTAGAGCGTGACCTTGAGGCCTGAACGCGCAGCGATCCATCCGCCGAGCAAGTTGGTTACGATCCCGAAAAATTCGTAGAACAAAAACAGGAAAGCGATCTCGACCGCGCTATATCCCAGGCGATCGAAATGGAGCAACACCAGCATCCGCAGCGCGCCGTCAGTGAGTGTGAAGCCCCAGTATGCTCCGGTCACCAGGGCGTAGTTGCGAACCGCGTTTTTCACTTCATTGTCCTGCGGCGACCGCGCGTTGTGCCGAAGAAAGACTGGAAGCAACCTTGGCCGCCAATTCAACGAGCCGATTCACATAGCCCCATTCGTTGTCGTACCAGGCGATGATTTTGACTTGGGTGCCATCGACTACCATCGTCGACGGTCCGTCGACGATCGACGATCGCGGATCGTTCACGAAATCGACGGAGACCAGCGGACGTCGCTCGAACCCGAGGATGCCACGCAACTCGCCTTCGCTGGCGGCTTGCAGGTATTCGTTCACTTCATCTGCGCTAGTGGGGCGCGCCACCTCGAACACACAATCCGTCAACGAGGCATTCAGAAGCGGCACGCGCACCGCCATCCCGTTCAGCTTCCCTTGCAGCTCGGGATAGATGAGTCCGATCGCGGTCGCCGAGCCGGTCGTCGTCGGAATCAGAGACATCAGCGCCGAACGCGCACGCCTGAGATCCTTGTGCGGCAAGTCGACGACCGTCTGGGTGTTCGTCACGTCGTGAATGGTAGTGATAACGCCGTGGCGGATACCGAGTTTTTCGTGCACGACCTTTACGACCGGGGCCAGGCAATTGGTCGTGCACGACGCGGCGGTGACTATGTGATCGCGTTCCGGGTCGTAAAGCTGGTCGTTTACGCCCATCACGATGTTCAGTGCGCCCTTTTTTACCGGCGCGGCCACGATCACCTTGCGGATACCCTGTTTGAAGTAGGCCTGCAGAGCCTCGGGAGTCAGGAGCTTGCCGGAGCATTCAAGAACCATTTCGATTCTCGCCTGCTCCCACGGCGTCTCGCGGATACCAGAAGAATCGCTAAAGCCGATGTGCTCGCCTTCAACTACGAGGCCGGCAGAGTCCGTTGCGATCGCGGCCTTCCACCTGCCGTGGATACTGTCGAATTCCAGTAGATGAGCGGCGGTCTCAGGGCCGCCTTTGACCTCGTTGATGTGGACGATTTGGAACGGGCGATTGATGAAAGCTGCACGCAGGGCCAGACGCCCCATCCGCCCAAATCCGTTAATGCCCACTCTGACCGGCATTGCTTGCATCGCTTGGTCCGTGGCGCGCATCTAAGCTGCCAAATCGAGCTTTCCGATCTCGGTTACCCAGCGCTCCAGTGCGAAGCGTTCCAGCGTCTCGATCGGGAGACTCGTGAAGATTCTGATTCGCTGTTCCAGCTCAGCGTAGGTCTTCAGAAAGACTCTGTGCGTCGCGGAACTTGAACCCTTGAAGGCCAGCGGATCCTTCACGCCCCAATGGGCCCTTAGCGGCTGCCCCGGCCATGCCGGGCACGCCTCGGCCGCCGCGCGATCGCAGAGCGTAAAAACGAAATCCAGCGGCGCGCCATCGGGCGCCGCGAACTCGTCCCAGCTTTTGCTCCGCAGTCCTTCGGTCTCGTACTTCAATTCCTTGAGCAGCCGTAGGGTGC
>JBKQNE010000097.1:0-10613 GCA_052146355.1 Binataceae bacterium (SeqCode) | reverse complement strand
TCAATGTGTTGGCGGGACAATTTGCCTTCTGCGGCAAAGGCAATACCGCTGACTAGGATTATTGGGGCAAGAACCCCCATAATGAGGCAGCGGAGGTTTTTTAGGCAAAGCCCCCGGCGGGAGAAGGGCGCAGCATTTGCGAAATGGAGCATCTGGAGGGAATCGCTTGACGAAATGCAGAATGTATCTTACATATAGATAGTATGTTTTACGCCCAAGCACCTCTGGAGTGAGATTCATGGAAACCCGAATTGATGAGATCGCGAATCATATATACCGGCTCTCGACGTTTGTGCCCGAGGTGGCGCCGCCTGTCGGCATCACCTTCAACCAGTTCCTGATCGATGCGGACGAGCCGATGCTGTTTCATTGCGGGCAGCGTTTTCTTTTTCCGGCGGTCTCAGCCGCGGCTGCGCAGCTTATCGATCTGAAGAAGCTCAGATGGATCACGTTCAGCCACGTGGAATCGGACGAATGCGGTTCGCTCAATGAATGGCTCGAGGCGGCGCCGAATGCGACCGCGGCGCACGGGCGAATCGGCTGCAATATATGGCTCAACGACACCGCGGCGCGCACGCCGCGCGCGCTTGGGAATGGCGAAGTACTCGACCTGGGCGGCAAGCGCGTGCAGCGTATCGACACTCCGCATGTTCCGCACTGCTGGGACACGGGCCTGATTTTCGAGCAAACGACGCGGACGCTGTTCAGCAGCGATCTGCTCTTTCAATTCGGCAACGGATCGGCGATCGCGAGCGGAGACATCCTGCCGGCCGCGATCGATGCGGAGGAGAAATTCCGTGCGACCGGAATCACGACCGAGACCGCATCAACGGTGCGGCGGCTCGCGGCGCTCGAGCCGCGCACAATCGCGATAATGCATGGCTCATCGATAACCGGTGCCGTGCGTCCGGTGCTCGAAGGATTGGCGGGGTACTACGAAGAGCGCCTGCGAAGCAGTATCCGCGATTGATCGCGCTTCGTTCACTGTATCAAGGTGACCTTGCCCAAGTCCGCGGGCAGTCCTGAGAAGGTTACGTTCTCTCGGAACCGGTACCGGCTTCGCGTGCGCGCAGAAGTCGCCAAGTCCCTTTGGCGCTTGCATTGTGGGTTAAGACTTGGGACGGCATTAGTTCATGAGCGTGGGAAGCCGGGCCGGAGTGGATTCAGGAAGAATTTTCCTGGTCGCGCTGCTGATGCTGGTCGTGCAGCCGCGATTTGCGTTCGCGTGGGGCAACGAAGGGCATCGGATTGTCGCGTTTATCGCCGCCGATCATCTTAACGCAGCGGCCCGTGGCCGGATCGCGAAGCTTCTCGCCATGGATGGCGCCGATTGGCGTGCGATCGCGGATCGGATGGCCGATGATTCGACAATGCCTGACTGGGATTACCGCCGGGAGGATCCCCGCTCGGCCGCGTGGCATTACATCAACCTGTGCCTTCAGGACACCGAGAGCGAGATTCCCGTGCGATGCGTGCGTGGTCAGTGCGCCACCGCTAAAATCGATGAGTTCACCAAGCGCCTGAGCACGGGAAGCTACGATCGATGGGGCGCGGAAGGCGACCTCGCATTTCTGGTTCATCTTGTCGGCGACATCCATCAGCCGCTCCATGCCGCGACCAACGCCGATCTCGGCGGCAATTGCGTGCAGGTCGAGGATGTCTCAGTCCCGACGCTGCATCTCGCGTGGGATGACACGATGGTGCGGCTGGTGATGGCGCGATTCGCGCATCGTGGTCATAGCAGCGCGCGGACGACGGCCAACGCCCTCGAGAGCTACTACGCGGTGCATCCGTTTCACGATGATTTCTCGTGGCAGCGCGGGCGCGCCGATGCGCTGGCGTGGGAGTCGAACCGGATCGCGCTTGGGCAGATCTACGAGCGGCTCGCGATCCCCCTCGAACCGTGCGAACCCAACTTGAAGTCGTGCGGCCGCGCACCGGCCAAAGTCCGCGCGGAGGATATCGCGCTCCAGCCTGCATACCTTTCGGCTGAGACCGATGTCGCCGCGCTGCAACTGTTCAAGGCGGGCACCAGGCTGGCAGCGTTACTCAACCAGATTTGGCAATGAATGCGCGCAAGCATCCGCGGCGTGCGCGTCAGAGAGGCGGTATACAGTGACTACGCTGAAGTTTCATAGCAAGGCTTCAATCCTTAGAGCCGCTATCCTGATGGCTGCGTACTTCGCGGCTGCTCCGGGCGCGCGGGCCGCAACGCCGGAGGCGCAGCCCGCACCGACTCGCGTGCCGAAATACTCCAGCGACGACCCGCTCGTTCATCTGAACCAGGATTTCATGGATGCGTACGAACGACTGCTCGCGCAGACGGCGCCGAAATTGAACCCGGTTATCATCGAATGCGGCGACGGGATGACGCTGCTGCGCAATGGGACGGAGTCCACAGCGCCCGCGTTTGGCCGCCGCTATCGTGAGCTGGAAGCGGTCTCACACGTTCCCGTCACTATCTACGTCATGCTGACCGCGCAAACCGGCGGGCCGATCGGCGCGGCAGGCCTCGATGAACTCCGTATCTACCGCGCATCGGTGGTGCGGGCGCGCGCGGCACTCCCGACCGCCGACCTGACACCTCACGAACGCGCGCGGCAGGAAGAGATGATCGATCGCGCGCTGACATTCATCGATGCGACGCTTGCGGCCCGGCAGGTGTCAGCGGCCGCGCTGCGCTCATTCGCGCGCGAGCAGTCGGCCGATATCATGGCGAACGTTCGCGATGCGGCCAGGGATCAAATCGACACGATGGACAGGCAGGTGAGCGCGTGGACATCCGCGATGTCCGCCGCGGAGCGCGCGCGCCTCAAGGTGGCGGTATGCGGACCGCATATGCCGCGCGTCGGGAATATTTCGATGCAGTATTTCGCGGCAGCCCTCGGATATCCCTACGGCGGGCGTTATCAGGATGAACCGCCCGAGAGCGAGAACCTCGACTTGATCTATGCGGAGTCCGCGTACGACCGGCAGAAAATTCTCAACATGATCGCGACCCACGCGATCGACGCCAACCTGGGTGAATCCTTTTTCGACGAGTCCGCGCGGATGCATCGCGATTTACTCGCCGACAGCGCAGAGGAAATCCTCAAAAGCCGCTTCCCGAATGCGCGGCCGGCAGGACGTCCGTGCGCGTCTGCGCCAACGGCTGCGACGGAACGTTAACCTTAAAGTGTGTTAAGCGCGACGCGGTCTTTGCGCAGGAACTGATGCCGCGTTTCAGAAAAGCAGGAGCAACGGTTCAGCGGACGCCGATCAGAGTCGCGATGCGGTCGCGCACGAAATTGCTCCACGCGTGATCGCCCACCAGCCTCGGCAGGAGAGTATCCATGTGCGTGAGGCCCATGATGAATAGGCAGAACAGGCGCCCGACGAACTCGGGGTTGAGGGCGGCATCGAGCTTGCCCGCCTTTTGCGCGGCGGCGATGCTGTCGCTGATTCCCGTCATCAGCAGATCGTCGGACTCCGACAGAACGCGATTGACCTTGGGGTCTTTGCTCGCGGCGGAATGAACCTCGAGGGAAAGCTGGCGCACCAGCTTCAGATTGGGCTCGGTGTATGCCGCCGCCAGGAGCGGAAGCAAGGTCGCATCGGCCTCCTGCTCGGCGCCGCGGGCGAACAGCGGGATGGACAGGAACGACCGCCTCACCACTTCGAGCAGCAGTTCTCCCTTGCTCTCGAAATGCTTATAGATTGCGCCGGCGGTGATCCCGCTGGCCTTGGCGATCGCCGGCATCGAGGCGCTTTCGAAGCCTTGCTGCGCGAACAGGCGCGCGGCAGAGGTCAGGATTCGCTCCCTGGTCGACGCGACAGTCTCCAGGCTGCGGGTGGCACTCGCGACCCTGCGCCGATTTCGGCCGCGCTTTTTTCCCGCTTTTCGAATCATCTGGTCAACGCCGACCCCCGATCCACGTGCGGCACCATGATTGCGCATTTCCGGTTGACAAGTAAACGACCATTTACTACGCTCAGCGACAGGTAAACGATCATTTACCTATAGAATGTGGCATCTTTACATGAACCGCGAACCAATTCGCGCGCCGCGGGCCCTCCGCGCGCGCGAGTGCGCTGAAACTGAACATTGATGGAGAAGCAATTGATAAGTGCAAAGCACGCCGTCGTGATGGGCGGCGGTATTGGAGGGATGTGCGCGGCGCGCGTGCTGACCGATCACTTCGAGCGGGTCACGTTGATCGAGAGCGATGAGTTGCCAAAGGACGCGGTGCATCGCAAAGGCGTGCCGCAAAGCCGCCATCCGCACGCGATGCTCGATCGCGGGCGCCGGGAGCTGAATTCGCTGTTTCCGGGCCTGGACGAGACCCTTCGCGAGCGCGGCGCGCTCGATTTCGATGCGGGTCTGGATCTCGCGACTCTGCAACCCGACGGATGGGCAAAGCGGCGCCACACGGGACATCAGATGTTGTTCGCGAGCCGCCTGCTAATCGAAAAGGTGATCCGCGAACGAATCCAGCGCAACCCGCGCGTGACGATAATCGAGGCAACCGAGGCCGTCGGGCTGGTGCTCGCACCGGACTCTCGCCGCATCGCGGCGGTTGAGACGCGAAAGGCGGGCGGGGACGCGGTCGGGCGTATCGATGCCGAGCTGGTGGTCAACTGCAGCGGGCGGAGTTCACATGCGCCGCAGTGGCTGGAGCAACTGGGATTTCCACCTATCGAGCGCGAGGTCGTCGATGCCGCCGCGGGGTACAGCACGTGCTGGTACCAGGCGCCGCCATCGAACCAGATTCCGGCCAACTGGTGGTGGAAGGGAATTTTCCTGAATCCGCCGACGAATCCAAAGCGTCCCGAAGATTTCTATTTTGCTCTTACGCTGCCGATCGAAGGCGACCGCTTTCTGCTGACGCTCGCCTCATGGGGTGGGCGGCCGCTGCCGGCCGACCACGAATCGTTCGCGGCGCTGTGCGCGAAGCTGCGATCGCCGATAGTCGCGGAGGCGCTGGCGATTTCGAAACCCATCTCACCGATTTTCCATCGACGCGGCATGCAGAACATATGGCATCACTACGAGAAGTGGAACGGTCCCGCCGCTTACATCAGCCTTGCCGACGCCGTGTGCGCCTTCAATCCCGTGTACGGACAGGGAATGACGAGCGCATCGGTTTGCACGCAGATACTGCGACAGCTCCTGGGCGAGATGGATTCTGCCGACCCCGGGTTTCCGAGCATCTTCTTCAAGCGGCAAGCCGAGTTCGTAAGGCAGCCGTGGGCGCTTTCGGTCGCGCGCGACCGGGCCGCGCTGGGACAATCGGAGGGCTCTGAAGGAGGGATGGGCGGGGAAGCATGGGAGCGCGTGCTGCGCGAGGGGGGAGGCAACCCTATAATCGCCGAGGCGCTTTTTAATGTAATCAATCTGAATCGGCCGCCCGAATCGCTGACGACCGATCAGGCATTTCTCGCCGCGGTCAATGAGATCCTGCAACGGCCGCCACGGCCGGCGGTTGACCCGGATGAAATTCCGCCCTATCCACCAGAAGCAATCGCCGATTGAGGAGAATTGAATGAGTACGATTAGACCCAACCGGATGCGGTGCGGCATCTTCATGGCCCCGTTTCACCCGGTGGACGAGGACCCTACCCTGGCGCTGCGGCGCGATATCGATCTGCTCGAGCATCTCGACCGCATCGGCTTCGATGAGGCATGGATCGGCGAGCATCACTCGGCCGGCTACGAAATAATCGCGTCGCCGGAGTTGATGATCGCGGCCGCCGCCGAGCGCACGCAGCGGATTCGCCTCGGCACCGGCGTCATCTCGCTGCCGTATCATCATCCGCTGATGGTCGCGAATCGCATCATCCAGCTCGACCACATGACGCGAGGGCGCGCGATGTTCGGAGTCGGGCCAGGACTGCTCCCTTCGGACGCGGAAATGCTGGGCGTGCCGGTACCCGAACAGCGCGATCGGATGGCGGAATCGCTCGACGTGATCCTGCGGCTGCTCGCCGGCGAAATCATTACCGAACAAACCAAGTGGTACACGCTCAAGGAAGCGCGCTGCCAGCTACTGCCGTACTCGCGGCCCCGCCCGGAATTCGCCGTCGCCAGCACCTTCACCCCTTCGGGCGGCAAACTGGCAGGCCGCCATGGCGTGGGGATGTTGTGCGTCGCGGCATCGCAGCAGGGCGGCTACGACGTGCTCGGCACTAACTGGCAGGTGGCGTGCGAAATCGCGCGCGAGAATGGCCGCGAGATGGATCGTGCGGTGCTGCGCCTGGTGGCTCCGATGCATCTTGCCGAGAGCCGCGAGCAGGCGCTGCGCGACGTCGACTTCGGACTGACCAAGTGGATCGACTATTTCAGCCGAATCAATCCGACCGCCAGCGGTGACGACCTGACCGCAAAAGATCCCGCCCATGCGATGATCGAATCGGGACGCGCGGTGATCGGCACGCCTGATGATGCGATCGCGATGATCGAGCGGCTGGAAAAGCAGTCCGGGGGCTTCGGATGCTTGCTGATGCTCGCGCACAACTGGGCGAACTTCGACGCGACCAAGCGCTCATACGAGTTGTTCGCGCGTCACGTGCTGCCGCGATTCAACGGCTCCAATCTGGCGCGCGGCGCCTCGCTCCAGTGGTACACGGACCACAACCAGGAACTGATCGGCAAAGCGATAAGCGCTGCCACCGAAACGGTGCAGAAACATTTCGCGGAACAAGCGGCGAAGCAGCAGAAGCACTAGAGTGGAGTGACGCTGAAGAGCATCGTGCGACCGCGGTTTGCGAATACTTAGCGGCGTGAGATCCTTCGCTTCGCTCGGGATGACAGAAACAGAGCGGCGTCCTTGTTCGTCATCGTAGAACGTCGACGACGCAGGAGAATTGATATGCCCACTTTGAACTGGCCGGCAGGCCGCTCGGTCGCGCTTGCGCCGCGCGGTGGTCAGTCGCCCATCAACCTCATCGTCCACGAACTCGGTCAGGGACCGGCAGTGGTCTTTTGCCACGGATTTCCGGAGCTGGCCTATTCATGGCGCCATCAACTTCCGGCGGTCGCCGCGGCCGGCTTTCGCGCGATCGCGCCCGATCAGCGCGGATATGGCGATTCCAGCGCTCCACCCGCGGTCACCGACTACGGATTAACGGAATTGACTGACGATCTCGTCGGCCTGCTCGATGCGCTGGAAATCGAGCGCGCGATCTTCGTCGGTCACGATTGGGGCGGGTTCGTCGCATGGGCGATGCCGGTGCTCCATCCGGATCGCACCGCGGGAGTCATCGGCGTATGCACGCCATACATGGCGATGCCGCAGACGGCGGCGATGCGCACTCTGGTCAACGGAAAGGACGAGCGGTTCTACATTCTATGGTTCCAGGAGCCGGGCCCCGCCGAGTCCGTCATGGATCCCAAAGCCCAGCTGATTTTCGACCGTCTGATGAGGGCACCCGTCGCACCGGGCGAAGCCGCGCGGCGCATGATGTCGCAGGGCGAATTCGACATGAACCCGTTCCGCCGTATCGAGGAGCTCAAGGTCGAGACTCCGTTGATCGTCAGCCCCGAAGAACTCGACGTCTATGTGCGAGCGTACGAGAAGACCGGCTTTCGCGGCGGTATCAACTGGTACCGGAACATCGACCGCAACGCGCGCGAGCATCCCGAAATCGGCGTCAAAAAACTGGCATTGCCGTGCCTGATGATCACGGCCGAATGGGATACGGCGCTGCCGCCGCGGATGGCCGCGGGAATGCCCGCGCTGTGCTCGGATCTCGAGATGCATAATATCGAGCGCGCGGGACATTGGGTTCAGCAGGAATTTCCCGACGCGGTGAACAGAGCGATAGTCCGCTGGCTGACCGGCCATTTCCCGAAGTGAGTAATAGGCCGCGTCAATGAGTATTTTGTGATTCTACAGTGAGTATTCAGATTAGCAGAGGAAATCGATCATGAGTCAAGCAAATCTTGCGGTTCGCAATGCCACGATCGTCGACGGGACTGGCGCGCCCGCGTTCAAGGGCGATGTAGCCGTGAGCGACGGCAAGATTATCGCGGTGGGCGACTTCCGGGACAGCGCCGAGCGCGAGATCGAAGCGGGCGGCCACGTGCTGAGCCCCGGCTTCATCGACGTGCATACGCATTACGACCCTCAACTCTGCTGGGATCGGCTGGCGACGCCGAGCCTGGAGCATGGCGTGACGACCGTGGTGGTCGGCAACTGCTCGCTGAGCCTGGCGCCGGTGCGCGCCGGCTCCAGCCGCAAGATCATCAAGATGTTCGGTAAGATCGAGGACATCAAGGAGCCCACTTTCGACGAGGGTGTTCCGTTCACCTGGGAAAGCTTCGGCCAGTATCTCGATTTCATCCGGCCCGGTTTGGGCATCAACGTCGGCGCGCTGGTCGGCCATTCGGCGCTGCGCTGGTACGTGATGGGTCCGGAAAGCCAGGAGCGCGTCGCGACCGACGCGGAGATCGCACAGATGTGCTCGGTGCAGGAAGCCGCGATGGCGGCGGGCGCAATCGGCCTCTCCACGTCGTACGTCGATATCGATGAAAATGGGCGGCCGGTGCCGAGCCGGCTTGCGGACATGCGCGAAAAGCTGGCGCTGTGCAAAGCGATGGCCAAGAGCGGGCGCGGCACATTGCAGACCGTGCCGTATTTCATCGATCCCGAGCAGCAGCTTCAGAATATCCAGGAGCTGGGCGATCTGAGTCTGGCCAGCGGCGTCTTTTGCACGATCGCGCCGATCGTCTACAGCCCGGCCGCGCCCGACAACTACCTGCGCAACCTGGACAAGCTCGACGAGCAGCGCGCTCGCGGCGCGAAAGTGTTCGGCCAGTCGATGCCGCGAAGCTTCAATATCAATATCCGGCTGTCGGAGACTTCTTTCCTCCTCTACGGCGTCAGTTCATGGAACACGCTCATGCAGCTTCCGCTCGCCGAGCGAATCGCGGCCTTTGCCGATCGCGCCGCGCGCCCGAAGCTGGTCAGCGATGCCGAGCGGCGCATTTCGCCGCTGCTGCGCGCCGCGGTGGTGGGCGAGGTCTACAACCAGTCCAATCGCGAGTACCAGGGGCAGCGTCTTGCGGAGATAGCCAGGAAACAGGGCAAGTCGATCCCGGACATGATGCTCGATATCGCGGTGGCGGACGATCTTCAGACCGAGTTTCAGATCAATGACGTTATTCACGCCGACCCGGAAATCGTCGCGCGAATTCTGGACCATCCTTCGATTCACATCGGCGCATCCGATGCGGGCGCGCACGTGTCGCAGTTCTGCGGAGCCGGCGACACCAGCGACCTGTTTGCGCGCTTCGTCCGCCAGTTCGGCAAGCTGAGCCTCGAACGCGCCGTCCATCGCATCACGGCCGAACCCGCGGACGCGTGGGGCATCAAGAACCGGGGCAGAATAGCAGTCGGCGCGGCCGCGGACCTGACGCTCTTTGACGCCAAGACCATTTCGCGCGGCGAAGAAGTGTTCGTCAGCGATTTTCCCGGCGGCGGAAATCGTTACATCCGGCATGCGCGCGGCATCGACAAGGTAATCGTCAACGGCGAAGTGGTCGTCGACGCGGGCGCGTACACCGACGCGCGTGCTGGCCAGATCGTATGATTGGCTGAGTGACGCCCGCACCACTATTTGAAGAATCAATGAAGGAAAAATCGTAGGGTGGGCGGCGCGCACGCCCCTGTCATTCCATCGACAACCAGCTTGCGATTGTCCGGGCGCGCGACCAAAGGCGGGAGCGTGGCCTCCGAAGTTCGATCCATTCAACTGTGGTTTGCGATGCTCCGGTGTCAGGCCGGCGGGACGCCGGCCCTACTCGGGACTGAACGACCAGATGCGCAGCGGGCCAATCGATTCGAAGCCCAGCGCGTGAGCGTTGCGGAGGTCGTCGCCGTGCTCATATCCGACGATCGGCAAGCGCGGAAATACTCTCGCGATCGCCGCGAGTGACGCCGCGCCGCAATCGAACATCGCTGGCTGGGGCGCAAAGAAATTCGACCATCCAACGACGCCGTCGCTGCGATTGGCGATCGCACCCGCGATGACGCGATCATCGCGATAGCCGGCGATGATCACGACATCTTCGCGCTTCAATAGGGAAGGCAGGAAGATTCGGTCCTCGGTTCCATCACCTCCGCCTGCCCTGCTCCACGCGGTCTCCGACTCAGCAAGCGCGCGATCGCTCCTCACAACCTCCCATCGCGCCGCCTCTCCAGCAGGGGCAACATCCTTCACTCCCGAAGCGGGCAGATAAATCCATTGTGCCGTGAACAATTCGCGGAACCCGCGCGACACGAGGTCGAGCATGCAGAAACTGTCCTTGAGCGCCCATCCAGGCAGCAGGTGCGCCGCAATCAGCTCGTCGACTAGATCGAGCTGCCGCTGACTGGGCTCCGTAAGGGTTCCCGCGTTCGGATAGAAGCGCGGGACCCGGTGGCGACTCAGCCACATGCCCTCATAGAACTCGCCGGGATTTCCGTGCGCGCGGCAGACCGCGTCGCACCATTCGGCATTGTTGCGCGCGGCGCGGATATTTCGATTATCGATCATTAACGAGACATCATATCGAAGCACAGTGCGATCAGCGCGCTCACCCGCCGAGCGATTGGTGGACCAATCGCTCGCCTTCCCGCTCCCGGCTTGGGGGG
>JBKQNE010000096.1:0-3399 GCA_052146355.1 Binataceae bacterium (SeqCode) | reverse complement strand
GTACACGGATCCTGCCACCGGGTTGGGCGACGCGACCGCGGGTCAAGGACTGTTTGGCTCGGCCAACGCAACGACCAGTGTTTGTACGCCCGATTTCAGCGGTCACTTCGTAGACCCGTCGTACGATTTGGTCGGTAACGGCGTCATCCGCTTCTTCCCCGTGCATTAAGCATCAGCGTCAAAGGTTCAGCCAGGGGCGCGGCTGATTTTCAGCCGCAGAAGCTCGAGCAGCATCAGCACGCCGAGGTCGTGGACCTCACCGGGCGCACATATGCTTCGGCCTCTGTCCTCCGCAAAAATTACGGGCGTAACTTGAAACGGGCTGAATCGTGACCAATTTGATGGGAAGAGAGCGAAAACAAAGGACATCGGTCCATGATAAAATTCTGCCTGCTTTGGATGAACCTCGTTGCCGATTTGCTCTGTCTTCTGGTTCTCGCTTTCCGATCTAAAAGCTCGCTTGCAGCCGAGAATCTCTTTCTGCGCAAACAGCTCGCGTTCTGTAAGGATCGAGGAATCAGGCCTCGCCGGATCTCCCATCCGACGCGCGTGACCCTGCTGTGGCTCAGCCGCTGGTTCAATTGGCGCAGCGCATTAACCGTCGTGACGCCCAGAACCTTCATCGCTTGGCACCGCAAGGGCTTCCAGTTTTTCTGGGGTAGAAAATGCCAATCTGGCCGGCCGCGGATTCCGCCGGACCTCCAACATCTGATCCGCAGAATAGCTCGCGAGAACCCCTCTTGGGGAGAGGAGCGAATTGCAAACGAGCTGCTGCTGAAACTCGGCCTGTGCGTGTGGCCGCGCACGATCCAGAAGTATCTGCCAAAGTTGCCATCCGCACCGGCCGGTAGCCCTCACGGCGATCAACGTTGGTCAACCTTTCTCAAGAATCACGCTGCGGCCATCACACTCTTCTTTGGGGCCAGGCCTTTCCGATCCGCCCCTAGATTTCCTCGTGCATGTGCAACGGCAGAGGCATCATATTGACCGGTCAAGCCGAGTTGTGACGCACCCTGTCCTGAACGGACTTCACCATGAGCACAGCCTCCTGGCCCGTGCTGCATGAGTGTCGTTGAGTTTTTGCGGACGACAGCCAGCCGGATACAGCTTCGGGCCGCTAACGAGGTTCCTAGCCGGAACGAATCATTGCGCGGCGGCTTTGGTTAACTATTCGCCGGCCAACACGGGTCGTTGTACCTGTCGCGCCGCGTCATGAAGCCGTGCTCGCGCGATGGTTCCACGATGTTAAGCGCCAAATATTCAGCACTGATTAGGCCGAGCCCCAGGCTGAGCCAAAGATGCCTGAGGCGATAAAGCGTCCAAGATGGGCGACCGGAAGCTTGACTGATTTGAGCGGGGCCGCCGGGCCCTATTTTTTTACTTGAACCGCCTCCGCAGTTGCACGAATCTGAAAAGTGTATCGCCCCGCTCACGGCACGGCTCGCATGCTGGCGGGATCCCGACTCCGGCTCTGGGCCTGTTCCGTCGCTTATTTGATCGCCGTGCCGCCGCACTCACACTTGACGATTTTGAATGGAGGGTAATCATGGAGGAGAAACTAAAGACTCTCGTGGAAGCAGAACACTTAATCAAGGCCATCGACGGTCTGGCCGACGTGGACTCCTTCGGGCTGGTGGAGGCCCTGGCCAAATTAAGCGATGCCGATCGCGCAGTGTGGACCGCTCGGATAACCGAGGCCGTTGGCGTGCTCAAACACGCTCAGGATCGCTTGCGCTGACGTACCCAACTGTTCCTGCAGTGAACAAGAATGAGCGCAGCTGTACCTACTGAAAACTCGGAAAGCGTCGAACCGTTAGCGATTTATCGTCCAGGCGCGGCCGTCCTGAAAATTGCCAAACCTTTGATGCGTCAAGTAACCGCAGTGTGCATTCTATTTTCACAACCGGCGAAGACGCGTCTGAAAAGATTTCTCTCCAAAGATTTCTCTCCGAAGTCCAGCGGGCACCATGCAGTCGGTAATTTTTTCCAGTCGTCGATACCGAGAACCTAATCCTGGGTGACGGGCCGGTCGGGCTGTGATACTTGAACGGCGATGGTCGAGTTTCTGACCAAGCTCCTGCTTCTCGCGCGATCCCGATTGAAATCACGGGCGAGACTCGAGGCTAAAATCCTGGTTCTGCGTCAGCACGTGATCGTTATAAGCCGCAAGTCCCGTCGCGGGTGTGGCTGGGAAACATCGACCGGCTGATCTTGGTCTGGATGTACCGACTGTTCTGTCCCTTCTCAAAACTTCATCCGCCAGGATTCACTGGCAGATCTGACCGCTTACTCGATACCCGGCAGTGGCGATCAGGCAGCAAAGCGTCGCTCTCAACTGAAGGCGGGTTTTGACTTTCGAGACCGGACGAAGTTTTGAGAAGGCACACCGGATCAGCGCAGCGCGCGGCCGCCAGGAAAGCGGTGCTCGCCCGATGGCGAAAACGTAAACGCAAGGAAAGATAGACTTTGACGCGACGCGACCAATTGAGCGATTCTTGTCGTGTCCTAATTACCGTGGGCGGGCTTGGATGTCTGGGCGCGAACCCCCTTTGTGCCCCAGCGCTGGGCTCGCCCTTTTTTAGTTGCTTCGCGCCCGCATTCCCGTAAAGCTCACAATCAAGCGTTTTGCTGCGCTTGGCGGGTCGGACCCTGATCTCCCCGAGGGTCCACCCGCCCCACCTTCCTACACGCCCGTAGCTTCCCCATCGAGGCGGCCGCTTCGTGCAGGTAGTCGTGCAAGAGGTTGATCGGAATCGCGCCTGCCCAGGCATCGCGATCGAAAACGGTTCGCCATGCTAAGTCCTGCGCGTTGCTGCAAACAGCGCAAAAGGTCTCGGCCGCTCTCAGCAAGGTTCGACAACCAGGGCATGGTTTTGGCGCTGAGCGCCTCACCAAACCTTTCTGCTTAGCCCGTGCCGACTCGTCCGAATCGCCCGGCGCTGCGCGTCGTTGATTGCGTCGTCCAACATGTCGAGCCATTGAATTTTCGTCTTGTAATTCGGGCTAGTGGGGTTCGCCCAATCGCCGCTCGTGATCATGCGTTCAACGTGGCCGGGTGGGTACATCCGAAACTCGCCGGGCTCGCGGGCGTGTATGCGTTCTCGTGTCGGCATGTATCGGAGGGGTTCTCGATCTTGATCAGGAGTGGGCCGCTTGTGGTTCGGATTGCAGCCGTTCTCATTGCAGCGTATCAATTCGATAAAAATTCTCGCCGCCGCTCGAATTCCGGTTCAGATGGAATTTTTAGTAGGGACAGGATATTGATTAGCAAACCGAGCTATTACCGAAAGTTGTGGATCGATGACGGCATGAAAAAGGCGGCGTACCCTTGCGCGTAGGCAACGCGAACCCCGGTGGGAGCCGGGTGGAAGGAGGACGCCACCGATGCTGAAGGTAGTC
>JBKQNE010000095.1:0-13298 GCA_052146355.1 Binataceae bacterium (SeqCode) | reverse complement strand
CGGCAGCTTTCAGAAATTGACGGCGGTTCATGAAAAATCCTCCAAAGAGGTTTTGTTACTGAGGGTTCGCCTCGACCGGCTCGACCGATTCGCCGTCGTGCACTTGCCGACCGAGCTTCAGCGTGATCACGTATCGGGAAGAAGTAGATCCGCGGTAGAGGCGCGGTCGGAATTCAGCAAGTCGACTTCCACGAGCATCGTCTTAAGCCGAGGTGCGTAAACCCGCCAATCGAATCAGCTCTGCCACACCCTCTCCGAAGGCGACCATGGGACGCCAGCTCAGAATCTTTTCCGCCTGACTGTAGTCCGCCAGCGTGTCGCGCGCGTCGCCCTGGCGCGGCGGACGATGCACCACCGGACCGCCGACCATTCGCGCGACTTGATTGATGCTCACGTTGCTGCCGGCGCCGATGTTGAGCGCGCGGCCGTCGGCCACGTCGCAGTCCATCGCAAGCAGGTTGGCGCGCACGACATCGCGCACGTGAGTGAAATCGCGCGTCTGCTCGCCGTCCCCATTGATCGTCAGCGCCTCGCCGGCGAGGCGCTGACGCAAGAAAATGCTGAGCACCGTGAGGTAGGCGCCTTCGCTCGCCATGCGCGGGCCGAACACGTTGAAGTATCTGAGCGTCAGCGTCTCCAGCCCGTAGAGCAGATGGAACTGCCGGGCGTAGCACTCGCCGATGAGCTTTTGCAGGCCATAAGGATTGCGCGGATTCGGCGGCATTTCCTCGCGCAGTGGCAGCGTCGGCTGTTCGCCATAGACCGATGACGAGCCGGAATTGATCACTCGCCGCACGTGGGCGTCGCGCGCCGCGACCAATACGTTGAGCGTGCCAGTCGCGTTGACCGCGTGGGTTTCCACCGGTTTTTCGATCGACAGCGGCACCCGGGCCAGCGCCGCAGTGTGAAAGACACTATCGACTCCCGCGAAAGCCGGGCGGATCGAATCGAGATCACGAATGTCTGTCTCGATCAGCTCGGCTCGCTGGTTTAGGTTCTCGCGCTGTCCCGTCGCGAGGTTGTCCAGGATGCGAACCCGGACGCCGCGCTCGATGAGCGCGTCGACCAGATGAGAGCCAATGAAGCCTGCGCCTCCGGTTACCAGAGCAGTTCGCGTCTGCGGCGACATAGGAACGAAAATACCCCATCGCGGCAAGCATCGTCGATGCCATCTTTGGTCGTTGGGCCGATTCCTATAAACCGCTGCGGCTTGCGGCGGCAGATCCAGCGCGGAATAAATCGCGTCGGATGCCGTCACACCGACACAAGCGCTGGGCCCGTGGGGGAAATCTTACTCTTGGGTACGTCACAACCTTATGTTGTGACGGGTAAACCGCCAACCTGGCTTCGCCCGGCCCCCCACACCTGAGGGGGTGACGAAGATGGAGACCCGCACGAAGCGCCCCTCCGGTGCTCGAGAATTGCGACATTAAAGATGATATTGAACATCGCCCAGCCGTTAGGTATCTTTGGTTAGCCGGCCGCGGGCGCTGTTAGCGCGACGGCGTCAATCCCTTGTCGGCCAGAGACTCGCCAACAACGGATGACTGATTTTGCGTGATAGATTCCCCGCTAACTTTCTTGGCTTTTGGACGTGGAACTTCGCTTTCGCTCGATCGTCAAAAGAATGGGAAGACTTGCCCAAGAACTGGAGGGCGGTTCGCGGAATTCCGCTTAATTTAAAGGTGTGGTCGGTCGGTCTGTAAAGAATTCAAAAAACGCGCTCGCAAGACGCTGGTCCGTCTATAACGTGGAGTCGCCACAAAACTAAAATGCGAAAGACAACTCTTATTGTTGTTCTGTTTCTGGTCGGGCTTGTTAGCCAGGCAAAAGCGCAGGTTATCAACGGCCTTTCGTCAACAAGCGATTCGACGCTGGTTAGCACGAACGGCAGTGCCGACAATGTGATGCTCACGGTTCCAAGCCCGTCTCCGAATCTCGAAAGCCTAGAGGGCGTCATAAATGTCGTGCTCAACTCTGACACGGCCTGCGCAACCATCAGCGCACCCGATGGATGGGTGTCGGTTGTCAGCACGGAAACGGGAAGCGGAAATCTTTGTTCGCGTATCTACGAGCACACCTTTTCCGCGGACGAGGGATCCAACACGAGCTACACATTCTCGTGGACCGGGACAATGACCTACACGGCAAAGCTGTTGTTTCTCACATTCACGGGTGGGGTCGACGTGTCGTCGGGTGCGGCGGGGTTTGGGACAACATGGACCCCCCCGCCAGTCATGACGAACTATACGAATGACTACCTGCTTGGGTTCTACGTAAATTCCAGCAATTCAGCGTGGACGCCACCAACCGAGATGGATGTTGCGCAGGAGAATACAACCGGCGGATACCCGGACCTGATAACGCGGACATGGCAGCAGACGCGAGGACCGAGCCTTTCCTTCACGGCTAGTTGCGATGGCGGCGGCCAATGGGGAATAGGGCAGCTGGTGGCGTTTCGCCCAAAATAATACGCGAGAAGGCTCCACTCTCGTCTCCGTTTCTTTTTTTAAAAGCTTAAGAAAGTTTAAGGTTTTAGAGACAGGCTGCGATGTGCGCAAACTTGAAGTAACTACTCGTCAGTCCACGTTCACTAAGAGGGAACCTAGCTTCTGGCGGCTTAATCACGCGGCGCGGGTGTCCGCGACGCCATCAGTGGCGGCCGGGTCTCCGAAATCACTTGCGAGCGCGCGACGTCTGCCGAATCGCCCCGTGACACTGATCGCAGAGAGCTAGGTTTGCTATACCCGACGGGGTGGGGTCGCGAATCGAGTGAGAGTTACGCGGCCTACCGCAGCGCTCGCACGATTCTCCCATCGCCACATCGTGCGCCCTGGAAGGCAGGGAAGGCTGGACACAAACACCTACACGGGCTTCGCGTCAACACCGCCACCAGCATCGGCGGCTCCTTGCCTTTATTCACCCACACATGGTTGGTCCCGCGCTGGATCACGACGTCGAACGGCTTCAGGTCGACCTCGGCCTTGTCGAGTAGCATCGTTACCTGGCCCGAGAGCAGGATTATGTAATCGACCGTGCTCGTCCTGTAAGAACGAATCAAGCAGTGAGTACAGAGTGGCACTGCGAGCCACTGAAAGCCATTGAGCTCAACGCGCAGAAGGACTTCGGCATCATTGAGCACCACCACCGACCGTGAAAAATCGACCGCAAAACAAAAAGAAACTGTGGCAGGAAATCGACCATCGACGTTGCGGTACCGCGTTCGGTCCATATTAGGACGCGGATCAGGTTTTCGCGGTAGCCACAGCGATCGCGCGCGAATCAGGATGTTACCTTTCGGGGGGCACCTCAGAAACAGCTAGCGACTCCTTAGGATTGGACGAGATTTCGGGGAGCAGTTTGTCGATCGTGCCGGCCTCAACTCAGAGATGAGGCTCGGGATTCTTGAAGCTACCTTACGTCCTGCACTTCTCAATCAGCGCCATTGTTTGACCGTGACGCTTACCGTCGACGATCAACTCGAGCTTAAGCAGTCCTGGGGTTGGTTGACCGTTCGACGCGTTACCCCCGCGCTTTTAGCCCGGCCTGCACCACTTGCTCATCGCGTTCTTCCCTGGGGAACACGGTCACCTTTCTGTCTTCGCGGATCGCTCCCGGCATCGAGCAACGGCCCTCAAACCCAGCGCCTTCCTGAATTACTAGCACCGGAGCCGCGAGATTGCCGGCAACCTTGGCCGAAGCACGGATTTCTATCTTTTGCGAGCCGGTGATGTCCCCGCTGACCTTTCCTGCCACGATAATCGAAGCCGCCTTGATCTCCGCGGTTACGATCCCCATTTCTCCGATATGGAGGGTGTCTTTGGCCGTGATCTCTCCATCGACCTCGCCGTCTATTCGCGCAGATCCACCAAAAGCCAGCTTACCGCTGACTTTTGAACCGCGACCCAGGTAAGCGGGCCCTTCGGCTACCGGAGCGGGTTTCGGTTGCGCCGAAAGCGCTCCTCCCGATGCTGGAACGGCCGGCTGGGGCTGGGAATTTGGAACGCTGGAATGCTGGAGGGGTTGAACTTTCGGGCTCTTTGCGGGCTCTTTGCTGAATAACGCCATTGGGCTCCTCGGCAGATCTCGATCTACGCGTCCGATCTTGCCTCTCACAATGAGCGCAAGTTTCCGTACAAGCCATTGCAAATCTCACAATTTTCCCCAGAGCGGACTGGCATTGTTTATAACCAACTCTTGCAGTCCACGCGATGCTTCTTGGGAGAGGGGTCCTGGTCGTCGCTTTTCCGCAGTCGCGTTCTTGCAACGACTGCTCTACCGTCGGCCCAGGGCTCGTGAAAATGGCTTGGTTCGGCAAAAATAGAGGTGCGATGTTGCGATCAAAAAAACGCCCAGAATCTGGACCTTTTTGTGACCGGATTGTTTGAATAGACTTTGACTTTTTTACCTTCAAATTTTGATTCCTGCATAAATAATGTCCGCAGCGCGAGCTGAAGGATGGAGATGCGGCCGGTAGGAAGTGGCAAACGGTTGGAGCGCCGCCGCCTGCGGGCCATCGCGCTGCTCGAGCACGGGCAGGCGCCGGTGGAAGTGGCGCGCCAGCTGGGCGTGGATCGGCGCAGCGTGCGGCGCTGGAATGCCGCATACCGGCGACAGGGGGCTCAGGGGCTGGCGGCGCGACTGGCGCCGGGTCGTCCCTCGAAGCTGAGCGCCCGCCAGCGCCAGCAGTTGCTGCGGATGCTGCGGCGCGGGGCGGCGGCCGGCGGCTTCGAGAGCGATGTGTGGACCTATCCGCGGGTAGCGGAGGTCATCCGGCGCAGATTCGGGATTAGTTATCACGTCGATCACCTCGGGCGCTTACTGCGTTCGCTGGGCTGGACGCCCCGGCGCACCCCGGTACTGATCCACCAGACAACATGGGTGTGGCCGAGGAGAAAAAAGTAGCCCGGCCCGTGAAAGGATTGGCATCGGCCGAAGCGGGTCGCCCCTCCCGCCAGGTGGTACGTCGCACTTGGAGGTGGCGCGGACAAAGCCCGATCCTCTGCCAGGTTGGACGAAAGTCAAACAGGTCTTTGCGAACGCCGCCGCGTGCGTCTTCGGAATTGACGCCCGCTTTTAGCTCTCCTCATCTTCCTCGCCAACGAACTCCTCGATCGGAATTCCGGAAGCCCGAGAAAGCCTAAGAGCATGTCGGAGAAGGCCCACACTGCCGGATTGTATCCAATAATGAATGGCCGAATTCGATACCTTGCAAATTCTAGCGGCCTTCGTCGGGCCGCCCACTAATGCGACCGCGCGCGCCACGGCGTTACTCCTCCTCTGATTCCTCTTCATGGCCTCCACCGCTCGCGGAGCACTGTTTCTTGAATGACGAGACTACCGCGGTGATTCACATTGTTCAAAGCGGGAGCGACCCAGTGCAATTTCTTCTGACCGTTCGAGTCACACCTTGTCCAAAAGAACTATCAAGAGAATTTGACAAAAAGATTGGATATACGTAAGATCGTGTTGATGCTCGGTGACAAATGCGAGCAGAAACGTACTCAGATATTCCGAGAAGACCGAAGTTTGCCGAGGTACCAAACCATGAAGACAACTCTCGAATGCAAGGACGACTTTCTCTACATCGTCGAAGAAAAAGACGGCCCGACCGGGTCGGCGAAGAAGTGTTTCCCGGTTCGCAGGGCGGACTACGCCGAAGCCCAAACACTCCACGGCCGACCAGTCAGGAGCGTAAATCAACAGGAGGGAGTTTACGTGGATGAAGAAGGAAACGTCTATCAGCTGACGGACAAGGGCGAGACGAGGCCGATCGAGGTCGAGCATCTTCCTGGGAGGGGGAGAACTGAACTCGAAGAGTTACTCGAGGCTTCGCTGAAGGAAGGGAAAGCGACCGGACAAAACAGTGGACCAAAGCGGCTCTTGAAGAAGAATCGACGCAGCGATCGGAAGCAGCAGGCGTTGCAAATGGCGACCGCAAAGCCCGAGGCACTTCTGGCGGAGGCACCGCCTGCCGTCGAGAGAAGCGCCTCAACTGTCGATGTCGCCGCTCCCGAAGATCTGGTGCGCTTGAACCTTCGGCAGAAGCTCGCGGAAGTCCGCCGCCGCATCGGCTACGTCCAGAAACGCGGACACAACGAACGCTTCAATTACAGCTACGTGACCGCCGCCGATATAGCCGGCGCCATCGGCGACCTACTCGCCGAATTGGGTGTGATCGTTATCCCTAGACTCGAGGAAATTTCCTACGAATCCGCCGCAGCCAGAGGAGACGCTGTCCGGATGGCGCGGGTGGTAATGGCCTACAGCTTTTCCGATGTCGAAAGCGGCGAGGAAATCGTCGCGAAGGTTGCGGGCCAGGGGCTCGATTCGGGCGACAAGGCGCCCTACAAGGCGATGACGGGGGCGCTCAAGTACGCGCTGCTCCAGTCCTTCCTGCTGGCCACCGGCGATGATCCGGAAGATGAGCGTCCAGATGCTCGTTACTCGACAGGAAATCATGAACGCCCTATCAGCGCCGACGAGATTCGGACTCTCAAGACTCTGATCGATGAAACCGGAACTGACCTCGAACGGGTGCTGGCGTATTACAAGGTCGCTTCGTTGGAAGCGATGACCGAAGCTTCCTATCGGCGCGCGGTCGAGGTGCTGAATCGCAAACTGGCCAAGCAAAGCAACCAGGAGACCGTTCATGCCCAGGATTGAGCGGCTGCAGCAGAACACTCCCGAATGGCACCGTTGGCGCAGGCAAGGGATCGGGGCCAGCGACGCTCCGGTGATCATGGGCGAGACCCCCTTCAAGACCCCGCGAACGCTGTGGTCGGTAAAGACCGGGCGTACGCAGGAAGGTCCGGCGGGTCCGGCCGCGCGCCGCGGTCGTGAACTGGAGCGTTTCGCCCGCCGCGCCTACGAGCGCCAAACCGGCATCCAGGTGGAGCCACTGTGTCTGGTCCACCAGAAGTTCGAGTGGATGCGCGCGTCGCTGGACGGGCTGAGCTTCGACGGCTCCACGCTCGTGGAAATCAAATGCCCGCTCAGCGCGCGCGATCGCGTATCGGCCCAGGAAGGCCGTATCCCTTCCCATTACCATGCACAGCTGCAGCATCAACTGGAGGTCTCCGGCGCAGAACAGGCGCACTACTGGTCCTTCGATGGGACCGAGGGAATCCTGATCGAGCTCCGCCCCGACCGGGAATACGCGAAGCGGCTGCTAGAGGCGGAGGCCGCCTTCTGGCAGCGGGTGAAGGAAAACCGCTGGCCCGAAGTAGCCAACGAGGAAATGGATCTCAGCGCGGACCCAAAATGGCGTCACGCCGCGTTCCGCTACCGTGAAGTCAGGCTCCGGCTGGAGAGCGCGGCGCTCGAGGAGCATCAGCTGCGCGGAATGCTCAAGCGTATGGCGACGGCGAGGCGGACGTACGGCTGTGGCGTCGAAGTCTTGCAGAGTTCGCGCAAAGGCACGGTTGATTACGCTACGGTTCCGGAACTCCGCGGAGTCAACCTCGAACCCTACCGTAAACCGCCGGTCGCGGTCGTGAAGATCAACTTCATCGAGCCCCATCAGCAATAGACCCTCATGCAGGAATATTTCGGCTTTCGTAATTTCCGCCAGTTCGAGCGCACCCGCAGAGAGATCAAGCTGCCGTATGATCTGTTGAACGACCTACGTTTCCGGCAGCTGCCCGACGCCCACAAGGCCCATCTGCTCTGCCTGCTGCTGCTCTCGGCGCGAATGAACAATCTCCTGCCCAACAGTCCCGTCAAGCTGGAGCGGCTGATCGGGGCGACCGAGCCTTTGGACCTGAGCGCGTTCGCCGAGTTCGTCGACTTCGCCGGAATGGAAAAGCCGACCTGGCAGGATCGTCTTGCAAACCGGCGCGTGCCCGACAGCGTGCGTGCGGCGGTGTTGGTGCGCGATGGCGGACGCTGTCGAAAATGCAGGCGGGCGATCAACCTGGAAATGGATCACGTGGTTCCGGTCAGCAAGGGCGGCCAGACCGAAGAAGCGAATCTGCAGACCCTGTGCCGGCGCTGTAACCGGGCCAAGTCCAAGAAGCTGGTTCCCGGGTTCTGAAGATGAGTGCGGCAGGCCAATCACCCCGCAGCCTCGCGGTCGAGCTGGCTCTGCTGTTTCTCCGCGAACTCGAGCCCCTGGTCGCAGAAGATCCGGAGCGACTGGTCTCGACCGAGGCGGTGCTCTCCTTTGCGGCGGTCCGGCGTGCGGATCCGCTCACCTGGCAACGCTGGCACACGATTCTCGAGAAGTACGACAAAGCCGACCTCATCGAGCATATGCTCGGCGAGCCGGTGCCCTTGGATCCCTACGGCGGCGGGTCCGCTGCGGACCGACTGCTCGGACTGGTGCTCGAGACTGGAATCGAGTTCTTTCATGATCCTGACCAGCACGGCTGGGCTTCCATTCGCGTCGATGGCCACTGGCAGAATCACCCGATCCGCTCCCGCCCCTTCCAGCTCTTCCTGCTGCGGACCTACTACCGGGAGACCGGCAACAGCCCCGGCGCGCAAGCCATCCGCGCCACGCTGGAGCTGTTCGAGGCGAAAGCCTTGTTTGACGGTGAAGAGGCTCCCGTCAATCTGCGGGTTGCAAATCACCGAGGGAAACTCTATCTCGACCTGTGCGACCGCGCCTGGCGCGCGGTCGAGATCGATGCCGAAGGTTGGCGGATAGTAACTCGACCGCCGCCGAGGTTTCACCGCACCCGCGGCTCCCAGCCGCTGCCCACACCCGAGCGCGGCGGCGGTCTCGACGAATTACGCCGCTTCCTCAACGTCGACCACCAGGGTTGGATTCTGATCAAGGCCTTTCTGGTCGCGGCGCTGCGTCCCAGCGTGCCCTGCCCGATCCTGGTCGCCAAGGGCGAGCAGGGCGCGGGCAAGACCACCGCGTGCAGAATAATCAGCGCGCTGATCGACCCGCGCACCGGGGCACTGCGCGGCGTACCCCGGGAAGTTCGCGATCTGACCGCGGCGGCAAGGAATTCCTGGATCGTATGCTTCGATAACCTGAGCCACCTGCCAGACGAACTCGCCGACGCAGCTTGCCGACTGGCGACCGGCGGCGGTTTCGGTGGCCGACAACTCTATAGTGACCATGACGAAGCGATCTTCGACGCCACCCGTCCCTTGGTGTTCAATGCCATTCCCGACCTGGGTGCCGCGCGGCCCGACTTTCTCGACCGCGCAGTGATCGTGGAGCTGCTCGACCTCAGGCCCGCGATGCGCCGCGACGAGGCGCAGTTCTGGCGCGAGTTCGAGCAGGCGCGGCCGCGAATCCTGGGTGCTCTGCTCGATGCCGCCACCGCGGGACTTGGAAACCTGCCCAACGTCAGGCTCGCTCAGCTGCCGCGGATGGCGGATTTCGCCGTTTGGGTCAGTGCGTGTGAGACCGCTTTGGGGCTGCAAAGAGGGGAAGCGTTGGAAGCCTACCGGGCCAATTGCGCCGACGCGCGCACTCTCGCTCTTGAGGCATCGCCGGTTTACGAAGCCCTTCGGGAGGTGGCACGGGCCGGATTCAGCGGTACCTCCAGCGAGCTGCTATTCCTTTTAAGCAAGCTGGCGAGCGATAGCACTCGGCGCTCGCGGCGGTGGCCTAAGGCGCCCAACCTCCTTAGTAACCTGCTCCGGCGCATGGCGGGCAACTTGCGGTCTGCCGGGATCGAGATCTATTTTAATCGTGCGGACCAGCAGGGCAGACGCATAATATCGGTGACATCGGCTTCACTGGCCCCACAAAGATCGTCAGCATCGTCAGCGCCCTAAGACCGACAATATTTAGCTGAAAAGCACGTTTTTGGCCCAAAGGAGCGCGCGGAAAGTGCTCTTCAGGACCTGTGTTCGCATGCTGACGGTGCTGACGATGCTGACGATGATTTACCTTCGTCGGTCTGTTTCGACTGCCGAGTCCGGGGCGGTTTCCGTCCCGGGATCGCTCATAGCGGTGAGTGGCAGACCGAAACCAGGCCGACGAAGGAATGCCTGTACTTTCTGGCGCGTATCGATGCAGCCAGTCGGTCGGTCTGCTGGAACAACCTAAGGCGCTCGACGACACGACTGGGTCTCGATCGGGTCGCGTAACCGACTCGGACGATGAACTGCGGGTAGCACACCCGACTTGACTGGCAATCCGCGACTGTCCGCTGCATCCAAGGTGGTCGCGTCTCGACTGCGCAGAAGCAATACCCCCTTTAACAAATCGGGGATAGTCTCGCATTTGACCTCCCGCGCGAGGTGTAATCGCGCCCGACTAGATGATCTCGCCGATCGCGGCGCGTAGAAATCCGCTGAACGTTGCCCCGGTCGAGTCGAGCGCGACGTCACGCAGCGACGCGGTTCTACCCGGTACAAACATCTGGTGGGCTTCGTCCAGCAAGGCGTAACCGACGCAGAGCGCCATCGCGGCGAACGGACGGCCTTTCAACGGACCGCGCACCAGCAGCCAGAACAGGATCGCGTACTCGGTGAAATGCGCGGCCTTGCGGATCAGCAGGTTCGCGATTTCCAACCAATACGATGGCATTGTCGGAATCAACCATCGAAGAATCGGCGTGATGATTGCTGAGGTGTTGGCAGCCGTAAATACCGAGGTGGAAAACGTGAAGATGACCGCAGCCCAAACCGCGATCGGCAGCCACTCAACTAATGACGACATGCGTGGCGGGCGGGCCGCAATTGCCCGGCCGGTCATCGAGTACGCCCGCGGGCGGGTTCCTGCCCTGAACTGGAATAAACCGGAATTTTCATTTGAATTCCTGATTCAGACTCGCACCGCCCAGGCACCCCTCTGCGATCGGAGCCGGCGGTCCAGCGCTCACAACAATCGATTTTCCCTCGGCGTCGTGTCTGGTGACGATTCGGCGGAATTCTTGCGACATGCCTCCATGATAACGGAATTTGCGATGCATCGCACGGATGCCCTGCGGCATGCACCCGCGCCCCCTGGCAACCGGGCCGAACTCTGTGGGTCCTCAACCAGCGTCGCTATACGCCCACACTCTGGTGGAGGGTCTCGCCCATCCTGGTGTGGCGGGCAATGATGATTGGGGGTCGACGATCCGAGAGTTCGATCTGCTAGTTGCCATGTTTTGACTTGCGCTCGATCTCGCCCCGGATCTCGACGAGAATCGAAAGCTTTTCGGCCAAGGAATTGGCGGCTTGCAGGATCTTCTCCTGTGCTTCTACGGAGATCTGCGCGTCGAAAGCGAAGCCGAGCGCGCGGGCGCCCTCTATGAACATCGCTTCGCACAAATCCTCAAGATTCGGCGAACGACCTTCAGCGCACCACATTGATATGCGATTCTCTCGCATGTGCTTACCGCTCCTCTCGCCAAGGTTGGTAAACGCACGCACCGTGCCAAGTATTGCATTGCCAACCCGTCGCGAAAATCGGGAAGGAATTCGGTTCGGGACGCCGAGCAGCGTTGATCCTGGCGATCTCAGCAAAACACCGATGGAAAAGTGGGGGAATTCGTAAAAGTCCGACTGTGCGACGAGAATGCCACGATCCATTTACTCGGGATCGTCGAGGACGTGGTAGCGATAGTTGTGATGATTTACTAAATCCTGACTGTCCTAATTTCTCGCCTCGGTTGTCCTAATTCGGACAGCACCCGATGTTGAACATCGCCGCCCGCCGCAAGCTGTTCGAGGAGCGCGACCATTCACTTGGCTAGAATTCTGGCCAAGTGTTGCACTGTTGCAGGCGCGAGTGCTGATCAGAGAGGAGGTCACGCAGATTCTGCCGCCGTGGTCGCCGTCGGTGCGCAGAAGTGGGTTCGTTTTGGGGTAAGATTTATCCTCATAGCTTGTCCCAAATTCGGGACAACCTATTCGTCAAATATCTCCTCCGCCACGCTTGGTTGGTACCTCATGATGCCGCCCACTGTCCGCCTTAAGGCGCTCGCCAAATCGGTCTGCCATTCGTGCCGAAAAGGGTAATCGCACTTGGCCTTGGTGTTCTCGGTTGCGCCGGTGCTCGATGTTACAAGCGAGGCTGCTCCAAAAGCGGCGCGAACTGCTTCAATCTCACCCCGGTGGGCTGTAAAACGTTTGGTTGGTGGTGGTGTCCGTGAAGTACCGACTCGTTCCGTAGTAGTAGTAGTAGAGCCAGTGATTCGCGTGATTCCCGCCGTAATCGTAGAAGTAGGGAAAATCGCTGGGGTTGGTGTAAAGGAACGCGTTCAGCCCGTAATCGTAGAAGTATACCCCTGCCCCGTCATTCGCGTCGTATACGTACTCCCACCCCAGTCCGTAGTGGTAGAGAAATGGGTAACCCTTCGCGATGCTGTAGTAGCCAAAGAAAGTACCGTCCGGAAAGTTCAACTGCCAGATTCCGCTCCCGTCATACACCTGACCGTTGAAAAACGCAGGAAGCGGCTGGGCGCCGAACTCATAGGCGCCTGCCGAGCACGCGCTAGCATGGCTGCTAGCAGGACGTATGTAGCCACGCTGGTCGGTAAAAAGGGGCTGAGGTGTACTGGACTGGTCAGTACAACTGGCAACCGGGATAAAAGCGTTCGCGAGGCCACCAGATTGCAGCGCGATGGTCTGCGTGGGACCGCCGTTGTTAGCGAGCCCGGGAGCGAGACCGATGTCGCTGGTGCTTGTTACGACATTGTTGTTGGTGCCGTTAGTGAAGCAGCTGGTGTCATCGGCGATGCTGTAGCTGGCGGCGGTGATGTGTGTGCCATCGCAGTTGTAGATACCGCTTCCGGCGAGAATGGCGCCCTTGAGGTTCACGGTGCTTCCGGAGTTATAAATCGCGTCTGGGTTGCCCGAAAAGGTCGCGTTGGTCAGGGTCAGTGTTACGCCAGTGTCGAAAATGGCGCCGCCTCCGCTGGCCGGTCCACCGGTCGCTTCGTTCCCTGAAAACGTGGTGTTGGTGACCGTCAGCGTTCCTGAAGAATTGTAGGAGGCGCCGCCCTGTCCATTGAAGATGGCGCCCCCCTGGCCGGGGCAGCAATAGTAAGGAGGTCCTGTGTACACGCCGGTGGCGTGGTTGGTTGAAAAGGTGCTGTTGGTGATAGTCAACGTTGCTGCATTCAAGATTGCGCCACCCCGTCCGAAGCCGGTAGCTTGGTTGTTTGAGAGTGTGCAGTCGGCGATAGCCAGCGTGCCATTGTTTAAGATGGCACCGCCGGTGCCGCCCACGCTTCCATGAGCTAGGGTCAGAAATTGCAGGTTGAGCGTGGCGCCTGAATTAACCTGCATGATCTGAACACTGTTGTTGCCGTCAATCGTGATGCCCGATGACGACGAGGTGGGCCCGGTGATAGTCAGAATGGTGGGGCTCGTGATCGTTGGCAGCGTGCTGCCCAGCG
>JBKQNE010000094.1:0-4114 GCA_052146355.1 Binataceae bacterium (SeqCode) | reverse complement strand
TGGGCACATGCAGGTTGGTGATGCCTTTATCGGAGTTCACCATCGCCAGCTCGGGCCGGGCCGCATACGCCGCCTGGATGGAGGCTTCGATCGCCGCGCGCTGTGCATCCGGCAGCTTGGCGATTTTAGCGTAAAGGTCGCCCAGGCCGTTATTTGGGTTGACGCCGAGCTCCTTGAGAACGGCGGCATGCTTGGCGAAGACATCGGCGAAATAAACCGAGACCGCATGGCCGAACATGATGGGGTCGGAAATCTTCATCATTGTCGCCTTGAGGTGCAGCGACAGGAGCACGCCCTTATTTTTCGCGTCCTGGATCTGCGCCTCGTAGAACGCGCGCAGCGCACGCTTGCTCATCACAGCGGCGTCGATCACCTCGCCCGCCTTGAGAGCGGTCTTCTCCTTTAGAACCGTAACCGCGCCATCCTCGCCCACAAACTCGATCCGGAAGCTACCCGCATCGGCAACGGTGACGGATTTTTCGCTGCCGTAAAAATCCGCAGCGTCCATGTGCGCGACATGGGTTTTGGAACCGGCGCTCCAGGCACCCATCTTGTGCGGATGCTTGCGGGCATACTGCTTGACCGAGGCAGCCGCCCGGCGATCCGAATTGCCCTCGCGTAAGACCGGGTTGACGGCACTGCCGAGAACCTTGGCATAGCGTGCCTTGATTTCCTTCTCAGCCTCGGTCTTCGCTACCTCGGGATAGTCCGGGATATTGTAGCCCTTCGACTGCAGCTCCTTAATGGCGGCCTTCAACTGAGGGAGCGACGCACTAACATTGGGCAGCTTGACGATATTGGCTTCCGGCTTTTTCGCGAGTTCGCCCAGTTCAGCTAAATCGTCGGACTGCTTTTGAGCGGCCGTCAAATGCTCCGGGAAATTCGCGAGAATTCTGCCGGCCAGGGATATGTCCCTCGTCTCCACGGCAACACCGGCAACCCCGGTAAACGCCTGAACGATGGGCAGCAGCGAATACGTCGCCAGGGCCGGGGCTTCGTCGACTTTCGTCCAAACGATCTTCGATGCGGTCATACAATTCCACCTCAGTCAAATGCTCAATCTCAGACCAATCCGGTCCAGCGTCCTTTGTCACGAGACAAAAGTGCACTCGGAGACCGGCGTGCGGGTGTCCATATTGCGGCCGCGGTTGGTGTGATCGTCGATCTCGCCGGCGCAACCGACCATCCGCCCGAACAGGAAGGCGGTGAACGCGGCATTCTCTAGCGCTTCTTCGGAGAAAGCGCCAGAGCGGTAGCGGGGCCACAGTAGTTTGAGGAGCAGCGCAGCGATCACTGCGTCGATGTTGACGCAAAAGACATTGGCAGTGACTCCGGTGTCGTAGAGCGCCTGAACAAGGGCACTGTAAAAGTCGTGGAAAACGTTGGCTTCACCGCGCTCCTTGAAGAGTTGCGCCAGGTACACCTCGCGCGGGTCCTTGTTAATCAGCTGATTTCTGAATACCGGGTGGTTGACGCCGGGAATGTTGTTCACGCCCTCGCCGACGCCCTTCCTGGCTTTCTTCTCGGCGTCGAACGCAAGGGCAAACTTGGTGGCCATGGCCATCAGGTCGAGCCCATGGTTCGTGCCGCCCGCGTCCTTCAGATCGGTGCTGGAGAACTGCTCGATCAGGAACTTGATGCCCTCGAAGCCGTTGCCGCCGTGGGCAAAACCGGTGTGGGTAAGAAAGCCGATCACCGCCTTGTTGATCTGCACGCGCTCGGGCGATTCCGGGCCATCGGCGGACACCGCACCCTTGCAGCCTTGTGCGGAGATCGTGCCGGGGCCGTTGGAGATGATGAGGCCCAGCAAAACCTGGAACTGGAAAAGCTTCTCCGGCGTCGGCGTTTCGCCCAGGAGCGCCAGATAGGCGATCCCGGTCGACGTCCATTTGCCGATCAGATCCTTGGCGGCGACGCCGCAGAAGCTATCGCTCTTGTGCTTTGAACCCTCGGCCGAGGCGCCGATGATCGTGGCGAACAGGCGCACGTACCAGGGAAAGTTGCGCGCCGTGTTGCGGGTGATCTTCTTTTTCATCAGCGCGCTCCAGCAGATGCTGGTGGTGATGGCGGCCAAGACCGCATCGGCGGTTGGGTTGCCACCCAGTGAGCGCAGGTAATCCACGAACAGCGACTTGGTGTCCCGCGCCTTGAGTCCCGCGAGCATCGCCACGGCCTTCGGGTCGGCGGTATTGCCAAGGAGCGCGCTCCGTTGCGCGCTGTCCGCCTCGATTACCGAAACATCGAAACCGTCCTCGCCGCCATCACGCAGGCCGGATTGACCGAACAGGCCGATCAGTACGTCCACCGCCTTGCGGGCGCCAGCCACGCTCTGCGGCCCAATCGAGGCACAAGCGGCAGCCAGCACCGTGTTGGGAGCGTTGCCTGCCTCGCGCGCCAGATCGGCCATCTTCACCGGGTTGCCGCTAAACACGATTTCTGCGGCGGCGGCTGTATTGAAAAGGGCGTTGTCGTTGCCATCGTTGTGCTCGTGGGTCAGCGCGAGGCAATAGTTGGATTCGAGCGGGTACTTGGCGGTATCGAGGATCGAGACGCCGCTTACGCGCGTCACCTGGGTCTTGGCGTCCATGATCGAACTGCCGGAGCGATCCTTCATGGATTCGCGGGGGAACACCGCGCCGACCTGCTTCGTCAGTTCGGCGATTTGGCCCTTGTAAGGCTGCAGCGGCTCGACCAACGGTATGTCGAGTTCTGGGGGCAGCGCCAGCTCCTGGTTATTGCCGAACCAGGGCTTGAGCGTGAGGTCGCCCTCAGGCGCGAAATCCGGCTCTATGCCGTTGAGCCGCATCACCGCGGTCAGCGCCGCCGGAATCAGGGAGATGTTGGTAACGACCGCGCCGGCCTTAGAGACGATAGGATTTTCCGCGGTGTAGTTGCCATCGACCTCAAGGATTCTCTGGAACCACTCTTCCTTGGCCTCGGCACTATCGCCGGAACCGGCCATCGCGCCGGCATGCCCCACCGCGCGCGTTAATCTTGCCTTCCAGCGGCCGACCACGCAGGCGACGACCGGCTTCTCGAATTCGAGGTTTTCCTCGTAGTAGCCGCCCGGCTCGACATACATCGCCGCCACCTTGGAGCGCTGATCGTTGTCGAAGGCGTAGGCAAACTCGGCCGGACCGAAACAGATGTAGACGTCCTTGCCGCTAGAGATGCTCGTCGTGGTGCCCCAGCCGCCCGCTCTCAGATAGGAGGCCATGGTGGTGGTGAAATTGCCAGAGTTGGAGTAGATCGCCACGGAGCCCTTGCGTAAGGATTCGCCGGGGTTGTCGCCGCCCAGCGCGCCGCCGATGCGGACGTGGTTCCAGGCGTCCGCCATGCCGAGGCAGTTCGGGCCGAACACGTCAACGCTGCGCTGCTGTGCCAGCGCCCGGATCTCGCGGGCGTCGTGCACCGATACCTTTTCGCTGAGGATGACGATTTTCTCGATGTCCCGGTTGACGCGGATCAGTTCGAACACACCGTCGCGCACCGCCGCCGGCGGCAGGTGGACTACGCCGACGTTGAACTTGTGCCCGACTTCGAGGCCCTCGCGAACGTTGTTATAGACAGGCACCGGGCCAATCGGCGTCTCCAAATACTCCCCGCCCCGCCCTGGCGATGTGCCGAATACAATGTTGCCCCCCGAGAATGCATGGCTAACCGGCGCGACATTGCGCGATTCGTTGCCGAGAATATTCAGCACACAAACCCTGTCCTCGCGCGTGGCGATTTCGGCCAGCGAATTGATGCCGACAAAATATTTGAACTTGCCGCTCGCTCGATTGCTCATTCTGCTACCCCAAGCTTGGAGGCGAGCATTTCGCGCCCCCCGTTCTTCATCCAGCGGTCGGCTGCCTGGGCATAGTGCACCACGTCCGTCATCGCCGAGTCGAAGCCGAAGATGCGATAGGGCAAGCCCAGCGCGTCGCATACGTCTTTAAAGGCCAGCAGGCCGCGCGACAGATTGGGACCGCCGCGGCCGATGACGACATAGACAGGCGTTGGCCCACGCTCGCGGAAATACTCGCGCAGCGCGTCGGCCATGGCGCGGAAGGTGACGAAAATGTCGGTGTTGTTTGCTTTGCCGCCGATGACGAACAGCACGTTGGACTGT
>JBKQNE010000093.1:0-43689 GCA_052146355.1 Binataceae bacterium (SeqCode) | reverse complement strand
CTTTCGGCCGAGTCGGTCACCCTCCTCGCCGTCGGATATATCTACGGTGGCATCTGGGCACCTCCACCGACAGGACTTTCACCTGTTAGAACGAAAGCTAGCTTCGCTGCACCGCCACACACAGGCCAAAGTTGCCGCCGTTCGACTTCGAATCCGGCCTCCTCGAGCAATGGTCGATGGTCTCGCACCGGAGCCGGGTAGCCGGGCGGGGAGAGTTCACGCTCCCAGTCCGTGAAAACGAACCTGGCGTCTGGTTTTAGAATTCTGGCCGTCTCTACAAAACCCACGCGCTTGTCCGGTATCGCCCATATCACGTCAATGCTGAAGGCGCCGTCGATGCTCGCGGAATCGAGGCCGGTCGCTTGGAAACTCCCCTGCTGGAACGAGCAGTTCGCGATTCCCACGCGCCGCGGACGCGCTCGGGCTTGTTCGAGTGCGATTGGAGAAAAATCGATTCCCACGAGGGCCGCACCCGTGGTGCGCGCAATCCACTGACCGGGTCCGCCGCGGCCGCATCCCAGGTCGGCGATAGTTTGGCCGCGACCGACTTTCAGCGCTGCCACCATCTCCCGGAGTTCGCTGCGAGTTATCCTACAATCGGTCGTCTTTATTTCCACCTAGGCGTTGTCTTGCGTGGTAACTCGGCGAACCTCGCCCGGTTATTCCAGAGGGCCGTTTGCATCAAAATAGCGTCGGGTTATCGTGGAGCATGGCAGATGATCGACCCCAACACTTCATGGTTCCGTATTGTGACGGCGCCCTTGAAGTACTCCACCACCTCCTTGGTCCAGCGTCGTTTTTCAGACAGGAAGTTATTGAAGTTCCGGGCCTCTTGACCGCTCTATTCATTACCTACGACGGAACATGCGACGACGAACGCGAATTTCGAGAACTCTCCTGGGAAGACTTCAAGGCTCGATTGCTGACGATCAAACCGGGCTGGCAGACGCTCGAGAGGCCTACTATCGAGAAACTCGCTCTATCACCGGAGAAGCTCATATCGGGATGGGAGGGCCGCACGCTTTATTTCATTAGAGGCGGCACCTACCCAGGGATGTGGACTCGAAGACGTGCTGAGATCGAAGTAGCAGCCGGCATCGCAATCTCGCGTGCGGCCGCCGGCTCCCTCATCGAACAAGAAGTCAGACGCATCCGGGAAACGATCCCGGCTGGCCGAGAGCATTTCAGAGAGTACGAGCGTCAAGTACGAGTTGTCTTTAACTTTCTCTTCCATCGCGATCTCGGCGAGGCGCAATCTCAGGTTCGCACCTACCCTGAGGATGAGGGCGTCGAAATTCGAGACCTTCTGCTGGCGAACCGTGCCGAATCCGGGTTCTGGAAAGAGCTCAAGGACAAATACAGGGCCTCAGAGATAGTTGTGGACTGCAAGAATACCGACAGCCTTACACGCGAAGACTTAAGGCAACTTTACTGCTACTTGAAACCAGTCCTGGGCCTATGGGGATTCATCGTATGCAGGTCAGAACCATCACATGCAATCCGCGCGTTCAATAGGACCCTCTGCAAAAACTTCTCCCAGGAACGCGGAGCTCTCTTTATCTGCGACGACGACCTGCGAAGGATGGTAGAAATAGCAAATCGCGGTCACGACCCGACCGAGTACATTCGGAAAAAGTATTCGGAATTCATCAGAAGCATCTGAAAAATTCGACACATGACTCCAGGGCTGAAGGCCACACAGCAGGCAACCTTGGGTCGGTCAGGGGGTATTCCGACCTGGCCGTGAACACGTTGCGCGCGATTTCGACAAATCTGACCCTACACGCCCTCCAAGGGAGGCTCTCAGATCGCTCAAAATGGCCGAGAAAATGGTGGTGGCCCGAACCTGTCCCACTTAGTCTTTCTCCTGAGAACTGGAAAACTCAACATGAAGAGATATCTAGGGCCATCAACCGACTGTAACCAGGTTCAGAAGATTCTCTGAATCGAGACTCGGGAAGGAAACTCCCCTGTCAAGTTCGATCCTTGGAATGCCTCGCATGACGATTCGCCACGCCGGTTCGATCACCCTTGTTGCATGGTATCTGCTGATTCCTCCGGTCTTCAGCCCGATGGGCAGTCATCCCCGTGCGTTCAATGATCTCAATGCACCAATGGACAAGTGGGACACCCAGAAGACATTCGACACGCAAGCAGATTGCATCAAGCAGAAAGACCAACTGCTGGCCGAAGCTCCCCGGCGGATCAAATTTGCGAACGAGCATCCTGATCAGGACCCCAACGGCAACATCCTCGCGGTCGCGCAAGCCTGGCAGCTTGCACAATGTGTCGCCGCGGACGATCCCCGCCTCGGAACTGAATAGCCATCGCGCGATGCGGCCCACGAAGCGGAGACCGGCTTCCAAAAAAGCCATACGCGTTAGGCGTCTGTCGGCGCGCGAGCAATGGGTCGCCGTGCTCGAGGAATTCGCGCGGGGCTTCGATGCGCCTGCGCATGCGCGCATTTGGGCGCCCGCGCTGGAAGCGGCGCCGCGCAAGCGACTCGTCGAAATCCAGGAAGAAAAGCTGCGCGCGATGGTCCCCTATCTTTACGAAGAGAGCCCCTTCTACCGCGCGCGCTTCCGGTCCGCGAAACTCAAACCCGCTGACATCCGTTCGCACGCCGATCTGCCGAAGTTCCCGGTGGTGACCAAAGACGAGATGGCCGCTGATGTGGCCGCCCATCGCCCGTGGGGAACCTACACGCCGATCAGCGACCGAGTTTGGCGCCAGCGGGGATGGATGGTCTTTTCCACTTCGGGGACGACCGCGACGCCGCGTTCGTTCCGCTACACCCAGCTCGATGCGAAGCTCTGGGCGACGACCAGCGCGCGTGCGCTGTATGCGATGGGTGTGCGCGCGGGCCACGTCGCGCTGACCTGCACCAACTACAATCCCCACGTGTTCTTCTGGTCGCTGCACTACGCCCTCAATCTCATGAACGTTGCGATCGTCCCGGGGGGAGTGCCGACCGAGCGGCGTCTCGCGATGATCGATCTCTACCGCCCCACTATCCTGGTCGCGACGCCGTCGTACGCCCTTCATCTCGCCCATGCGATGCGGACAGCAGGAATGGATCCGCGCGCCAGCTCGATCCGGATGGTCATTTGCGGCGGCGAGTCGGCTTCGGGAATTCCGTCGACGCGCCAGCGTATCGAAGATGCGTGGGACGCCGCGCTCCACGATGTGTACGGATGCACCGAGGCGGTGCCGGCGGGATGGGCCTTTACCTGCCGCGAGGGTCTCGCGGCTGATCCGGTCTCAACGCACGTTCAGGAAGATTTACAGATTTGGGAGCTGGTCGATCCGCAGACGATGGAACCGGTCGCACCGGGAGCCCGCGGCCTCACCGTGGTCACCAATCTCAATTCAGAAGGATCGCCGCAGCTCCGCTTTCTGATCGGCGATTTCACCACTTTCGACACATCGCGATGCGCTTGCGGGCGGACCTTTGCGCGGGCCGTGAGCGGATTCATGGGCCGCGCCGACGACATGCTGAACATCCGCGGCCTGAAGCTCTTTCCCAGCGTCGTGGAGGAAATCGTCAGGGGTATCGAAGCGCTCGGCGACGAGTTTCAGATCGTGCTCGAGACCGAAGGCGTGCTTGATGCGTTCACGATCGTCACGGAGACGCGCGTTCGCGTCGACGACGGAGCAGTCACCGAGATCGCCCGTCATCTGGAAGCCGAGGTTATCCGCAAATGCGAATTGCGCCCGCGCATCCGGATCGAACCGCCGGGCACCCTGCCCCGAACCGAATTCAAAGCCCGCCGCGTCGTCGATCGGCGGGTAGCGCTCTAGGCAGAAGCGATCCATCGATCGCAATTTTGATATTCGAGAGCGATCGACTTTAATTGGCGATCCACTATGAAACTGTACGATTTTTCTGTCGCTCCGAATCCGCGCCGGGTCCGTATTTTCGTCGCGGAAAAAGGCCTCAATATTCCCATCCAGGAAGTCGATCTCTATGCGCGACAAAGCCGCACGCCCGAGTTCCTGAAAAAGAATCCTGCGGGCCAGGTGCCGCTGCTGGAACTCGATGACGGTTCATATCTCGCGGAGTCAGTCGCCATCTGCCGCTATCTGGAAGGCTTGCATCCCAATCCGAACCTGATGGGCCGCGATACCCGCGAGCAGGCGTTCATCGAGATGTGGCATCGCCGGACGGAATTGGAACTGTTCGGATCGATCGATCGCTATTTCCAGAACACTCACCCGATGTTCAAGGGCCGCTTTCCGCAATTTCCGGATTACGCCGAAGCGCAACGCGCCTACGCCTTGTGGCGTCTGGCCGACCTGGACCTTGAACTGGCGGGGCGCCAGTTCATCGCAGCCGATCGCTACACGATCGCCGATATCACGGCTCTGGTCGCAATCGACCTCTTCACTGATCTTGCAGGACAGCCTTTTCCCAGTCTGTCAAACCTCAGACGCTGGCACGCTACGGTGTCGGCCCGCCCAAGTGCCAAGGCCTAAAGAATCCGCACGACGATGGTGCGCGGCGCAAGCTTGACGGATCGCCGGTCGCGGTTTTAAATTGCAACCTATGAAGATTTACGACTTTACTGGAGCCCCAAATCCACGCCGCGTTCGCGTCTTCCTTGCCGAAAAGGGAATCCAGGTTCCTTACGAGCAGGTGAACATCGCGACCGGCGACAACCGCAAGCCGGAATTTCTGAAGAAGAACCCGATGGGCGGGTTGCCGGTGCTGGAATTCGACGACGGCACTTTTCTCGCCGAGTCCGTCGCAATCTGCCGGTACTTTGAAGGACTGCATCCAGAGCCCAATCTCATGGGCAAAGACCCCAGGGAGTTGGCGGTCATCGAGATGTGGAACCGGCGGATGGAGTTCGAGATTCTCGGACTGGTGGCAGCGGCGTTCCGCAACACCAGCGACTTTTTCAAGGGCCGCATCCCGCAGGCGCCTGACTATGGTGAAATAGCCGAGGCGGCGGCGATCAAGCGGTTCGAATGGCTCGACAGCGAACTCGCGACCCGCAAGTTCATCGCGGGCGATCGCTTCACCATCGCTGACATCACCGGCCTGATTGGAGTCGACTTCGGGCGCGCAAGCGCGATCCGAATCCAGCCCGAGCAGAAGAACCTGGCGCGCTGGCACGCGGAAGTCTCCAACCGTCCTAGCGCGAAGGCGTAGATATTGCGTCGTCGACGAGGAGCGGCGTGCATAGTGCGCGCCGCTCCTCGCCTGTTTTCATTGCTTTCTCTTAGTGTGGCGCCGGCGCCACTCCAGAAGAAAGAACCTCGAACCTAAGATGCCGTGAAGACCTACGCGCGCGTATTGTTCACCGTCGCCGCGGCTTTCAATTTTGCGATAGCCGGCGCAGCTCTGTTTGCGAGGCCCGCGCTGCTCGCGATGCTGGAACTCGATCCGGTAACTGGAACAAACGTCGTCTTCGTCACCATCACCGCCGTTATGATCGCGTGCTTCGGGTACTCCTATGCGTGCATCGCTTACGACGCACAGAAGTACCGCGCCTACATCTCCCTCGGGATTATCGGAAAGCTCCTGGTCGTCGGAACAGTATGCTGGCTATGGCTTGCAGGCACGCTGTCGCCGCGTCTGCCGAGTCTGGCGGCCGGCGACCTGATATTTGCGGCGTTGTTCGCCGACTACCTGCGCCGTAGCCAGAACGTACACCGATAGACGCCCTTTTTCCGAGTAGGGCCGGCGGCTCGCCAGCCTTCGTCACGGCATGATGGGCGTGTAAAGCTTGTACAGCATGAAGAAGATCACCACGCCGGTGACCGAAACGTACATCCACAGCGGCCAGGTCCACTTCGCGATGCGCTTGTGCGACACGAACCTGCCTTTCAACGCGCGGTATGCCGTGACAAGCGCGAGCGGAAGGATGATCACAGCCAGCGTCACGTGGGGAATGAGGATCAGGAAATAAAGCGGCCGCACCCATCCGGTGCCGCTGAAGCGCACGTCGCCGACGTGGTAGTGATAGGTCAAGTACGACGTCAGGAACGCCGCCGACACGATCAACGCCGCGATCATGCACGCGCGATGCGCCGCGACCTGTTTGCGCTTGATAAAAACGAACCCCGCCAGAAGCAGGACCGTCGCGGTTCCGTTCAGGACTGCGTTGAGCGGCGCTAGCGAAGAGTAAGACATGACAACCCCAAAGGCGATCGCATCGTAGCTGCGCGCATCGGGCGATAACAGGGTGCTCTCGTGACCGATCCAGCCGTTGCTGTCAGGGCAGAAAAGCACAGGCTGGAAGCCTGTGCCACTTAAGAAACGATCTGATTCATGGTGGCACAGGCTTCCAGCCTGTGTGTCTTTTCGTTGTGTCCCCGGCTTCGCTCAGAAGAGTGAAGTTACGACTGCGGCGCCGATGAGTCCGCTGGCGGTGCGGGGGCAGGTGCGCTCTCGCCTTCATGCACTCCGATTTGCTGTTCCGGATGATGCTCGCTGGTCCATGCGCGCGCGCTCAGGTCGGGTCGCAACATCAGGTAGCAGAACGCGACCAGCACCATCGGCACCGCCGCGATGACCCACAACCCTTTGCGCTCCAGCGCCAGGTGCATGAAATACATCGCGACCATCACCGCTTTGGCCAGTGCGAGAGCGACCAGCAAGCCGACCTTGAGCACGGTCGGAAAGTTCAGTCCATAAACGAGCAGTTCGATGCCGGTCAAAACCGAAAGATAAATAAAAATCGCATAGTAGTTGGCGTGCTGTTGTTCGTGTGAGTCCGCTGTCGCCTCGGTCGCCATCGTTCTATCGTTCGCCTCCCTCTCGCTCGATTCGTGCCCGCCCCTCGCGCGCTAGATCAGGTACACGAAGGTGAAAATCAAGATCCACACGAGATCGACGAAGTGCCAGTACAGACCGGCGATCTCGACAAGTTTCGCATCCGCGATCGTGTACGCCCGCTGGAATGAACGCACCAGCAGCGTGCCCAGATAGATCACTCCGCCGGTGACGTGCAGTCCGTGAAAGCCGGTCAGGATGAAGAACGTGGCGCTGAACAAGCTGGTCTTGATCGAAAGATGCTCGCCCCAAATCAGATGGTGCCACTCGTAGGCCTGGCAACATAGGAACGCGATTCCGCCGAACACCGTCAGCCCAAGGAAGCGCTGCATCTTGCGGATATTACCGTGGCTGACGCCGGACAGCGCCTCCACCATCGTGAGGCTGGAACAGATCAGGATGAAGGTCATCACCGCCGTCAGTCGAATGCCGAGCCAATCCGCCGGGTCCGGCCAGTTGACGTTCTGCCAGCGCAGCGCGCCGTACGCCGCGATACCGGCGCCGAAAGTCATCGCGTCGCCGGCCAGGAACGTCCACATTCCCAACTTTCCGGAATTGCCGGGTGTGAGCGGCGCTTCGTACTGGTCCGCTACCGCTCCCTGTCCGTGAATCTCTGCTGCCGCAGCCTCGCTCATCTTCGTCTCCCCGAATTTGAGATAACGCCCGCCCCAAAACTCTGCGTCGGTTGAACTCTGTTATCGCCTGTTTGCGGCCGAAACCGCTGCCGCTTGTTCCTTGCGCTGTGCGCGCTTGTAGATCACAAACAGGACGCCCCCCATGGCCGCGACGGTAAAATACGGGCCGAGGAGCATGAACAGCACGCTCGCATTGTAGGCATGGCCGGCCGCATCGCCGGGCGGCAATCCGCACATCGCACAGGCACTCGCGATTCGCGGCGCCAATGCCACGAGCACCATCGCGATCGTCACGCCAATTGAACCCGATCGTAGATTCTTCATTGCCTCGACTCCTTGCTGCCCTACATCAAGTAGACCAGCACGAACAGCGCCGGCCATATTGCGCAAACGAAGTACCAATAGGCGGCGATTCGCTCGACACCCGCCGCGTTGCGCGCGTTGTAACGCCCGCGCATGGCGACCGCGGCCACGCTGCACAGCCAAATCACTCCCGCGGTCACGTGCAGACCGTGGCATCCAATTAACAAATAGAAAGTGCCGCCGTAGCTGCCGCTCGAAATCTTGAGTCCATGCGCGACCAGCCGGACCCATTCCGAGCCCTGGATTGCCAGGAACAGAGTGCCCAGGACGCACGTGACGATCAGCCATCGGCGAAGCAGCCGCTGGCGGCTCTGATGAACCGCGCGCACCGCGAGATACATCGTGACCGCGCTCACTATCAGCACGCAGGTGTTTATCCAGGTGACCCTGAGCGGCAGCCGCGGCAGCGCAGGCGGCGGCCAGAACGGGGCCGACAAGCGAAATATGAGGAAAGATCCGATCAGACCGCTGAAGAGCATCATCTCGGATGCGATCAGCATCAGCACGGCGAGCATCCCGCTCGGAATAAACGGCCGCTCGCGCTCGTCGCCGCCGGCATCGCGAAACGACGGCCTGCGCTGGGGCGCGATGAACGGGCGAACTTTGGCGGTCGAAGCTGTCACGCGCGAATCATCCTCGATGCTTCAGCACTATCGTCGCTATCGACACCATCACCAGGAACACCATCACGCCAAGGATGATCCGCAGCACCTTGCGGTTCTCATCTCTGACGTCAGGGCGGCTCACGAGCGATGCCATCGTTAAACCCTCAGACCTTGTCCACCACCATCATCAAGAGCACGACCGGCAAATAGACGAGCGACGCGAACAGCAGCCTGCGCGCGGACTGCGGCTTCTCGGGCGCACGAACCATCGCAACTCCAAACGCCAGCATCCCGAATCCCAGCGCCGCCGCGATGATCAGATACGGCATCCCCGCCAATCCCATCAGCGCGGGCGCGCTCCCGACGACGATAAGCGCGATGCTGGCGGCTATCACGATGAAGTCCGACGGATTGCCCCATCGCGCGTCTCCCGGCAGCAGCTTGATTCCCGCCCGCTCGTAGTCCGTACGATAAAGACGCGCGACGGCGAACGTGTGCGGCAACTGCCATAGGAACATGATCGCGAACATCACCAGCGGCTGCGCCGCGAGATCTCCCCGCACCGCCGCCCACCCTGCAACCGGAGGCAGCGCCCCCGGAATCGCACCGACGATATCGCAAGCCCAGGTCACCTTTTTGAGCGGCGTGTAGGCCAGTAGGTAGATGAGGGTGATCGATGCGGTCACGGCGGTGCAAAGCCAATTGGTGGCGAGCGCCAGGTAAATCAATCCGCCGCCAGTCGTCACCAGACCAAACACCAACGCCTCCGCGGGGCGCATGCGGCCGTCCGGCAACGGACGATGCTGCGTGCGCAGCATCAGCGCGTCCGTCTCCCGCTCCACGTATTGATTGAGAGCCAGGGTACCGGCGGCAGCCAGCGCGGTGCCGACAATCACATTGAATGCGAGCGTGAGGTCCAGTCCGCCGGGCGCTGCGAGATAAAAGCCTGCCAGCGTCGTCACCAGCACCATCAAGACGATCCGCGGCTTCGTCAGCTCTGAATAGGCGGCCAGCCGTCCATGCGCGCCAGCCGCGTCCGAGCGAATTACTGCGGCCTTCGCGTTCATGCTGAAACCCGATGCGCGACGATGCGCCGATCGGACGCGGCTGACAGTTCACCGCGACGCGGCAGACCGAAGAGATGATAGGCGCGAATCGTCAGCGTGAGACCCGTCGCCAGGACCGCGGCGCCAACCGCAACGTGACTCGTCGTCGGAATAACCGAACGGCCGCTCCAGATCGTCAACGCACCCAGGCAAACCTGCAGCACCAGCAGCAAAGCCAGGCCAAGCGCGGGACGGCGCAACTGCGCATCGTCGCGATGAGCTCTGAGCACGCGCGCGACCGTCCAGATGATCATGGTCGCGACGATCACGGCTCCAATGCGATGCGCAAAATTCACCGCGATGTATTCGTTCCAGTACGGCGGCACGACCTGTCCAAACGCGAGCGGGAAGTCGGGAATGGCAAGCCCGGCGCCCAGATGGCGCATCAACGCGCCGACCAGAATCTGCGCGTAGATAATCGCGGTCGTGATGCCCGCCAGGGCCGCAAGTGGCGGGCGCGCGGCCGATTCGTCGCGATGCGCAGTCTGCTCCCATCGCGGATTCGTGAAGATCACGATCGCGACCATCACGCAGAAAAACGCCTGCGCCGTAGCCGCATGCGTCACCGCGATTGCGAGTGGGAGCTCGAATAACACGGTAATGCCGCCGAGCACCGCCTGCACGATTATCAAGCCGAAAGCTGCCAACGCCGTGTTGCGAACCCATTTGCGCCCTTCGACGCGCAGCGCCCACGCCATCAGGATTAGAGTCAGGATTACGACGAAACCCGCGACGACCCGATGGCCAAATTCGAAACGAATTCCGCCTTGCCACGCGGGTATGAGCTTGCCGTAAGCTAGCGGCCAGTCCGGCACCGCGAGCGCCGACCCGGTCGACGTGACCAGACCGCCCACAAAGATGAGGCAAAAGGTCGCCCCCACCGCGATCATCGCGAAGCGATGCAGCGCGCGCGTGGCGTTGCCCTGAGTTTGTGTATCAACCATCCGCGGTTATAAGCCCTGCCCTCAATCCGCAGCCGCGGTCGCGTGTTCGGGGGGCTGCCATTGCGGTAGGTAATCCTCCGCCGATTCGGGCGAGCTGTACTCGTAGGGCCCGCGATACACGACCGGAATAGCGCCGGGCCAATTGCCGTGTCCCGGAGGCGATGGCGCGCTCCATTCGAGAGTGTTCGCGTGCCACGGGTTCTCGCTCGCTTTTTCGCCCTTGAAGTAGCTCCAGATGATGTTCGCCAGGAGGAGGAACTGCGCGGCGCCGAGCACGAAGGCGCTGATCGAGATGAACATGTTGATGGGTATCAGCGGCTTCAGAAAATCATACTGCTGCGGATTGTAAATCCGGCGCATATGGCCGCCCATACCCAGAATGTGCATCGGGAAAAACGTGCAATTGAACGCGACGAACGTGATCCAGAAGTGAACCTTGCCAAGTTTCTCGTTCATCATACGTCCGAACATTTTGGGAAACCAGTAAGTGATTCCGCCGAAGATCGCGAACAGGCTTCCACCGAACAGCACGTAGTGGATGTGCGCGACGATGAAGTAGGTGTCGTGGATATACATATCGACGGGGGTGCAGGCCATGAAAATTCCCGACAAACCGCCGATAACGAACATCGCGACGAACGAGAGTCCATTAAGCATCGCCGCCGTGTAATGAATGTCGCCCTTATAGAGCGTGCCGAGCCAGTTGAAGGTCTTAATCGCCGACGGCACGCCTATCACCATCGTGGTCAGCATGAATCCCGTGCCCAGCGCCGGATCCATGCCCGACTGGAACATGTGATGGCCCCAAACGATCCAGGACAGGAACGCAATCGCGATCATCGCATAGGCCATCGCGCGGTAACCGAAAATCGGCTTGCGCGAGAAGGTCGCGATCAGTTCCGACGCTATGCCCATCCCGGGCAGAATCATGATGTAAACCTCGGGATGGCCGAAGAACCAGAACAGATGCTGCCACAGAAGCGGCTCGCCGCCGCCGCCGGGCAGGAAGAAATGCGTGCCACCCAGCCGATCGAACAGCAGCAACGCCAGCGCGGTGGTCAGCACCGGCAGCGCCAGCAGCAGCAGGATCGCGGTGATGAACAGCGACCAGATGACCAGCGGCAGGCGGAAGAAGTACATTCCCTTGGCGCGCATGTTGATGATCGTCGTGATGTAGTTGATCGAGCCCATCAGGGAGCCGACGCCAAGTACGATGAGGCTGATGCACCAGAGGTTTTGGCCCCAATCGACCCCGGTATAGAGCGGAACGGCGCTCAGCGGCGCGTAGGAAGTCCATCCCGCGGCGGCCGGACCGCCCAGTACCCAGAACGACGCCATCATGATTACGCCGGCGCCCGCACTCACCCAGAACGACAGCATATTGAGCTTTGGAAACGCCATGTCGCGCGCACCGATCATCAGCGGAATCAGGAAGTTGCCAAAGCATCCGACCAGGATCGGCATCACCACGAAGAAGATCATGATCGTGGCGTGCATCGTGAACTCGGCGTTGTAGGTGTTGGCGGTGATAGCGCTGTCGTTCTGCAGCGACTGAGGCAGGATGCTAAGGAAGCTGAATTGCGTGTCTGGCCACGCCAGGTCCAGCCGCATCAGCATCGCCATGAGGCCGCCGATCGACATCATGAAGAGCGCCACGAAAAGGAACTGGCGCCCGATCATCTTGTGGTCTTCGGAAAAGATATAGGTGCGCCAAAAGCCGAGCTGGTGATGCTCGTCGTGGGCGCCGTGTATCGCAACCGCTGCCGTGCTGCTCATCTAAGGATCTCTCCTGCGCGCGCCGTGGTGTCCGGCGATTCCAACATTATTGGTTGGCGTACTGGTCCTTGAGCCACTTCTGGAAGTCGGCCTCGGACTCCACCGTCAGCGTGCCCTGCATTCCGGAATGGCCGAAGCCGCAAAGTTCCGCGCATGGAATGGCGTACTGACCAGGTTCCTTGGCCTGGAACCAGACGTGGATCGTTCGTCCCGGCACGGCGTCCTGCTTGAGGCGCATATTCGGCACGAAGAAGCTGTGGATGACGTCCTTGGAAGTGAGATCGATTCGCACGACCTGGTTGACGGGTACATGCATCTCGTTCTCGACGGTGATCGCCTTGCTGTCGAATTTGCCGTCGGGACCGGGATAGGTGATTTCCCAGTTGAACTGCTTGGCAGCGACTTTGTAGAAGACCTGGCCCGGCGGCCCATGTTCCTTGATCTCGGCCCACGTCGATTTGCTCATCAGAGCAAGCGCGATCATGATAACCGCCGTCACAGTGGTCCAAACTATCTCGAGCCGCGTGTTGCCCTCGATATATTCGGCTTTACGTCCGGGACGATGGCGGTACTTGAACATGAAGACGACCATCGCGACCATCACCGCCGCCCAGGTTATGACGACGATCCAGAATATGAGGAGGAACAACCAGTCTACTTGCGGACCAAAGGTCGAGATATCGTGCGGGAAATACAAATGCTCGAGCATCTGAAACCCTAACCCCCTACGCGCGATCAGTGCGCGCTCTTACCCTGCCCCGAAGCCTGCATGCATCGCGCTGATAACGCCCGTGCATCTGGTCTACGGCGCATAAATTTGGCGCGATTATGCTCATCAGCGGAGCGATTAGTGAAATGAAAAATTTTCGCTCCGTCATTCATCCAAAACTAACGCAAGATAGCAATCGCATTTTGATTTTGCCAGCGTTTACGGACACTTGCGCCGAACCTGTGGATAACCAGGCCGATTGCGCTGTGAGTTGGCAATCGCAGATGCGGGCCCTCGCGAGAGCCGACTGGCGAGAGATCCCCTTGATGCGGCAATGATGCCAGCTAATCGGGGAAAGGGCCGCGAGCATGGTGATTGGCGGCACGCGGCCTTTCGGCTACAAATCCCTTGTTCTTGTCAGGGAGAGAGGGCCATATGCCTGAAAACTTCTCGACGCTCGGCCAAGCATTCGAGCATCAAGCGCAAAAATACGGCACGCGTACTTTTCTGAAGGACAAGTACGACAAGGCCTGGCACGACCATTCGTGGAACGAAATCGCGGAAGCCGCCGGCCGTCTGCGGGCGGGACTGCAGAAACTCGGAGTCCGGCCGGGCGATCGAGTCGCAATTCTCTCCGACAACTCTCCCCAGTGGGTGATTGTCGATCTGGCGGTTCTGGGGTTGGGCGGGGTCGTGGTTCCGCTTTACACGACCAGCGGCGTCGATGAGACCCGTCACGTCATTGCCGACTCGGGCGCCAAGGTCGTGGCGGCTAACGGCGCCGACCACGTTAAGAAGCTTCGCGGTCTGGCACCATCACTGCCGCAGATGAGCACGATTATCGCGATGCATCGCGATGCGGTCGGGGAAGCAGCGCAAAATGGCGGGCCTCGGGTCATGACGATGGCCGCGATGAGCGAAGAGGCGCCCGCCGGAATCGTGGAAGGATCGCGCGAAGACCTAGCGACGATCATCTACACGTCGGGCACGACAGGATCGTCGAAGGGCGTGATGCTCACGCACGGCAATCTGCTCGCCAATTGCGCCGATTCGCAGATAGCGCTGGCCCTCTGCGAGACCGACATGACGCTCTCGTTCCTGCCGATCGCGCATTCGTTCGAACGCACCGCCGGCTACTACACGGTAATGATCGCGGGCGGCACGATTGCGTTCGCCGAGGGCCTCGCCTCGATCGCGTCGAACCTGCTCGAAATTCAGCCGACGATCGTTCTTACCGTGCCGCGCCTGCTCGAGGTGATTTACAGCCGCGTAATGAAGAACGTCGAGTCGAGCCCTCCCCTGCGCCGCAAGCTCTTCAACGCGGCGCTCGCAGTCGGATCGCGCGCGACCGAGTATCGCCATCGACGCAAGGCGGTGCCGCTGCATCTCGCGCTGGCGATGGCAATCTTCCGGCCGCTGGTGTTCCAGCGAATTCGCGGCTTGTTCGGCGCGAAGCTCCGATGCCTTATTTCGGGCGGCGCGCCGCTACCCAAGGACATCTTCCGCTTTCTGGCCGCGGCGGAAGTCCCGATAGTGGAAGGTTACGGCCTCACCGAGGCCGCGCCGGTCGTCGCAGTAAATCCGATCAACGGAAAAATCAAAATCGGCACGGTGGGTCTGGCGCTCGAGCATGTTGAGGCAAAGACCGCTTCCGATGGTGAATTGCTACTGCGCGGTCCCAATATCATGAAGGGCTACTTCCAGCGCGACGACGAGACGCGCGAAGCAATCGACGCTGAAGGATGGCTGCATACGGGCGATGTCGCCTCGATCGATTCGGAAGGCTACATCGCGATCACCGATCGGAAGAAGGAAATCATCGTGCTGTCGGGGGGCAAGAATATTTCGCCGGCCAACCTGGAAACGCGGCTTGCGAGCGATCCCCATATCGCGCAGGCGTGCGTGATCGGCGATCGCCGCAAGCACCTGGCGGCGTTGCTGGTCCCGGATCTCGAGAACCTGGGCGACTACCTCGCAAAGAACGGGCTGAAAAAGAAGCCGCCGCAGGAATTGGTTCAGTCGCCCGCGTTACGCCAGTTCTTCCAGGCCAAGTTGCGCGAATTCAACAAACCACTGTCGGACGTGGAGGCGATCAGCGCGTTTACGTTGGTCGTACAACCTTTTTCGCAAGAGAACGGTGAACTGACACCGACGATGAAGCTGCGCCGCAAGATCGTGCAGGAGCATTACCGGGAAGCGATCGACGCGATGTATCGGGATTAGCGGAGACAAGGAGGACAGCGATGAAGCTACGGCCTTACGCGATGTTCCTGCTGGTCGCCATAGTCTCCGGATGCGGCGCTATGCAGCCTGCGCCCGGAACCGTTACCGGCACGGTGCACGGCGTAAAGCACTACGACTCGACTCACATCGGACCGCCCCTGGCCGATCGCGAAATTACATTGATTGACTCCGACACTGGCAATATAGCGGCGCGAACGAAAACCGACGCCAACGGCAAATTCAATTTCTCGGTGCAGCCGGGCAAATATTCCGTATGGGGCGGCGAACACGCAGAGTATGTAGAGGTCAAAGCCGGCCAGGAAAGCACCGTCGACATCACCGCCCCAGAGAAGTGACCTGCTTCTGATCGCGCCATCCGATCGCTCTCAGATCCTTTCCCGATCAGGAAGAGGGATTATCGTCGCTGTCTTCGTTGCAATCATCGCAGGCCCTGCGACTGTGAACGGTCAACCCGTCTTCCTCGGGGCGCGGTTGGAGCCGCCTGCAGGTAAGACGCTGCACGGATGGGGTCAGTTCTCCGATGCCTGGGCACGCGGCGATCCAGCAGGCGATGGCGAAGCTCACGATCTCGCCCTCTACGAAGGAGAGATGGCGCCTTACGGGCCGGAGATGATTTCGTTTTACGTCGCGCCGGACAATTCGATTCTCTCGGGTTTTATCGATCGATAAGGTCGCTTCGTAAAATCCCATCCTCCGTTTGTCGCGCAGGTCGGACTGTACTTTCAGAGCTTCACCCCCGAGGTGGCCGCGGGCAAACGCGACGCTGAATTGCAAAGGCTCGCGGCGGCAGTGCGCGATGCGCACGTGCCGGTGCTGCTGAGGATAGGCTACGAGTTCAATAATCCCTGGACACCATACGATTCCGCAAACTACCGCGTCGCGTTTCGCCGTATTGCCGGAATCATGGCTGGTTCGAATGCATCGAATGTAGCAGCGATATGGAACGCAACGGCGGTAGGTCTGGATAACCGCGACTTCATGGCGTGGTATCCCGGCGACGACGTTGTCGATTGGTGGAGCATCGACCCGTTCCGTATGGACGATTTCTCGCGCCCGGGGACCGTGCGATTCCTCGATGAAGCGCGCAAGCATCGCAAGCCCGTCCTGATTGGCGAAGCCGCTCCGGTTTTCGCGATGGACGATCCCAAGCGCGTCCGAGGCCCGCGCTCCGAAGCCGAAGCGCTCCAATGGTTTGGCTCTCTCGTAGAACTAATTGCGGCACAGCCCGAAATAAAAGGCGTCAGTCTATTGCGGTCGATTCGCGTCGACTGCAACAACTACTGCCTGGCTCAGAATGGCCCGATACGCGGCTGGCTCAACGGCCGCGCGTTTTGAAGATGTGGCGGAATGAAGTTGCGAACCCACGCTTCATCAATGCGCAGCGTATGAATTCGGCAGCTCCAGAAATGAAGTAGTTGTACCTACTCGATTCTCTGGCACTCGCTCAAGGCGGCCCTAACTTCTCCCTGACAGAAATAGGGCCGCTTACCGGCCTGAGCCGCTTTCGCTTTCCAGCGTCAGCAGGACGTGGATGGTTGTCAGCTTTACCACGAGGTAGGCGCGCTTGCCCTTGGGAGTGACAACTTCGATATCGTCCTCTTCGGTCTTGCCGATCAGCGCGCGTCCCAAAGGCGAAGAAAGCGAAATGCGATTCTGCGCGCCGTCCACTTCTTCCGGTACCACGATCTCGTACTCGATCTCCCCGCCCTCATCGAGGTCTTCGAGCCGCACGCGGCTGCCGAGCCCGACCGTGTCGCGCGGAATCGATTCGAGGTCGATGGTGGTGAGCTCGGCGATGCGCACCTCCATGTTGGAGACGCGGGCGCGCAGGAATTCCTGGCGCTGCTTCGCCATCGCCCATTCGGCGTTCTCGGAGAGATCGCCGTGCGCGCGGGCGCGTTCGAGTTCCTTTGGAAGGTCAATCGTAAGCTCGCGCTTGAGAACTTCCAGTTCTTTCTTGAGCCGCTTGATTACCGGTAATTCAGCCATCGATACTACGTCTTCCTGCGATTACTTGATTTTCCGTGCGGTTCAGTCTGCAACAATCGAAGTCAGGCTTCGATTCACTCCCGGCACGCTCTGAATCTTCTGCACCACCAACTCCCCCAGCGCCGTCACGTCGGCGGCCTCGGCGATCGCGATTATATCGTGGGGTCCGGTGACGGCGTGCGCGACCGACACACCTTGCACCTGTCTGATTCGCGTTGCCACTTCGCGCGCCTTGCCCGGCGAGGTGTCGATAAGAATGAAAGCCTTGACCGCCATACGCATACCTCCCGCTATGAGCGCATCCGCGCCCGGGCCGCTCCGGCGTTAACCGGGCGGCGGGATAGGGTTTCCTTGCGCATCGTACGTATAAAAACCGCGGCCGACCTTGCGGCCGAGATAGCCTGCGTCGACGTATTTCTTGAGCAGCGGACACGGACGATATTTGTCGTCGCCGAGCACGCGCTGCATCACTTCCATAATTGCCAGACATGTATCCAGCCCGATCAGATCCGCGAGCTCCAGCGGACCCATCGGCTGATTCGTTCCGAGCTTCATCGCGGTATCGATATCGGTAACGCCGCCGACACCTTCATAAAGCGTGTAGATGGCTTCATTGATCATGGGGAGCAGGACGCGATTTACGATGAAACCCGGAAAATCCTGCGCGGTCATCGTCGTCTTGCCGACCCGCTCCGCCAGCTTTCGCGTCGCCTGATACGTATCGTCCGAAGTCGCGAGCCCGCGGATTATCTCGACCAGCCGCATCGCAGGAACCGGGTTCATGAAATGCATCCCAATTACCCGATCCGCTCGCGAGGTTCGCGCGCCCATCCGGGTGATCGAAATCGACGAGGTATTCGACGCAAAGATCACTTCCTGCGGGCAGATTTTGTCGAGCTTCTGAAAGAGCCCGATCTTCGCGTCTTCACTTTCGACCACCGCCTCGATCACAAAATCGGCGCGCGCAAGATCTTCCAGGTTGGTCGTAGTCTCGACGCTGGCGACGACGCGGTCGCGGTCCTCGGGCTTGAAGCGGCCGCGCTGAATCATCCGATCGAGGTTGCGTCCGATCGATTCGACGCCGCGATTGCACATCTCCGCCGAGACATCAGTCATCAGAACGCGCAGACCCGCTTGCGCGGTGACTTGTGCAATACCCGATCCCATCTGGCCCGCGCCTACCACTCCAACCGTGCTTACCGCCATCCGAGTCTCCAATCCTGAACCTAGATAAACGAGATGTAGTTCTTCAGCGAGCTGAGCAACGCCGCAACATCAGCCTCTTCAGCGAGTTCGCGGCAGAGAATGTCATAGTAGCCCTTGATCCGGCCCCGCTCCTGGCTCTCGGGCGGCTCAGCGAGCAGCAACTGGAAGTCCTTCAGAATCGCCTGCGTCTCCAGTTTCTTCTTGACCGGAATCGCTTCATCATCGACGGCGATCAGCAGCCGGATATGATCGATCATCCGGTTCATTACGGCGAAGTCGCTGCGATCCTTTTCCATGCCGCGCCTCAGTGCGACCATCCAGGCGGCGTCTCGCCCTTGGTCCAGGTTCCAGCGCCGCCACCAGACTTTATCGATTCGCGCACGCGTTGAACGTCCTCGGGAGATTGCCGCCCGGGCATTCCCAGGCCGCGCATGAGAGCATTGGCCATATTGGCCGTGAGTCGATCGCGAAGCGTGGGCTGCCCATCAACTTGCGCATCGAGGACCGCATCAACCTGATCGCGGGTAAGACCCTCCGCCAGGAACAAATCAACCAGCCCGGCCAGTCCTACCTCGCCTCCCGACCGCTCGACTACCACGATTACCCTGCCGCAGGGCCCGCAGACCCTGCGAACGAAGCCCGCGCGCTTTCGGCAATAAACGCAGCGCATCTGCAGTGCGCTCTCCTCCGGCCGCGTCTGACCCGGGCCGCATCGGCGTCGATGCGAAGGTGTCCATCGCAGCCCCAAAAAAACGGATGAAGCGGGCCTGCGCTCCAAGGCGGCCCCGCTTCGAAAGTGAAACTACACTCGGCTGCCGAATGCCGCAAGGCGGCGATGTCCTGCTCGGGAAAAGCGCCGCCGTTAGGGTGCGATTGACATCGAATGAATAGCGCATTAATCTCGGAATTGAGAATCATTCTCAAAATGGAAGCAGCGGCCCATACCGCCATCCCCTATTTCCTTTACTCGCTCGGCATTCTCGTCCGCGAGGGCCTCGAAGCTCTGCTGGTGATAATCGCGCTCGCGGCGGGCACGCGGAACGTCGGCGGCCGCGATCGATCGCGCGACATATACGCGGGAGCATTGGCTGCCGTGCTCGCGAGTATCGTGCTGGCCTGGGTGGTGAATCACGTCATTGGCGATGATGCCAGCGACACGCTGGAAGGGGTCTTCCAGTTTCTGGCCGCCGCGACCCTCTTCTACGTAAGCTCGTGGCTCACATCCAAGAGTCAGTCCCATCGCTGGAATCAGTTCATCGCAGATAAGGTTCAGCAGGCCGAGCGTAGCGCTCTGCCCGCATTCGCGCTGGCTGCGACTGCGTTTCTCGCGGTTATTCGTGAAGGCGGAGAGACGATAGTTTTCTTCCAGGCGTTGACGGCCGGCGCAACCGAGTCGGCCGAACGTCACGCTGTGTTTGCGGGAGTCGTGGTTGGCGCCGCCGCGCTTGCCCTGGTTTTCTGGGTGCTGACGCGCGCGGCATATCGAATTCCGCTCGGAAAATTTTTCTCGCTCACCTCGATTCTGTTGTATGCGTTGGCCGTCGTGTTTATTGGCCAGGGCGTCGCGAGCTGGCAGGAAGCGAACATCATACCCGCGTCCTTCATTTCAAACGTTCCGCAGATTCCCGCGATCGGTTTGTTCCCGACCATCGAGTCGCTAGGCGCGCAGCTCGTACTGATCCTGCTAGCCGTTGCCGCTGTCATTGCTCCGCGCGGGGCGTCGCGCCGGCTCAAGGTGGCGCAGCAGGCGGCGCGTCTGACCTGACCGGGGCCGCCGCCGAAGTATCTTTCAAATCGCGTCCGTACAAGACCTCTTCAACGCTGGTAGTCAGCTTCTCGGCCTCGACCAGCGCATGGAGTCCTATTTTCGTACATTGCTCGACACTTGGATCTTGCGCAGCGGCATCGCGACGGACGATGCGCAATGTTTCGCGGAGGCGGCTGGTACGATCCAGCATCGCGGTGAGCCGCGTCTCGACCATCGCCGTGGAACCATCCTGTGCGGGCGCCAGATTGAGCGCGAACGCCTGCGCGTGCTCCGCCTCGGCGAGGTTATTCAGTGCCTCGCGGATAGTGGCACACGCTTCCTCGGAACTCATCGCGGACGTAGCCGAACCGGACTCCCTGGTCGATTCGGCGGCGACGGGAGCAACAGCGCCAACGATTGCCAGCGCGCAGACTGCCGCCGCGAATAAGCCGCGAAACAAGAGAGCCGGCCTACGGGCCGGCTCCGGTTCATTCGATGTCGGGGTGGAGCCGACCGTGGCTAGGCCGCGTCCTCTGTCGATCCGGAGTAACCGAGCGAGTTGAGGAACTCTTCTTTCTGGCCGGACGGCATGATGTAAATTCCGTCCCATCCGCATACCTCTTCACAGAGCAGGCATCCGACACACGTCTTTTCGTTGACGCGAACTCGCCCCAGGTACAAGGCGCTGTTTTCCGGCGAAGGCGAGATGCAGTCGAACGGGCACACGTCGATGCATACGCCACATCCGTTGCAATTATCCGGATGCACGACGGCGACCGGGCGCTCCGCGCGCTTGAGGACGTGCGTGAGTACGTTCTTGTTGTCCAGAATCGCGTCGTCGGGGCAGATTACGCCGCAGGCGCCGCAATCGATGCACGAGGCGGGCTCGATGAAATAGACCTTCTTGGATATTCCCGAGATCGCACCGGTCGGGCAGCGCTTTTCACACGCGCTGCATCCGGTGCAACTCTCCGCGATGATCGTGTAGGGCATTCCGAAATCCCTTTCGGGCGCGTTACTTGCGCATCTCCTCGATAATCTTGTCACGCTGGCCGTGCTCGATCAGCTGGTCGTTGCGGCGAGCCTGCTTGAGCGCAACGTAGGTGAAAAACAGCACCAGCAACATCATCCCCATGATCGGGATGTTGTCGGGCTGAACGAGGATTTCCAGAAATTGCTGAAGACCGGAGATGTGTCCTTCCATCGCGTCCCTTCACCGCCGCCGAATCGTCATAGCTGGGCGCGCGCAACGCGCTTCGGACTTATCGGCGCAACTGATTTTGAAGTATCAGTCACATTAGGCGGTGTCAATGTGAAGTCCGTGATCGCACTAATCCGTGAGCTTCTTAATGCGATGCGCTGGTTGATCCGCCCGGTTCGCAGCTATAATGCGGGCGCGATGGCAAATCAGGTTGAAGCGACTGATGCGTGGCAGCCGCAGGCTGGTCTCTTCAAGACCATATGGGGAGTTGCGGCAACCATAACTTGCGTGGTGCTTACGGCGATGTTCGCCGTGCCGACCGCTCTCTCTGCGCGTTTCGGATGGACGCGAGCGGTAACGCTTTTGAGCCGAGGCTGGGCGCGGTCGCTCATCAAGACCTGCGGCGTAAAAGTCGAAATCCAGGGAATGGAAAATCTCAAGGGCATCGGACCCTACGTCCTGGTCAGCAATCATCAGAGCTTCTTCGACATTTTCGCGTCGGCTGCATACATGCCGGGTGATATCCGCTTCGTCGGCAAGAAGGAATTACTGAAAATTCCCATCGTCGGTTACGCACTTCTGCATGGCGGTCACATAGTCATCGACCGGCAAGCCGGCGGCAAGGCGATTCGCAAAGCGATCGAAAGCGCGCGCAGGGGTTTCAGCGTCTGCGTCTTCGCCGAGGGGCATCGCTACAACGACAATCGCGTGCACGATTTCGAAGACGGCGCCGCGTGGCTGGCCGCGCTGACCAAACTCCCGGTGGTGCCGATGGCGATCAGCGGTTCGGGCGCGTTCTTTCCCCGCGGGGCAAAGGTAGTAGTGCCGGGCGGCAGGATGCGCATGACGATCGGCACGCCGATTCCGACCGCGGAGATGAAAAGCGCCAACCGGACCAAGCTGACCCACAAGCTCGAAGAAGCCGTCCGCGCGATGTTCGTCGAAGAAGTGTAACGCGAGTGGGTGCCAGACTTCCGCACATCGGCACCTATCGTCGCGAACTTCCGGTCAGCCTCGAACGTCTCTACGAAAACGCGATCGACTGGGAACACCTGCCCTATCTGCATCGCACCACCTTCTCCCGAATCGAGCCCATCGACGCAGGCAAATGGGGTTTTCGCGCCCGCGTGTGGAGTCATCCTCACGACGAGCGTCGCGCGTTCGTAATCGAGCTCAAGCTCAACCGCGACTGCCGCAGATGGATCACCAGCACGCTCGATGGACCGGGCACCGGCACCGAGATCTGGACGCATGCGTTCTCGACGGGCGAACGGCGGACGATGATCGTCGTGGACTTTTTCGTGCCTGGGGCCAGCGACGAGCGCGTGCCGAAACTGGCCGAATACTACCAGACCCTGTACGCGCGGCTTTATGACGAAGACGTCGAGATGATGACCACCCGCGAGCGCGAACTCGATCGAGTTCGTGACGGTTCAGCTCCGCGCGCCCAGACGCGCTCGCTCATTGGCGGTATCGCGGATATTCGTGCGCGCCTGCCGCTCGACCTCGAGCTCGATGGGCGGCGATTCCGCATCGTCGAGATCGGCGGCGATTTGATCGCCTATTCCACTAGATGCCCACATTCGCTCGGCCCGCTAGGGGACGCACGACTGGAAGGCGGGACGATCGAGTGCCCATGGCACGGCTATCGTTTCGATATCCGGACGGGCAGATGCGTCAGCGGCGCAACCTGTAATCTGGCGCCATCGCCCGCGATCCGCATCGATCCGGCAAGCGGTGACGTGATCGCCGAATGGAGTAGCGCACGAGCCGAATAATCGTCGTGGCTAACTCTCGCAAACGTTGGCACCGTGCGGCTAACAGCCACGCGGGTGAATCCCATTCCGGTCTCCGTCGAGCCGGCCTGATCTACAGAATTCTTGCGAAGCGAGCCCGCGTGAGTCGTTCGAAGCGCTCGCGCTCATAGAGATGCTCCGCGCGGCGGTGGGCGCGCTCGACCTCAAGATCGACAGCGTGACATCCGATCTTCCGCGCATGGCGGATGACAGCCAGCAACATCGCACGCCCGATCCCACCGCCGCGATGCTCCGGCGAGACGTATAGTTCTTCGAGCCACGCGGCACCGCCGCCGTGTTCGAGGACCCATTGCCGCGAAAACATATGCGACACCGATCGAAGCTCCATCGAGCCTGGCGATGAGGATGAATCCGCGGTCCGGATTGCCGAGCAAACCTTCGACCGCGTACTCAATTCGCCGACGCGGCGTCATGATTCGATGCTCCCGCAGTTGTGCCAGAAGGAGCGGAATCGCATCCACACCGTCGGCCGGCGCAGCAACGGTGATTCTTAGATTTCGCGACTGCATGCGGTTACGGTGAATGCGCAGTTTCAGATCACCACCTACCATGTCCGATCCGCCGAGAGTTGTGTCATTCGGAACCGAAGACGCGGGCGCTTCCCGTAAGACGGTGTTAAATCTCACCTTTGCGATCGAAGATGAAGAGCGGAACCTGATTGGCGTGCTTCGGGTCGATCGCAAGAACGCGGCGGCCCTGCTCCTTTCGAATCGCGCCGGGCTCGATGCCCGCCTTCTTGAGCGCCGCGGCAACCGCATCGACGTCATCGGCCTCCAGCCATAGCCCGAACATACCCTCGCCCGATTTTGCGATAAGCTCCTGGACCACTTCGCCAGCGGAGAGTTTGATCTCGGAATCGCCGATACGAACGCTCGCGGTCTTGCCGTCGGCCGCGCTGACCACTTCGAATCCGAAGTTCTTCCGATAAACCGACGCCGCGTCGGCAAGGTCCGCCGTTGCGACATCGAGACGATCCAATCGTTTGAGCGTTGCCATGCGAAGCGGGAGTTTACTGCGGTCTTCAATGCGGCGAAAGCCAAACGGCGCGATCCCGCTTGTCGGCGAAAAAAGAGACTCGCCGCGGAGCGATGCCCCGCGGCGAGTCTGTACAATCTCTGTAAACCGCCGATGCGGTTTTCGCGCCTAGCCCTTCGGTTTCAGCGAGAAGTCGGAGGTCGCGGTCGCGCCGGCTTTCACGTCGACCTTCTGGTCCTGGGTGCCGAGCTTTTCCTGCCATACTTCGATCGTGTACGTCCCCGGCGGCACGTCCTTGATCGTGAAGTTGCCGTTGTCGTCGGTCACCGCGTAGTACGGCGTATCAGTTACGTACCACCATCCATGCATCCAGCCGTGCGCATCGCAGTTGACCTTGATGATCTCCGGCTTGTCGATCACCTTCTGAATTTCCTTCTTGAACTTGGGCTGCGCCATGTTGAAGGGAGGATTCACGGTCGAATAGGTATGGATGTTATGGAGGATGCCGTCGTCGTTCATGATGTCGACGGTCGATCCCGCGGGGAATGCGAGCACGTGCGGCGAATAGTCGCACCCCTTTTGGTCAAACTTCACTTCTTCCGGCTTCACCGTCCCCTTGGCGTCCTTGAGCACTACGACCGCATTCGCGATTCCACCGCTGCTGCTGACGATCAGCCCTTCCTCGAAGTGCGGCTTCAGTCCGCAAACGTCCTTGTCCTTGGTGATATCGACCTTCTTTTCCGCCGGCACAGCGCCATCGTACTTGACAGTGCCGCTTATGGTGCCGCCGTTGTCCGCCGCAGCCTCATAGACTCCCAGTCCAATCGCGACGGCCGCACAGGCCGCAACCACTACCGCAAACCTTTTCATTTAAGTCCCTCCTGAGAAATCTCTTCAGGTTCCGGAACAGCCGGACCTTTGATTTTCCTACTTGCGCGTCACTTTGAGCGGTGTCGCCGACGCCACATGCGACGGCAGTGCCTGGCCCGGGTGAGTTCCAAACCAGAATATATAATCGCGAATCGCCTTGATCTGTTGGTCCTCATTGCCGCCCAGGATGTCGTCCGGACCTCCCGGATAGAACGATGGCATCTTGGTGTTGGGCTGAACCGCCTGCGGATTCTTCAACCAGACGAGGATCCAGTCCGGATTCAGCCGGGCGTGCGCAAGTGCAAGATCGGGCGCCCATCCGGACGGCGGACCTTCCGGCTTCGTGTCGCCCTGCTGATGGCAACTGAAGCAGTTGAAGTAGTCCTTCGACATCAGTTTGACGCCAGCCTCGAGCGTCGGCTCGGGGATCAGATTGGTGTTGAGAAATTCGTACGGCACCTGAATGTCCGAGAGTGACGTGAAGTAATTCACGATCGTGTCGTCTTCGTGGTTGGTGAAATGAAACGTCGGCATCCGCACTTTCAGCCAGGGACGGATTGGGGTCGGCCCCTGCAGGAAGGTGAAGAGCCACTCGGGCTGTACCTTCAAGCCTTCTCCGTTTAGGATCGGCGGCGCGAAGTTGATGTCGTCCTCGGAATAGAAGCGCCGGATATAGCCGCCGCGATTCTCGATTATGTGGCAGCCGACGCAGTTGTAGTAATTCACCATCCGGCGGCCGTCGACGACTTCATCCTGCTTCTGCGTGCCGGGCGCGCGATATTTCTCCAGCACCTTCCCGTCGGTCAGGCTGGCCAGGAACACGCGCAGGTTCACGATGTCCGCGTCCTGGAAGTCGAAGTTGGGCATCAACTGCTCGACGTCCTTGGTCGCGTAGATGCGCGGCATCTGCAGCTTGTGGAAGGTCCAGTCATTCCAGGTCTCGGGGATATTGGTGGTATCGCCGAAGAACAGTTCGTCGACATGCTTGGAACCGAAGGTCGTCAGCTCGACGCCGATTCTCGATTCCTTGTCCATGCCTTCGATCTCGTGGCACCCAAAGCATCCGTATTTCCTGACCAGCGACTCGCCCTTGCTGATATTCGTGGGATCCTTCAGCGCCTGCTCTACGCCGGCGTCTTCCTTCTTCTGGCCATGCGTCATCAGGAACGCGGTCAGCGCTTCGGCTTCGTGATCTGAAAGACGCAGCGACGGCATCGCCGTGTGCGGGGAGAAGTCGCGCGGATTCTTGAGCCACGTATAGATCCAGCTCGCGCCGGTCTTCTCCGCGATCCTGCTCAGGTTGGGAGCAAAGTCCTTGGCCGTGCGAGCCGCGGCGGGAATGAAGTTCGCATCGTCGCCCACCGGAGTGCCGATCTGATCGGGCTCAATCGCGTGGCACGCTTTGCATCCCACCGATTCGAATAGTCCTTTGCCTTCCTCGACGAACGCCGGATTCTTGATGTCCTGCTCCAGCGTCGGCAACTCGGGATGCGCTTTGAGCCAATCGTCCGACTCCTTGCCCGAACTGGAGAGAATAAAAGCGGCGATTTGCGTCGCTTCGTCGCGCGAGAACATGAAGTTCGGCATGCGGGTGTGCGGACGGAACTCATGCGGATCCGTGATCCATCGCACCGTCCATGACGGATCGAGCTTGGCGCTTGCCAGCTTCAGATATGGGCCAATCTTCGGCATGTCTTCATAGCCCGCCGCCAGATGGCATCCCGCGCAGCCCATCTGCTGGAACGTCCGTTCGCCTTGCACCCAGTTAACGGCGATTTGCTGGTCATCCTTGTTGCGCAGCGATCCGACGTCGAGATGGCATTTGATGCATCGCGATTGCATCTGGTCGGCCATCAACAGCGGATGATCCCAGTGCTCGATGTCCCCGTGCGCCATCGCGACGGAGTTGACCGCGGGCCCCTGTCCTTCGTGGCAAGGCGTGCAGGCAAGCTTGTCGGTCGGATGCTTACCGATGATCGCGTCGAAGTTGGAATGGGTCCGAAACGGCTGCGGCGCGTCCTCGAACCCTCGCTTGTCGATTCCCATGTGGCACGACTGGCATCGATCGACGCGCGCGATCGCTTCGTCGAAAGCATTGCGATCGAAATCCTCGATCGAGGTCTGCTGGATCTTGGGAATCTTCGGGTAACGCAGCAGCACGTGGCCGCGGAACGTCACCGGAATCATGTACATGTTCGCTTTGTCAAAACAGTCGTCGCGCTTCTTGGTGATCACCACGAGTTGCTGGGTCAGATCGAAGACCCTGCCGGTGATTGCGTCGATTTGATCCTTGACGCCCTGGACCTGCGCCTTGTACGCGTCCGAGATTTTCTGCTCGACCGCGAGTTGCGCGTTGAGCTGATTGATCTGCGCCATGTATGGCGCAGGATCCTGCTTTTCCTGGATCGCGTGGTTGTAGTCGTACCAGAGCTCAGTCAGGAACGATTTGGTGAAGCGTGCCGCCTGCTCTTTGTCGTCGGCGACTTCCCTTAGCGACTTCAGTTGCGCGCGCAGATCGTCGAGCTTGTTTTCGGTCGCGCCCGAGTCGAGTTCCGCCTGGGCCTGGACGAGTTCCTTGGTGGCTTTCTGGTAATCGGGATTGGCGTCGAGGACTTTCTGCTCCTCGGCCGCATCCTTCATGTACTTGTCGTACGCGAGGCGATCGAACTCGACCTGGTACTCTTTCCAGGGGCGGCGCGAAATATTGTCGTCCCAGATGGACCACACCGCCGCACCCAGCAGCAGCGCGACCATCAGGACAAACAGCGCGCTGTACGACTTCCCCTCTTCGGTGGGATCAAGCCCCGGTCTGCCAGCCATCTAACCTACCCTGCCCTCAAAAGCCGTTGATCGAGTCGCGTCCAGTGACCGGATCAAGATCGCTCGCCGGACAAATTCTCGACTATGTAACCTGCCAGGAACACCAGGATGCCGATGCCGGTCAGCTTGAACTCGTTGCCCATGCCGTGCGGCTGCGTAATCCCGACGTAGAGCGCAAACCCCACATCGGCGCATCCCAACGCCTCCAGCACTTTGCCCAGGATGTACACACTTCCTGCTTCGCCACGCGCGTCAGATATTAATCCAGGGGGTTACCAGGATGTACTTGATGTTGAGCGCGTGACGCAGCGCCATTTTGATGAAGACACCGGCCATCGCCAGCAACAGAAAGCCCGTAATGCCGAATCGCACCGGACCCCATTTGGCCAACAATTCAGGTCCCCCACCTGGAAATGCCGACCACGGATCGTTGGCCGGGCGCCGGCGCAACCACCAGTAGAAGAGCGCGTAGCCCACGACGAAATAGCCGCCAATCAGCGAGAGACCGAAGATTCCCGAAATGACGTAGTCGCGGAATCCGAACAGGTACGGCAGGTCGACGTTGGTCAACGCCTCGACCATATGTGGATCCCAGTACTGGCCGGGCCAGAACCAGTTCCATCCGGGTCCGCGAAAAAACGTGCCGATGAGAATGAACGAAACCCACAGCACGTGGAACCCGACGAAGAAGGAGAGGATCTCGAAGGTCCGCTCGCGAAACGTGTAGTACCCGTTACCTTTCGGATTGATATCGAGATACGGAATGAGCATCAAGCCGACGATGATGAAGCTCGGAAGGACCACGCCCGCGTACCACGGATCGAAGAAGACCAGCATCTCCTGCAAGCCAAGGAAGTACCAAGGCGCTTTGGAAGGATTAGGTGTACGAGTGGGATTCGACGGCTCTTCGAGAGGGGCGTTGATAGTCAGCGACCAGACCGTCAGCACGACGATCACCAGCGCCGCCATCAGGAATTCGCTGCGCACCAGGAACGGCCAGGTATGCAGTTTTTCCTCGATGCCGCTGCCGGCCTTCTTGATCGGCACCTCGATGCGCTTGCCGGGTTGGCTCGGCGCGCCCTTGGGCGGCCGCGCGGCGCCGGCAGCCCCACCCGCGGCCGCAGCCATCATCATCGGTCCGTTTCTCGATCCGTCTTCGCCCGCCATGATTAATCCCTCGCCCCAATCAAAGGCGAAACTTTTTGCGCTCGACTTCGCATGCGCCGCCTAGCTCCGATGACTATCGTCCTCCCACGGTGGCGGAGCGGCCAGACGCCACATCCAGTAGATGGCCAACCCCATTAGTATCGGCACAAACAGCACCCGCACGGGGCCCAAGTGCGCGATATACGAAACGAAGTCACCCATAAAAATTACCGCGTACTAGAGCGGTCCCGACATGCCGTCGCGCCGGATACGCCAGAAATGCACCGCCATGAACAGGCTCGCCAGCAACGGGAAAAAAATGCAGTGAAGGATATAAAAACGAAGCAGCGTATGTGGTCCGATCTCCGCGCCACCGAATATGAACGCGCGCGCATCGTATACCGGGTTCACACCCAGCACCTCGTGAAATGGTCCGCCATGCCCCAGCAGCGGCGTGGCACGTGCCATGTTCGAACCGACTGTAACCGCCCAGATGGAAAGCTGGTCCCACGGCAACAGATAGCCGGTGAATGAAAGCAGCAAGGTCAGGACCAGCAGAATAACGCCGACGACCCAGTTGAACTCGCGCGGGGGCTTGTAGGAACCGGTCATGAATACGCGGAACATGTGCAGCCACACGGCGATTACCATCCCGTGCGCGGCCCATCGATGCATGTTGCGCATGAGCATCCCGAACGGCATGTCGAATTCGAGATACTTCATATCGGCGTATGCGTATTCCGCGGTTGGCCGGTAGTAGAACATCAGGTACACGCCGGTAACCACAGTAATGAGAAACAGCAGGAAGGTGATCCCTCCCATGCACCAGGTGAAGCGCATCCGTACCGCGTGCTTCTGCACCTTGGAAGGATGCAGATGCAGCCAGACATTGCCGGAAACCATCAGAATACGGTTGCGCGGCGTGTCTTCGTAGCCGTGGCGAAAAATCGATTGCCAGGCTTGGGATTCGGTGATTTGGCGCCTGACCTCGTTCCAGTCCAATTTCGCCATTCTAACCCAGCTCCCGGGCGGCCCCGGCCGCCTACCCCCAAACTAAATTACTACCCTTACCGCCCGCCGCCGTCCAAGTGGCCGGCCCGCTAAACTCAAATTGCGGGCGGGCGTAAGGCTACCTAATTGCGATACAACTTCGCAAGAAGATGGGCTGATTCTGCGCACGATCGCGGCTAACTCTCCCCGCCAGAGGCCCCTCCACCCTTCTTACTACGTGAAAGCAGCGACACTAAAACGCCGTAAACAAACATCGCAGCCGCGATAATCATCACCCCGATTCCGGGTCCGGCCAGAATGCCGGTCGCCATGAGAACCGCACCGACCACGAACAGCGGAATTGCAAACGCGATCGGATTGAACGGATCGCCGCGTCCAGCCTTCGCCTTACTGTCGTGGGCGAGTTCCGCCTGGTCCGCTTCCTCGTTGCTCTCCCGCAGCAGCGACACTGCGTAGTCGGTCATTTCCTGCCGATTCGGCATTGCACGGAGCCGATCGGCAAGCACGCGCGCCATCTCTTCGACGCTGCGATCATTGGCCTCGGATTGTGTCTCGCGATCTTCGCGCTCGGAGTCGGTCACGGCGGTGCAGATGCCTCGCGGCGACCAATAGCGGACTATGCGCGCCAGATCAAATCCACTGGAATCCGCAGATTACGCCGATGCCCCGGATTCAGAAAAGTGCGCAGGCTCTTTCAAGACGAGAACGCGCCGCGATCTCAATCTGCCGAGCCGGTCTCAGCCGTTTTTGCGGGCGATTATCAGCGAATGAATCGAGAAGCGGGCGACCGGCTGGAGACGTTCGACCGTGATGTCGAATCCGCGCAGCACATCGCGCGCGCGCAGCCGTGTCGTCCATCCGGCCAGCTTGGTGATCGGGTTGATCATCGTATTCAGGAAATACAGGAGCGGGTTCGGGCTCGCGAAGTGATTCACGATCACAATTCTGCCGCCCGGCTTACAAACTCGCACCATCTCGCTCATCATGCGCAATGGATCCGGCACCACGGTGATCACGTGGAACGTGACAACCTCATCGAAACTATTGTCCGGGAAGTCGAGATTGAGCGCATCGCCCTTTTTGACCTCGACATGACCCCATGCGTTCTCGCGAATCTTGTCGTGCGCATGCGCCAGCATCGCGTCCGACGGATCGATGCCGACCACGTGAACATACGGCGGGAACGCATCCAGCGCCATGCCGGTGCCAACGCCAACCTCGAGCACCCGCTGGCCCGGACGCAAGTTCAGCGATTCGATCACCTCGTGCTCGTGATCTTCAAACGCGAAGCTGAAAACAAAATCGTAGAACCGCGCGAGATCTGAATAGATGCGGCTCTCGTGCGGCTCTGCCATTTGAATAGGTTCCTCGGTTACAGTTCACGACGCGGCGCAGAGAGCTTCCCCGCGCTACGGGCATTGTCGACTATCGCTGCGATTGTGCCTTTAGGCGGCGGCGTTGACCCCACGAAGCTGGCGCTTTACCGAGGCAATATCGCGCTTGCGGAAACGCCACTGCCGCCCCTTCTTGAAGGCCGGGATAATGTTCCGGCGAGCGAACTCGTTGACGGTATCGGGGCTAAGGTCGAGCAAGAAAGCGACCTCGCGAGAATTTAATAGAACATCGTCTTTATCGGCCATTTCCCAGTCCAACAAGACGCCCTTCGCGGAATCTGACTTGGAACGGGCTTTTCTAACCCGCGCGCCCAGGAGAAGTCAAGTTTAGCTGCAAATACCTGGCGAGACGAGCCTACTGTAATGCTTTCTTAACGATCCGTGCCCGGAATTGACAAAGTCGTGCCCATCAGAACCTCCCGGCAGTCTTCAGACGCTTATCGCGGTAAGCTTTCGGTTCGCGATCAGGTAGTCGTACCAGGCTCGCGTCACGACGATGCACGAGAAAAGCCCCGTCAATACTCCCACGCACAGCGTCACCGCGAACCCTTTGACGGGCCCGGTGCCGAACTGGAACAGGATCAGACCCGCGACGAAGGTGGAAATGTTGGAATCGCGAATCGCCGACCACGCTCGCTGGTAGCCGAGCTTGACCGCCTCGCGCGGGGTCTTGCCGTTGCGCAATTCTTCGCGCATCCGCTCGTTGACGAGCACGTTCGCGTCTACGGACATTCCGAGGGTGAGCACAATTCCCGCGATACCAGGCAGTGTGAGCGTCGCCTGCATCGCCGCCATCACACAGATGAGCAGCAGAATGTTGAGCGTCAGGCCGAAGTCGGCGAGCAGGCCGGCGCCGCTGTAGTAGAGAGCCATGAAAACCAAAACCGCGCCGGCGCCGATCACAAAAGACATCTCGCCCTGGCGGATGGAATCGCGCCCCAGCGATGGACCGACAGTGCGCTCTTCTTCGAACGTCACGGGCGCGGGCAGCGATCCCGATCGCAGCACGATCGCGAGGTCATGCGCGTCCTCGAGTGTCATGTGCCCGCTTATCTGCACGTGCCCGCCTGAAATCCGTTCCTTGATGACCGGCGGAGAGTAAACGGTGTTGTCCAAAATGATTGCGAGCTTGCGGCCGACGTTCGCACCAGTGAGAGCGTCGAAAATTTCGGCTCCGTGCGAGTCGAGATCCAGCGATACGTAGGGGCCTTCGAGTCTGCCGCCGGGACGCACGCGCGCATCTGTTACAACATCACCCTTCATCAGCACCGGAGATTCCACCAGGTACGGCGTGCGTCCTCCCCGCTCGGGAGAGCCGTAGAGAATCTCGTCCCCGGGCGGAGGCCCGTTCTGAATCGCATCCTGAACGTTATGCGCATCATCGATGAGCTTGAATTCGAGGACCGCGGTCTTGCCTATCAATTCCTTGGCGCGGTCGGGATCCTGGATGCCCGGTAGCTGCACCAGAATTTCGTTGTCACCTTCGCGCACGACAGTGGTCTCACGGACGCCAAGCTGGTCGATACGATTGCGAATCGTCTCGAGCGCCTTGTCCATTACGTCGGCTTTGATTTGCGTCAGCTCGCGCGGCTTGAAGCCCAAAGTGAACGCGGGTCCGCCGGTGCTGTTGGCGCTGGATACCTCGAGTTCCGGAAATGAGCCAGCGATCAGATCAAGAAACTTAGACCGCTCGTCACTACCCTTGAGTTTGACGACCACGTCCCCCGAGCTGTCCTGCGATACATCGTCGTAGTCGAGGCCGTTTTGCTTCAGCTCGCGCTTGATGTCCTCGGCGCGATGGCCGAGTTGCGTCTTGATCGCCTCGTCGAGCTCCACACCCATCAGCAGATGCGTACCGCCTTGTAGATCGAGGCCCAGCTGAATTTTCGTTCCGCCGATCAATCCCAACAACCAGTCGGGCAGGTCCAGGTTGAAGCTGGGCAACAGGATAATTAACGCGACGGCGACCAGAACGGCCGCCAGGTAGAGCCGCGCCCGTCCGCTGCCGCCGGTGAAATGCAGGTAGAGAAACGCGACGATGAGCGCGAGCAAAATCAGAATTGGAGCAAAAGATTGTGTTTCCACGGTAATAGTCGATTACGTGCGACGGCGGATTGGGTTCGCCGCACTATTCCTTGTCTTTCCTGGCGCCGGCCTTGGTGTAAGACGACACCGCCGAGATTTGCGTACGCTCCACGCGAACGCGAACATTGGGAGCGACCTCGAGAGTAATCACCTTGTCCCCGAGTTCGGTAATCCGGCCGATAAGACCGCCGGTGGTCACCACCTCGTCATTGCGCTTGAGTTCCCCGAGCATTTTGGAGTGCTCTTTAGCCTTTTGCGTCTGCGGTCGGATGAGCAGGAAGTAGAAGATCGCGATAACGCCGGCGATCGGCGCCATCTGGATCAAAGTCGATGCGGGCGAAGCTTGCGCCGCACCACTTGCGGCTTGCGCCCAGGCAATTCCCTCGAAAAGCATCAGTCAGTTTCCTTGTCCGCCCCGTCGCCTTCAGCCAGCGCGGCGGTTATCGAATTTGCATACGCGCGGAAAGTTCGAGATGCGATAGCAGCTTGAGCTTCGCGCATCAAGCGCGCGTAGAAAAACAGATTATGCTCCGTAAGCGCGCGCGCCGCGAGTATCTCGCCCGACGAAAACAAATGACGCAAGTAGGCGCGCGAGAAGGTCCGGCACGGCCGGCATTGGCAGTTCGAGTCCAGCGGACCGGGGTCGCGCGCATAGGCCGCCCGCTTGATCGAGATTTTTCCGGCGCTCGTGTACGCCATTCCGTTGCGCGCATTGCGGGTCGGCAACACGCAATCGAACATATCGAAGCCCATCCCGACCGCCGCGAGAAGGTCGGACGGGGTCCCCACCCCCATCAAATACCGGGGCCGGTCGCTCGGGAGCATCGAGGCGGTCAGAGCGGCCATCTCCAGCATCGCATCTTTGGGCTCACCTACGGACAAGCCTCCCGCCGCGTAGCCATCGAATGCGAGAGAGGTTATCTGTCCTGCGCTGAGGCGCCGAAGGTCTTCGTAAATGCCGCCCTGCACTATTCCGAATAACGCCTGAGATGCGCTGCTGCGCGCGCGGAGGCAGCGCTCGGCCCATCGCGCCGTCATCTCGAGCGATTTGCGCGCAGTGCCGTGCTCGGCAGGATAAGGCGTGCATTCGTCAAGCACCATCATGATATCGGAGCCGAGCGCCTGCTGAACTTCGATCGCGCTCTCCGGGGTCAGCGTCACCGGCGCACCATCCAGATGGGACCGAAAGCGAATCCCGTCTTCAGTGATGGAATTGATTTTTGCCAGGCTCATCGCCTGAAAACCGCCCGAGTCGGTCAGCGTCGCCCCCGCAAACGCCATGAAGCGGGCGACTCCGCCCATCTCGCGGACGAGATCGGGCCCGGGCCGGAGCAGAAGATGATAGGCGTTGGCGAGGACGAGCCGGTAGCCCATTTCCCAAAGCTCGTCCGGTGACATCGCCTTGACCGCTGCGCGCGTGCCCACCGGCATGAATGCCGGCGTCGCAACCTCGCCGTGCCCGGTCAAGATGCGACCCGCGCGTGCGAGACCATCGTTGGCCGCGATAGTGAATTCGATCGGCGCCGCCATCACAAAATCAGCATCGCATCGCCGTAGCTGAGAAAGCGATAGCGGCGGCGAACCGCCTCGCGGTAAGCCTCGAGAATCAGGTCGTGCCCCGCCAGCGCCATCACCAGCGCGAGTACCGTAGTCCGCGGCATGTGAAAGTTCGTCAGCATCGCGTCGACAATCCTGAAACGGAAACCAGGATAGATGAACAGCCCGGTCAGGCCCTCCGCGTCACCGGTGATCGCCCAGGACTCGAGCGCGCGCACACTCGACGTACCAACCGCGATAACCCGGCCTCCGGTGCGCCGCGCATGATCGATCGCGTTGCGGGCCGGTTCGGGAATCGTGAACCACTCACCTTCCATCGTATGCTGCTCGACCTCGGGCGCTCGCAGGGGAGCGAAGGTGCCCGGCCCGATATGCAGGGTTATCCGCGTGGTGCGAATGCCCTTGTCGGCCAGTTCAGCGAGCAGGGCGTCAGTGAAATGCAGTCCCGCCGTCGGCGCGGCGATCGCACCGGGCTTCAAAGCGTAGACCGTCTGATAATCGTCCAGATCCTCCGCGCCAACTTCGCGCCTGATGTAATGGGGCAGTGCGAGCAAGCCAGAGCTTTTGAGGATCTCATCGATCGGCACGCTGTCCTCGCTGGCCACGATCGGACGCCCCTGCCGCCCTTGTCCGACGACCTTGAGAACATGACCGCTTTCGAGAATCAGGCGCGCGCCCTCTTTGAGACCACGATGCGCCCGCACCATCGCCATCCAGGCGCCCCTGGGTTCTTCAACCGGACGAAGGAACAGCAGTTCAACTCGTCCGCCCGATTCCTTGCGCGCATAAAGCCGGGCGGGCAACACGCGGGTGTCATTGAGGACGATGAGGTCGCCTTCGCGCAGATGGTTCCCGAGCTTGTAGAAGCGCGAATGCTCAAGCGTTTTGGCTTTGCGGTCGACGACGAGCATGCGGGCCTGCTCGCGCGCTTCGAGCGGATGCTGCGCGATCAGCTCGTCGGGAAGATCGTAGTCGAGTTCAGAAAGTCGCATCGCGGAAGGGAGTCAGCGGGCCCCACAATAGCATCGCGCTCAAAGCCGAAACACGTTCAGGTGAGCACTCCCGCGTTGACTGAGACTCTGATCAATACAGACAAAACCCGGGCGGTTTTGCCTATCTTGACATATGAAAAGACGTGAATGCATTGTAAATTTCGTTGGGAGATATGATAAGGCTCCAGCCGGCTTCGAGAGAGTTGATGAGTGACGCGAAGCTGAATCGAAGCAATAGCGGGCAACCGCTCAGGGTGGCACTGGTCTTTCTGGCGGCCAGCGCAGTCGCCCTGTTCGCCACTAGAGGTAATACTGCGGGTCCGCGGCCACGTGCTCTCATCACGCAGAGAATTGACGAAAGCAGATTGGTCACGCTGAGTGGCAACACTCGCCCGGAAGCGAACGCCCAGAATGATCGTGGCCCGGTCGCCGATGACTTCCCGATGGAACATCTGCTGCTGCAATTGCGCCGCCCTCCCGATCGGGAACAAGCGCTCAAGCAGTACATCAATGAATTGAGCGACCCCAAGTCGCCGAACTACCATCACTGGCTGACCGCGCAGGAACTCGGACAGAAGTATGGTCTGGCGCAGGAAGACCTCGCTACGATCGCCGCCTGGCTTAAGTCGCACGGCTTTACCGTTAACGCGATCAATCCCAACGATATCCTCATCGACTTTTCGGGAACGGCCGGCGAAGTGCGCGAGGCCTTCCACACGGAAATTCATCAGCTTGAGGTAAACGGCAAGCAGCATATCGCCAACATGAGCGATCCGCGGATTCCGGCAGCGCTGGCGCCAGCAATCGTTGGAGTTGTCTCACTTAACAACTTCATGCCGCATCCGATGTACCAGCAGCGTGCGCAATACACCTTTAGCAATGGCGGTAGTACTTATTATGCCGTGGTTCCCGCCGATCTGGCCACGATTTACAACCTAAATCCGCTTTTTGAGGCCGGTTATTCAGGCCAGGGGCAGACGATTGTAGTTGTCGAAGACAGCGACGTGTTTAGCACCGCGGACTGGACCACGTTCCGCACCACCTTTGGCTTGACGAGCGCTTACCCGAGCGGCTCTTTTACACAGGTACACCCGGCACCGGGGACAGGCGGTGCCTGTACAGATCCCGGCATCAACGGCGCTAACGGGGAAGCTATCCTGGACGCGGAATGGTCCAGCGCGGCGGCGCCTAGCGCCGCAATCGAGCTGGCCTCATGCGCGAACACAGAAACCAATTTCGGAGGCTTTATTGCTCTGCAGAACCTCCTTTCCAACGGCGGCACGCCTCCGGCGATCGTCAGCATCAGCTATGGCGAATCGGAAGCAGATGAGGGCGCCGCGGGAAACTCGTACATAGACTCATTGTATCAGGAGGCGGCGTCAGCAGGAGTCTCGGTTTTCGTTTCCGCGGGCGATCAAGGTGCCGCAGGCTCTGACGACGACACGACAGATGCGACGCACGGAATTACAGTGAACTCGTTTGCCTCCACGCCATACAACGTGGCCGTGGGCGGCACCGATTTCAGCGACACCTATTCCGGCACCAACAGCACCTACTGGAGCTCGACGAATGGGTCCACCTACGGATCGGCACTATCGTATATCCCGAAATTCCCTGGAACGACTCACGCGCCAGTGTGCTGATTGCCAGCTTTAATGGGTACTCTACAACTTACGGCTCAAGCGGATTCTGCAATTCTACTATTGCTGCTGAGGACAACTACTTGTCCACCGTAGCTGGCAGCCGTGGTCCAAGCGGTTGTGCAACCGGATCACCTTCCACGGCAGGTGTCGTGAGCGGGACGTGCAAGGGATACGCCAAACCTACGTGGCAGTCCGTCTTCGGCAATCCGAGCGATGGCGTGCGGGACGTTCCCGACGTCGCGCTGTTCGCGGCAAATGGGATCTGGGGACATTACTACGTGGTCTGCCAATCCAACGTGGCATCTTGCAATGGCGCTCCTGATACCTGGGCCGGCTATGGTGGCACCTCGGTCGCATCGCCGATCATGGCCGCCATCCAATCGCTCGTGGATCAGAAGACCGCCAGCCGTCAAGGTAATCCGAATCCCACGTATTACTCCCTTGCTTCCACTGAGTATGGCGCCAGCGGATCGTCTGTCTGCAACTCCTCGCTTGGAAATGAAGCCTCCGGTTCGTGCATCTTTTACGACGTTACTCAGGGCGACATGGATGTAGACTGCGTCGGCACCAACAACTGTTACACACCCTCCGGCACTTATGGCGTGCTTTCAACGTCGGACTCGGCGTACGATCCAGCTTACGGGACAAATGTTGGGTGGGACTTTGCCACCGGCATCGGCTCGGTTAACGCGAATAACCTGGTGATGGCCTTCGGCGCATCTACTTCGACGGCAACTCCAACCTCAACGCCCACGCCCACCGCCACAGCTACGCAAACCGCTACCCCTACTTCCACGGCCACACCGACCCGAACCGCCACAGCCACCCCCACGGCCACGCCGACCCGAACTGCCACGGCTACTCCCACAGCAACTCCGACCCGAACGCCTACCCCGACCCTCACAGCGACAGCGACACCAGTCGCAACTGCAACTCCAACTGTAACTGCCACGCCCACTTCGACAGCGACGGGCAAAAGGACCCCAACACCGAAGCCAACGAAGACACCCAAACCCACAAAGACGCCGAAACCAACGAAAACGCCCAAGCCAACAAAGACCCCCAAGCCGACGAAGACACCAAAGCCCAAGCCCACACCCAAAAAGTGAACGGCCGTGCGGAGGACGGCTTGCGAGAACGATGCTTCGCTAGATGCTGGCCTGAGCCTCGCGGCCAGAGCGATTTCGTTCGCGCAGCGCCAGATAGACCGGCGCCTGCAAAAACGAGAGAAGTCCGATCGTCTGCCAGGCGTGACCAGCGCCGAGGCGATCGACTATTTCGCCTTGTAGAGGCAGTCCGAAGATCCCGCCTATGGTTCCGAAGGTGCTCTGAAACGAAAGCAGGGTCGCACGATTCCCGCCCTCGATCAGCTCGTTGAACCAGGTCAGATGAACCGGCTCGATCGCGCCCGACGCGATATTCGCAATCACGAACAAGCTGCATACCAGTGCGATTCGCGCCGGGAAAAAACCGGCCAGCAGAAATGCCGCGCTCTCGACCATCACGCATCCGGTGATCCATCGCGATCGGGCGCGCCATGCGACCTTGCTCCAGACGACAGTCTCGGCACCGAGCATGTGCGCGAGACTGAATGCGACCCACAGCCAGCCCACGACTTCGACTCTCATACCGGCGCTGAGCGATCGCTGCCACTCCCATCGCCACGGCGCCCACGCCATCGAGAAAATCATCACCGCCGCGGAAAGCATCAACACGCCTCGATCGTTGAATCCCGCCCGCGTCGATTCGATCGTCCGGCGACGAAGCTCCGCGCCGATCGCAATCGCGCGATGCGATCGCTTGCCCGCATCCATCAGGGTGAGCGCAACCAAGCCTGCGACCACCCACGCGATCGCGCTGAGCAGAAACGGCGTCGCGAGGCTGCCGCGGGCGGCATATGCGCCGACGACCGCGCCGCTCATCGACGCAACGCGCCAGATTTGCGATCGCCGCGAGAAAACCGTGCGCAGACTGTCGCCCGCGCCCGCATCGCTCAGCGCGTCGACCACCCACGCATCGATGGGGGCGGTGGCGAACGTCTTCCCGAGCGCATCGAGCGTTTCGGCGGCGATGAAATGCCAGTAGCTGTACGACTTGTAGTAGAGAACATAAGCCGCTGCATGAAGCGCGCAGCCAAGCACCACCGATGCGCGCCGCCCGATCACGTCGGCGAAGGCGCCGGTAGGAACATCGGTCAGCAGGCACACCACCAGGTAGGCGGCGATAACCAGGTTGATCTGAAGCTGGTCAAGTCCGCGCGAGGCGAGAAAAAGCGGATAGACACCCGCGATGAACGATGAGCCCGCCATGTGGAAGCCCCAGACGAAGTAGTAGCGGCGCGTGACGAAACGCGCGTTTCGATCATTCGCCTGGTCGCCGGCACTTATTTTCGTGGCCATTCTCTATCGCACCGCGTTGGTCTTCGTTCCTGATGGTTTCATGCCGGTCGATCCGCCGGTTCCGCGATTGCGACGCTCCCGCCGATCGAGACGACCGAACCAATTTCCGATGCAGCCAGAAGCGCGGCCGTGATCCAGAGCCCCGCCGCTCCGGCTACCATCGTTGGCCGAAGTCCCACCACTCCGCCTGCGATTCCGGCGATGAGCTCGCCCGCGAGAATTGCCGAGAGATTCACGAACCGCAGGCTTGCGTTCACGCGCCCCAGCATTCGATGCGGGGTGATGGCCTGGATGAGCGTCACGCTATTGATGAAGCAAATGGTCGACGCGCCATCGCCGATCAGTTGCTGCGCGACGAGCAACGCAATCGAAGCGATGCCCGCGCCATGGGCGATCGGCAGAAGCATCAACGCGAAACCCTCGACGGCGAGGCCGAACGCCATCGCGCGGCCGGCGCCAAACGCGGCCGCAGCGCGTTGCGCTGCGAGGGCGCCGAAAAGGGAGCTGGCACCACCGACGGCGAAGATCATGCCCAGCGTGGCAGGTTTGAATCCGAGTGCGTTCACCACAAAGAGCATGTAGAGCGTGGTGACCAGGCTGTAAGAGAACCCGCCGACGACCGCGGTCATGCCGAGTGCGCGCAGTCTCCGGTCCGACCAAATGGTGCGAACGCCGTCCGCGATCTCGTGCGCGATTCCATCCTCTCTCCGCCGCGCTTCGAGCGCAGGCTCCGGCGCACGAATTGCCGCGATCGCGCCGGCCGAGGCGAGAAATGAAATCGAGTCGAACAAAATCGCGAACGGGGCACTGAGCCACTGCACCAACCATCCGCAGAGGCCGAAGCCCGCCACCTCCGCCACAGCGGCGCTGGCGGTCAGCTTACTGTTCGCATCGAGCAGGTCTTCGCGCGCGACCAGAGTCGGCAAATAGGCCCGGTAGGCAACGTCGAAGAACAGATCGAGCAACGCCGCGAGCAGCATCACCACGTAGAGCTGGCGCATAGTGAGCGCGCCATAGACAGCGGCAAGCGGAATCGTCGCCAAGATCGCGGTGCGGCCGAGATCGGCGAAGATCATGATCGGGCGGCGGCGCAGCCTGTCTACCCAAGCCCCTGTGATCAAGCTGAACACGAGCGTCGGCACGTTGCCCGCCGCCGCCAGCAGTCCGATCTGGAAGGGTGTCGCGCGCAGGGTGATGACGGCGGCGAAGCTCAGGGCGACGCCACCGATGCGGGTTCCGAACAGCGACACGGTCTCGCCAGTCCACAGCTTCATGAAGTCGGCGTGTCGAAACAGCCGGCCCCATCGCGTGCGGGGTGCGCCGTGTGATTCGAGATTATGAGCGTCCATCGTAGATTCCCATCGAGTCAAAAAAGAAAGCGCCTCGGGCTTCGATGCCCGAGGCGCTTTCCAGCCAGGTTACGAAGTACCTTCTCCTAAGGAGAGTTAGCCGTGGAATTTACGATAACGTGCATTGGATTTTCTGTGACCTGTAGTTGGCGAGCGTAGTGTCGGGCCGCCGAACAGTCAAGCACGGGCAGAAGAATCCGCCGATTACGCGGATTTCACGGATTCAGAGATTTTGATTCCAGAAAATCCGCATGAATCTGTGAAATCTGCGGATTTCTTCTATTCAAAGCGCAGAATGATTTTCCCGAAATGTTCGGAGGCCTGCATCATGCGATGCGCCTGGGCGGCTTCGCTTGAGGGCAGCACCTTATAGACGGGTGGGCGCAACCGGCCGGCTTCGAGGGCTGGGCTGAACCGGGCGAGGAAGTCGCGCACGATTTCCGCCTTCTCGGCGGCCGAGCGGCTGCGCAGAGTCGAACCAAAGATTTTCAAATGGCGCCGAAGGACGGTCCCAAGATCGATCTCGGCTTTGGCGCCCTTCATCAGGCCGATCAGTACCAGCCGCCCGCCGTGAGCGAGCGTGTCGAGATTTTCGGCGAGATACGCGCCGCCGATGCTGTCGAGAATCACGTCCGCGCCGTGGCCGCTGGTGGCGGCTTTTACCTGCGGCGCAAAAGGACCACTCCGATAGTTGATCGCAACGTCGGCCCCGAATTTCAGGCACTGCTCGCATTTCTCGTCGCTGCCGGCGGTAACAATCGAGCGCGCTCCCGCCTCGCGCAGAAGCTGAATTGCGGCGGTGCCCACACCGCTGCCGCCGCCGTGAATCAAAACATTCTCGCCCGCTTTGGTGCCGGCCAGGGGAAACAGATTCAGGTCCGCGGTAAAAAAGACTTCGGGAAATCCGGCAGCTTCTTCGTCGCTCAACGCGCTCGGCGCGCGCATCGCGGAGCCGTAATGAGCGACCGCCTTTTCGGCGTAGCCGCCGCCCGGCAGCAGAGCCATCGCGCGATCGCCGATACGCCATCCGGTGACGTTCTTCCCCAGCCCGATTACTTCACCCGCGCATTCCAGACCGAGAATCTCCGACGCGCCGGGGGGCGGCGGATAGAAGCCCTGGCGCTGCATGATGTCGGCGCGGTTGAGCCCCGCGCACCTCACGCGGATGAGCAGCTCGTCGTCCCTGGGAACCGGATCGGCGACCTCTGCGAGCTTAAGGACGTTCTCATCGCCGGGTTTTTCGATAATGACCGCTTTCATGGTTAGAAACCTGCATCAGCGCTAGAGCAGACACAAGAAGAATCCGCAGATTTCGCCGATTAACGCAGATTTTCAGAATCCGAATCTGCGTGAATCTGTGAAATCTGCGGATTTCCCGTCTCGATCTATTTTTTTGGATCGAGCTTCAGCGAAGCTGAGTTGATGCAGTAGCGGAGGCCCGTTGGTTCGGGCCCGTCTTCGAAGACGTGCCCCAGGTGCGCATCGCACTTGGCGCACATGACCTCAGTGCGGATCATACCGTGGTTGCGATCCACTTCTTCGGCGATCCGCCCTTCAGCCGCAGGTTTCGTGAAGCTGGGCCAACCGCATCCGGCGTCGAACTTCGTATCCGACTCGAACAAAGTCTCACCACAGCAGATGCATCGATATAGTCCGGGCGTCGTGGTCTTGTCGTACTCGCCGGTATACGGCGCTTCGGTGGCTTTCTTGCGCGTCACGGCGAATTGGATCGGCGTCAGATCTCTTCGCCACTCATCGTCCGTCTTTTTGATTTTGTCGGCCATATCTCGCCTCTTTAGGTGTTTCTGTTAGATGGCAAACGTTTCGCCGAGTATCTTTTCCGACAGGGTCCACAAACGCATGGCCGCGTCCGGATCGATCGCCCAAGGGCGCACCCCGGCAAAACCCTGGTCATTGGCAGGCACCGCTTGCGCGATATTGCAGTCCTCGCAATAGACACCGCCTCCCGCCGCCAGCGACGGAGAAGTCGCGCACCACACGGCGGTTGATGCGCCGCCTGCGGGCGTTTTGAAACCTTCGCGCACTTTTCCGTTCTCGTCGACCCAGCCGAAGGCCCTGATTTCCTCCTTCGACATGTCGCGCTGGAGATTGGTCATGATGCCGCCGGGATGCACCGCGTATGTATTGATACCTTTTGGCTCAAGCCGCCTGTTCAGTTCGAGCGCGAACAGGACGTTGGCGGTCTTGGATTGGCCGTACGCTTTGAGCGACCGGAGACATAGGTAACACTTTAGACCGGCAACATAGGTAACACTTTTTCGTAGTTTTGCTGGGAGGAGAGCGAGGGGGGCTGCCCCCCTCGCC
>JBKQNE010000092.1:0-45528 GCA_052146355.1 Binataceae bacterium (SeqCode) | reverse complement strand
CCCGCCCCCGCCCGCCCCCCCGGGGGCGCCCGCCCAAACCGGGAGAGGGCAGTCGAGCGATTGGTTTACAAATCGCTCGGCGGGTGAGGACCGGTCGCGTACTCGCCAATATTAGCGACGATTCCACTGACCCTCATCCGGCGCGCAGCACGCCACCATCTCCCGGCGGGAGAAGGCCGCCGCCCCTCGCCCGCGCACGCGAGGCGTCCTGAGCTACTACTTCCGAATTTCGTCGCGTGGCGCGACGATTTTGTCTGCAGGTGTCGTTCGCTAGTGGCACATCTATCCCGCAAAATCACTCAACCATTGTAAGAAAGTGGTGTCATTCCGAGGTTCTTCTCCGAGGAATCCCGTGGGTGGGAGAACCTTTGAACTCGATCGCCGAGACAGCCTCTTTGGGTTGCGGGCGCAAGCCCGCGCTGAGGACCAACCGGACCAAGGATCCTCTGCGCGCAAGCGAACCCGGTACCCCATTCGCGAAGCGCTTCTTAGCTTTTGCAAAGGTCTCTTCGGGGGGAGAAGGCGCTACTTTGTGATTGCGACAAATTTCATAGAGAGCCGGCGAAAATCGTATCGGCGCCTGTCCCTGCGACGACCGAGTCCACAAAATCGCGATCGCTCTTCGGCAGCGCGGCGTGACGCTCGCGCAGCCACTTGAGGCATTTGCCCTGATACGGAAACGGCTGCTGGACCCATCGCCGGCCGTCTATCTGGCATTCGACCTGCGCTGCGCCGCTTTGCAGCGCGCGCGCATTGGCGATCAGAAACGGCGCGTACACGCGGCCAATCTCGATGAAGAACCCGCGCAAGGTTGCCGCCACTTCCGCGCGCGAAATCCATCCGGCGTCGTCAACTTCCAGCGCGGACAGATCGTCCACGTGGTTTACCCACGACACGACGCGCGGCGTCTCATTTGCGGCAATCGCGGCCGGGGTCGGATCGAAGTGCGCGAGCTGGCTCAACTGGCCGAAAAGGCCAAAGTCGCCAACTCCCGGCCGCCTGCCCATCAGGAACATCCGGCCCGTTTGCAGATGCGCATCGAGCAGCCCGAGCAGACGCCGATAGCTGTCCTCGATGACCGCAGTCGTGACCTCGTTCGAACCGACCACGCCGAGGCGCGAGATTTGCCGCTCCGCGAAAAACCGCGCCGCCTTGGCGATCTTGTCGGCGCTCAGATGAGGGTCGCGGTCGAGCGCGAGCACGTGCGATGCCTTATGAATATCGGCGGCGTACTTCCATCGATAATGGAACATCGGCTTGGTGAGCCATTCATCGCCGTAGTCCTCGATCAGCTCCTGCAGAAATGCGAGCGCGGAATCGGGCGGCACAATCGACCGCTCGTGGAACATCGCCTCCAGCCGCCGAATCTCGAATGTCGAATCGATCATCGCCTCGTCGGGCGCGCCGTTGGCGCCCGGAAAGACGATCACCGGGATCAGCGCTACCGGAACCGGCGGGATGCCGACGTCGCCGGCGGACCCGCGCATGATCCATCGAAACGGGATACGCCGGAAACGCAGCACCGCGCGCATCTTGCGCGAGTAAGGCGATCCGAATCCGCCCACCAGCTTTAGCGGCTGCGTCATGGCCGCACCTAGGCGGGCGCTTCGACCGGCAGCATCGGTTCGCGCTGCCTGGGCAAATTATCGTAAAGGTCGGCGGTCAGATCGGACTTCAGCTTCTGATAGCCGCCGTCGTTCCACAAATTGCGCCATTGCAGAGGGTCTTCATTCAGGTTGTAAAGCTCGCCTTCGGTGCCTTCGTACGAGATATTGGGCATCGGCGCGTCGCCTCTCAGAATCGCCGGCACCCGCTGGATGTCAAAGCCGATGTCGCGGGTCGTTTTCTCATACACCGTGCAGACCCATCCGTCGCGATAGATCGATCGCAGGTGCATGCCGATTTGCTTGAGCTGGCTGTCCCATTCCGTGATGACGCGTTCCCGCCGTGAGCCCGCCGCGGTCGGCAATAGTTTCCCCTGCACCCATTCGGGTATGGGAACGCCCGCTATCTGGCAGAACGTCGGCACGAGATCGAGGTGACCCACCGGCTCCGCGATTTGAGTCGGAGTCACTCCCGCCAGTGGCGCGGGATGCCAGATCAGCGGCACTCGCATGAGCGCATCGACGTGATACGGCCCCTTGTAAAGCAGCCCGAAGTCGCCCTGCAGCTCGCCGTGGTCGGTGGTAAAGAAAACGTCGGTGCGCGCGCCCCATTTGCGATCGCTGATTCGATCCATCACGCGTCCCACCGCTTCGTCGATCAGCTCGTTCTCCACGTGGGTCAGCGCGTTGACCTCGCGAATCTGATCTTCGGTCAGTTTCGCGGGCACGAAAATTCCGGGACCGCCTTCATCGTTGCCGAAACGGCCCTCGTACCATTCGAGCCAATGGCGCGGTTTCTGAGCGAGAATTTTTTCAATCTTCTCACGCGAACCGGGGTAACCGGGCGGAAGATCCACCTCGCGCCAGTTGATACGCCGCGCCTCGCTGGCTGGCGGGTCCCACGGATGGTGCGGGTCGGGAAAGCTCATCCATACGAACCAGTCGTCGTCGGCGCCGAGCGAGTCGAGGTAGGCGATGGTGCGATTTGCCACCCAATCGGTGTGATAGTGCTCCCGTGGAATCGGGTTGTAAGCGACCTCGGGCGCGCCGGTGTCGCCGCCGGGCGCGGCGCTCAGCACGCGCGAAAATCCGCCGATCTCGGCAGGAAAATTCTGTTGCAGCCACAGTGAGTAGTGCCAGGCGCCCAGCGGACCATGCATTGCCAGTTCCATGTGTTCGAAGCCGCGGTACGGTCCGGTCGATCCTTCGCGCGCCATTCGATTCTCGAACCACTTTCCTCGCATATCGAACGCGGGCTCAAAGTGCGCCTTGCCGATCAGTGCGGTGCGATAACCCGCCTTGGCATTGAGCCACGCGGCCACGCTGGGCGCATCGGGCGGGAGCGCAACGCCGTTGGCGAACACGCCGTGCGTGCGCACGTATTGTCCAGTGATCATCGTCGCCCGCGCGGGCATGCAGACCGTGTTTTGATTGTGCGCGCGGCGATAGTTGATGCCGGTGGCAGCCAGCCGATCCGCGACCGGCGTGCGTGCGATTTTACCACCGTTGCACCCGAGCGCATCGTAACGCTGCTGATCGGTCGTGATGAAAAGAATATTGCGGCCCATCGATGACGTCTCCTGAAAAAAGATTCGCCCGCCGCTACTCCGGGCGCACGCAAGCTGACTCTAGTGACACAAAAGGGCCCGGATGGCGCGTTCGAAAACGCGGCTCGCTTGTCGTTCGGAAAGCCCGGCGCGCCGCCGCAGAAAATCCCACATCTCCCAGCTCGATGCCGCGTCCAGCGCCGCGGTGGTATCAACCGCTTCGCTCGGTGGAAACGCGGCAATCTCTGAACTGAAGGCGCGGAACGCCTGATCGCGGGCAAGTTCGTAAGCCTGACGCATCCGCCGTTTGACTTCCGGTGACGACGGTTCGAGGCGAAGGCTCGCGCGGCGCACCGGCGAGACATACTCGAAGACCTTGGCTCGATTTCGCACAAAAGCCGCGAGCCGTTTTTCAAAGGGCAGCGCCGGGTCGATCTCCTTGATCATCGAATGCAACCGCTTAAGTTGCCGGTCGGCCGCGGCTGCATAGATCGATTCCAGATCCTCGAAATGATGGAACACCAGCCGGAGTGATACTCCCGCCCGCTCCGCGATTTGCGCCGCCGTGGGCTGCTCTATCCCTTCGGTGACCAGGTCCAGAAGAGCTTCGGCGACGGCGATGCGCGCACGGTAGCTTCTTGCGGCGCGTCCATCCGTCGGTTGGGCAGCAGTATCGTTCATTGCCTTAAGTAATTATTACATTATAAGTGCAATTACAAGGACGCGGACCTTTTTGAGCGGGGTGCGGAACCCGGGTCCCGGCGCAAAAAGAAAGGCACAAGTGAGTCTTCCAAAAGGCCTTCGCCCTCTCGGCTGGTAGGAGGCGCGCTGCCCGCCGGATGAGGGCGGAGGTGGAAGCGGATAGACGAGCGTCAGTCGTTGCCGCCCGCAAGGATCTCCAGCAGATTCTCCGTGATCCTGAGCGTCAGGCCCCAGATCGTCTGGCCGCCGTACAGAATCGCGGGGAACTTTCTGCTGCCTTCCCATTGATGCTCGCCGCGATAGCGCGGGTCGGCGAGAGCGCTCAGCGGCACCGCGAAGATTTCCGCGACCTCATCCGGGCTCGGGCGCATCGCGGTGCTGGCCGGAATAACCCCGGCGAACGGCGCGACGACGATTCCGCTGGTCAGTGTGCTCATCGTGGGAAACGCGCCGAGGACGTCCACGACGCCCGGCGAAATACCGACCTCTTCGTCGGCTTCGCGCAGAGCAGTCTGAAGCAGCGTGGCATCGGTCGGGTCGACGCGCCCGCCCGGAAAAGCCACCTGGCCGCGATGGCTCGAGACGTGGTCCGCCCTTCGGATGTAAACGAGATGCAAATCGCCGTCGCGCTCGAAAATCGGTACCAGGACCGCCGCACCTTTGGAATTGTTGGCGAACTTCTCGCGCGGAGCCGGAGTGACCTTTTTCAGCTCGCGGCGCAGGTGTGCGATCTCGTTGGCGCCGCGCACAATTTTGTGGTGGCTGTGCGATGGGGCAGGTTTTCCGATTGCGTCAGCGGGAGTCATCGCTTCAAATCATCATGTGATGCCTATCGCATGCAAGCCGAGCGCATTGGATCGAAAGGCCGCCGCGCGTAAGCTCGTCGGCACCCGCCGTGGCATGGGCAGGCGGCAGCGGACCAATTGGCGATGCGTTACTTAGTCGGCAGATTTCACGAGATCGCGCTCAAGGGGCGTAATCAATGGCGCTTCGTCGAGCAGCTTCGCCACAATCTGCGCTCGGCATTTGCCGACGTAAAGCTGGGGCGAATGCGCGGAGAAGGGCCGCGAATCCTGGTCGAACTATCCGATGAAATCGACGATGCGACCGCGATTGAGCGCGCGGCAACTATCTTCGGATTTGCGAATTTCTCGCTGAGCTACCGCGTCGCGCTCGACCTCGAGGCGATCAAAGCCGAGGCGATTGCCCGCGCCCGCGAGCATCCGGCGCGCACCTTTCGCGTCAGCACGCGGCGCGGCGACAAGCGCTTTCCGATGAACTCGATGGAAGTGGACCGCGAAGTCGGCGGCGCAATCATCGACGCGCTCGGACTGAAGGTCGACCTCGACAATCCGGAGCTGACGGTCTCGATTGAAATTCTCGCCGAGGCGGCCTTCGTTTCCGCGGGAAAGCTGCCCGGCCCCGGCGGCCTTCCGGTGGGAATCTCCGGCCGCGCCGTGACGCTTCTCTCGGGAGGCATCGATTCGCCGGTCGCCGCGTACCGCATGATGCGCCGCGGGCTCAAGCTCGACTTCGTGCACTTTCATGCGCATCCTCTCGTGTCTGCCGCCAGCCGCGATAAGGCTTGCGACCTGGTTGCGCATCTTACCCGCTACCAATCGCAGTCGATGCTCGCGCTGGTTCCGTTTGGAACCCTGCAACGCGAAATCGTCGCGAACTCCGACCGCCCGTTGCGCGTAGTGCTCTACCGCCGCTTCATGCTGCGAATCGCCTCCGCGCTCGCGGTGAGCGCGCGGGCACGAGCGCTGGTCACGGGCGAAAGCCTGGGGCAGGTAGCATCACAGACCCTCGACAATATGGCGGTCATCGAAAAAGCCGCCGGGTTGCCCCTGCTGCGGCCGCTGGTTGGGATGGACAAGAACGAAATCGTCGATCAGGCGCGCACGCTGGGCACCTTCGAGATCTCGATTTTGCCCGATGAAGACTGCTGCACCCTGTTCGTCCCTGCCCATCCGGAGACCCATGCGCGCCTCGCCGACGTCGAAGCGGCGGAGGCGCGCTTCGATATCGAGCGGATGGTCGCTGACGCGGTGCGTGCGACCGAGGTGAAACGCTTCTCGTTTCCGCCGCGGCCCGAAACTTCCCTTAGAGCCCCAAAGACAGAATCAAGGTATTGACGGTCAGCGTCAGGACCGCGACCGGCAGGCCGAACCGCAGATAATCCACGAAGGTGCTCTCAACTATTACCTGCGGCTCCAGCTTTGCTCATCATGCCTGGACGAAAGTGGGAACTTCTCGACCTCTCCACATCCTGACCCCTTTGATTTTTCTGTTCGCGGCAGTGTCCTTGTCCTCTTGCGCCTCCGGTTACTCGACCCCCCGAGTGAAAACCGTCATTCACGGAGTGCTCTGTGACCCCGATACTGCAACGCTAATCGCGAAGGAATCGAACGAAGCGACGATCGAAAACCTGGCCCAGTTGAACGCGGTAGAGCTGTATCGAACGGTCTCGGGGCGGTTTTTCGTCCAACGCACGATGGGTCCACAATTTTCCACCGAATTGCTTTCCAGAACAGACGCGATGGCTCTGTATGGTTCGATGACCGATCGGCGGCTCGATTTCGACGAGGCCTTTGCAGACTGACGTCGCGAGACGCCGCAGCGACCGTTCAGGACGTGCGGCGCTCTCAGTCGACGATCGATGAATAGACGATATTCTTTAGCTGTCCGCGGAAATTGAAGGTGGCGGATGGCATGAGCTGCGTCATGAAGATCGCGATCAGATCTTCTTTCGGGTCGATCCAGAAAATCGTCGACGCGGCTCCGCCCCAATAATAGTCGCCGTCGCCGAGCGATCCCGCCTCGACCTGCCCGAGCGTGGTAGCAAACCCGAGCCCGAAGCCCACGCCTTCGTATGCCGTTTCGGAGAATGCGCCCACTGCCATCTGCGTCAGGTCCTTGTTGCCGGGCAGATGGTTCTTGCGCATCAGTTCGATCGTGCGCGGACCCAGGATACGCGCGCCATCCAATTCGCCGCCGCGCCGCAGCATCTCGCAGAACCGCAGATAGTCCGCAGTGGTTCCGGTTAATCCTCCCCCGCCGGAGTGGAAGGTCGGCTCCTTTAGATAGTTGCTCCGCTCCGGATCGTCGATGAGTTTCAAACTCTTGTCGGGCTGGCGCTCGTAGTTGGCGCCGAAGCGGTCGGCCTTTTTTGGCGCGACGAAGAACGAAGTGTCTTTCATGTCGAGCGGATCGAAAATGTTTTCCTGCAGGAATTTGTCGAAACGCTGGCCTGAAATCGTTTCGACCAGGTAGCCGCAAACGTCCGTTGAGAACGAATATTCCCATCGCTCCCCGGGTGCGAAACGCAGCGGCACGTGAGCCAGTTTCCGCACAAAGCTGCTGAGCGTCTCGCCTTCGCCGCGCATCACCCCCTGCTCGCGATAAGCGCGGTCCACGGGATGGTTGGTGGCGCCGTAGGTCAAACCGCCGGTATGGCTCAGTACGTGGCGCATCGTCATCGGCCGCGGCGGCGCGACGGTTTCCATCCGCGCCCCTTCTCCCGAAACCCAAACCCGGTGGTCGCTCCAGTCCGGAATGAATCGCGCGACCGGGTCATTGAGCTGAAAACGGCCCTGCTCGAACAGCGACATCAGCGCTACCGAGGTTATTGGTTTGCTCATCGAGTAGAGCCGGAAAATCGTGTCGTCCGTCAGCGGCGTCTTGCGCTCACGGTCTCTCAGGCCGAGCGATTTGAAATATGCGATGTGGCCGTGCCGTGCGATCAGAGTCTGGCATCCGGTGATCTTGCCGGGCTCGACGTAGGTGCGGTTGAGATGGTCGGTGATGCGGTTGAGCCGTTTGACGGCGAATCCTGCCCGCTCGGGTGACAGTTCCATTTCGCTACCTCCGATTCCCTCTGCTCTACTAATTCTGAATTTCTTCGCGTGGCGATACGATTTTGTCTCCAGGTGTCGTTCGCCAATGCCACATCGCTCCCGGAAAATCACTCAACCATCGTCCAAAAGTGGTGTCATTCCGAGGTTCTTTTCCGAGGAATCCCGTGAGTGTGAGAACCTTTGAACTCGATCGCCGAGACAGCCTCTTTGGGTTGCGGGCGCAAGCCCGCTCTACGAACGACTCTAGTCGTTCTGATCCGCGATGACATAGAGGCAGAACCTGGGCTCGCGCTATCTCCTGGCGCGCCGGAGGTGAACTTGGCGCGGGCAGGCGCTATATTCGCCGACGTATGGATAGACCGCTTAAAGTTGCCGAACTCGACCACGTGGTTCTGCGATGCCGCAATCTCGAGCGTACGCTCGACTTCTACACCCGTCTGCTCGGGCTGACCGAAGAGCGGCGGATCCCGCAACTCGGTCTGGTTCAGCTTCGCGCGGGGCGCAGCATGATCGATTTGATTCCAGCCACGGCACCGAGATCGGAAGAGGGTGCCAACGTCGACCACGTGTGCCTCGGCATCGAGGCGCGCGACATGGCCGCCATCGCCACCTATCTCCGTGAGAGCGGCGTCGACGTGATGGGCGATCCGGCCGATCGCTACGGCGCGCGCGGGATGGGAAAGTCGGTCTACGTCCACGACCCTGAGGGTAACGTCGTCGAGCTGAAACAGATGCCATAGCTCAAACGCGTCTCGGACGGTTTTAGGCGGGAAAAAGAGCAATCGACCAAGGCACTCATTCGTCGCGGTGCCCGTCAGGACGCTCCGAATCTTCTTAATACCCTGGTGTCTCGGTGGCGAGTTGCGCTTTCTGCATCAGTGGAACTTGTTTTTGAGCGGCGAGCCATTAGAATCCTAGCGTTTGGCGACTGTGGGAGGGGGTTTTCGAAGATGAGCAAACCTGCGTTTCGAGCGATGCGTCCGGTCTTCTTTCTTGCCGCCATCTGCGCCGCACTCGTGGCTGGATGCTCGGGAAAGTCGCCGCAGCACGCCGCTCAGTCCTATGTCGATGATCTCAAGCTGTTCAACTATCCGGCGGCCTATCAGTTGCTCACGCATCAGGATCAGGTCGATCGCACGATTGATCAATTTCTGACCGAAATTCCGCTGGCGCCCGACGTCAACCGCGACTGGTTCAAGACTATCCTGCACGCGGTCGACTTCGAGGTCGGCGATGCGGCGATGGAGGGCGACAGCAAAGCCAACGTCACCGTAAAGGTCACGCGGCCGGATCTGACGCTCTGGGAACGCACGATCGACGCGACGCTCAGCGGGGACCAAACGGCCGATTCGGTGGCCCAGAAACAGATCAACGACGGCAGCTATCCGAAGCTCAGCTACGACGACAACATCGTGGCGATGAAAGTGGGCGATGACTGGCGGGTGTTCGTCGATTTTCCGGCCAAGGAAGATGTCGCCAAGATGCGCAAGGACGCGATCGATGCGTATCACAAATACGACTACGACAAGGCGATCTCGACCTATCAGAGCGCAATCGCGGAGCTGGACAAGGAAGAGGCGACCGGCAACGCCGGCCTCAAGTTCCTCTACAATCGCGAACTGCAGACGATCCAAAACGTCAAGAACCAGATTCCGGACGGTCAGGCCTACATTTCCAAGATCGGCCTTACCGATGTCGACATGAAGATGTCCGCATCGCGGGTGCCGGGAATCTTCGGCAAGATCACCAACAACGGCGACAAATCGATCGATGAGATCCAGTTCACCGTCACATACTCCGAGGGCAAAGGCGCGAAGAAGAAGCAGGTGTACAGCGAAACGCACACACCGATCGCGACGCCTATCGATTTCACCAACTTCACGCGTCCGGTCCTGCCTTTCGTTCCCGGCGAGACGCGGAGCTTCGGCTTCAGGCTGACCGCTCCGGCCGATATCCAGCAGAAAGCGACGCCGGACCTGAACGTCACGACGATCGTCTTTACTCAGTCGACGGCGCCGCTGCCCAAGCCCGTCGTGGCGACGCCGACGCCCTCGCCCGAGGCGAGCGCGGCGCCCTCGCCGGGCGCGGCCGCGGCTTCGCCCGCGATGGCTCCGCTGCCGTCGCCGCCCAAGCAGTAAGCGCGCAGACACGGCCTTCACACCGAACCGCGCTCGCAAGCCGGACTCCGGCGGCCGGCGCGGTTCGGCTATTATAGGGAGCGCGCGATCGTGCGCTTTCGATTTGGCAACTAAAATCACCGTTGCGGTTCCCACTCATAATCGCGCAGAGACGCTCGCAGCGACGCTGGCGAGCATCGGCGCCTTGACAATTCCGTCCGGCGCGCAGCTCGATTGTCTGGTTATCGACAACGCATCGACGGACAGTACTGCGGCCGTAGTCGAATCCGTCGCGAGGGTGGCGCCGTTTCCTGTCCGGTACGTGTTCGAGCGGCGCCCGGGCTCCAGCTTCGCGCGCAATCGCGCGGCCGATGAGGCCGCCGGCGATTTCATTTTCTTCATCGACGATGATGCTATCGCGGATCCGTCGTGGGCTGTCGCGATGCTCGAGGCGATCGAAGCGCGCGCGCTTGATGCGGCTTGTGGGATGGTGTTGGCGCGATGGTCGATGCCGCCGCCGGCGTGGCTGGGCCCGAGCCTGTGGGTGAAGCTCGCCGTCCACGTTCGCGAGCGTATCGAAGCCGAACCGCCGGAGAAGGCTGAAGTCATGGCCAACTACTTCAGCGCCAACGTCGGGTTTCGCAGGTCGGCTTTCGCGCGGTTTGGAAAATTTCGCGAAGACCTGGGAGTCGTGGGCGCCAACCCCATTTCGGGCGAGGACACCGAGCTCTTCGAGCGAATTGTCGCGGGCGGCGGCAAGATGGGCTTTGCGCCGCGCGCCATCGTCCATCATCTCATTCCGCCGGAGCGGATGACCCGTCCGTACCTGCGCCGCAAGAGTTTCGCGTACGGCTTCGGAAGCGCAATCGCCGGTGGGCGGCACCATAATCGAATCGACAAGCTGGTCAAGAACGCCGTGCGCATGGCTGCAGCCGCGTTCAGCGGCAATTCCGAGCGCGCCATCTACCATGAACTCGAATGCGCAAACTTCTTCGGCTATTGGCGCGGCCGCCTCGCACTGCGACGGTAGTCCACGTCCAGTAAGACAAAGGCTCTCTTGTCTTGTATGAGTGGCGCTGGCGTCTCGCCGGCGGTGCGGAGCACGTTCTGACCAATTGCGAAGAAAAACACACCGGCTAGACGCCGGCGCCAATCGGAACGGACGAGGCAAAGAGGACGATCACTTTACGTACGCGAGCATGCCGCGCTTGAGGATGCCGCTCAGGTAGGGAATCAACTCCATCTGCTCGAGTTCAGCCGGCGTGACCCATCGCGAATCGGCGTGTTCCGACTCCCTTAACCTCAGGGTCTTGTAGACGGTTAGCCGGCACGCATACAGCGCCTGCATGTATGGTTCCGCGATGTTGTTGTGCAGGCCGAGCAGCCGGTCGATGGTCACATCGAGCGAAGTCTCTTCCTTGATCTCCCTGAGCAGGCACTCCTCGGCGCTTTCGCCGGCCTTGAGATGCCCGCCCGGCAAGTCCCACGACCCCGGACTATAGTTCATCGCGTCCGCGCGCTTCAGAACGAGGATACGCCCGCGGTTGGCGATCACACCGTGAATACCGACATAGAACTGCTCTTCAGCCATCTCTGGAAACCATCTCGGTGCGCGGCTCAGGCTAGCGTGCCCTCGATGCGCTCGCCAGACGGGTTTGTCGCGCGCCGCCGATGCGCAGTAACATCCGCGCAATTCCCGGGGAGGAACGCAGCTCATGGACAAGTCCGAGTTCTATCGCGATGCGCGTCGCGATCTGACGGGGCCGCTCGCCGGCATCCGCGTGCTGGAAGCGACCACAAGCTGGGCGGGCCCGATGTGCGCCTGCGTGCTCGCGGATCTGGGTGCCGACGTAATCAAGGTGGAGGATCCAGCCGGCGAAGTGGGCCGCCGTCTTCCGCCGTTCCTGCCGGGCGCGACGCGGCCGATCAGCTTTGCTCAGGCGACGGTGAACCGGAACAAGCGCAGCCTGACGCTCGATCTGCGCAAGCCCGAAGGCCGCGACATCTTTCTCAAACTCGCGGCGCGGTCGGACATCGTCGTCCAGAATTTCCGGCCCGGCACGTTCGACAAATGGGGCGTTGGCTACGCGGCCTGCCGCGAGGTCAAAGGCGATATTATTTTCATCTCGATCAGCGGCTTCGGCCAGTTCGGCCCCATTCACGATCGGGTCGGCTACGACCCGCTGGCGCAGGCGATGTCAGGATTCATGTCGCTCAACGGTCCTGCGGATGGTGCGCCGACCAAAGCGCCGACTTTTCTGTGCGACGATCTGGCGGGGTTGCACGGCGCAATCGCGGCGCTCGCCGCGTTGCAGCATCGCACCCGCACCGGAGAGGGGCAGCATTGTGACGTGTCCCTGCTCGATGCGGCGCTGTTTCAATCCAACGGCTATCCGACGCTCGGAGCTATGGGAGTTCCGATGCCGCGGATGGGCAACGAATTCGTGTTTTCAATTCCCGCCAATAATTTCCATTGCCGCGACGGCATGGTGATGCTCGGCACGCTGCTCGATACGCACTGGAAAGTGCTTGCGCGCGTATGCGGACGGCACGATCTCGCGAATGATCCCGACTATGCGACCATCCCGGGCCGGATGAATAATCGCGGGGAGTGCAACGCGATGACCGCGAAGTGGTGCGCGGAGCGAACCGTCGCCGAGGTGCTCGAAATATGCGCGCGCGAAGCGATCCCCTGCGCTCCCGTGAACACCTACGCGCAGGCCGCCAAGGATCCCCACGTGCTGGCGCGCGACATGATGCAGGACACGATTCAGGAAGACGGCTCGATCGCGCCGATCACGGGTCCAGCCGCAAAATTCTCACGCACCCCCACCAAGGTACGAACAGGCGCTCCCGCGCTGGGCGCACACAACGAAGAGATACTGAACGAGTTGGGAATCGATAGCGCATCGCACGATCGTTTGCGCACCACGAAGGTAATCTGAGCTACTATTCTCGCCTTTAGTCGCGCCGCGCGATGATTTTGTCTCCAGGTATCGTTCGTCAGATGCACATCTTTCCTGGAAAATCACTCAACCAATATAGGAAAGTGGTGTCATTCCGAGGTTCCTTTCCGAGGAATCCCGTGGGTGTGAGAACCTTTGAACTCGATCGCCGAGACAGCCTCTTTGGGTTGCGGGCGCAAGCCCGCACTGCGTTTCACGACGCAGAAATCCGCCGACTATGTGCCTCGCCCGCGTACGCGAAGCGTCCGCCTGAAAAAGCGGGAGAGGTCGCGCGGCTCGGTCCTTGCGTCTTTTTGCAAGGGCCGTGACGCGAGGGTGAGGGTGCTGCGTCATTCGCAACTCCAACATTTCTGCTGAATTTCTTCTAGCGGCCCCAGCCGCCACCGCCGGGGGTTTCGATTCTTACTCGGTCTCCCGCGCGCAACGTTACGTTCGTCTTCGCCGCCAGCTTGGTGCGCCGCCTGCCGCGCACGAGATGGTTCGCACCGGCCGCGCCTTCGCCGCCGCCCGCCAGTCCCCACGGCCGCAGTGTGCGCCGTTCCGTGAGCAGGCTCACGTTCGATTCGACCAGGCACTCGATCTCGCGCACCAACCCATCTCCACCGCGCGCCCGTCCCCGGCCGCCCGAGCCGCGCCGAATGCGATACTCGGTGATACGCATCGGATAGTAGGCTTCGAGCGCCTCGATCGGTGTGTTGAGCGTGTTGGTCATGTGAGTGTGGATGCCAGACGCTCCCGGATGGCCGGGCGCTGCGCCCGCACCGCCGGCGATCGTCTCGTAATATGAAAAGTGCCGGTTTCGAAAACGATCGAAGCCGCCCACGGTGAGATTCGACATCGAACCCGAGCTTGCCGCCGGCACCCGATCCGGCGCGGCCTTCGCGAGCGCCCGAAACAATACGTCGACTATCCGCTGCGAGGTCTCGACGTTGCCTCCCGCGACGGCCGCCGGGGCCAGTGCATTGACGATCGAACCCGGCGGCGCGATCAACTCAATCGGGCGCATCAGCCCTTCGTTGGCGGGCACCGCTTCCGAGGCGAGGCACTTCATCACGTAGAAAGTGGCCGACAAGGTAATCGCGTAATTCGCGTTGACCGAACCGCGCACTTGCGGCGACGAACCGGTAAAATCGACGACGGCGCGGCCGCCGCCGATACGAACGCTCACCTGAATTGGAATGCGCCGCGTGCCGAAGCCGTCGTCGTCCAGGAAATCGCGCGCGCGGTAGACGCCAGATTTGAGCACGCGCAGCGAAGCTTCCATCAGGCGCGCGGCATAGTCCTTGAGGGCATTCATCGCCACTCCAACGGTCGCGCGTCCCGACGTCCTGACCAGCGACAACAACCGATCCGCGCCAATTCGCAACGCCGCGATTTGCGCTCTCAGGTCGCCCTCGCGTTCCTCGCTAACGCGGGTATTGGCGAGAAATAGCGCCATCACATCGTGCGACACCTCGCCGCGCTCGACGATCTTGACCGGCGGCAGCCGAAAACCTTCCTGGTAAATCTCGGTCGAGAGCGCCATCGACCCCGGCGCCATGCCACCGATGTCGGCGTGATGGGCCCGGTTCGCGGCGTATGCGAATGGCCGGCGCTCGTTGCCTAGAAAGATCGGCATTACCAGCGTCAAGTCCGGCAGATGCGTCCCGCCGGCGAACGGGTCATTGAGCGCCGCAATGTCGCCGGCGAAAAGCGGCAGATGCTCGATCGCGGCGCGCACCGAAAGGGGGGTCGACCCGAGATGCACCGGGATATGCGCGGCCTGTGCGACCAGTTCGCCGCGCGCGTCGAACAGCGCACACGAGAAATCGTGGCGCTCTTTGATATTCGGGGAATAGCCGGTCTGGCCCAGCACCACACCCATTTCCTCGGCGATCGCCGCGAGGCGATTGTTCATGACGGCAAGCGCAACCGCATCGAGCTTCATCGCCGCACCTCCAGATGCATATTGCCGTAGTCGTCCGCGCGCATCGTGAACTCCGGCGCGACGTACGCCGTAGAACTGAGCTCCACGACTATTGCGGGACCACGGACGCGCGCGCCCGCGCCGATCGCGTCGCGCGAGAAGATCGGTACCGGACGCTCGCGCGCGCCGACCAGGGCGCGCGTCCGTCCGATCGGAGAGAGGGTGCCGCGCTGGCGGGGAACTTTCTCGATCGGCGCCGGAGTGTCCGCCGCGCTCGCGCGCAGCCGCAGATTCACCACCTCGACCGCAGCCCCGGGCGCGCTATGGCCGAAGGTCCGGCGATGCGCCGCGTGAAAGGCATCGATAAAACGCCGCGTGAGCGGCACTTCCAGCTCGTACGATTGGCCGCGGTAGCGCACGTCCAGACGTACATCGGCAGCGAACGCGGCCGCGCGAGCGCCGTCGGCCGCAAGCTCGTGGCGAGCGCGTGCGATCATCGGGGCCGCACGGGCCAGTAGCCGAGAATAGGCTGGGTCGATCTCGCGCAGCGTCATCGAATATTCACGGCCGAGCGGCGCGCCGACGGCGCCCCACGCGCACAGCAGTCCCGGGTTGCGCGGGAACACCACGTGGCGGATTCCCAGGTCGAGTGCGAGTTCCGCTGCGTGCATGGGCCCCGCGCCGCCAAAGGCGAGCAGGGCGAAGTCGCGCGGGTCGAACCCGCGTTCGACGGTTATCACGCGGATGGCGCGTTCCATGTTCGCATTGACGACGCGGATCACGCCGTGCGCCGCCGCGATGGTGCTGGTTTTCATCGCGGCTGCGACTTCGCGCAGCGCCTTGGACGCGCGCGCAGGATAGAGCTGCATCTTGCCGCCGAGAAAGTTCGTTGCGACCAGGCGCCCCGCGACCAAATCAGCATCGGTGACCGTCGCCGCCGTGCCCCGTCCATAGCAGGCCGGCCCCGGGTCGGCGCCGGCGCTCTCGGGCCCGACACGAAAGGAGCCGCCCGCATCGACGCGCGCGATCGAGCCTCCGCCCGCGCCGACCGTGTGAATGTCGATCACCGGCGTGCGCACCGCATAGCCATCGGGATAGCTCAGCGTGCGGATTCGCGCGCGTTCATCGAAGAGCGACACGTCAGTCGAAGTCCCGCCCATGTCGAATGTAATGAAGCGGTTCGTCCCAATCGTACGCGCGAGCGCGGCGGCGCCGACGACGCCCGCGGCGGGACCCGACAGAATCGTGCGGATAGGTTCGGTGCGCGCCAGGCCGACGCCAATCGCGCTGCCGTTGGATTGCATGATCCGGAGATGCGATCCCGCAAGGTTGTGCTGCAGATTTTCGAGATGCGACGCCATTTTTGGCGCGACGTATGCGTTCACGACGGCGGTCGAAAATCGCTCGTACTCGCGATACTCGGCCAGCAGCCGATGCGACACCGACAGCGGACGCCCGAGCGGCGCGATCGCGCGCGCGATCGCAGCTTCGGCTTTAGGGTTCGCGTACGAATGCAGCAGACAGACCGCGAACGATTCCGCACCTGAGCGCTCGGCGACACGTTTTACACGCGCGACTTCGCCGCGCGTAAGCCGCTTGAGCGTCGAGCCATCGTACGCGGTACGTTCCGACACGCCAATTCGACGCGCACGCGGCACCAGAGGCTCCGGCCGTGAGGGCGAAAGCGCGTACAGCTCGTCGCGATTTTGCCTGCCGATTTCGATCAGATCCTCGAAACCGGCATTGGTGATTATCGCGACCCGCGCGCCTTTGCGCTCCAGCAACGCGTTGGTCGCAACGGTCGAGCTGTAGGTGACGAGCTCAGGCGTTGTATCGGGGAGCATCTCGCGGAGTCCCGCGAGCACGGCGCGCGCCGGATCATCGGGAGTGGAGGGAACCTTGTGGACTCGCAGCTCGCCTCCGATGATCGCGATTAGATCGGTGAAGGTGCCACCGGTGTCGATTCCGACCACGATGCGCGATGCGATCCGATGTCCGCGCGGTCGGCGCGCGACCGAGGCGCGTTTGTTCACGACGGCCTGAGCAGAATCTTGAAGTTGGAGGGGATGGCGGCGGCGGCCATCGCGGCCGGGCCGTCCTGGAGCGCGAACGTTCCGTCGATCAGAGGCCGCGCGTCGAATTTTCCAGATTCCATCGCCGCGAGGGCCGGTGCAAACCGGCCGCATCGCGAGCCGACGACGGTTATTTCGTTCACCACTATCGGCGCGAGATTCAGAGCCGCGCCCGCCGCGGCCGTGCTCTTCAAGATTATGCTTCCGCGCGGCTTGACGAGTTCGATCGCGCGCCGGAATCCGTCCGCATTTCCGGTGCAATCGATCACGTAGTCGAATCGATCGCGCAGATCGCGTTCCATGCAAGTAGCGAGACCGAGCGAAGCGAACCGCTCAAGCTTCTCAGGATGATGTCCCGCGACGATCGGTTCATATTTCTCGCCCTTGAGCGCGAGCGCGACCATCGCACCCAATCGCCCGTCGCCCAGCACGATGAGCGAACGATTGTGAGGAATGTGAACCTGCTCGAAAATTTCGTAGGCCGCGGCGAGGGGCTCCGTGAACACCGCCAATTCATCGGGAATGGAATCGGGAACTGTCAGCAAATTCACATCGGGCAGCCGTACAAACTCCGCGAAGGTTCCGTCACGCCCGAGAATTCCCATCACCGTGCGATCGAGGCAATGGCGTCCAATTCCGGCGACGCAAAACGAGCAGCGGCCACAGGCTGCGTTGATCTCGCCGACGACGCGCTTGCCTCGCAACCGTGGATCATTCGTGTCTGCAACGCGCCCGACGAACTCATGGCCTGGAATTCCCCGATAGGCCATGTACCCGCGCGTTATTTCCAGGTCTGTGCCACAAATGCCGGCGATCGATATGCGCACGATGCTTTCACCCGTGGCGGGTGCCGGGTCCGGGTAGTCAGGACGAAAGGTCAAGGTGGGATCGACGACGAGCGCGCGCATCTTGGTTCGCGGCGCAGGCATGTCGCGCCACGGCGCCCATTGAAACAAAAAAGCCGCAGGGCATGCCACCCCGCGGCCGAACTCCGATGCTCGCAGCTTTAGTCAGCAGCTTTGGCAGCGCTGGCTTTTTCCGATGAAGATTTTGATTCGGAAGGTGATTTCGATTCAGTCTTTTTGGAATCGGGCTTCGATTCGCTCTTTGATGATGCATCGGTCGAACTGCTCCCATTCGCCGTCGATGCGGTTTCGCCTGCTGGCTCAGCGGTGCTCTTGCCCTTGTTTGCGTAATCGGTCGCGTACCATCCCGTGCCTTTCAGGACGAAGGAGTTGCGCGACATGATCCTCTCGACCTTGCTCTTGCAGGTGGGGCACTTCTTCAGCGCGGGCTCGGTAATGCGTTGCATGACCTCGACCACGCCGCACTTGTTGCACTTGTACTCGTAGATTGGCATTGGAAATCGCTGATTGCTGAAGCCCGCCAGCCGGCCTCTGTACTCTAGGTAATCACCGCAGCCCCTTGTGTCAACGGAAAGGCAATCAATTCGCTTTTATTTCGTCTCGAAATTGCTGGCACTGGCTACTCGCGAGTGCTGGCAGCGACCAACCTTGCGGCCGTTGTGCTCGGGTCTGAACTGACGATCCGGATTGTCTTCCTGCGCGTAGAGTTTCCCTTAATGACGGCGACTGCAGAGCGTGGGACGCCAGCCAGCTTCGCGATCAAGCGCGTCAGCTCGACATTCGCTTTTCCGCGCTCAGGCGGCGCGGCAATCGTAATCACCAGGCCGCGAGAGTCGACTCTCAGGATTTCGCTTTTCGATGCGCCCGGACGGGCGAGAACTTCGACGCGCAGGCCATCAGCAACGATACGCATCCACGGCGGGCCGCCGCTATTCATGCATAGCTGGGAATCACGAGATGGAGCAGCGTCGGAATGAGCCATACCTGGACGAACTGAATCGTGATTATCACCACCAGCGGTGAGAAATCGATTCCGCCGAAAAAGACCGGCAGATGCTCCCGCACCCAATCGAAGACCGGTTCGGTAACGCTGTGCAGGAAGCGAACGATCGGATTGTACGGGTTCGGTTCAATCCAGGTCAGGAGCGCGGCGATTATCACGATCCAGAAGTAGATGTTGAGCAATCCTTCCAGAGTGCGTGCGACGAAGAACAGTAGACTAACCCAGGGATTCAATGGCAACCTTTCGCTTCAGCCCGCGCGGCCGAGCTCGCGTGAGCGATCGGCCGCGGCATGAACTGCGCGCGCCACGATATCAGAAAAACCGGCCTCGGCGAATCGGCGCAGAGCAGCTTCGGTCGTTCCGCCCGGTGAAGCCACGATGCGGATGAGTTCCGCCGCGTTCTGATTGGATTCGCGCATCACTCGCTCGGCGCCCCGCAGCGTCTTGAGCGCCATCCGGATGGCGAGGTCGCGAGCGATGCCTTCATTAATGGCCGCGTCAGCGATCGCCTTCACGAACAGATAAACATACGCTGGTCCACTGCCTGACAGAGCGGTGACGGCATCGAGCAGCCGCTCGTCCTTCAGAGCGACGGCGTCGCCTACGGCGCTGAAGATGCGCAAGGCGAGAGCCTCGTCGGCTTTGCTGGCCCCCTTGCCGCGGACGATTGCGGCCATGCCCTCGCCGACCATCGCTGGCGCGTTCGGCATAACGCGGATGACGCGGGCGCGTGCGCCCAGGAATCGGCACATCCGCTCGATCGGAATGCCGGCGGCGATCGAGATGAACAGATGGCTTTTCGCGCCCGACTTCAACTCGGTGGCGATCTCCGTCAGCACGTCGTTGAAGATCTGCGGCTTGACCGCGATCAGAATCGCACGCGCCTGCCGGATCACATCCAGGTTGGCTGTAGTGGTTTCGACTTTCAGCGCGCGCTTCAGCTTCGTCCGGCGCGCCGCGGCGACGTCGGACATTATAAGGTCGCTCGCTCGGAACACTTTGCGCTCGAGTAGTCCACGCGCGAGCGCCTCCGCCATATTGCCGCCGCCGATAAATCCCAGCTTTTTCATGTTTGGCGCTCGCCGAACACCGCGCGCCCGAGGCGCACGATAGTCGCACCCTCCTCGATCGCCACTTCGAAATCGTCCGTCATGCCCATCGAAAGCTCGCTTAGCTTAAGCCCAGAGTGTGCCGCAAGGGTATCGCGCATCTGGCGCAGCCGCGCGAAGAACGGGCGCGATTTTTCGGGCGTGGGCGCTGGCGGCGGAATCGTCATCAGCCCCGCGATTTCGACGTGCGCACGGGCGGCATCAATCAGGCGCTCGGCGTCGTCCGGCGCGATTCCCGTCTTGGTCGCCTCGCTGCCGAGGTTCAGCTCTATCAGAACGCGGACCGGGGGCGTCGATCGCACCTTGTTCAGGGCGATCGCCAGGCGCTCGGAGTTGAGGCTGTGGATCAATTCGAATAGGTCGCACGCTTGCCGCGCCTTGTTGCTTTGGAGATGGCCGATAAGGTGCCAGTGGATGCCCTCCAGGCTGGCCAGGGAGCCGCGCTTGCCGGCAGCCTCCTGAACGTAATTCTCGCCGAAGTAGCGCGCCCCGGCATCGTACGCCGCCCGAATCGCGTCCGCGGGCTGGGTCTTGCTCGCCAGCACCAGGCAAATCGCTTTAGGATCGCGTGATGATCGTTCAGCAGCGCGCGCGATTCGTCCGTTGACGTCGGCCAGACGGCCGGCGATTTCATCGGCAGAGAGCATTCAATTCGCTTTGCCGTCCAACCCCGCGCGCGTGAGTGCCGCAAGGACGTTGTCGACCGGAAGTCCCATCACGTTGTCGCGCGGCCCCTCGACCTTGGAAATGAATCCTCCCCCGATACCCTGAATTCCGTATCCGCCGGCTTTGTCGAAGGGTTCACCAGTAGCGAGATATTCGTTTATTTCGGCGGCGCTCAGCGGGCGAAAGAAAACGCTGCTCTCGACCGCATCCGCCTCGATGAGTTCGCCTGCGCGCGCGATTGCGAATCCGGTGACGACGACATGAGCGCGCCCGGAAAGCATCCCGAGCATCCGGCGGACGTCATCGGCATCATGCGGTTTTTCCAGAATTTCGCCGGCGCATTCGACGATCGTGTCGGCTCCCAGCACGAGAGCATCGGGAACACGGGTTGAGACCGCGATCGCTTTCGCGCTTGCCATCCGCAGGGCGTATTCGCGCCCGGCTTCCTGGGCCGCGCGGATTTCCTCGACTCCGCTCTCGATGGATTCGAATCGCAGTCCGGCCTCAGCGAGCAGTTGCCTGCGGCGCGGCGAACCGGAAGCGAGAATGAGCTTGAGTGATGAAGTCATCGGGAATTCGAGCGGTTTAACGTCCGAGTGTTGCCTGACGCGATGAGGTCTCGCAAGCAGGGTCCGGAAAATGGGGCTGCGGGAAAAGCATCCACGCATCGATCGAGGCTGTGGATGAACACCCGAATGTGGATGCGTAACTTTTTTAGACGTTGATACGTAATGCGGGGCGACGTAGGCTCCCGTAGATGGTCGCTACCGGCTTCGCACATTCATCGGTTGTTCTTGCCACCATCGCGCCGCTGCACGAAGTTGCACCGCCGTCTTTTTCGAGTGACAGACCATCAGAGTTGACCGAACCGGAGGAAGTTCCAAATATTTTTTTACAAAACAAACCCAAATTATCCTTTATTTCCCTACACTATTTTGGGTTTGCCTAAAATTTAGGCACGAGATCCTGCGTGCCTGAAGGCTAAGCCAGACCCCAATCTGGGCCGAGTGGGCGCGGGCGGCATCCCGGATCAGCGATGTGCGTTTCGCCGCTGCCTTAAGGAGTCAGCACCGCGCAGGCTTTCGAAAATCGACGGTCTCGATCCACGGGCGGGACGCCCGCGCTACGACATCAATCCAACACCCCAATTGAAGCGGCTCGCGCGGTGCGTTAACCACGATCAGATGAAACTTCGGCGAAGGCGCTCCGCGGCGCTTACGATTCTGCTTGCGATTCTGGTTGCCGGGTGCGCTACCGCGGTCGTTCGATCGCAGGAGTCCGCGCCAGCCGAAACCATGCCCGTCGCGGCACCATCTACCGCCGCCGCTGAGCCGATTGCGCCCGACACGGCACCGTCCGATGCAAAACAGGCCTTCGTCCAAGGCTACAAAGCATATACCGGGCGCGATTACTCAAGAGCCATCGAGCGGCTTACTTTCGCGGCGGCCAGCTATCCGACTTTGGGCGACTATGCACTCTTCTACCTCGCTGAGGCGCAGCGGGAGCAGGGCGATCTGACGAGCGCGGCCGCAACCTTCGAGCGACTGCGCGCCGAATATCCGCAAAGTGTTGTGACCCAGCGCGGCGAACTCGCATTGGCGCAAATTCTTCTCAAGCTCGGGCGCAACGACGATGCATTGGCCGTCGCCATTCATCTGGTGGCCACGACCAGCGATTCTTCGATCGAGCAAAACGCGCGGCTGGTGGAAGCGCAGGCTCTCGCCGCGATGGGCCGGGACAGTGATGCGTACAAACAAGCGATGACGCTGCGGGATAGTTTTCCGCATGGCGAAACCGACGCGAAGGCGCGCGCGCTTGCGTATTCACTGCGCGCATCGGACTCCGCCGTCTCCACACTTACGGGGTTCAGCTATCACAAGAACGAAGCCGCTCTCCTCCTGCGCGAGGGACAGGCGTCGCTCGCGCTCGGCGAGGCCGAAAAGGCAATGCCGCTTGCGCCGACATCGCCGGATCGCGCCGACCTATTCTGGATCGAGGCGCAGGCTCTCCATGGCGATGCCGACCGTCAGAAACATGCGCTGCTCGAGTATTTGAGCATTGCCCCGCAGGGCCCGGACGCCTCCGCCGTGCTTTACGATCTCGCGCTCGTTTACTGGAAAGAGGAGGACTCCGATCAGGCGCGCGCGACCTTTGGAAAGGTCGTCGCGGAGTTCCCTTCGAGCAGCCACGCGCCGGGGGCGATGCTCCGAATCGGTAGAATCTACGAAGAGCTGAGTAACTACGACGCGGCACGCGCTGAATACGGCCGCTTGGTGCAACGCTACCCGGGGACCGATGCCGCCGAAGACGCGCGGTTTCGGATGCCGTGGTCGTTTTACATGACTCGCCAGTACGCGAAAGCAGCACCTAGTTTCGCGGCGATGCGCAACAAGGCGGAAAGCGCTTCGGAGCGCGAAATGTTCGAATACTGGCGCGCGCGATCGCTGGAAAAGACCGGAGACAACGCCGCCGCACACGATATTTATCTGCATCTCGCGCAGAGCGTGGAAAGCAATTACTACCCGACCCTCGCCGCCCGCCGCGTTTCGGGCGTGCAGGCCGAGCTGCCCGCCGCCTCGGCGCCCAACCCGAGTATCTATCCCACGCCGGAGAGTGCATCGCCGTCAGTTAGATTTCACTTGAGCCGCATCCTGGCACTGCGTGCGCTCGGAATCTCCGATCTGCAGGCGGGCGAATACCGGGCGCTTGAAGGCGCCGCCACCGGCGATCGTTCCCTGCGCGGGTTCATTCTCGCGGGGCTGCAATCCGCGGATGCGTGGTACGACGCGATCGTCGCGGCGACTCGTATGTCCAAGAACGGCCATATAAGTTCCGAAGTTGCGGAACGCATTCGCTATCCGCGCGCCTACTGGGATTTGTTCGCACACGCCTGCGCGCTACGTTCGCTGGACCCTTGGCTGGTGCTCGCCTTGGCAAGGCAGGAGAGCCTGTTCAATCCGCGCGCGACATCGTTCGCCGATGCGCGCGGGCTGATGCAGTTGATGCCGACCACGGCGGATCGCGTTGCGCGGCAGGTTGGCGACGAATCGTCGCCGGATCTGTTCGATCCACAAACCAACGTGCAGCTGGGCACCGCCTATCTGAAAAATCTGCTCGACCTGTTCTCGGGCGACGAATTCAAAGCGGTCGCCGCCTACAATGGCGGCGAGCACGCCGTGCAGGACTGGACTCGCAAATTTCCCGGGGACGACGACGAATGGGTCGAGAATATCGGCTTCCACGAGACGCGCGACTACGTGAAAAAGGTGATCGGCGGCCGGCGGGAATATCTGCTCCTGTACGGGGGCGAGTCGCCCGCTGCGTCATCCGCTCCGACCGCCCAATCACCGGGGTAGATGTCGGCGAGGACTTCCTGGACCTTGCGATCTTCAATCCAGACGACAGGACTGTTCGCTACGCGCGGATTGCAATCGCTCAGTTCACGAGCGATCCGGCCGCGCAGATTGCCGCCGCCGTAGCTGCGGAAGCGCCCGAGCTCTGCCGGGGCGCGATCGCCCTGGTCGACTCGCCACGCGCGCCGCGCGATGTGCACGCCGGCACGATGCGTGCGCTTCACCGCGACGCGCCCGCGGGCGCGCGCGATATCGATACGATGCTCAGAGAGATAATCGCGCGGATCAATCGGCGCAGATCGCCTGGCACGCGCATCCGCCTCTCGATGTTTCCCACGCCGCCGTTGGAATACTTCATCCGCTGCGCGGCCGCCGCGGATTGCAAAGCGCATCTTCGCGCGATCGCCCGCACGATACTGCGAATCGCCCCCCGTAGATCTCCCGCTGTGCGGCGAAACGGCGGATGGATTTTCACTCGCTTCATGTTGGCGGGCTTCGCGGCCTATTGCGCTCTCGAACGGCTGGGCGTCGAGACATTCGAAGGATACCCCTATCTCGCATTTTCGCTGTGGAAGCGGGGCGAAGAGCTATTGCCGCCGAAATCCGCGAGGCGTGCCGCGTTCGCCTGCCGCAGGAAGATAATCGCGCGGCTTCGTACGGAAGTGGGACTCGAAGTTCCACCGCCGGCCACGCTCGACGAAGCCGACGCCGGGGCGCTGACGCTCAGCGCGATTCTGGCGAGCAGGGCGAAGCGCGGCGCGCTTGTGCTGGAGGGGGCGGGCAGCGGCCGGTTCCTGCTTCCGTTACGGCCGGAAGATATGGATGCGGCCAGCGTGCTGATCGGTTGATCGTGCGCTTGACAACCCGCGAATCAAAAAGGTTCAAAGGGGGACGAGACCGCCCTCATATCATTGTCAGGCGGTCCATTTCCAAGAGGTCCACCGGTTGGCATCGCGCGAATTCAAAGGAGTTTTCTTCGATCTCGACGGCACGCTCGTCGATATTCACGGCCCGCTCTATATTGCGGCGCGCAACGCCCTGCGTGATATTGGCCATGACGCCGACCTGACGCCGGAGCAGTACCGCGAGGCGCTCAAACGCGACGACGTGTGGCTGGGGGTGCCCGAGAACCTCCGACCCGAATACACGCAGCTCGCGTTTGCCTATTTCATGACCGAAATCGACAAGACTGAGCGTCTTGAGGTTCTGCCGCACGTCGCGGAGACGCTCGCGGAATTGAAGCGCCGCGGCTACGCGACCGCGGTAGTGACCAGCAGGCCGGGCGACGCGCGCCGGCTCGTCGAGAAACTTGCAATGGTCGGATTGGCCGCGAACCTCGACCATGTCGTAACCCAGCCGATTTCCTCCATGAAGGAACTGCTCGACAAGACCGAACTTCTGAAACAGACGGCCATTCGAGCATCGATATTGCCGCCCGCGTGCATGTACGTCGGTGACGAGCCGCGCGACATCATGGGCGCGCAGCAGGCCGGCTTCGGCGCAACGGTTGCAGTGGCGACTGGAGCCGCATCCTTCGCCTACCTGAAGAACCATCAGCAGCATCGCCCGGACCGGGTCATAAATTCGATGGCGGAACTGATCGGCGTGCTCGAGGAATTGAGGGAAGGAGTCGCCCTGTGACCGCGCGCGAATCTTCGCCCGAGGCGCTGACGGGGCTGCGCGTCGTCGAGCTTGCCTGCGCCGATACGATGCCATTCCTGGCAGCATCGGCGGCGGCTAAATCGTTCGCGGACTTCGGCGCTGAAGTTATCAAGGTCGAGCCGCCGGGAATCGGCGCCCAGGAGCGTCAGCTAGGCCCGTTTCGCGACGACGAGCGTGATCCGGAAACGGGCGGATTGCATCTGTTTCTCAACACCAACAAGCTCGGCATCACGCTCGATCTCGAAAAGCCGCGTGCACGCGAAATGGTGTTCGCACTGCTCGAAAAGGCTGACATTGTGCTGAATCCGAACCTGCCCGCATTCAACGATCGGATTGGGCTTTCGTGGCGTACGCTGACTGATCGCTTCCCCAAGCTGATTGTCGTTTCGCTGACGTCCTTCGGGGCGGACTCGCCGTATCGCGACTATCGCGGCGGAGATCTGGTCGCTACTCAGATGAGCGTCGTCGGTTACGAAACTCCTTGGCATCAGGTGACCGATCTTGCCACTCAGCCGCCTCTCAAGATGGCTGGGCGCCAGGCGGATTATCTGGCCGGTTACACCGCCGCGGCGGCCGCGATGGTCGCCGTGTTCGATCGCAAGCGCACGGGCGCTGGCCAGCACGTCGACGTGAGCCAATGGCTCTCGATGGTCAGCGTGGTCAGGCCGAACCTCGGCGGCGCAACCCACGAATCGAAGGAGTCTCCGGCGTACCGGCGCTTGAGTATTCGCACCAAATCGGGTGCGCAATGGGTTTATCCCTGCCAGGACGGATGGGTCAGCTTCAATGCCGGGACCGAGCGCTTCTGGCGCGGATGGAAAGCGGTGATGGGAAATCCGGAGTGGATGGAGTCGGAGATGTTCGCGAACACTGCGAGCCGCGCCGCGCATATCGACGTGATCGAAGCGGCCATCCATGACTGGCTGACGACCGTGACCAAGAAAGAAGCCTTCGAACGCGCGCAGGCGGAGCATGTGCCATGCTTTCCGGTGCACACGATGCGCGAGGTCGCTGAAAATCCGCAATATCGCGCGCATGGATTTTTCGTCGATCACGATCATCCTGTGGCCGGCGAAGTCCGGATGCCCGGTGCACCGTGCGCCTTCAGCCGTACGCCGTGGCGGATCAAACGCGGGGCGCCGCGACTGGGCGAAGACAATCGCAAGATTCTGGGCGAACGAATCGGCATCGATGAGGCGGAACTCGCGCGACTGGCGGCGGAGAAGGTCATCTGATGAGGCGACTGCCGTTTGAAGGAATCCGCGTGCTGGATTTCGGATGGATTTTCGCGGTGCCGCATGCAACCGCGTGGCTCGGCTCGCTGGGCGCCGAGGTGATTCGGGTCGAAAGCACGCGGGCTCCGGACCTGGTGCGGTTTCTTACCGGCACCGACGGCGTGGTGGGATTAAATCTCTCGGGTGTGTTCCATTCGATCAATCTTTCGCGCAAGAGTCTCGCGCTCGATCTTTCCCATCCCGAAGCGCAAGAGATCGCCCGCCGGCTTGTCTTGCAGAGCGACATCGTCACTGAGAACTTCACAGTCGGCAACATGCAGAAGTACGGACTCGGCTACGACGATTTGCGCAAGCTCAAACCGGACCTGATCATGCTGTCCGGCACTCCGCTCGGGCAGGATGGTCCGTTCGCGCGCACAGTCGGCTTCGGGCCAACCACGCAGGCGTTCGCGGGCCTGTGCCATCTGACAGGCTACCCGGACAGCTTTCCATGCGGGGTAGGCGGCACGTGGCCCGATTTCGCCGTAGGCACCGCGATGGTCTTCTTTCTGCTGGCCGCGCTGCACCATCGCGATCGCACGGGCGAAGGGCAATATCTGGATCTGTCGATGGCCGAGATGGTCACGACGATGATTCCCGAAGCGATGATGGATTTCCTCATGAACGGCCGCGATGAAGGTCCACAGGGAAATCGGGATCCTTCGATGGCGCCGCACGGCGTGTTCCCAGCCGCCGGTGACGACCAATGGATCGCGATTGCGATCGTCAGCGACGGCGAGTTCGCCGCGCTATGCGAAGTGCTGGGGGTGCCGTCGATCGCCGCCGATCGCGCCTATGCGCGATCGCATGATCGGCTGAGAAACGTCGCGATGCTGGAAAGCGAAGTCGCGGCCCGCACGCGCAACTTCGGGCGCGACGACCTGGTGAGACGGCTCCGCGAGCGCGGCATCGCGGCCGGCCCGGTGTACAACACGCACGACTTGATGGCGGACGAGGCATTTAAAGCATCGGGCATGATGATCACGCGCGAGCACGGTGATTCGGGTGCGCGTGCAGTACCGGGCCTGCCAGTTAGCTTCAGTGCGCTCGAGCCCGAATACTCGGGCGCACCGCGGCTGGGACAGCACAATGACGAAGTGTTGGGCGGCCTCCTCGGCATGGGTGCCGACGAGATCGCGCGGCTCAAGGAACAAAAGGTCTTAATCTAAACTGCCATGACGGAAGCATCGGCAATTCCACAGGGCGGCGGCGCGCGTCCGAGCGCTTTCGCCGTCTGGATTCAGGCGATTCGGGCTCCTTCGCTGAGCGCGGCGGCAATTCCGGTCCTGCTGGGCGTGGCGATTGCCGCGCGCGACGGATTCTTCGCGCCGGGTAGGATGGTGCTCGCGCTAATCGGCGCGATGGCGATTCAGGCAGGCACCAATCTCATCAATGACTACTACGACTTCACCTCGGGCGCCGACTCTTCGGAATCGCTCGGCCCGAGCATGGTTATCCAGCGCGGTCTGCTCGCGCCCGACCAGGTCTGGCGCGGAGGAATCGTGGCGTTTGCGATTGGCGCGGCGCTGGGGCTGGTCCTCGTCTATCTCTGCGGATGGCCGATTCTGGCGATCGGCATTCCGTCCATCGCAGCGGGATACTTCTATACTGCACGGCCGATTGCATTGGCGTATGTGGCGCTCGGCGAGCTGACGGTGTTTCTCTTCATGGGCCCTGTGATCATCGTAGGCACCTACTACGTCATGGCGCTGCATTTCACGTGGCAGGCCGTGCTCGCATCGATTCCGCTCGGGTTTCTCGTCGCAGGAATTCTGCACGCCAACAATATTCGTGACATCGAAAGCGATCGCGTTCACGGCAAACACACGCTGGCCACGATTCTGGGCAGGACCGGCGCGAACTACGAACTGGCCGCGCTCGACGTGCTCGCGTATGCGACAACAATCGTGGCGATGATCGCGGGCGCAATTCCCTGGACCGGGCTGATCGCGTTTCTGAGCGTGCCGCGCGCGATGAGCCAACTGCAGATCGTGATGCGCGAATCGGAGCCGAAGAAGTTGAACCTGGCGCTAATGCGCTCGGTCCAGCTGCACATGGAGTTTGGTCTGCTGATGATCGTCGCCTATGTGGCCGCGACGTTCCTGCACTGGTGAGTCGGCTATTCCATCAACGCTCTGGCCGATGGGCGCGACTTCATTCGGTCGTACCAGGTCACCAGATTCCGATAGCGCGGATCGATGCCAATCTCGACGCGCCGTTGAAATTCCAGGGCGCATAGACCGGCGATATCCGCCACGGAGATTCCGCCATTGACCAGAAATTCGCGGCCCGCGAGCTCGCGGTCGAGCCATTCGTTGTGCCAGGCGATTTTCTTGCGCGCTTCTTCTACGACCTGCGTGTTTCTCTCGGCGGGCGGCGTCCGAAAAACGTTGAACAGCACCGTGCGCAGCGCTTCGATGAACGGCCCGTCGATGGTCTCTTCGATCATCCGCACGCGTGCCCGCTCGATCAGGCTCTTCGGCAGCAGGGGCGGATTTGGAAAGGCCTCGTTCAGGTACTCTACGATCGACGTGGACTCGTAGATCGGAATTCCGTCGACGATCAGCGTCGGAATGCGCCCGTGAGGATTGAGCTTCAGATATTCCGGCCGGCGATGTTCGGCCTTAGTGGTAAGGTCGAGCAGGACCTTTTCGCAGGTCAGTCCTTTTTCGGCCATCGCGATCCGCACTTTGCGCGCGAACGGCGATTGGATGGTGTGATAGAGAACGAATTTTGGCATCGCGAGCACCCCTTGGTACTAATCGGATGCGCGGTTCCCACCTGACCGCTCTCCACAATCATTTGACGATTCGGGCCGGAGTTAAGTCAAGCGAGATATCGAAATTTGCGCGACGTTAAAGAAATATTAATCGCGGCGGCTTGGCGGCGAACTCGGCACGTACTGCTTCGTAGGTCTTCAGATCGTCGACCGTTCGCATGAAGCCGCGATGGATGAAACCGAACACCGGAAGCCCGTCGCGCACCATCGGCGCGATGAGCCCGTTCATCAAGCTCCACGGCGGCGATGGCGGAATCAGGTCGAGGACCTGCGGTTCTGCGATGACGACACCGCAATACATGAACGGATCGAGCGCCGCTGCATCGATTCCAGCGGCCGAGTAATCGTCGTAAGCGAGCGGCGATCGCGACTTGAGCAGTAGCATCCGGCGGATTCGCGCTTTGCTGTCGAGTTCGATGCTGCTGTAGTAGTCGAGGTTGGCGGGCCGGGCGACCGCGATGGTCACGAGCGCGCCACGGTCGCGATGAAACGCGACGGCGTCGGCGAGATCGAGGTCGAGAATCGTATCGCTGTTGGCGATGACGAAAGTGCCGCCGCCCAGGAACCCGCGCAATCCGTTCAGCGGGCCTCCGGTGCCCAGCAACGTGGGTTCGGGCGCCCAGACGATTTCCACTCCCAGGTCGGCGCCGCTCTTGAGCGTCGATTGCATCGCAGCGGCCAGGTGATGCGCATTGATCGCGATTTCCGTTATTCCGGCGCGCCTCAGCATGAGGATCGGATAATGGATCAGCAGCCGGCCGCCGACCTCGACGAGTGGCTTTGGAATGGTGTCGGTCAAAGGCTTGAGCCGCTCGCCGACCCCGGCCGACAACACGAGCGCTCTCATCGTTCTGCCTGCGCCGGCGGAGACGCATCGAAGGCGGCGACAAGTAGTGGAAAGCTGTGGCCGGCCGGACCGTGCAATATGCGCCGGGCCTGTGCGATCACATGCGGAATAAAAGCCGCGTAGCCGCCCTTGCCATCACGCTCGAAAAGCATGAAGCGTCCCATCATTTTGAGCGCGTGCTGCAGAACGCAGAGTTGGTAGCTCCGTAGAAATTCGTCGTGGCTCAGCGCCGCTGCTCCGCGCCGCCCGAGGCCTGTGTAGTAGAAATCGAGCAGGCGCCGTTCGAGAGCCGGTGACACCATCGTCGCGGTATCTCGAGTGGTCAGGAGGACGGCCAGATCCTGCGCGGCAGGGGCCATCAGCGCATCCTGAAAGTCGATCACGCGGAGCCTCACACCATCGGGCGCAGGCTGGACAAACAGGTTTTGACCATGAAAATCGCGATGCGAGAAAACCCGATGCAGGCGCCCCAATTCGGCCGCTAGCGCATCCAGTTCCGGCGCCACCGCGGCAGGGTCTGCATTTTTCAGCGTTGGGCATGCGAGCTCAAGGAACTCCTTCAGCTCCCATCGAAACAGACGCTGGTTGTATGCGATTTTTGCGGACAGAAAGTCGGGATCGAGGGCGCGCGTCCCTTCGACGTGGAAAAGCAGGAGCAATTCGACCGCGACTCGAAACAAATCAGCGGCGTCGGAAGGTCGCTGCCTGATGGCCTCGAACAGCGAAGTCTCGCCGGCATCTTCCACCAGCATCGCGCGATGCGCTGGGTCGGCCTCGTAAACCGCCGGCACGGGCGCGCCGATGCGAGCCAAAAGACGATGCACCGTCAGCCAGGGTGGCTCCTGCGGGGGATCAGGGACGAGGTTCAGGATGCGGGCGTACGGCGGCAAATCGTGCGGGCCCAGGTCCACGAGAATCGCGGTGGCGGGCGCGCCGCCGCCGGCAAGATGGACGCGCCAGAAGCGCCGCGTGGACGCATCGCCGCGAAGGGTCTCTATTCGATCGGCTTGAGCGCCGGGCCACAGGCGCCCCGCGGCGTTTCTGGTCCAGGTGAGGAAGGCGTCATCGCTCGCACTCATCTAGGTCCGATTTTATCGGCGCCGTTATGGCTTTGCACCATCAGTTGAAAACGAAACCGGCGCGGCCCTGGATGGACCGCGCCGGTTGTTTCAATCGATTTGCGCAGCGTGGCTAAGTCGTTTTATCGCTGCGATGCCCTCACCAGGGAGTCGAGGTTAAAGAATGAACGGTCCACCGCGCCCATGTTGATGTACCAGCATTCCTTTTCCGGCACGTCATATCCCGGATGGTAGCAGACCGTCGACAGCCCCGACTGGATGTCGGTCGAAGATGAACCGGTCTGGAACTCGCGCTTGAACGGATAGATGGCGACGCGAGCATCGGGGCGCACCCGGTCCGCGTACTTGAGATATGAGACGTAGTTGATGAAGAGCTGTCCGCGGCGGTCGTACTGATCCTGGTACATGCCGAAGTCGGCTTCGGAGTCGATGTATAGTATGTGCTTGGAGTAGAGATCCCCGGCCAGGCGGGACGGGCGGGCTTCTCCCTCCATGATGTACATGTGGCGCATCTCCCAGTTAGTTGGGCAGTGGCTGCCGCCGCCGTCCGAAGGGCAGGTGGGAGGTGGCGACTGCGGATCGTTGATGCATCCGAGCTGCTCGCGCTCGCCCAGGTACTTCCAGTCGTAGTTCTCGTTCTTGCCGGCGAAGCACTCGAAATCGTCCGGGCTGTACGACTCAGGTCCGGAGTCCTGCGCCGTGCTCATCAGGGTGTCGTTCAGGCGGCGCAGACGATGCGCGCCGGGGAGGAAGGTCCAGGCGTCGTCAGCGCGATTGGGATCTGCGTAGCGAAAACGCATGAAGCCGGCCCCGTGGCCGTCCTCGGGCGAGAGCTGCGGATACAATCCGGTCATCGAATAGCGGCCCGAAACCAGGAAGTCCGGGTCAACCGGCATTGGCTCGACCTCGGTTCGGCCGACTTCGTTGTAGCCGGCATAGTGGCCTACCGAATAGTACCACAGCACTTTGTATGGCTTGTGCAACCCGGAGTACACGCTCTCGCAGTCGAAATAGCGCAGGTCGTAGTCGTCGGTCGACACTGGGCGGAAGAAATAGTTCCACATGATCTTGGTGCCGACATCCGGATCGTTCGGATCAAGCAACGGGAAAGGCTGCCCGGCCACGTACCCGACGAGCGAACGACGGTCGGCCGTCAGGCGAACCTGCGGCGAGTATTTCTCAGTCGCTTCTTTGTAGGGCGGCGGCCAGTCGATCCGCTCAGTCGGAACGATTTTCATCGTCATTCCGTTCTCGACCCGCCAATACACCCCCGGCGAGACGAGATCTTTGACTTTGGCGGCGTTGTCCGGAGTGATGACATCACCAGGCTTCACTTGTGCGGCGGCGGGCATCGCGAGCATCAGCGCCACTGATCCAAGCGCGATGAGGAATGCGACGAACCTGCCGCGAATCCCAATAGCACGATCCATAATGTTCCCCTTCCTTCGGCGTACGAGCCGAATCCCCAGAGTTATGAATTCGCTAACCTCTCTCCCCTGTGTCCCTGTCATTAGTAGGGCTGGTGCAAAGTGTCAATATGATTAATTCAGGGGTCTGCTCAAGTCCGATAAATGCCCCAATTATCAAGGTAATTCAAGTATTTACGGAATTTTGTGAATGTCCGATTAAACGTCGCAGCCGAATTAATCTCCGGCGCGCGGAGAATCTGCCTAGCTTATGTTAGGTAGGTTTGAGTTTCCCGCAACCGTCTGAACGGTTGGTATGTTACCTTTCGATGAATTGATGGGACGGGATCGAGTTGCTCGGCACTCGGATCGGTGCTGGATATCGGCATGGGCGCTTTCGCGCGACTCATTGGAAAACGCGCTACCTTCGGGTATCTATATCGATAGAACTCCCTGAAGGCTCAAATTCAGATGTCAATGTGGCTCCCGGTTCTCGTAACCTTCATCTTCGCCGGCATCGTGGCGGGTGTGATGGTCACGATCAACACGCTCATCGGGCCCAAGCGCCCGAGCAAAATAAAGGGCGAGGCGTTCGAATGCGGCAATCCTGCCACCGGCAGCGCGTGGGGCCGTTTCTCGGTGCGGTTCTATCTCACGGCGTTGCTGTTTCTGGTCTTCGACGTCGAGATCGTCTTTCTTTACCCGTGGGCGGTGGAACTGCGAAAGCTCGGGATGTTCGGATTTGTCGAGGCGCTGGTCTTCATCTCGATACTCGCCGTCGGCCTGGTCTACGCCTGGCAGCGGGGCGCGCTCGATTGGGATTGATTCACCAGGCGTTTTCGCCGAGCGTGTGTATCCACAAATGTCGATTGACAAACTGAAAGAACGGTTCGGCGCGGACCTGCTGGGCAACGAAGAGGCACGCGGCGAAGAGACAATAATCGTCGGCCGCGACCGCGCCCCGGAAATCTTGAAAGCGCTTCGCGACGAGCCCGGGTTCGAGTTCGACATGCTGTCCGATCTCAGCGCAGTCGATTGGCCCGATCGCCCGCCGCGTTTTGACGTGGTGTATCACTTGAACTCCCTCACGCTGCATCATCGGCTGCGGGTCAAGGTACAAATCGAAGGCGGCGATGCGTGGGTGACGAGCGCGATCGGCATTTGGAAGGCGGCCGATTGGCTCGAACGCGAGTGCTACGACATGTTCGGCATCCAGTTTCACGGTCATCCGGATCTGCGGCGCATTCTGCTTTACGATTCGTTCGAGGGTCATCCCCTGCGCAAGGATTATCCTTATCAGCGCCGCCAGCCGGTCGTTCCTGAAACCGATCCGGTGGTAAGTCCGTTGCGTCCGTCGCGCTGAGGCGCCGGCAAACTCAAGTCATCACGGCAGCACGATAATCATGTCACTACCAGCACGCTGGCAGCAGAAAATCGAAGCCTCCGATCCCGCCGACGAGATCATGGAGATCCAGATGGGCCCGTCGCATCCCGCCTCGCACGGCACCATCAAATTCAATCTCAAGCTCGACGGCGAACGTATCGTGGACTGCGACGTCGAGGTCGGCTACCTGCATCGCGGCTTCGAAAAGATGTGCGAGCAGGGTACCTGGACCCAGTGTTTTCCCTACACCGACCGGCTCAATTACGCCTCTCCCTGTATCAACAACGTCGGGTTCGCGCTCGCGGTGGAGAAGCTGCTCGGCATCGACCTTCCCGAACGTTGCAAATACGTCCGCGTGATCATGAGCGAAGTCTCGCGCATTACCGATCATCTGACCTGCCTCGGCATGGCGGCCAGCGAGGTCGGCGCCACCACCGTGGCCTTCTATACGCTCGAAGCGCGAGAACTGCTCTATGACCTGGTCGAATCCGTGACCGGGGCGCGGCTTACGGTGACCTGGTGCCGTGTCGGCGGAGTGACCCACGATCTGCCCGCCGACTTCAAGGACCGGATTCAGGCGGCGTTCCGCAATCTCGATGCGGTCCTCAGCGATTGCGACAAACTGCTGTCGCGCAACCGCGTGTTCGTCGACCGGATGAGCGGAATCGGCATTCTCTCGCGCGAGGATGCGATTTCCTACGGCCTTACCGGCCCGCTGCTGCGTGCAACCGGCGTCTCCTACGACGTGCGCAAGGCAAATCCATATCTGGTCTATGATCGCTTTGATTTCGAAGTGCCGACGGGCGAGAAGGGCGACAATTACGATCGCTTCAACGTCCGCTTCCAGGAAATGTATCAGTCGCAGCGAATTATCGAGCAGGCGATGGCGTCGATTCCCGACGGCCCCGTGTCGATCTCCGATCCGCACGTAGTCCTTCCGCCCAAGCATAAGGTCTACAACTCCATCGAAGGGCTCATGAACCACTTCAAGCTCATCATGGAGGGCATCAAGGTGCCGCCGGGCGAGGTCTACAGCGCGGTCGAAGGCGGCAACGGCGAACTCGGCTTCTACGTTGTGAGCGATGGCAGCGGCCGTCCATACCGCGTGCGGGTGAGGCCGCCGTGCTTTCTGGGGATGGGCGCGCTCAACAAGATGCTCATCGGGCGGATGATCCCCGACATCATCACCACCTTCGGCATGGTCAACATGATCGGCGGCGAGTGCGACCGCTGAACGGCAAAAACCCGCCGATTTCGCGGATCGAGAGCGAAAGATTCTGAGTGGCGCGGGCGTCCCGCCGGCGTTCTTTCCAATCATCTGCCGCGCGGCTTGGGAGTCGGCCCCCGCTTTGCGGCGTGTGGCCGCACCGTTATCATCATGTGAAGCAGGTCCGAAGCGTCCAGTAGATGCCGTCCGCCACCGAAATTGCCGCACAAATGCCCGCGCCGCCCAAACGCGCGCTGATCATTCTACTAGGCGCAATCGGCGACGTAGTCCGCGCGTTGCCACTACTGGGGCGGATGCGCAGGTCGTGGCCCGATGCGCGCATCACCTGGGCGGTTGAGCCGAAATCGAGCCCGATTCTGGAGCATCACCCGTGGCTCGATGATGTCATCGTTTACGATCGCCGCCGTGCGCCCTGGTCGTTCGCACCATTCTTGATGGCGATACGGGCCGGAAATTTCGATCTGGTCGTCGACCTGCAGCGCCATCTGAAGAGCGGCCTCACTTCGCTCGTTTCCGGCGCGCGCGATCGGCTCGGATTTGAGGCTGCCAACACCAAGGAGCTGAATCAGCTTTTCTCGACCCGGCACATCGCGCCGCAGCCCAACATGCGGCTCAAGCTGCTTCAGTATCAGGCCTTTGGCGATGCGCTTGGGCTCCCGCCGGCACCAATCGAATTTGGCCTGGAAGCGTCGATCGACGAGCGCGGTCGCGCGCGAGAATTACTTGCCGATGCGCCGCGGCCGATGCTCGGCGTGATCCTGGGCTCGTCGTGGCCGAGCCGGATCTATTTTCCTGAAGCAATCGCCGAGGTGATCGAACAACTTCGGGTCTCCAACGGAACCGCACCTCTGTATCCCGTGTTGTTGGGCAGTCCCGAAGAAACCAATCTTGCCGCGGAAGTGATGCGAGCGCTCGACGGGATGCCGGCGCTCAACCTGGCGGGGCGGACGACGCTTCGCGACTTAATCGCAATCCTGCCGGAATGCGCAGTCGCGTTCGGTCCGGACTCGGGGCCGATGCATATCGCCGCGGCAGTGGGATGCCCCATCGTATCGCTGTGGGGATCGACCGCCGCGGAGCGATCCGCGCCATGGGGCAATGCCGATTTTGCGATCTCAAGCGACATGCCGTGCCATCCCTGTTACCTGCGCGATTGTCCAATCGGCCGCGAATGCATGCATCGCATCGAGCCCGCTACGGTCGCGGCAATGATTCGCCGCGCGGTGAGTGCGGCCCCGAAGATTCAAGCCTCCACCCAACCATCCTCCCACTTGCCGGAGGAGAACCGATGAGCGCTGAAGCCGAAAGACCCGACCCAACCCCTCGCGTGGGGAGGGCTAGAGGTTAGGTCCTTTATCCTTTTCGCACCCGGGTCGAAGAGCAATCGTGGTCACGAATGCAAATGACTCCACAGTCCAGCGCGATGGATGGACTCTCGTGCTCGCCGATAGCCGCACACTCGCTCCTGAATGGCGCGAGGAGGTAATCGCTATCGCGCTGCGGGCCGCGGCGGGAACCGCAGGCCAGCGCGTCCGGCGGTCACTGCATGCCGAAACCTGGCTGGCGAAGATAAGCTCTGCCGCCCAGCCGGAAGTGTTCGTCAAGATCATTCATAAGCCGAAGGGGCTTGTCGCGCTCAAACAACGGTTTCGAGGATCGCCTGCCGCGCATGTTGCCGCGATCGCCGCTTCGCTAGGGTCTGACGGGTTCGCGGCCCCCTCGCCGATGCTCTGGGGTTCCGAAGCCGCCAGCGGTCGCGAGATTATTCTGACCGCGCGCGTAAAGGGAGTTCTTCTGCCGCGGTTGCTCCGCGAAAAGCGCATCGACGTGCAGCGAACTCGCGCGATGCTCCGCGCGCTGGGTACTGAAGTCGCGCGGCTTCATCGCGCCGGGTACATCCACGGAGATCTCACACCGTTCAATATCGTGGTCAGCGACGAAGGTGCGGCGCGTTTCGTTTTCCTGGACAACGAACGCACGCGCAAGACGTGGCTCGCGCGGCTTACGCGCCCGCGGCTCAGAAATCTGGTGCAGCTTGGGCACTTCGATCTCCCGGGCCTTACGCGCACAGGCAAGATGCGCGTATGGTGCGGATATGCGGGTGCTTCGGTCCGGGAGCGAGCCCGGCTTCGGCGGCTGGTGCGGATGATTCAGAAGCGGCGCGGGCGCGATCGGCGCAAGGCGGAAGTGCATCCGCAGGGAATCGTCGCGCGGGGCGAAGTGGGTGAGACCTGATGGATACGCCGGGTAAGATCTCTGTGGTCATCCCCCTGTACAATGAGGTCGATACCATCGGTTCCATCATCGACCGCGTCCTCAATTGCGGGTTCGACGTCGAGATTATCGTCGTCGATGATGGATCGACCGACGGCTCCCGCGAGTTCATGAAGCGCTTCGAGCATCCCCGCGTGCGGGCGTTCTTTCACGCCGAGAACAAGGGCAAGGGCGCCGCGCTGCGGCTCGGGTTCGCGGCCGCAACTAATCCCTACGTCTTCGTGCAGGATGCCGACCTCGAATACGATCCTCGCGACTATCACAAGATGATCGAGCCGCTCGCTGATGGGCGCGCCGACATGGTCTACGGGTCGCGCTTTCTCGGCGGACCTCATCGCGTGCTGTTCTTCTGGCACTACGTCGGCAACCGCTTCATTACCCTGCTGTCCAACATGATCAGCGACCTGAACCTGAGCGACATGGAGACCGGCATGAAGGCGTTCGTGCGCGACAAGCTGATCCAGCTGAAGCTTTCCGCCGACCGCTTCACCTTCGAGCCGGAGATTACGGCCAAGGCCGCTCGCGCCGGCTGGCGCATCTACGAAGTTCCGATCTCGTATTCAGGCCGTACTTACGAAGAGGGCAAGAAGATCGGATGGCGCGATGCGGTCGCGGCGACATTGGCGATTCTCTACTACCGGTTCTGGGATTGACGCGTGCCGATGGCTGCGGTGGATAGCAAGGAATCGGACGCCGGGTCGATTAGCGACCGTAGCGCCGGCCGGCCCCTGCGTATCGCCGGTGTCGACCCCGAACGCGGCTTCGCAGGCGGCGAGTCGCAGGTGCTCGGGCTAACGCGCGCGCTGATTCGAATGGGCCATCGCGCGGAATTGATTTGCGATCCGGAGGGCCGCCTTTACGAACGGGCGCGCGAGGCGGGAATAACCTGCTATCCGCTGAAGCTGCGCAATTCGATCGACGTCGCGGGCGCGATGCGCCTCAGATCGATCCTTGGCCGCGAGCGCTACGACATCGTTCACTTCCACACTTCGCGCGCGCATGCGATGGCGCCTTTTGCGCGTGGATTCGCGCGGGCGCTGGTGGTTACGCGCAGGATGGATTACCGGCCGAACCGGCTGTTTGCGCCGTATCTGTATTCGCGCGCGGTCGACGGTGTGGCAGCGATATCGCACGGTGTTGCAAATGCGCTCGCGGACGCCGGCGTCGCGCGCGAGCGCGTAACGATAATTCCCAGCGGGGTAGATTGCACGCACTTCCGGCCGCCAAGCGCTGACGAGCGCGCCGCGGCGCGGGCCGCGTTGCATATTCCACCTGAGACGATCTCGGTAGGAACGGTGGGGGCCCTCACGGAGCGCAAGGGGCATCGTTACCTGCTGGAGGCGATCGCGCGAATGGAGACTGGAACCGCTGTCGTTTGCCGCGTCGCCGGCGATGGCGCCTTGCGCGAGGAACTGGAGCGTGAAGCAGAGAGTCTGGGTATCGGCGGGCGAGTGCGGTTCATGGGCCGGATCGAAGACTCTCGCGCGATGCTATGGGCACTGGATATCTTTGTGTTCCCGTCGCTGTGGGAGGGGTTGGGGGTCGCGGCGATAGAGGCTTCGGCCTGTGGTCTCGCGATTGTAGCGAGCGATGCCGGGGGAATTGGGGAAGTGGTGATTAACGGGAAGAGCGGAATTCTGGTGCCGCCTGCGAATCCTGCCGCGCTTGCCGAGGCGATCGCCCAGTTGGCCGGATCGCCCGGCGAACGAAGCCGGATGGGCGATGGCGCGCGGGAGCGGGCGGAAGCAGAATTCGCGATGAGCACGATGGCCGAGCGCACGCTGGCTCTTTATCGGCGATGTATCGCCGCAAAGGGATAAGGAAGGATCGAACTCGATGCGCAGTATGACAGGATTCGGACGCGCCCTCGTCGAACGCGACGGAATCCGGGTGACCGCGGAAATTCGCGCGCTCAATCAGCGCTTCTTCGAACTCAAGCTCAACCTGCCGCGCTCATGGGGCGAGTCGGAAGCTGAGATGCGCAAACTTATTCAGAACGTCGTGGCGCGCGGCCGCGTCGAATTGTTCGTGAAGTGCGTGACGCTGCGTCCACCGCCGGCGCGCCTGGAAGTCAACGAGCAGCTGGCAAATCTCTACGTCGGTGAGCTCCGGCGCCTGGGCAAGCGGCTCAATTTGAACGGCGATCCCGGAATCGACACAATCCTGAATCGGCCGGAAATCTTTCATGTGATCGAAGAGGAACGCGACTCGGGAGAGGCCGTGCGGGTTGGGATGGTGGCTATCGAGCGAGCGCTGAAGGCGCTGGATGCCGAGCGGATCCGCGAGGGCAAGAGCTTGCACCGGGACTTTGCGGCGCGAGCAAAGAAAATTAAGACGGCGATTCCACGGATCGAACGGCTCGCAAACCAGACGCGCGCCGAGATTATGAAAAACTTCCAGGCCCGCGTGCACGAGTTGCTCGCGAATCTGCCGGTCAACGAAAAACGGCTCTACGAAGAAGCCTCGGCGGCCTCGCAGCACGGCGATATCAGTGAGGAAATCACCCGGCTACGGACGCATCTCGAGGGCCTCGCATCATTGCTCGATCGCAAAGGCCCGGTGGGTAAATCCATCGAGTTTCTCCTCCAGGAAATCAATCGCGAGGTGAACACGATGGGTTCGAAGTCGCAAAATGCCGCGCTTTCGCAGGTGACCGTCGAAGTAAAGGCGGAAGCGGAAAAGATGCGCGAGCAGGTGCAGAACGTCGAGTAGTATAGTATAAAACACCATTTCCAGATGGAGTCTGCGCAATCAAAAGGAGCCACGACGAGTAATACTCCGCGGCCCAGACGCGGTATAATATTTATACTTGCGGCCCCTTCTGGAGCCGGCAAAACCACGATCTGGCGCGGTGCCCTCAAGGCGATTGCGCGTCTTGAGTTCTCGGTTTCGCTTACGACGCGCGGCCCGCGCGAAGGAGAGGCCGACGGATTCGATTATCACTTCGTGAGTGAGGAAGAATTCAATCGGAAGGTCGAAGGTGGCGAGCTAGCGGAATACGATCGTCATTTCGACGCCTCCTACGGCACGCTGCGCGCCCCGCTAGAAGCGGCGGTTGCAGCGGGCCGTGACATACTACTCGACATTGACGTTGAGGGTGCGCGACAAATTCGCGCCCGTTATCAGCGAGATGCAGTCGCAATCTTCGTTTTGCCGCCTAGTTTCGCGGATCTGGAGCGGCGGCTTCGCGGGCGCCAGACAGATACCGAAGATGCTATCCAACGCCGGCTCAAACGCGCGACCGAGGAAGCCAGCGAATATCCCGGCTACGATTACCTGATCATCAACCACGAAGTTGAGCGATCGATTCACGAACTTGCAGCGATCGTGAATGCCGAGCGGCTCAGGACCTCGCGCTTAAGCGGGGAAGTGGCGCCGTGGAAGAGTTAGCCCAAGGCGCGCCAGACCAGCTCGACGAGCTGATCCAACGGATTGAAACTTACAATCCGCAAGCCGATTTCGCCCTGATCCGCAAAGCGTACGACTTCGCAGCCCTCCAGCATGCCCAGCAGAAGCGGCTGTCCGGCGAGCCCTTCGTGAGCCATCCGCTGGCGGTCGCGACGATCGCGGCGGAGCTCAAGCTGGATGTCGCCTCGATCGTGACCGCGCTGCTGCATGACGTCGTGGAAGACACCACCACTAAGCTCGAGGAGGTGCGCGACAAGTTCGGTCCCGAGGTTGCGGAACTGGTCGATGGGATGACGAAAGTCTCCAAGATCACGTTCCAGAGCCGCGAAGAAAAGCAGGCCGAGAATTTCCGCAAGATGATCATCGCGATGTCGCACGATATCCGCGTCGTGCTCATCAAGCTTGCCGATCGCCTCCACAATATGCGGACGCTCGATTCGTTGAGTCCGGATCGCCAGTTGGAGATCTCGCGCGAGACGTTGGAAATCTACGCGCCAATCGCGCATCGGCTGGGCATCTACTGGCTCAAGTCCGAACTCGAGGACAACGCGTTCCGCTATCTCAATTCACCCGCGTACTCGACTCTCAAGGCGTTCGTCGCCAAGACCCGCAAAGAGCGCGAAGAATATATCCGCGACGTGATTGCGATTCTCGGGCGTCGGCTCGAAGAGTCAGGCGTCAAGGCCGAGGTTACGGGACGTCCCAAGCACTTCTATTCCATCCACGGCAAGATGCAGGAACTGGCGCTCTCGTTCGATCAGATCTACGACCTGGTCGCGTTCAGGATCATTGTCGCCAGTGTGCGCGAGTGCTACGAGGCGCTCGGCGTCGTTCACGCCCATTGGAAGCCCGTGCCCGGCCGCTTCAAGGACTACATCGCGCTGCCCAAGGCCAATATGTACCAATCGCTGCATACCACGGTGATTGGGCCGCGCGGGCAGCGGATGGAAGTGCAGATCCGCACTCGCGATATGCATCGCGTTGCGGAAGAAGGCATCGCCGCACACTGGACCTACAAAGGCGGCGCGGGCCCCAAGGATCTCAAGGAGAACGAAAAATTCGCTTGGCTCCGCCGGCTAATCGAATGGCAACAGAACCTGAAGGACCCCGAGGAATTTCTCTCCACGGTCAAGGATGACCTTTTCCCCGAAGACGTATTCGTCTTCACGCCCAAGGGCGACGTCCTGGACTTCCCCCAGGGATCGTCGGTTATAGATTTCGCCTACCGCATCCACTCCCAGGTCGGGAACCATCTTTCCGGCGCGCGCGTAAACGGCAGGATGGTTCCATTGCGGCAGCGGCTCAAATCTGGCGACACGGTCGAGGTAATCACGTCCGAACGCCAGACTCCGGGCAAGGATTGGTCGAACTACTGCGTAACAGCGCGCGCGAAATCGCGAATCCGCCAATGGCTACGCTCGCAGCAGGCCGAGCGGTCGCTGGCGCTGGGCGTTTCGCTCGTCGACCAGGAACTCGCACCGCTCAAGCTCAGCGTCTCACAACTGCGCGCCTCCAAACGGCTCGACCCGGTGCTGAAGGAATTTTCGCAGCGCGATGCGGACAGCCTGCTTGCCGCCGTTGGCTATGGGCTGATCACCCCGGGCCAGCTTCTTGCGAAGGCACTGACACCCGATGAGCTCAAGGTATATCGCGATTCCAGACTTGGGGTTGCCGCGCAGCCCGCGACGAAGGAGCGCCCGGCGCGCAAAGTCGCGGGCGGCGCTGTAGTTGTGTCGGGCGTCGGCGACGTGCTCGTGCGGTTCGCGAAATGCTGCAATCCGCTCCCGGGCGAGGCGATTACCGGGTTCATCACCCGCGGGCGCGGTGTCACCGTCCATCTCGCGGGATGTCCCCATGCGCTGAACACCGACCCGCAGCGGCGCGTGCCGGTGGTATGGAAAGATGGCGACGACTCGCCGCGGCCGATTCGGCTCGAGGTGCTATGCGTCGATCAGCCTGGGTTATTGGCCGCGATGACTCGAACTATCGCTGCGGCAGGCGTGAACATCTCGACCGCCGAGGTAAAGACGCGCGGCAACGATGGCCGCGCGCTTTCGCTCTTTGAGGTCAGCGTCACCAGCGCCCGTCAGCTCAACAACCTGATGAGCTCGATCGGCGCGATCGAAGGCGTGATGCGCGTGTCGCGCATCGGTTATCAGAACGGCAACCGTTTCCACGCCTGACCCACGGACCTTCGAACATGAAGCGAATTATCAGCACGCCGCACGCACCCGCCGCGATCGGGCCGTACTCGCAGGCCGTCGAGAACAACGGTCTGGTATTTTGCTCTGGGCAGATCGGTCTCGACCCCGCTTCCGGTGCGCTGGTCGCGGGCGGCGTGAAAATGGAAACGCGCAGGGCGCTCGAAAATCTGCGCGCCGTGCTTGCCGAGGCCGGCCTGGATCTCGGCGACATCGTCAAAACGACAATTTTTCTCGCCGACCTTGGCGACTTCGAAGTGGTAAACCGCATCTACGGCGAATATTTATCGCCGCCGCATCCCGCTCGATCGACAGTCCAGGCCGCAGCCCTGCCGCGCAAAGCGCGCGTGGAGATCGAAGCGATCGCGATGAATAGCAAATAAAGCGTCATCCGCGCGCGCTCCGCGTGATTCAGGATTCCGAGACTCTTTCTCGAGGAATCCCGATCTTCCGCATGAATAGCGATCAGCAATGCCGATGTTCTGTTCATCATCGCTGTGAAAAAATGAATATCGATGAATACCAAATGGGAGTGGGACGATATTCGTTTCTTTCTTGCGACCGCGCGCGAAGGCAGTCTTTCGGGCGCAGCTCGTGCGCTGGGCGTCGATCACGTTACCGTTGGGCGCCGCCTCGCAGCGCTTGAGGAGCAACTGGGCGCAAAGCTGCTGAATCGAACCCCCGATGGCTTTGCGACGACTCCCGTCGGCCAGGCGATTCTGAAGCAATGCGAGACGATGGAAGTGGCTGCCTTGAGCCTCGAGAGGCTTGCGGCCGGCCATGACGCGCGCGCCGCAGGTCCCGTGCGGGTTACGGCAACGGAGGCGTTTGCCTGTGCCCTCATCGTACCGGGTATCGTCGCACTCCGGGAAAAACATCCCGAACTGCAAATCGATCTATTACCCAGCGTGCGCGCTCTCGACGTCTCGCGCCGGGAGGCCGATCTCGCGGTGCGGGTCAGCCTTCGCCGCCCATCTGACCCGGGTCTCGTGTGTCGCAGACTGGGCGACGTCGGCTCTATGCTTTACGCGTCGCCGAAATATCTTGCGGCTCGCGGAATTCCCCGGCCCGGCCAGGGACTCGCAGGGCACGACGTAATTACGTACCTTGGCTGGCCGACCGCGATGGGCGTGCGATTTATGGGAGAGTCGCTGGAGGGCGCGCGAATCTCGGCGCGCAGCAACGACCATTTTGTGCGGGTGAGGGCGACGGCGGCGGGCCTCGGTATCAGCGAATTGACCTGTTTCTTCGTGGATGATCATCCGGAACTCACGCGTGTCTGGCCCGACCGAGCGCCGATCCTCCGGCCGGTCTGGTTGGTGATGCATGAGGATTTGCGGCGTGCCGCACGGGTTCGAGTAGTGGCGTCTGCAATCGTGGCGGCCTTCGAGCGCGAAGCCAGGGGGCTGCATCTTGGCCGCAAGCGGCGCTCATCGCGATCAGCTTAGTGCCACAATCCTGTGCACAAATTCACAGGCGATGTGCGCAACGACCTAATTGCCACCAGTTACTTGCTGCGAAGAAGATTGGATCGCGCGAGTTCGTCGTCATAGACGGGCATTTACCGCGCGAGGTGAATCATGGCCGGACCGGAGAAAGGCTCATGGCTGCTCGTTGCCGTTCTATTCGCGACGTTGTTCCTGATATGGGGGCCGATCAACGCCAGCGGCGTATTTTTCCTTCCCGTGGTGAAGCACTTCGGATGGAGTCGCGCGCTGTTGTCCGCCCTGGTTGCCACCGCACCGCTCGCCGCTGGAATCAGCAGCCCGTTCGTCGGGTCGCTGCTGGACCGAATTGGCGCGCGCAGAGTGATGATCACCGGGGCCGCGATGGTGGCGGCATCATACGCCGTGCTTAGCCGCGCGAACTCGGCTGGGGCGTTTTTCGCGACCTTCGTGCTGCTCGGCGTCGGCATAACTGCGTCGACCATCATCCCGACCGCAATCGTAATTACCAACTGGTTTCGGGAACGGCGAGGGATGGCGCTGGGAATTGCGTTCGCAGGAATTCCGCTGGGCGGGACCGGCGTCACAATTCTCGCGAACCACATCGTGCTTCGTTACGGATTTCGGATGGGTTACCTGGCGATGGCGGTGCAGCGAAGCTAGCTTTCGTTCTAACAGGTGAAAGTCCTGTCGGTGGAGGTGCCCAGATGCCACCGTAGATATATCCGACGGCGAGGAGGGTGACCGACTCGGCCGAAAGCTCGGAGGTA
>JBKQNE010000091.1:0-3712 GCA_052146355.1 Binataceae bacterium (SeqCode) | reverse complement strand
GTACAAACGTCGTCTGGGGATCTATGCATCCGAGGGTTTTTCGATCTCGATCAGTGGGTCAGCCGCTTCTGGATCGGATCGCATCCCGTCGCATCTGAGCGCATCCAATTGATAGCAATAATCTCTGCCGCTCGAATTCCGATTCAGATGGAATTCTTAGTAGGGACAGCCATCACCACCTGGCAGCGGTCTGTAGTGCTGGATGAGTATGCGACGCACGATATCCTATTGATCTTGATAGCGAACGCGCTCGATATTTGCTCGGCAATCATTCGGCAGCCGAAGCGGGGATTGCGTCGCTTCATCTCGACGACAGTGTCGATGAGTTCTCTTGAGGGACCTTTGGGTCCGGTGCGCCGGCGCTTTCTCGGGCTTTAGAGCAGGCGATACTCGCGCTTCACCAGGGCGCGGTGGAAGTACAGCAAGGTGGAAGGCTTCAGTATCACAGCCATCCTGCTCAGGCGTTTGGGTGACACGAAAAGCGTGCAGACCCCCAGCGCCAGCCGATCCCATGAAGTCAGGTACAGCGCACGCCGCCGCGCACGCCTCAGGATGAGCAGCTGGTGTTTGACCGCCAGCGATTCAGCCGCCACCGCACGAACCCCACCGGGACGGGCGAGCCGTGCGAGAGTGACCAACAGGTGGGCGAATAGAATGAGCAGTAAACTCACGGGAGAGGAACTTTAGCGCTCCCCGACCGATGGGCAAGTCTGTGCTACCGCAGATCTTCTGACAAAATCAGTAATTCGCCACACACAGGTGGAGCGCAGTTACAAGCGGCTTGGAACGTCAAGTCAAGATCCGAGGGAGAAGGATCTATCCCCTTAACCGAGGAGCATCTTCGAAGAACCCTTTGGTCTTGGATACCGCAATCGAGGCCGACCACACTCTTCTTTTAGGGCCCGGCCTTCCCGATCCGCCCCTGAATCTCCTCGTGCAGTTCCAACGGCAGTGGCATCGTTTCGACCGATCAAGCCGAGTTGTGGCTCACTCCGTACTGAACGGACTTCACCATGAGTACAGCCCCCTGGCCCGCGCTGCATGAGTGTCGTTGAGTCTTGCGGACGACAGCTTCGTCCCACGGGAAAGCCTCGGTCACTTCACGAGCGAACCACTCGGCCGTTGGATTACTGGTTCCAACGCGACGGTCCTAACGCGTTCGATATTTCTGAGTCACGAAGATTTAACAACTTCACCCAATCTCTTCTGAGACTATTCCACTACGTTTCTCTGCGGCGGAGCAGTGAACAGGCGCCCGGAAAGATGGCTGATAGTTGCCTTGACGATCGCGGGTATTCTTTTGGCGGCAACCGTGCGTGGATACGCCGAGCAAACGCCATGGATGCATACCCCCGAACAGCATTTCGATGACGGGTGGGGAATTCTCAGCCTGGAAGGGCTCTTCGATTCGGCGAGTTTGGAGGGACAAGAGTCGCTGACGGGAAGCTGGGGAGGATGGCGAGAGAAGTTGTATCGCGCGGGAATCGCGATCCTTGGCTCGTACGAGAGCGAAACTGCCGGCAACCCATTGGGCGGCGAGGTGCATAAAATCCGATACACGCACAATGTCGCGATCGGTGCGTTCTTCGATTTGGAGCAGCTCTTCCATCTCAAGGGCACGTACTTCCTGGTGTCAGCTGCGGATCGCGCCGGCAGCAATCTTTCCAGTGAGATTCCCAACTTCTTCCAGGTTCAGCAGTTCTATGGCGGCCAGACCATCCATTTGGTGCATCTCGCGCTTGAACAGAATCTCCTGGACGGGAAGCTCGATATTGTCGGTGGGCGGATTGATGCGCTCGACGACTTCGCCACTTCTTCTTATTACTGCTATTCCCAAAATATCGGGATCTGCGGCAATCCTTTCAGTCTCGAAAGCAATTCCTCACTCTCGAACTATCCGCTCGCGTCATGGGGCCTCAGAGCTCGCTACGACATTTCTCCGGAGTTCTACTCGATGACGGGTGCGTACAATACGTACGCGGAATTCGGCGACAACAAGTACCATGGCGTCGATTTCAGCATTCACCACAATTCCGGAGTTGCGGTGATGCAAGAGTTTGGCTATCGCCCTGCGTGGGAAAGGCAGGACGGATATCCGGGGTTTTTCAAATTGGGCGGATTCTATGATAGCGAACCCCGGCTGCGATTTGAGAGCAATATGATGCGGTCGGGGACATGGATGATTTACGGCTCGGCCCAACAGCGGCTTTATCGACGCCCCGTCGACGGTGTTCATCAGGGCCTGACCGCCTTTCTGACTCTCACCTACGCGCCCCCCGCAATGAATACCATCCAATATATGGCGGACGCCGGCCTCATCTATGTGGGGCTGATCCCGAGCCGCCCGATGGATGAGGCTGGTATGTTCGGCCTCTTCGGCGAATTCAGCTCCGATTTGCACACCGCCGAGCGGGCTGCTGGCGATGACGCTCAAACGCACGAGGCGGTGCTCGAGTGGAACTACAAGTACGTGATTTTCCCGTGGACCTACGTCCAGCCTGACGTGCAGTTCGTCCTTCGACCCGAAGGGAGCGGAACCATCAGCAACACCCTGGTTTTCGCGTTGCAGGTTGGAGTCGCGATCTGATCGGCGCGCCCATGGGAACTAAGGCGTCGAAGTTCCGGATTGCGCGTCCGCGCACGGCATCATCGGCCGGCAACACCCTTCTATTGAGGCATAGAGCGGTGACTCCGCCGCGTCCAATTGCGGGCTTATCAACAATTGCTGTATTCGCCTCAAGTGAAGCGTATTGTCACGATCCATCTTCCGCAGAATCGCCGAGCTGTACTCCGCAAAAACCTTTCGCTCGGGCTTGAACCCGGCATAGCTCTTAGGAATCTTGGGGAGACTGCGTCGACGGCAGACGGTCTCTTGCATTCAAGAGGGCAGGGTTGAGTTGGCTGAGGATCCTGGGCGATCTAGTCCATTTTCTGTGTCTCGGTTTGCGCTCCAGAACTTCGCTCGCAGCCGAGAATTTGTTTTTGCGCAAGCAACTCGCGTTCTATCAAGAGCGCAAGGTCAAGCACATCAAACCTAGTCCGGGGTGACGAATCCCGAGGCGTATGCTTCTTGGAGAGCTGGCGAGAAGCACATGCAGAAGCGCGAACAATCGGATCCAGAGTGACGGCAATGCGCAATACATTGAGGTCACCGGCAGGTCGAGCACCACGGTCGACGGTCCGTATGTGAAGTGAAGTCCGTCGCTTACGAACCGCAGGCTTCCGCGGGACGCGAACGTCAGCGACCATCGGTTATCAGATCTCTGACGCTGAAGCCGACCATGGATTCTGGCTCGCTCCTTCCCAAGGAGAACGTATGAATTCATTCAAGCCTCGACCGAGCCTCCAAGGCTTCGTCAAGCAAATCGCAGAGATACTCATAGATCTGGTAGGGGTGTTCGATAATGAAACGCCGCTCCTTAGACGAGGATCTCACGTTGGGCCCTAGCACTTCGGCGGCCTCCTGAAGCGCCTCTTGCAACACACGAATCAGCCCGTTGTACCTGTCTCGCTCTTCGGTGAGATTTGCCATTGTTCCGCCCTCTTTCCCAAGTGTGGCGTTGCGACGCGCGGCCTGGACTTTAGGCCCTCTAGTGTTATGTCTCTGAAGTAAATGTAGCGTTTGTTCGTCTATTCAGCATGGGCGTAAAGAAATGCTGGGTGGAAATAAGCGGAGCAGATCGAGCCGAATTGGAGCACTGGTTGCGGGCAC
>JBKQNE010000090.1:0-8344 GCA_052146355.1 Binataceae bacterium (SeqCode) | reverse complement strand
TGCCTTCGATAAAGAAGGACAACGCGCGTTCGCTGAGCGAAAAGATTTCCGAAGATCTGAAAACGCTGCGTCGGTCGGTTCGTGCTGGCACAAGTTGCGCAGATGCCTCTGCTGTAGATCGGTTGGTTTCACAGATCAGTAAACGTCTCCGCCATGCTGGTGCCGAGACGGCTCTGGCCAGACGGTTCAATACGTCCGGGTTTAGGTTTTCGGCACATCCATGCAGAAGAGAGTCGCAAGCAACGCTTCAGGCTCGCCGGACTCAGGCACTCGCGATGGTGCCCTGCCGGCGACACTACGCCGCGACAAGATGAATCCATAGAGAAGCGTCTTGAGGGCATCTCGATAAAGCGATTAACGCAAACAGGGAGGACATTGGCATGATCTCTCACCGGTCCAAGCAATCGGCCCTCTATACAGTTATCGTGGCAGCGTTAGCTTTCCTCGTGACATGGCCGGCACGATTAAGTGCACAGGACACCGGCGGCTCGATGGCGCAATCTGCGCAGCAAGCGGCCACGGCGCTGACCGGGGATCAGCAGTTGGCGGCAAACAGTGCGCTATGCTCGACGATTGGAAGCCAGGTTCCCAATCCTACCGCTGCATCGCCGTCGCTGTTGAGCAGCCCCTCGGTGATTTCCGCCGCGGCCCCCATCTTCGCAGGCAGCACGCAGCTTCCACTTCCGAACGCGACCAGCATGCTGCAAGGATATGTGGCGCAGCATGCCACCGACATTCTGGCTTCGTGCGCCGTCGGCAACGCCACTGGTGGCCTGCCCACGAAAATTAAGGGGATGAGTAGTATGCCTTCGCTGGCCAAAATGCTCTGAATCGCCGCCCGATATTTGCATCTGTCGGTACGCCGCTCGAGTCATGGAGCTTGTCCGCTCAGCGGCCCCCGAGGCGCTTCGGCGAGTGCTTCACGAGCTTTTGCGACTATGCACGACGGGCCGATTGCGGCAAAACGGAGCCTGATGCCCGCTGAGGTCGCGCTCCACTGGACGCGAACGAGGGTGTTTCCGATTCGTGACTGCGATGGCCTGTCCTTCGCCCTTAACCGCTGGCAGTCCGATCGCAGGAGGAGCGGGTGCGGCGCGGTTCGCTTGACGCGCGTCGACTCGTTCTGGGAAGTTCAGTTCCCGATTCGAGATCGCTGGGCCTAGAGTTGGGGACCCCTGCCACCGACCAGTAACTTCAAGACATTCTTTCAGCTACACGGGACTGACCGAGGAGAGTATTGGGCTCGCTCTCGGGAGGTTTGATTCCGCGAATAGTCGCTACCGCACTGAAGCTAGCGCGTCAGCGATGGTCTTGAGGGGTAAGACCAGTTTCGAAGGATCATCGAGCAGCCGCACTGCTCCGAAGCGCTCGTACCACTCGGCTGCGCGTTCGCTCTTCGCGTCGATTGCGAGCGCTACCCCGCCAACCTCTGCGGCGACCGAGAGCGCGCGGCGGCCGGCAGCGAGCAAGAGCTCGCCGCCTAATCCGCTGCCCTGACTTGGCAGGCTGACGGCTAGCCGCGCGAGGCGGAACACGGGCACTTCGTACCGGCCGAGTCGTCGAGTTATCGCGGTGGGGACCTTCGCAAACTCAATTGCGCCCGGACTGATCGTGTAACAGCCGAAGATGCGGATAGCGTCGTCTGGCGACACCGCCACAAAAGTCTTCGCGCCGCCAGATTCATGATTCTGACGCGCGTATCGACGAAGATAATCGTTCAGTTCCGAGGATCCGCAATCGAAATTCTTGCGATCGTGACGTCGGCTGATTGCTTCCTCACGCCAGACGATTCTGCCGCTCACGCTCTTGCGAGCCGCTTGGCTGCGGCAATCAGCGCTGCTGTGGGCTTCGGCGGCTTTTCCAGCAATTGGAGCACGCGCTTCGAATCACGCTCTGAGAGCACGATACGTTCGGATCGCTGCACAACACCGCGCGCTACCGGAAGAACACTCCGCATGATGAACCGAGTGATGTCGAGTTGCTCATGCGCTGCTGCCTCAGAAATGAGCTGCTTTTCCTCGCGGGTAGCGCGTAGTTCGATTCGATCGTTTCGAGTAGCTGCGGTTGCTATGCTTGGCCTCATCGTTCTTCAAGCTAGGCCATGGAATCTAGCGCACGTACGGTGTCCGTACAACCTCCTGCCGAAGGCTCTTTGGCCGGATTTTGGCTGGAAGCGCCGCAACCCGGGGCGAAACTACACAAATCGATGCAAAGTGTCATCAGCTGAAAATCTTCATTCCCCTTGTCTGCCTTGGCGTTTCTTTGCGTCGCGTTGTTTTGTACCTTGGTCCGGGTTCGACTCCCGGCCGGGGCAGTTTCGTGCATTCCTTCCATTGAGCCGCTGGTGGCTCGAGCCTCGGCATCAGCGAGCCAAAGGAGCTCATGCTGATCGTAGCGGACCAGGATCTGCCGCCGGAAATCAGAGACAAGGATCTGTTATTGGTGGACCGGCCAGCAGGTATCAAGATGCCGCGCGGTGAGGGTCTCTATGTCTTTTTCTGTTCCTACCGGACTTGCCGTGAAGCGGGTCGAGGTTGGTCTCAAACGAGGCTTCGTGGTTACCGGGTCGGGGATGTCGGAAGAGCTCGAACCGATGGAGATTGATCGGTTGCTTGTCGGCCAGGTGATTTGGCGGTGCGGGAAGATCTAGCGGCATTCCCGATGTTTGCCAACTACAAACTGGTTTCGATTGATGCTCACGTGGTGAAAGTCGCAGCCGACAGTGGCTTCGTTCTGCGAACAACACTAACCCTTCGATGGTCGCCTTGTCACAGCTAGCACCGGTGCTTTGACCGGATTTTCCACTTTGTCGAACGCCCCGGGAGAAGGTCCGGATTGTGATCGCGGGTCTGCGCGGTGAAGACAGCGTCGCTCCACAAGGATGGCATGGTGTGGGACCTTTACAACCCAAATGGCTTTGTTTCGTAAATTTCGTGCGCGAGCCCGATTGTCTTCCTCCTATGCCTGATGTCGGTCGGTTTCCCCGTTCAGAGCGGTCGCTACGATGTCGGGTCGAGAGTCCTCGGGGAGGTGGACGTTCACGTCCAGAACCGCGGGCGCGGGTACATGCTCCCCGGCGCGCCTTGCCTGCAATCGTTCCAGCTCGTGCATTGCTTTCACCATGGATCGGAAATGTACAACCTCGTAACGCGAGAGATTTGAGAATCCGGCTGGAAACATTTCCGACACGCGCGCCGCGTTCAAAGCAGGATCGTTGAGCTCGGCACTCGCGCGCGCGAGCCTCTGCTCAGCATCCGCATGAGCCTGGCGGTCACGAGGCGACACCTTTTTCTTTTCCAGCGACGCCAATAGCTGGTCCTTCTCCGTCGACTCGTATTCGCTGACCGATTCCGCCGCCTGCCTCACGAGCAATTCTCGATAACCGAGCTTGTAGAGTGCCGCTTCAATGATTGGGATTCTGCGGAGCCGCCAAGCGTCGGCAACGATCTTGTCGGCCAACACGCATTCGAGCCCACCCTGGGGATTCAAGGCGCTCAATAGGTTCGCGCGAAACGAGTCGAAATCGTCCGGGTTCTCGTCTGGTAGGACGATACTGTCTCGTCCGGTGAGCCCGTGTGTTATTGCGTTGCGTGAAACTCTTGCTTTACCGGCAAGAGTCCGCGGGCCTGTGCTCCGCTGAGAATTGAGACGGTTAGAAGTGGTCCCGGTTGTTTGAACAGCTTTCCCCGATTTATAAGTGGGCTCCGGGTGGGTTGAGACAGGTGCAGAGTTGTCCACGGCGGCGGCCGGCGCTTGCGACGGACCGGCCGCCACGGTGGGCAACTCGGGGCGCACCACGGCTTTCATTCTAGGCGGCCTGCTCAAGTGGCGACAAGTTTATATATGCCTGTCGTGGCGTGGCGCCATTGAGACTCGAATGCGCCCGGTGCGTATTGAACCACTCCATGTATCGGCCGATGTCCGCTCGCGCCGCGCTCACGCCGTCATAGGCCTTGAGGTACACGCATTCGTACTTCACGCTACGCCACAGACGCTCGACGAACACATTGTCCCGCCATGCGCCGCGCCCGTCCATAGAGAGCTTGCCGCCGCGGTCGAGCACGGCCTTGGTGAACTCCTCAGCCGTGAACTGGCTGCCCTGATCGGTGTTGACGATCTCGGGCACACCAGAGCGCGCAAAGGCCTGCTCGATAATCTCCTTGGCATGGCACGCCTCCATCGTGATGGCCACCTTGTGTGCCAGCACCATGCGGCTGGCCACATCCACCACGGCGGTGAGGTAGACAAACCCGCGCGCCATGGGGATGTACGTCGTGTCCAGCGCCCAGACCTGATTCGCTTGAGTGATGGCTAACTGACGCAGCAGATAGGGATAGATCTGGTGGTCCGGATGGCGCTTGCTGGTACCGGGCTGAGGACACAGCGCCGCCATGCCCATGCGCACCATGAGCGTACGCACATGCCGCCGCCCCACCTGGAGGCCCTCGGACTGGAGCTGCCCGCGCAGCATCCGGGCGCCCATGAAGGGATGCTCCAGATGCAACTCGTCGAGCCGCCGCATGAGCGCCAAATCGGCGGCGCCGACCGGTTGCGGCAGGTAGTACACCGCCCCTCGGCTGATGCCCAGCAGTTGGGCCTGGCGCGTTACGGACAGGCGGTGCTTACGGTTGATCATAGCTTTGCGCCCGGCCATCCCGCTTTGGTGAGCGCTCGTGCTAAAAAATCCAACTCCAGCGCCTGCTGCCCAATCTTGGCATGCAGCGGCGCCAGATCAACCGGTTCCGGTCCAGGCGCTAACCCGAAAACATCGGCAGCGCGTGCGAGAAATTGCCGCTTCCAGTCCATTATCTGGTTGGGGTGAACCTCAAACTGCGCGGCCAGTTCGGCCAGCGTCTGGTCCTCGCGCAGCGCCGCCAACGCTACCCGGGCCTTGAACTCCGCTGTGTGCGTGCGCCGCGTGCGCCGCCCTGATTTCTTGACCATCGAAAACTCCTTCTTGCCCAGCCTTCCTCGGCCTAGCATCTTGCCCGGAGTTTCCACTTATCGCACTGTTCAAATTTGCGAAGCCACTTCTGTTGGCTGCGACCTGTTGTTCACTCATCTTCGCTCCTCCCGAAGAGGCGATCGTATTTTTCCTGTTCCTCTTCCTTGTGGCGCAACTCTTGGAGCTTTTTTTGCAAGTCGAACTCGGTAGTTATCCCGTAAGTCGACTTCAGATCCTCCTCCGCAGCTTGAACCAAGCCACCTATGAACCGAATCGACATCTTCGGATTCGGATTGCCGCACTCTGGACAGCTCACAGCGGCGCTCGACTCCACGCTACCTGGCCGTTCCTGATCTGCGCCGCGCGCCAGGAGTAAACTTTGCGCGGCTAGATTGCACCCCTGGCATTCCCCGCCTTGAGTTTGCCGCTCGAGGCGTTCAATTCGCGATCGGAGTCGTCTCACGTTCATAGAAAACCCCCTTCGGTGTGCGGTCTCTTGATCAGCCAGCTCCCTACACGCGGGTTTGCGTCCACTTGACCTTTTCGAGCGCGGCGACTCGATCCTCGAGTTCCCTGCGCTCCGCGGCAATTGTTCCAAGATTCAGAATGGCTACCGCGGCGCGGATTCTGACTGCGGCGGAGCTATCGAAGAGAGCTGCGCGTAGGGTATCAACCGCCTCGATCGAGGAAGCTTGAAGCCTCGCCGCGACTTCTTCGAAGCTCCCATTGCCGGGACCTTGAATTTTTCGTACGGTTGCCACTGGATCGGTTCTTCTTACAACGAGATACATCATACCATACGACGGACTTCGTGGTGAACATTCCAAAACCTAATAGCGGCCGACGAAAGCGAAGCTCCTTCGCTGTTCGTTTCGCGCGGCTTGTCAAAGAGTTCGGCAGCCGCTACCGGCTTGCCAAGGTTTCGGGAGTTTCGGAATCGACGCTGCAACAGTATGCGCAAAAAAGTGCCGATCTCCCGCCGCGGGCCGATATCCTCATGGCGCTGGCACATGCGGCCAATGTCTCGATCGAGTGGCTCGCGACGGGTAAGGGTGAAATGCGGCCCGCAGGAATTTTGCCGGGCGCAGCGTTTGCTGATGTGGTTATGGTCGAACTGCGCGACATCCACGCGTCGCTTCACATGCAACAGATTCGCGCGTTCCTCCCTTTCAGCCGCTGGTGGCTCGAGCATCGGCTCGGCATCAGCGAGCCAAAGGACCTCATACTGATCGAAGCGGACCAGGATTTGCCGCCGGAAATCAGGGAGAGAGATCTGTTATTGGTGGACCGGTCCGCAGGCAACAAATTGCCGCGCGGTGAGGGTCTCTATGTTTTTTCTGTTCCTACCGGACTTGCCGTGAAGCGGGTCGAGGTTGGTCTCAAACGAGGCTTCGTGGTTACCGGGCCGGGGATGTCGGAGGAGCTCGAACCGATGGAGATTGATCGGTTGGTTGTCGGCCAAGTGATTTGGCGGTGCGGGAAGATCTAGCGGCACCCCCGATGGGAGAAGTGGTTTGCGAACTTCAAACTGGTTTCGGTTTGGCGGTTACACGGTGAAAGTCGCAGTCGAGGGTGTGCCTACCGAGAACCTGATCCGGCATGACGCGAAGGCCTGTCTGTGGCGCCACAGACACGCTCGACGATGCGCTGTTTAGTTGGCGGGTGTAGTGATGCTCGGTGGTGCCCAACGGTTCGTAGTGCGCGTGAACCTGATCGGAAAGCCGGGGCACGCGTCTTTGCGCACGAGGTTCTCGGTGAAGTGGTCGGCGTCCTGTACGGTGATAGACATCGGTGCATGCAGAAGGCCTATGCGTCCCGGCAGCGAGCACTTCTGATCGCCGCCTACTAGATTGGGAATGGAGTAGTTCGGTGTACCTGTGAAGGTTATGGCGCCGGGGTGAATCGTACCGTAGCTCCCATTCATCAGGCGCGCCACGTAGTTGTGATCTCCGAGCTGAGGATCATCCTGGATATTTACGTGCAGTGGTCCACCCGGATAGTCCGCTGACCACTCGCCTTCGAGCTGCTCATTCAAGGGAAGAACGTGAAACTGGGGTGGCGGCGGCGCAGGAATCGTGATCGGAGCATTCTGCGCGCAGCCCGTGAGGGTAATGGCCAGAAAGAGGGCGGCCACCTGGACTCCCCGAGCAAACCGATCTGTTGTTGTCGGAACCATCTCATTCGCCACGTTCAGCAAACCGTTCCGATACAAGCACAAGTGCAAGCCAGTCTGTCAAACCCCCGACGCGCCAGCCAACGCGCTTGACTCTCCTGTGGCTCAGCCGTTGGTTCAATAGGCGCAGCGCATTAACCGTCGTGACGCCCAGAACCTTTATGGCACCGCAAGGGCTTCCAGCTTTTCTGGAGTAGGAAATGCCAATCTGGCCTGCCGCGGATTCCGCCCTCCAACGTCTGATCCGCAAGATGGCTGGCGAGAACCTGTCCTTACTGAAAATTCCATCGCAACGAAAAACGGGACTCGGTGCAGGAACTCGGAGCTACGAGCCAAGACCACCTGACACGAGGGGCGCGCGAAAGCATTAGCTGCTGTTTCGTTATCGAGATCCTCGACTGTAGAACATGAGCAATTTCCGGAGCGCGCGCTGTGGCCCGAGCCACTGCACGACCATGAGCAAGCAGCAACTGGGTTCGTCAGGCAGCGAGGTGTTCGTAGCGATGGTGCGACCCACCGACTTGCGGGAGCGCGATGACTCGGTCGCTCTCCGGCGGCTGGACCCGGATGGAGCCGATGACCCTCTCGACGTACGGATTCTGCCGCGGTGAGCGCGGAGCAATGAGGACCTCGGAGACTCCCATCGCGTCGACCCGCTGGCCGAACGCTGTGCCGTACGAGGAGTCGCGATCGCGGAGCAGAAAGCGAGGGGCCGTATCCCAGGGAAACGCTTCGGTTAACTGACGCGACAGCCAGGCCGCGGTCGGATGCTGAGTAACATCGAATCGAACAATCTTCCAGCGGTCGTGAGCCAGGATGAGCATCACGAACAGGAGCCGGAAGGTCGCCGACGGCATGATGAACATGTCGATTGCAGCGATGCCGAGCGCGTGTTTGCGCGGGAAGCTACGCCAAGTCGGTGAGGGCGAGTGCCGCCGGCGCAGCATGTACTTCGCGACGGTGGCCTGGCTGATCTTGATGCCGAGCTTGAGCAACTCACCGTGGATGCGCGGCGCACCCCAGAGCGGGTTGGCCCTGCACATCTGGGGGATCAGTTTGTGTGTATCCCTATCTACCACCAACCCGGACCGCCCACAGGATTGCATTACAAGTCAGCTTTCCCCGTTGGGACCAAGCCGGACGAACAGGCCCATCGACTAGGGCTAACTCAGGGTGCGGATCGACGAGCAACTGCGGGGGCTCCACCTGTTCGTTTCACGCTAGGC
>JBKQNE010000089.1:0-11477 GCA_052146355.1 Binataceae bacterium (SeqCode) | reverse complement strand
CTGTGCCCGCAACCAGTGCTCCAATTCGGCTCGATCTGCTCCGCTTATTTCCACCCAGCATTTCTTTACGCCCATGCTGAATAGACGAACAAACGCTACATTTACTTCAGAGACATAACACTAGATGTACGCCATCGAACCCTGGTACGCGAGAACCGACTGGAAGTCTTCCTGCGCGCCGCTCAGAATCAACGACGCTCTGCGTACGCGGAAGCCGGCCCTCTCGATAGCGGCGAACGGTGAATGCTCGTCGTCAGTTCCGAGCCGGTTCTTATCCTCCGCGAGAGTCGGAATATGGGCATGGTCGGAGATGAATATGACGTAGGTGTTGTCCAAGGCGCCATGTTTTCGATATTCATCCACCACCTCGCGCACTGAGCCGTCGGTTACACTCTCGAGGTAGCGAATCTGGGAATTCAGCGGATCAGGCGTAGCATGTGTGAAGATGTCGATTCCCGGATAATAGACCACCTGCAGGTCCGGAATCCCGTGTTGTTCGATCGTCTCGATAAGCTTGGCCGTCGAGTCGCGATCCAGCGCCGCGCTAAGCGATTTCTCGGGATTATTACCCTTGAGAGTGCCCTTGACCAGGTGCTCAAAAAGGTCCGCGAGCGCGTTGGGTCCGACGGTCGTGTAGTAGGTCGCGCCACGATGAATTGACAGCATCGACACGTAAGTCCGGACTCCTAGTTGCTCGTACAAGGTCGGCACGACCAATTGCTTCCCTATTAGGTCATCGGTTACGACCTTTGTGTTGTCGGCAAGATCGGTGGTCGATACAGGAACCGGAGCGTAAAAGGTCGCAGTCTCGCGCGCGAACCACTCGTCGCCGGGAATTCCGTCCCATGCCGGGACGCTGCCTGTGAACACTGAAGTCCAGTCGGCGATCGTGCTCGATGGCAGCACGCTCAAGGCTTCCGGCGCGGCATAGGCGTGTTCGAACAGGTCGTTCCCCTGATCTCTGCCGAGCAAAGCCGCGATGTTCGGCGCATGACCCGAATGAACGGCCGCCATCAAGTCGGCGGGCGTAGCCCCGTCGAGAGCGAAGATGATGACATGCGGTCCTTGCGGCGAGGCGGGCGCTTCGACCCGGGACATCCGCTGTTCGCCGCCGGTGGTGATCGTCTTGGAAACCAGCGTGCACGCGAAAAGCGTCAACGAGCTTGCTGCTACCAATACGATTGCGCGGAATCTACGGTTCACGCGGTTACCTCCCGGTGGTCCCGATGCGTTCAGTTAAAGCAACAAAATCCGGCCGCATCGCTCATTGGATAGTGATGCTCCTGATTTTCGGCGCCCCCAAAAGGTCGGCCGCCTCGCAGCGATTCCAATCCTTCGCGGCTCCGCCATCAATATGCCCGGGTTTAGGTTTTGAATAGGCACAATGGGTCCGGTGGACCCGGCTCATTCTATGGTCAGTACAGCGGCCCTGCGATTATCGGCCGCCGGACGCTCATTTAACATTAGGAATGTGGAGTCCGTTGATGGGACCAATCAGACCAAATGTTTGTAATAGCCATACCAACACGACTACGAATACGACGATATTGAGCAGGCTTTTGATCGCACCCGCCATAGGAATGTAGGTATTGATGAACCAGAGGATCAGGCCGACTACAACCAGAACTACAACGATGCCAATTAGCGTCATGCGGTAAGCCTCCATAAAGATCGCGTTAGAACAGGCGCGCTAACCCGTGAGGGCCTCTGGTAGAGTCCTGCGCCGATAAGAACGACGCCTAGGAGGAGCGCGCGAGCGCTCAAATCCTGGGGAACGACGTGCGTAGATCGTTCGGTGCTCTGAACTTTAAGATCGCCCAATTTTACAACATCTTTGGTCTGTGAGGTCGCAAATACCGGAATCGCGAGTCCCAGAATCCCTAACAACGCGAGCAAAGCACCCAGCCATATAGTCGACTTCATCACTCATGCTCGCTTAGTGCGAGGGGTCCACGGCCGGTTGCGGCCGGTCGTGCCTGCGGGCGTATGCCAGGGTTGCCCGGGCGGATCCAACGGTCTTTCGGAAAGTGTTGGAGGATCATCCGGTTTCAGTCACGTTCGTATTCTCACCAACGACCGATCTTTCCCCTATTTGAGCGCGGCAACGGTTGCTTTGATCGCTGGCTGCCAGGTCGCGTCCGGATTGTATGCCGTCATCTCGCTGGCTATCTGGTCGGTATTGGGACCCAGATCCTTTTGATAAATCTGACCGTCCTGATTGACGATGAAGGTCATCACTCCAGAATCACGATAGACGACCGGATAGGCAACCAACGCGAATCCTCCGGTCATCTTGTCATCGACAATATAGTTTCGGGTACCACCAGGTGCATCGGCTCCCTGACTGGTCAGGATCCGGTAAACGTAACCGTGGAACGGATGGGGCTGGCCGGTGGTGTGGTGTTGATAGCCCTCGACCGACGCTTCAGCCACGATGGGCCCGAGAGGACTTTCCGGCGCGCCCGCGTTGACCTCCCAATATAAGCCGTCCTGCGTTCCGGGGGTGCTCCGGAACCTCTGCGCGTATTGATGCTCTGAGGCACCATCGTGCAGCGCGGCGTAATAGTCTCGCTGCGCATCGACGACTGCAGCGCAGACCTTGATGACGTTCAGTTCATTGGCGCCGATCCGCCGGTACAGAATCTCCTGCTTGCCGTATGTCGTGTCGAAGTACCACTGCGATCCATTTTGCCGCAGCGGTATGGGAGTAGGCCAATTCTCGGCGCCTATATAGAGGAACGTTCGTCCATCGCCCGCCGCGAGAAACTGATGCGCCGCACGATACTTGGCGGTAAAGGCATCCTGATTTTTCTGGTCGGCGACCGGATCGCCGGAGGAAATCAGGTCGCCGTTGGATGGGCCCAGAATCGCCAGCATCGCCGCCTCATCGTGATTCTGTACGGCTGCCGCGAAAGCATCGGCCGCTTCCGCAGCGGAGTTGAAAGTCTTCTGACCGGGCTCTTGCGCTGACGCTGCCGGGACGCGACCAAGCCCAAGTAACAGGCTGACCCACAATACTTGCAGAGCTACCCATCCGGTCGTGCTTCTTCGATTACTATCTGTTGGCTGAAACATTGCTTTCTCCGCCGTCGGCGATTAGTGGCCAGAACCGCCGCTTCCGCTATGTCCTCCACCGCCTCCGCTGCTCGGTGAGCCACCACCGTGTCCATCGCCTTTGCCGCCACCATGTCCGCCGCTCGGTGGGCCTCCACCATGTCCACCCCCTGCGCCGCCGCCGTGTCCACCGCCCGGTGGGCCTCCACCATAGCTGGTTCGACCACGGTTGCTCTCGTCCCAGGCCTCGTGACCCGGAACATAGCCGCCGAATGCGCTTCTGTTCAGACCGGGTTCCGGATATCCGCCATAGCCCCGGTAGTAGTTGTTCGAGTAGTAGGCCGGACTTCCCCCGCCTCCCCACCAACCGGGACCTCCTCCTCCCCATCCGGGGCCGTAACAACCCGCCGCCAGAGTCGTCCCGAACAGCAGCGCTCCCACTATCGTCACTTTCCGATTGCCGATTGATCCTATTTTCATTTTCATCAAGAGCGTTTCCTGGCTCACGGACTACAATCAAAAGAATCAGGTTTAAGCGGGCTCTTCATGCTGCCCGCCATGGGACACGCAAACCACTCCTCGCAACAAGGCTTGTCTTCAGGAAGAGGTAGATGATGCGCATCCACAAGCGCATCGAGGAGACCGTCAGGGATTGGCGAGCGTGCTCCCCATGCGCATTGCGGACGACCTCGCCGTGTTCCAGACCACCAACGCGCTCGAGGCCCAGGGCGAGGATATAGCCATCCGGGCTTCAAGCCCTTTGCCCATTCTGGATAGAGCATGCCTTGGGAACTTGCCTGTTTCAGCGTCGCGGACATGAAATGAACCAACGCTGCACCTGCCTTTCGCGTGGCGATCTCGTCATCGGCAATTTCCACTGAGTCATAGGCCAAGTGAGGGTTCAGACGCTTTGTCAGCGCGACACCGTTAATGGCCGACTCGATTATCACCTTCGCCATCTCCTTCGCGCTCGCGTTCACACAATATTGGTCACTTAACCGACTTACGACGACTTACGATCCTTACGATTGTGACAGCCGCTCGTCGAGGGCTAACTCGAAACTTCGCAGGTAATCGATATAGTCGGGCGGCAAGCCATGCTGAACGGCACCCTCGATCAGCAAGGCGATGTAACGCGGAGAGGGCTTGCGCCCTGGGCTGATCTTCTCTGACTGATACGTGAATGCCTCGATTTCCATACCGTCATCGACACTGACGCTGACTGGAATCCGACGGTATCCGCCCGAGGGAACGCCCTCCGTGCGGTCAAGATGTTCGGCCTCGTCAGTCGTGATCAGATACAGCACACCCCATACGCGCGCGCCCTCGTAAGGTTCAAGATTAGCGACGCCGCGCTCACCGCGGCCAATCGGCAGATTGAAGCATATCTTGTAATTCTCAAGCAGCGCCGGTCGCGCTTGTACTGGGTACACGCCGCGGCGATTCTCGAAGATGCCGCGGTTCATGTTACTGCCGTAGCCCAAGTATCTGATCAAACCCGACACTCCAATGGTTGGCGCCAAAAACTCAACTCATTCAAAGTGAACCCAGCCCCAGCAAGGATTCACCCCCTGAGCACTATGATCCCCCCTTCGAGCCTAAGCTCTCGGGCGTCGGTGCCGGAGTGCCGGGCTCCGAGCCGAAGCCGTCAGGCAGGTCACGGACTGGTATACTTTGACCATACGGGCCTGTCGTTCAACGACAGCTCAAATCGCTCGCCATCTGGCGCGAGCTTCATCATCTTCGGACAGGAATCGCCTCGGGCATTCTTCGCTCAACCATCGTTTGGTCACGTCGTCAGCCAGAGTTTCGATTCTTAGAAGCCCGACGTAGACGGCCTGCCAATCGTTCCGTCCGTCCAAGCCTTGTGCGAAATCGCGGCCACAAAGCGCACACCACCTATGAAGAATGATTTCACCGTCTTGCGTTATCTGGTGGGGACGAATCCGATCTTCCCACACATGCGTGAGGAGACTGTTGGTGTTGGTTCGAGGAGTCGTTACTGGTCGAGTGTTCCCGTTGCCTAACGTAAGTTGCTGCGGCATAAGAGGCACCTCCCGCTTTCTTCCGAAACGGAGTCCGATTAGTGCTTGGAGGACAACTAGAACTCCTAGTAACGAACCTAGTGCGACGGCCTTCCCGTAGCAAACTTTTTGTTTGATCCGCTTTCAGTTCAGCGCGACGCCTGAGACAGGGCCTTTCGCCCTAAAGGCGGGCTCGGTGTCCCTCCCCCGCCAAGTCCGCCCGCTATAATGCGAGAGCGCTGATCCTTTGAGGAACCGGCGCTCTCTCAAAAACCTTTTCAGAGATTCACTGGTATGGTCGGTGCAAATGCGGCGCGGCGATTGCTCTGGCTCCCTCTATCATCGAAGAAATTGCCCACGGCCAGCAGCCGCCAGAACTTACCGCGCGGGCTCTTTCGACTCGTTTCGGTGATCTTCCTCTGAGTTGGAACGCGCAAAGAATTCTCCTCGGCTTCGAAGCTCCCGCCTGACCTAGTAGTAATCCGGCGCTTACACAGACACCGGGCTGACCGGAGCTACGCCGGCTGATCGCAGCGGCGTACCACCGCATCCACTCGCAAGCCTTACTTCACATCACTGGCGACAACACTGCTACGACTTATTCCAGACCCCAGTTGCCGCCTAGATTGTAATTCGACACGGACAGGAATTGCCGTGAAGAGGGTCGAGATTGGCCTCAAGCGGGGCTTCGTAGTTACTGAGCCGGGAATGTTGGAAGAGCTCGAGCCGATGGAGATTGATCGGTTGCTGGTGGGCCAGGTGATTTGGCGGTGCGGGAAGATCTAGCGGCCCCCCTGATAGGCGAAGCGGTTTGCGAACTACAAACTGGTTTCGATTTGGGGACCACGTAGTGAAAGTCGCGGTCGAGGCCCTCTTCGGAAGTGCGAAATTCGCAACCAGGAACAGTGGTTTCTCTCTGCGAACGACACTAACTCTTCGATGGTCCCGCTGTGGGGGCTCGCACCGGTGCTTTGACCGGATTTTCCACTTTGTCGAACGCCTCGCCCGCAAGCTTCTCGATCGGAATGCCGGACGCGCGCGACAACCTTTGCGTATCGACCAGGCGCTCTACTCTCCACTCATTGATCCATAGATAGACCGATACCAAAAGCATCGGCGCCGCGATCACTGGTATCGCGAGCTGGTCCAGAACCGTCGCCGCTCCGGGAATGATCGATGCTCTGCGCCATCAGGCGCGGCCGCGCAGGCGCGCGCGCCCCAGTACATTCTCGAAAATTCGCACCGCAACGGCATCGATCAGTATCCCGCCCGCGCCCCGGCGCCGGCGCTATCACGAGTCGCGGCGTCGTACGCATCTTTCATTTTCTTGGCGCTCTCGATTTCCTGCGCCGTTGGCGCGAAGACATCGTTGGCAAGCTCGATCTGGCTCGGATGGATCGCCCATTTGCCGACCGCGCCGAGGGTTGCCGCCCACGTCGCCTGGCGCCGATAACCTTCGGGGTCCCGGAAATTGCCGAATGGTCCGTCGATTGCGTCGAGGCCGTTGGCGCGGCAGGCACTGATCATTCGTACCCGCGCGAAGTGTCACATGTCGCCGGGGTAGCGATGGGTGGGGTCGCTGGACATGCCGACGCGCACGGTGGACGCCGATAACTTGAAAGGAATCTGAATCATGGCCTGCCGCGCCGTCCTGCGTCGTCTTCCAGTCTCGCCATTGCGCCTGCCGCACATTGAAAGAAGGCTGAAAAAAAGACGCTTCTATGTTAGAGTTCAGACATGAACCGCGCCCAAGCGATCACTCGACTGCTAGAACATGAGACCGAGCTCAAGCGGCTTGGTGTGCGGCATCTTTACCTCTTTGGTTCGACCTCGCGCGACGCGGCGCGCGACGATTCCGACGTCGACCTCTTCTTCGACTACGAAAAAGGAAAACTCGGCCTTTTCGAGTTGATGGATGTGAAGGAGGCCGCCGCTAGGATTCTCGGCCGCAAGACCGACATCATGACGCGCGACAGCATCCACAAGTTTTTGCGGCCGCGCATCGAGGCAACAGCGGTAAACGTGTTCTAAGGTCCGAGCGCTCCGCGACTCCGCATCTCAACGACATTATCGAAGCGATCGAGCGCGTGCGCCAGGCGCTTGGGGATATACCCCTCGATTCCTTTGAATCCGACTGGCAAAAACAATGGCTCGTTGAACGCGGTGTTGAGATCATTTCCGAGGCCAGCCGTCGCTTGCCCGACGACCTCAAGGCCAGGCACCCGGAAATCCCATGGCCGAAGGTGGCCACCATTGGCAACGTGCTGCGCCATGACTATGAAAGCATTTCGGCTCCCGTGATGTGGAAACTCGTCCGGGAAGACCTCCTCCATCTCCATCAGGTGTGCCGCGTTGAGTTGGCGCGCCTTCGAACCCGCGAACGGTAGCTTATGCTGCTCGGATTCTTACTTTCCGGGCAACCGTCGACGAAATCTCGAGAGACTACTTCGATGGGCGTCGTGTGCTTTGGGAGTCCTTCGCGAAAACCTTGGATAGCTACATTGTCGAACGCGTCTCCCGCGAGCTTCTCGATTGGAATGCCGGACGTGCGCGATAACCTTAGCGCGTCGACTAATCTTTCCACCTTCCATTCTTTGATCCACCAATAGACTGACTGTCGACTGACTCGGTGACGGCCTTCACCAACCTCCGGCCCGCCCTCATCTTCCTATTGGCATGGACTGGTACCACTTGTGCTTGCCAAATTCCAACATATAATGGCAGCAATGACTGCCAAACTCACGATGGATAAGGTCGGCCGGATCGTGCTCCCGAAACCGGTGCGCGAAAAGCTGCAGCTTGCCCCGGGTGACGAATTGGAGCTGGAAAGCCTGGACGATCGGATCACGCTACGTCCGTTGCGCGGCACCGCGCAACTACGAAAAAAGCGCGGCGTCTGGGTCTTCCATTGCGGCGAGCCGCTATCAGCCTCGACGGTTGAAGAAACCATCGAGCGGGTCCGGAGCGAACGCGATGAGGGGAACCTCGGACAAAGCCATTGAGAGCGTTCTTTGACACTTCGGTGCTGATCCCGGTCTTCATCGAGGATCATGAGCATCACGAGCGAAGTCTAAAGGCCTTTGTCGATACCGACAAAAAGCGGGATTGCTGTGCCGCCCACAGCCTAGCCGAGGTCTACTCGACGATGACGCGGTTGCCTGGGCGACACCGCCTAAGCGGCGAGCAGACGCTGCTCTTCCTGGAGAACATTCGGGAGCATCTTACGCTCATCACGCTCACCGGCGACGAGTATCATGCCACGATCCAGGATGCCGCTGAGGCGGGCATCATTGGTGGCACGATCTATGACGCCTTGATTGCGCGTTGCGCTCTGAAGGCGAAGGTCGAGGCTGTCTACACTTGGAATACGAGACACTTCCAGCGGTTCGGAGCGGCGATTGTGAAGCGGCTGAGAACCCTGTGAGACGGGCCAAAACGCGTTGGGCTTGCGGACCTTTGGGATCCATCGCGATGGCGGAGAGCACAGCGTTCGGCCTGCTGAAGAAACGTTTGCCTAGAGCGATTTGCATCGCGCTGTAATCAGTCAGCAAATTCAACTCATCGGGGCTTTTGCCGGGCGTGGCGTTTGCTGATGTGGTCATGTCGAGCTGCGCGATATCCGTGCGGCGCTGCAGATGGAACAGATTCATGCCTTCCTTCCATTCAGCCGTTGGTGGCTGGAGCATCGGCTCGGCATCAGCGAGCCAAAGGAGCTCATGCTGATCGAAGCGGACCAGGATCTGCCGCCGGAAATCAGAGAGCTGGATCTGCTATTGGTGGACCGATCCGCAGGCAAGAAGTTGCCGCGCGGTGAGGGTCTCTATGTTTTTTGTGTTCTACAGGACTTGCCGTGAAGCGGGTTGAGGTTGGTCTGAAGCGGGGCTTCGTGGTTACCGGGCCGGGGATGTCGGAAGAGCTCGGGCCGATGGAGATTGATCGGCTGCTTGTCGGCCGGGTGATTTGGCGGTGTTGGAAGATCTAGCGGCCCCCCTCGATGGGAGAAGTGGTTTGCGAACTACAACTGGTGTTGATTTGGGGCTCACGTAGTGAAAGTCGCTGTCGAGTGCCCTCTTCGGACATGCGAAATTGGCAGCCAGGAACAGTGGTTTCTCTGTGCGAACGACACTAACTCTTCGATGGTCGCGCTGTGGGGGCTCGTGCCGGTGCTTTGACCGCGTCTTCCAATTTGTCGAACGCCTCGCCCGCGAGCTTCTCGATCGGAATGCCGGACGCGCGCGACAACTTCAGCGCGTCGATCAATCTTTCCACGTTCCATTCCCTTCAGTGACGTTGCGATCTTCGTCATCCTGAATCAGGGCTAGAAAACGACACTCAGTCGACGGCGCGAACAACCGCGGGGTTCATCCCAATCACGGGGCATATTGACCCGCTCATGGTGGACCTTTGGGACGTTGCTGCGCTCACCCGGTTTCGAGCAAACGCGGCTATTCGACAGGGTAATTTACATTAGAAATGGGTTCGTTCGGCAAAAACCGATCGTCCGGCGACTCCGTCATTGGTGTCATCGGTACCATCCAATTTGTAAGTGGGAACTTCCTCGATTTGCTGAAGGCGATGGACGCAAACGAAGATATCAGTTCATGGCTGTCAACTTCTGGCTACCTTCTGGCCGAAATAGCCGTGGGCACCGCTCTCGCCCTGCAAGAGGGCACCGGCTGGACGCTTTGCTCTAACCCCGAATGTCGACGTCTCTATCGGCCCAAGCGTCACACTCAGGAGGGTCGACTCCATTTCTGTCTGAGTTGCGGCAAGCGCGCATCCTGGCGATTTTCCAAGCGGCGCCAGGCCGCCAAGCGACGATAAGGACAACGGCGGACGAGAACTCACGGCGCGCAAGAAACCAGGGTAACAGGCGCCACAGGTTCGCCACGCTGCTACGGCCCGCCGCGACATAATCGAATCTCCCAATCGGCTCGATGCGGGTTCTGTCTAGCACCGAGGGAGCTAAGGCAGAGTTCGCATCGTCGTTTCCGGTTCAGACCGGAGGGCGTTAGGAGATGTGCGCGAGCACGCAGCTCTGAAACAGTTCGCCTTGACCATAGACGTCGCTCTGGCTATATTACCGGATATAAGGCGGAGTGAACATGTCCAGCCCGTCCCAGACACGCGCCCTGCGAAATTATCGCAAACGTCTCGCGAAACGCGGTCTCGCCCGCTTTGAAGTACTAGGGCTGGAGAGGGATCGTGAATTGATTAGGTCGCTTGCGCGGCACTTGGCCGAAAACCAGCGCACCGCTGCGGCCATTCGAGCGGCGGTGAGGAGGACTATCGCCGGACAGCGCGCCTCCAAAGGAGGTATTCTCGCGGCGCTGCGACGTTCCCCTCTGGTCGGCGCCGATCTGCGCTTCACCCGCGCCATGAGCCACGGGCGCAAGGTCACGCTGTGACCCGTTATCTCCTCGATACCAACATTATCAGCGAGGCCACCAAACTCAGGCCGTCCGAGGTGCTGACGGAATGGATGAGCGACCAAGCCGATCAGGACCTGTTCATCGCGTCCTTAACTGTCGCCGACGTCAGACGGGGCCTGCTGGAGAAGGCGCCGGGGAAGAAGCGCCGCGAATTGGAACGCTGGTTCGCCGGACCCGAAGGGCCACAGGCGCTTTTTGCCGGCCGCGTTCTCTCATTCGATGAGTGGGCCGCGCTCATTTGGGCTCGCCTGATGGCGGAAGGCACAATGCAGGGACAGTCACGAAGCGCGCTCGATATGATCATCGCGGCAGTCGCTGAGGCGAATGATTGCCTCGTGGTCACGGACAACGAAAAGGATTTCGCGGGGGTCACGATCGTCAATCCGATGCGCAGGACTGGGTGAGAATGATTCACACTTTGGCGATGTTGCCGCGGTGGATCGAAGAGTTTTACCACGAACAGGAAGTGAATAGGGACAACTCAAATAGATCAGCAGAGCAATCGAAGAGCTTCCCTGGACTTCAACCACTGAAACCTTTGCGGATTAGACGTCTTAATAACGCGTGTTACTTTGGGATGCAGCAAAAACCAGGGGACTCCATGAAGCCCGGCGGCTTCGCCAAACCCAGTCCTGTCATGACGCTCAAGGAACTGTGCGCGTATCTGCACGCACATCCATCGACGCTATATAGGCTGGTTCGCAAAGGTGAAATACCGTTTTTCAAGATGGCGACGAATACCGTTTCAACGGAGAACACATCGATAAATGGATCGCTGAACAGGAACGGTTGCAGGACCGCTCAAAATAGCGCACCCGCGCATGAAGCTCCGCGAGACGGCGCGGGCAGCCTTTACACGACCCAGGGACGCACCGCGGAGTAATTGTCAAATGTTGTGGATCGGCCGGTCATGATCAGGCGGCTTCCCTAGGTTGACTGTCAGGTGAGTGAGTAAAGGTTTTCAGTC
>JBKQNE010000088.1:0-9391 GCA_052146355.1 Binataceae bacterium (SeqCode) | reverse complement strand
TGTGCCCGCAACCAGTGCTCCAATTCGGCTCGATCTGCTCCGCTTATTTCCACCCAGCATTTCTTTACGCCCATGCTGAATAGACGAACAAACGCTACATTTACTTCAGAGACATAACACTAGCAGGACTGTTCGAGAGTGGGCGATCTTTTCAAAGCAACCACGGAAGCGTTGAGAGATGGCAAGCGAAAGACCGAAGTTTTTGCGAGTGGGTCCTGTCCATTTTCAGCCGCTCGAATGGGAGCTAGAGAATGCGCGCTCGTTCATTCGAGGGGCGGTAATTAACGCAGGTTGCGGATTTCGCGACATAACCTCGCTCTTATGCGATATGGGTGCTGCCTCGGTCGTCAATGCTGATTTGTGGCTCCCAAAGAGCGGTTTGGCGGTATCCTGCAATCTCGAACTGCTGCCGTTCGCAAACGAGCAGTTTGATACTGTCCTCTGTAACGCGGTTCTCGAACATGTCGCCTCGCTAGAAGGAGTGATGAAGGAGTTAGTAAGAGTGCTCCGACCCGGAGGGCACATGGTACTTTCAATTCCATTTCTACAGCCGTACCACGCAGCACCGAGGGATTTCCGGAGATTTACCCGAGAGGGAATGATGCGACTGGGCGAGCAATTCGCTCTTGAGACCATAGCCATCTACCCCGTACATACGATTGCTCAAACGCTGGGATGGATTCTTTGGGAATACCTACTTGAGAGGGGCAATCCCATTTTGAAGGCGGTCTTCTGGCCAATGATTTGGGGGGCAACAAGGTACAGTTGCCGAAGTGACATTTCGTGCTTCCGATCGGCAAACACGTTTCAGGGCGTCTACACGAAGGCGCGCTAAGGTAAGGCAAGAGCTTCTGGGCCATCCGCCACTGGTTGCTCGCAAGCTGAGAGTCAATCTCAGCCTGGTGCGCTGAAAAGCCACTCGCCGGCGCCGAAGTCATAGAACCACCGACTGGTATCGGAGGAGTAATATACCCAAGACTCCGAGCTGAAATTGTAGAGGAAAGGGAAAATGTTGGGGCTGGTGTAAAGAAACGCCTTCAGCCCGAAATCGTAGAAGTATACCCCCCCCGTGCCGTCATTCGCTTCGTATATGTACTCCCAACCCAGTCCGAAGTGGTACAAGAAGGGGTAGTTGGCGACACTGTAGTACCCAAAGAAGTTTCCGTTTGCCAATTGCAGATGGTATAGCCCGTGCCCGTTGGACACCTCGCCGTTAAAAAAAACCGGGTGGGCAGTCTCTGCCCGTAGGTCCTCGAACTCTTTCGCAAGTGCGATCAGCCGATATCGCTCGAAGCGCGGCAACAAATTGAGCGCTCGCGCCTTCAAGCGTTCCGCCGGAAAGCTTGGAAAAGTACGCGCAGACGATTTGCCACGGGTTCGGTAGAGATGATCGGCCGAGGGGACAACGAGCATCCGTCCGCCGTGGCTGAGGATATTCAGATACATGGCCCAGTCCTCCCACTTCGCCTTGCCATTTTCATCCCAGCCTCCGATGCGCCGAATCGGCTCAACCCGGTAGCAGCCTTGGGCATCACCGAGGTCGTTCTCAATCAGAGAGTAGACCAAGCCGGCTCCGATCGGGCGGTCGCACACGCCCTTGCCGTAGTTCTCGGAGAGCACGGCCGTCATGCTGCGCCAGTCGACGGTGTCCTGGAACAATTGCACGAAGGAAGTGGCGGCCCAGACCTCCCCATCATACTCCATCGCGTAGACGAGCTGGCGGAAATGATCCGAGAGCGAAATGTGGTCGACATCTACCGGCAGGAAGTACTTAGTCCGCGTCGACGCGAGGGCGCTATTGCGAGCCGCGGCCAGCCCGCGATTGGCGCCGTGTTCGATGAAGCGATAAGGCATTCCCAGCTTATCCGCGACTAGCGCTTCCGCCTGCCGGCGAAGGCCGGGATCGCTGTCGTCGTGGACGAAGATGACTTCCTGCGGGCGGAGTGTCTGCGCGTTCAGGCCGTCGCAGAGATCACGCAAGTCCTGCAAGGAAGGATTCAGCAGGGGGACGGCCGCAGTAAACATGTCCGAGGATGGCGACAAGCGGCGCGGCGCCACGCTTGTCCCCTCGCGGTAGCAGGCCTTCACCATCGCAAGACTAGTTGACTTATTGGCGGCCAGCATCACCTTCGTCGCAACCTGCAGCGATGCGGCCAGGGCCTTACGGCGCTCGCCCCCGAACCGGAAGGCCTCTTGGATCCGGGCGGCCAAATCGCGCGGCTCGATGCTCACGAGCACATCCCGGTGGAAAGCCTCGGGAATGAGCTCGGGGATTCCGCCGCGGTCGGCGGCAAGAAACTGGCAACCGGCGCTCATCACCTCATAGATGGAGAGCGGCGCGTTGTCCGCCCGGTAAGGCAGCAGGAAGAGGGCGCTCGGCGCCAGCGACCGCAGGCGGGCGTGCACCTCGCCTCTTGGGAGCGCATATTCCTCGACCTGGACAGCCTCCCGGAGGCGCGCGATGCGCGACTCCTCGTCGACTATGTGTTCGCCCCGCGCGCCGAAGATGACGACCTTACGGATCGGTCCATTGGCCAGGTTCATGAGCTCCAGTGCGTCGAGGAATTCCGCGTAGCCCTTGTGAAGTTGGCGTCGCCCGAAGAAAACCAGCGTGTCGATGGGCCGATAGGGAACGTCAGCCAGCTCCATCTGAAGAGAAGGGGAATAGGGTTCAATTCGCAGCCGCTGCGGATCGATGTCGAGGCCGCACTCAAGATACAGACGGTGCAGATAGCGCGAGGGAATGCTAATGATGTCGGCCATCTCGACCGACAGCTTCTCCAGGATCATAAGCCGGCTTTCGTACGAGGTCGTTGGTACCCATCTCTCGAACCCGACCTCAAAAGAGATTTGCGAGCCGTGGCAGCGCGCGATAAGGAGAATCCCTTCCGGTAGCATTCCCGCACGCTTTGCCGCGGCGATCCGCGCGCCAAGGCCATTACACTCCTGGTATTCGATCGACTGAATGATCGGGTAGTAGAAGAGCACCTGTTGGATCAGCAGAAACGAAAGCTCCGGAATATCTCGCCAGTCGAACTGCTCGACCCAGCCATCGTCCCAGAACAGCTTCGGATGCAGACAGCGATAGCCTTGCGCGAAGTCCTCCGGGCGGTAGGCCCAGGCCCGACAAAAGGCGACGAACACATTGTCCGACAGAGCCTCGAGGTCCTCGACATAGGAGCCGATCCCACCGCTGACCGGCGGGATCTTGGCGTGCTCATCGGTGACAACCAGATGAATCCGGCTGGCCGGGTCATAAGCGTAAGGTAAGCCTTGCGCCTGCAGGAAGGCGTCGTAACTGCCGATTGTGCAGCGGGCGAGCAGCAACGTGTCCGATCGCATTCGGCCGCCCATCTCGATCCGGACATGGGCTGGCGATGGCAACGCGTCGCTCCCCAGATCGAAGCCCGACATGCGCAATAGGGCCGCCAGCTCGTCTTGGGTCCACGACCGCAGCCATATCTCCTCGGCCGGCGGGTTCGCGGCCTCGCCCAAAGCGCGGTCCGGAGACGCAAGCAGAAGGAGATTGCCTTCGTTGAGCAGCAAAACCTGACGCATGAAGGCTAGGGCCGGGCGAGGATCGGCGAGATGCTCGAGGAGGTTCACAGCGACGATCAGCACCGGCCCCGGAAGCGATCTTAGTTCCTCGTATGCAAGATCCAATTCCGCCGGAAAAGCGAAGTCTGCGGCGAGGCGCCGATTGCGGCAGTCGCGCGGCTGCCCCAGGTCGCTGAACAGATCGATCGTCTGCAGCTCGCCCGTCAGCCGGTCAGCCAGGGCGCTGGCGCCTGCTTCGGGGATGAAGCCGAGAAGCAGAACCCGTTTCGCCTTCGCCGCGCTGGCCTCCTCGGCAACGCGATTCCACAGCTCGCTCGCGTCGAGGTCCAGCGGTTCGGTGCGGCCTCGGGCTATGGCCAGGAGTCCGCTCAGGCTGCGGGAGCCGCCGCCGGCGCCATAGTTTTGCTGCGGCGTTACGAGCTTGATTGAGGTCATCAAGGCCGGATTATCCGTGGCGCGCTCAACCTTCATGCTCTTGTTAAAGGATATCCATCAGGGAAACTGCTTGAGCCAGATCGGCGATTCGATCGTTCTTGCCGGCAGCAAGTACTGAGCCCCCTGCTGTGATCAATGACTGCTAAGCTGAAGCACAAACCTGGCTCAGCCGTATCGCGACAAGGTTCCAGGAACCCGTCAGGTCTGGCGTCGAATTGACTAGGACGCACGCGTTTTAAAGTCCGGGGAGGTCGCTTCGGAGGCAATCGCAGATCCAAGAAACCCAAATCCTACAATCAAAATGCGCTTCGCGGGCCCGGGGCACATGTGCGTCTGGAATTTCGTTTTGAGTCTCCGATTTGTGCCTCCCCATATAGATCGAGCGGCTGGCTCGCCGCAAGGTTCGACGCCGGTTCTGGTCCGTGCTCTTTCCAGACGGTGCCGGGAGGGCCAAGGGTGCGTGTGACGGCCGTGGATTCCGCCAACACCCCGGCTGCCCAAATCTCTTGGTCCACGATATCTCCTGCGCCCTGAGCCCCGACTTATCCGGATGGCGACGGCAGTTTCGCGATCCTGAGCATCATGTTGCCGAAGAGCCGCCGCGCACTGATACGCTCCTATATCGTCGTCGCCGGTGGTTAGACCCGGAAGGCCCGTATCGATCAGCGGACTCCCGTACAGCAGATCAAGATTGGGTGGGTCGGCGCGAGTTGACGTAATCGGGACTTACCCCGTTCATGTCGTGTGTTTCTGGCTCTCTTTGGCTTCACGGCAGTCCCTTGGTTGTAAGGATGAGGGCTTTTGGGGGAAGCCCAATAGTTCTTGGGCTTCCCCCTCCCTTTCGGACTGCGAAGAGTGTCAGTGTGCGAGAGCAACTAGCGACAGGACGATGTACGCCACCGTCATGACACCGAATACCAGACCGGGGAGCTCTTCCAACGCGCAGTAGCGAGCGATCCGCAGACCCTTTGACACTCTGGTCTCTTCGACCGTCGCCGGGGCGCTGATCACCACCTGTTCGTTAATTGTCGAAGCCATGATCGTCTATCCTCCTTTTGCCTCTCGGGCATTTGCAAAGGAGGCGTAATTTAGGAGGGAACGCGCGCGGTCAGTGGTTTGTTACATTGTGACGCCGGACAGAGGCGCAGGCGCCTTAGAGCCGCCAGGAGACGGGAAACCTGTCGTCAGGAACATACGAGCAGGCGGTGCCGGTCTTGATGGTGGTGGAGAGGAGTCTTCCCAGGTCGCGATCCTGGTCGGCGATTCGCTCCAGCGCCAGACGAATAGCCCTGGTTACCGCGGAGCGGGCGCGTTCCGCGCTGGAAGCTGCCCGGCGGTCACGACCCCCCAGACCCATGGCGCGCCGGAGCTCGTGTGCGACCGCTTCTTTTTCGTCTTCCGCTTTTGCGACGCGTTCCTCGTTGCCGAATTCGCGGGCTTCTTCGAGTTCGTCCTCAAGTTCTTGCAGTCGGCGCTTGTAGTCGGCCTTGGCTTGCGCATCGAGCATCTCGCCTGCGCGGCCGAGGTCACCGGCGAACCCTTCCGTTCGCGCAAGGTCTTGGGCGCTCGCACTGCCGGTCACTTCCTCGCCCGCTCCGGCAATGCGAGCCGCCAGATCGGGTGCCCGGATCTGCTCGTTGGGACGCCCAAGCAGATACGCTATGTAGTGGAGCCCTTTCGCGTCTTTGAGCCGTGTAGTTTTCTTCCGATACACTATCGTCCAAAAGTCGCCTTCGCGTCGGAAAATGCCAACCACGTCGCCATTCTGAGCAGTGTCGCCCACTGCTTCTGTGCGGTCAGGACCGGGAGATTGCACGCCGGACGAATCTTGCGGTTCGGTCCTCCTGGACAGTTGCTTGACTAGTGTCTCCGCGGCTTCCATTAGACGAACATTTTCCAAGACGCGGGCCGCTCGAAGGCACTCTTCCAGGAGAACACGGGCTTGTTGGTGGTCACCGTGATTGATCTGCAACAAGGCGCAATCATAGTGACAGTGGGCAACCCATATCGTCGCTCCCAGTCGTTTGTTCGCCTGCAGTCCTGCCTCAAAGTGTCGTTGAGCATCAGCAAGCGAAGCCCCGGTCATTGCAAGCAACCCCAAATAGCGCGAGACGGAACCTAAGCATAGTAGTGCGCCGACCACTGCAACGCGGTCGGCGTATTCCTTCAAGACTTCATAGATTTGCCGCGCCCGTACGGTGTCGGCAACGCACGTGCAAACCTCCGCCAGCCATGACATTGAAACGAGCCATTGGAAGTCGCGGTGTCCTTGAGCAAAGCCTGAGGCCGCAACTTGATCGAATTGCTCAATCGCTTCAGCGCGACGGCCATTCTCGGCATAAGTTAGCGCCAGAGCACACCGGGAAAGCGGTTGCTCAGGGGATCTTGTCGTCGCTCTTCGCAACGATTGCTCGAGCTCTTGACTGCGTCCTTGCTCGCGACGCAGCGCAAACAGCTGGATGTTGAAAATCTGGCGGGCGAGTGACGTCGGCCGCTCACGGCCAATGTCGAATGCCAGCTGCACCGCATGCTCTGCTCGCTCTAGCGGTTGCTCCATCAAAGCGCGCATCGCTTCCGTTGCTTCTACGATACCGTGGTGGGCGGTGCGTGCTGCTCCGTCACGCTGGAGTGCCTCCAACTCGCGCCACGCACGTTCATCGCCAGCCTCGAGGAGGTCCGCGCCTCGGTAGTAGAGTGTCCTAAAGGACCACCCTACAAGCCGATTGGTATCCACTATCTTCGTGAGCTCCTCGGATAGTGCGAGCCGTTGAGCCATGTCATCCGGTCCGCGAAGAGAAAAGTATCGGCCGAATAGCGCCTCGGCGAGCGTCTCCGGAGCCTTGAAGCGTCGCGCGAGTTCGACCGCTTGCATCGTTAGCTCGCTCGACTGACGATCGCCACTCCAGCCCAACCGTCCCAGGCACTCGGCGAGTTCACCAAGTAGCTTGACGCGCAGCGATGTCTCACTCTCACCGAGCATCTGGAGTGCTTCTTCGTGAAGCCTGACCACCGATTCGCCTCCGGTTCCAGCCTCGAACGGTAACGAATTGAGTCCGAGGACGGCCTTCGCGAACAAGCGGGGATTTCCAAGGGCCCGCGAAATCTCAAGTGCCTCCTCAAAGGTGGCTCTGAACCGTTCGAACTGACCTGCCAGGTATTGGCTCTCGCCGAGTCCAAGCAGCAGTTCGCAGCGACTCTCTCGGGTTTCGCCAGGGATCGCCGCCAATGCCGTCAGCGCCGTCGCATAGAAGACTGCGGCGTCTTGATAGGCGAGCGCATTTTGTGCTCGTTCAGCAGCAACGCGACTGAACTTTACCGCGTTCTCGGCGCGCCCCAGTGGCAACGAACGAGAGTAGTGCCACGCGAGTTCGGCTGCATCCGGTTTGGCGTCATACTGTTCAATTGTTTCCGCAATCTTTAGGTGCAGCGTCATGCGCTCGGTCGGACCCAAACTCTGGTATAGGCTTTCAGCGAAGAGTGGGTGGCTAAACTGGAACGCACCAAGCGCGACGTTCTCTTTGACCATCACGCCTGCGATGATCATTTTTTCCAGCGTGGAAATCACTGTGTCAAAGTCGACGCCCGTTATCCGTTCGAGATCGGCTGCGTGAAATCTACGACCTATCACCGCCGCAGCGTTCAAAATGGGGAGACTTGAGGTAGGCAGGAACCCGAATCTGCGTTGGATTGTTACCCGTACTCCGTCGGGAATTTTGAACGATTCGGAAGTGCCCCCTTCGAGCGCTGCTTCGTCTCCCTCCGCAAACATCAGGCGCACAATTTCCCTTACAAAAAAGGGATTGCCATTGGTCGTTCGACGGAGCCTGTCAGACATCGCGCGAGCCGGCATATGTCCGCAGAAGAGCTGGATAAACTCGCCAACTTCTTCCCCCGTCATTCCGCCCAGAGGAAGCGATTCCGCCATCCTTGCTAGGTCGGCAAAGATCGGCTCTCCCTCAGGCGCCAGTCTCACCTCAAAGTCACGATAGGTCGCTACGACGAACATTCGGGCGTGGCCGGCTTGTTTTGCCACGAATCGTAGCAACAACAGCGAAGCTTCATCGGCAGCATGCAAATCGTCGAAAATAATCACCAGCGGATGCTGTTGCGAGAGTCTCAGTAGGCGAGTCGCAATCGAGTCGAAGAGTTGGAACCGTACCGCTTCGAGTTCATTCTGATCGTGAGGGTTCTCCCTTGGCGTCCTCAGACGCTGAGATGAACCGCCGACGAGGTTGGGCATCGCAGCAAGGATGGTTTCCGCGCCGGGGCCATTGAGGTCAAAGCCAGCGGGCGAATCGCCAAAGCGCTTCAGACAGCAACGAATCACCTGTATCCAGGGCCAGTATGGCGGAGCGCCACCCTCCTCATCGCATCGCCCCCATGCCGTGAAGATGCCCCGGGTTTGCGCCTCGCCCGCGACTTCCTCCGCCAGACGGGTCTTCCCAATACCAGCCTCGCCCGACAGCATGGCCAGTCCGGCGCGTCCTGACAAAGCCGCATCGAGCCCCGCGATTAATCGCATCCTTTCGCGAACCCGTCCTATCAGCGGAGTTTCAGGTGTGAGCATCGTAGGCTGCTTCGCCCGGTGGACAACGGACAAATACGGCCTGTGGCTTTAGCCGAGCAGGCCTGGGTCTTTATGGTGCCGCCTGCAACTGTTCGTTCAAACGGGTCAGAACTTTGACCAGGAACTTCATCGCGCTGTCCGGTCCGACTCGTTCTTGAAGAGTCTCGGTCGCCAACCAGATCTGATGATAAAATGCGTGCGCTGCTTCGGGGTCAACTCCCCTGAGGACCAATGGAGCACAGCCCGGACCAAAACATTGTTCAAGTACTTTGACCGGGGTGATATCTTTGATCATGCCCGGATTTGAATCCGTCTTTTTTGAACCTGCCATGAGTTTTCTCCTCCCTTGCGGAGTTTGTCTTCTGTTTCGTTGATTTTTTGCCGATCTCGGATTTGCCGGCCATCAGGAACAGACGCCTTCGTGCCTCCGCGCGGTGGCCAAGATGCTTTTTCTGATTCAGGTTTCCGGTGGTCTCGACCGAACCAAGCGAGTAGCCGCCGCAGAAACGCCCCCCATCCATCGCCCGCGTGCTTTTCCATGTGAACCGTCATCGCGAAGGCCTTCGCTGAATTGAACGAGACCATCGCGGAGGCCCCGGTGTCAGGTCGCAAAGGTCCATCTAATTGAACGACCCGGTCACCCTTGTGGAGTTCCTGCTGTGCGAGGCTCCATTGTTGGCGAACCGGTTCCTGCACTTCGGGATTTTATCCGTTCGCAACCTATACTAGTGTTATGTCTCTGAAGTAAATGTAGCGTTTGTTCGTCTATTCAGCATGGGCGTAAAGAAATGCTGGGTGGAAATAAGCGGAGCAGATCGAGCCGAATTGGAG
>JBKQNE010000087.1:0-27309 GCA_052146355.1 Binataceae bacterium (SeqCode) | reverse complement strand
CCGCCGCCGGTGGCCAGGCGGCAAGCTGCGTCGGCGAGTTCGTCCGGCAGATGACTCAGGTTATCGAAGCATACGATCCAGGAGTTCCTTGCCGCCGCAGTCAGGTCGCGAACTTCCCGGGGTACGCTGCGCAGTGCCCCGGTGCGCGGGTCGATCAGCGCGCTGATGATTCTGCACGCGGTTGTTTTTCCCGCTCCCTGCTCACCCTTGGCGACCAGGATCGGGCAGGGCACGCTGGGGCGCAGCGCCGCGACCAGAAAGGCCTTGATCAGAATCCAGCCCTGGTGGTCGACGTTCAGGAAGCGGCGTAATTCGTCGAGACCACCGCCACGCTCGGGTGCGGGCAGCGGCTGGGAGCAGCGGGTGCGATGAAATCTCGGCGGCGGTCGAGTTACTATCCGCCAACCGTCGGCGTCGATCTCGACCGCGCGCCAGGCGCGGTCGCACAGGTCGAGATAGAGTTTACCGCGGTGATTTGCGACCCGCAGATTGATGGGAGATTCCTCACCGTCAAACAGGGCTTTCGCCTCCAACAGCTCCAGCGTGGCGCGGATTGCTTGCGCGCCGGGGCTGTTGCCGGTCTCCCGGTAATAGGTTCGCAGCAGGAAGAGCTGGAAGGGGCGGGAGCGGATCGGGTGATTCTGCCAATGGCCATCGACGCGAATGGAAGCCCAGCCGTGCTGGTCGGGATCATGAAAGAACTCGATTCCAGTCTCGAGCACCAGTCCGATCAGTCGGTCCGCAGCGGACCCGCCGCCGTAGGGATCCAAGGGCATCGGCTCGCCGAGCATATGCTCGATGAGGTCCAATTTGTCGTACTTGTCGAGAATTCCGCGCCAGCGTTGCCAGGTGAGCGGATCCGCGCGCTTGACCGCTGCAAACGAGAGCACCGCCTCGGTCGAGACCAGCCGCTCCGGATCTTGCGCGACCAGGGGCTCAAGTTCGCGCAGGAACAGCAGGGCGAGTTCGACTGCGAGGCTGCGGGGTGATGCGCTGGCACTCATTTCAGAACCCGGGAACCAGCTTCCTGGACTTGGCCCGGTTACAACGCCGGCACAGGGTCTGCAGATTCGCTTCTTCGGTCTTGCCGCCCTTGCTGACCGGCACCACGTGATCCATTTCCAGGTTGATCGCCCGCCTGCATTTTCGACAACGTCCTCCGTCGCGCACCAGCACCGCCGCGCGCACGCTGTCGGGCACGCGCCGGTTCGCAACGCGGTCCTGCCAGGTCGGCCTTTCTAGTGGAGAGAAGTCGACGAATTCGGCGAACGCGCTCAGCTCTAACGGCTCGGTGGCCCCGATCAGCCGCTCCAGCTTGACGGGACTGTTGGGCAGCAGATTGTTCATACGCGCCGAGAGCAGCAGCAGGCAGAGCAGGTGGGCCTTGTGGGCGTCGGGAAGCTGCCGGAACCGTAGGTCGTTCAACAGATCGTAGGGCAGCTTGATCTCTCTGCGGGTGCGCTCGAACTGGCGGAAATTGCGAAAGCCGAAATATTCCTGCATGAGGGTCTATTGCCGGCTCGGCTCGATGAAGTTGATTTTCACCACCGCGACCGGCGGTTTGCGGTAGGGTTCGAGGTTGACCCCGCGGAGCTCTGGAACCGCGGAGTAGTCAACCGCGCCTCTGCGCGAACTCTGCAAGACTTCCACGCCACAGCCGTACGTCCGCCGCGCCGTCGCCATACGCTTGAGCATTCCTCGGAGCTGGTGCTCCTCGCACGCTGCGCTCTCCAGCCGGAGCCTGACTTCACGGTAGCGCAGCGCGGCCTGACGCCATTTTGGGTCCGCGCTGAGATCCATTTCCTCGTTTCCCACTTCGGGCCACCGGTTTTCCTTCACCCGCTGCCAGAACACGGCCTCTGCCTCTACCAGCCGCTTTGCGTATTCCCAGTCGGGGCGTATTTCGATGAGGATTCCGTCGGTCCCGTGGAACGACCAGTAGTGCGCGCGCTCTGCTCCCGAAACCTCGAGCTGATGCTGGAGCTGGGCATGGTACTGGGAAGGGATACGACCTTCCTGTGCTGACACGCGATCGCGCAGGCTGAGCGGGCATTTGATTTCCACGAGGGTGGAGCCGTCGAAGCTCAACCCGTCCAGCGACGCCCGCATCCACTCGAACTCCTGGTGGACCAGACACAGTGGCTCCACCTGGATGCCGGTTTGGCGCTCGTACGCGCGGCGGGCGAACCGCTCCAGTTCGCGACCACGGCGCGCGGCCGGACCCGCCGGACCTTCCTGCATCCGCCCGGTCTTTATCGACCAGAGCGTTCGCGGGGTCTTGAAGGGAGTCTCGCCCATGATCACCGGAGCGTCGCTGGCCCCGATCCCTTGCCTGCGCCAGCGGTGCCATTCCGCAGTGTTCTGCTGCAGCCGCTCAATCCTGGGCATGAACGGTTTCCTGGTTGCTTTGCTTGGCCAGTTTGCGATTCAGCACTTCGACCGCGCGCCGATAGGAAGCTTCGGTCATCGCTTCCAGCGAAGCGACCTTGTAATACGCCAGCACCCGTTCGAGATCAGTTCCGGTTTCATCGATCAGCGTCTTGAGAGTCCGAAGCTCGTCGGCGCTGATAGGGCGTTCAGCATTTCCTGTCGAGTAGCGAGCTTCCGGCCGCTCATCTTCCGGGTCGTCGCCGGTAGCCAGCAGGAAGGACTGGAGCAGGGCGTACTTCAACGCTCCGGTCATCGCCTTATAGGGCGCCTTGTCGCCCGGATCGAGCCCCTGGCCCGCCACTTTCGCGATGATCTCTTCGCCGCTGTCGACATCGGCGAAGGTGTAGGCCATCACCACCCGCGCCAGCCGGATCGCCTCGCCCCGGCCCGCGGCGGATTCATAGGAGATCTCCTCGAGTTTGGGGATGACGACCACTCCCAATTCGGAGAGAAGGTCACCGATCGCACCGGCAATATCGGCGGCGGTCACGTAGCTGTAGTTGAAGCGCTCGTTGTGCCCGCGCTTTTGGATGTAGCCGATGCGGCGGCGGACTTCGGCGAGCTTCTGCCGGAGGTTCAGCTGGATCGGCAATTTAGAAACTCCGCCATCGACTGCGGCAGTGCTCGCCTCGGTGCTTAGCGTTTCGCGGCTGACGGCTTCGCGGGCCGGGCTCACCACCTGTAGCGCAGGTTTCGGCTTTCGTCCGTTGTTTCGAATCCTGCGATGCACCCGCTTCGAATCCGGGTTTGGTTCGGGCTCCTTCCCGCCCTTTAGCGAAGCTTCCAGCAGCGTCTCGAGTTCGGTCTTATCCCTCGGGAGATGCTCGACCGCGATCGGCTTCGTCTCGCCCTTGTCCGCCAGCTGATAGACGGTTCCTTCTTCGTCCACGTAAAGACCTTCATCCGGCTCCAGGTGCTTGACCGGTCGCCCGATCAAGGTTGCCACTTCGGCTTCAGCGGCTTCCCGAACCACGTACCATTCGCGGACCGTTCCGAACCCGCCGGCAGGGGCAGGCCCGTCCAGCTCGGATTCGTTGAGAATGCAGAGGTGACCGTCGCGGTAAACTAGAGTCGATTTCATTTGCACTTTCTCCTTCGTGTTCACAGAGAAACTTCAATTGTCTCGCCGTCGAACGCAGGTCTGCCTTCTTTCTTTGCGAAGATTTGTCCCGGTCATCCGACTGGGCTCTAATCTATCGCTCTTAACAATAGTTGTCAATTAATGGTATGACCGCTCGCGCATACGACGGACTCCCGGTGAATTCTTTGAAGGACGGACTCGTTCCGGCTAGTCTAATGCCCTCACTGCATCGCAGGGCGGTATGGGAGGTGGCTCAGGGTGAAGCGCGGTACGAAGAGGAAGAAAGACAACGCGGTCGGTCGAGCGGTTTCGGCCATAGGGGGTCCAACCAAGGCGGCGGGAATCTGCGGCGTATCGAACACCGCCATCCATAAGTGGATACGCCGAGGAAGCGTAACCATCCTCAAGCACGCTCTTCGACTATCGCGTGCTTCCGGGATTCCAATTGAAGAGTTCGTAGGCGACGAAAATTCGGAGGCGTGACCTCTCTTTCGGAGTCGCGACCTCTCTATAGTCGTCTCGAATCATGTGGAGGTGTTGAACTGGTTCCCGGAAGCAGGCCCGCTCAGGTCAGATATTGCCACCGACGCGAGGGCCCTGGTGGGACCGCCTCACGTCATCCTGTACCGCGTCATACGGGGCTGCGTTCAGATCGTTCGCGTGCAACGCGTCGTTGGCGACTTCTATTTTGGAACCACGGGGCGACGTTGGCTGGTATTTTTCACTGTGAATGACTCTGTCCGTGCTTGCGATCTGAGCTGACCGATCGCCGCCACCGTGTCCCCGATAATGCTCAATGCTTCGGCCTTCGCGCCCTTAACGAGGTTTCTGGTCCATACGATCGGAGGGATTAATGTTTTCCACTCTTCCAGATCGAAATCGAGTTCTCGTGGAATACGACTCTTGCTTCCTCGTTTGCCCCTTTTGCGACTTCCTTCCAGAGTGCCGAAGACGCCGTTCTTCCATCCCAAAGCCAAAACCTCAATCAGCCACAGGTGATGCTTCAGTTCCTCGACTTGGGACTTCCACAGGATCTGATGTCCGTCGAGGTATTCTTTTGCGAGGTATTCAATTCCGGTTGCAACACTAAACACATCGAGCGCATACATCTCGAAGTAGTCTCGGTAGCTACCCAATAAATTCGGGTCAGTCGGGTTCTTGGCTTCGCGTTGTGCCGAATAAAGACCCTCCGATGCCAGTGTGCCCAACAACGCGATCTCCCGGGACCGGGATGCGAAATCTCGGGCCACCGATAGACAGAGGAAGAGAAGAAATAACACTGCTCGCACCGCTCGATGAACGGCCTTTTGAATGTCCTTCGGATCCTCGCCTTTAGTGCGTTCACGTATTGAGGCTTCGATCTGACTGGACAGAAAACGTGTCGGAAAATCGTCATCCGGTTGCCCTAGTATCCAATCACAATAGTCGTCGAACGAATCAAACTTATGCGCTTGCTGGAGCCAGGCGATAACCGCCTGCTTAGGGGTGAGTGCGTTTTCGACTTGGTCCAATCGAGAGTTAATCGTTGCCATTTTGCTTTATCGACGGGGCAGACCATTGGTCAGCTTCTGCGTCGTCTTCGAAATTCCTCCGCACCGCGGATTCAAGTGCGGCCAACCGACGCTCGGTTTCCGAGTCTTTCAGACCTCTCATGAGCAGCCCGGCGAGGTGGCCCACCGCGTTGGCGATCTTTGGATCAATTTCACCGCGTCGGACCTGGTTAATTGTGTCGGCCAGAAGCTTTACTGCGTCGTCCGCGGTCTCGAGTTTCGCATCGGGCGCCGAACTTGGCAGTACCGCCATCTTCTTTTTTTGGCCGCCAGCTCTCTGCGCCGCCTTGCGCTCCGAGGCCTTGTCAGGATCGTGAAAGAAGCAAAACTGTGATCCGGCAAGTCGCCGCGCACCACACCTCCCGCCATTTGGCCGGACACCTTGGCAGAGCTTTTCAGCTTTTGCCTTCAATCCTGAGTTCGAACGTCGGGGTGGGAGCATGGTCGTCGCCCTTCTCACCTGACATTAAGCCACGAGGCACGCAATTTGTCTAACAGGAAAGAGAGGTTAAGTGTTCTAACGGAGATTTAACGGCTATCTTCGTTGACCGTTGGACGAAGTGTGACTAATCTCGCCGCAATGGACCGCGACCTGTCAAAGCTCGACCGCAGACTTCCTCCCTGGAACCTCTCCCGACTGCGGAACAGCGACCCGTTAAAGCTCGATCGCAGACTTCGTGGGAATGTCAACCTCTCGCGCCTCTATTTGCTTTTGGGGCTGATTCAGGTTCCCCCCGAGGACTTCAAAAAGAACGCCAGGCGCTCGCGCAACTTCCTGGAACGAATGGCCGCGGTCTGCTTGGCTCGCATCGATTTGTTCAAGCCCTTGCGAAGCTCCCAGATCGAAACGCTTTGCCAGCGCGTCCGCGCCAATATCCAGGACTTCCTGGCCCGCAAGCCCTGGGACACGCCGGCAGGCCCGCGGCGGCGCCTTCAGTTTGATTGGGCGGGTCGCTCGTCCACGACGTACTTCACGGAAGACCTCGCGGTCGCCTTCGAGTGGGCCGCTCAAGACCTGGTAAAGGAAGAGAGCAAGCGGGTAAGACGTTGCGAGGCCCCCGGCTGCGGCAAGCTCTTCATCCGGATAAAGGCGTCTCGCTATTGCTCAATCGCACACTCACAGCTGACGCGGAGCCGGCGATTCTACCACCGGCACAAAGCCGAACTCAGCCAACGGCGCCATGAACTCTACAAAGCAAAGGTAGCGGTGGAGCGAGGAGAGGCCACTGCCAAGAAGGTGCAGCGGCAGAAACGAACCGGCCGATCTTGAGCGAGAAGAGTTAACTTTGTGCCTTTCCGGAATTCGCCGTAGCTGCAAAGAGCTTTCTAACGATGGAAGAGCGTCTGACTAGGTCTCGCGACACCGATTCGCGAAAAGCTCAGTCTAGATTTGGGCACAAGGGCTCCGCCTCTTGCGACGTGAAATTATCCGGGCCGATCGCTCGGGAATGTTCCGATCTGCTAAACTAATCGATAGATTTTCCTACAACCTGTATCAGTCTCATGGGTAGAACTCAAAGCGAGGGGCACTACTTAAGTAATGGGGTGGGGGGGTCGTCGAGCGGAAGCCCAGGATTGCGCTATCTGTCACACAACGACATTGTGACGCTCCCAACAGCTTTTCCGCACGGGACCAACGATTGTGACGATGCGACGGTTCAGAACTCAGAATCGCTTGGGTTTGAGTGCAGTTTCAGCCGCAAAGGCGTTTGCAAACCAATACTGGCCGACGGGTTAGGCTTATGCTTTGGAACCGGCGGTTGAACGCGCAACGGCCGTCTCGAGCGTCGGGAGAGATTCCTCCAGCGTCATTTGATCGTTCAGAGCCCCGATGAAGGGATCAGTTGCAAGCCGCTTCATCCGACTGACCATGTTCTTGATATTGTAGTCGCCCGGATTGAGATCGGTGCGCGCTTCGGTCCATTTGAGAGGCGCGGAAACGGGGGCGCCGTTCTGGGACCGGATGGTGAAAGGTGCGGCGATAGTCTTACCGTGGCCGAGTTGGAGATAGTCGATATAGACCTTGCCTTTGCGCGCGTGCGGACTCCGAACCAGGGTCGCCAGATCGGGAACGCGTGCCACTACCAGTCGCGCCACCAGTTCGGAGAACATCCGCGCCTGTTCGTAGGTGTATTTTGGCTTGAGTCCCACGACGACGTGAAGTCCCATCTGCCCCGAGGTTTTCAAGTAGGGGCGCATCCCGATTTCCTTGAGGGCTTTCGCTACTTCCTTCGCGACCGCGACCGCATTGGCGGTGGTGCTGCCTTTGGGATCGATATCGAAGAGCAACCAGTCTGGCCGTTCGAGGTGAGGAGTCCGTGAGGACCAGATGTGAATAGTAATCGCGGCCAGGTTAGCGACATAGGCGAGGGCCTCCTCGCTTTCAATAACGAAGAAATCGATTTCCCGATCCGCGTCCTCTGAGTACACGCGTTCGGTTCGAATCCATCGGGGTGCAAAGGCCGGCGCATCTTTCTGGTAAAAGCTCTTACCCGCGATCCCGTCGGGAAATCGCGTAAGCATGACCGGGCGGTCGGCGAGATACGGCAGCATCCATTTCGCGATCGCCCGGTAATACTCAACCATCTCGCCTTTCGTGTATCCCTGCTTGGGCCAGAAAACCTTGTCCGGATGGGTAGTGACGACCCAGCGATCGTCGGTCTGTCGCTGATCCCGATTATTTCTCACTTCATTACTCGCCGCCTCGCGGATGGCGCTGCCGGGCTCTCCCAGGTCCACCCCATTCGGCGCGATTGCGGCGTCCTCTGATTCCTCAGGTCCGTCGTAGCGGCAATCACGCGGGTCCGCGTCGGGCACAAGGCGCAGGAAAGCCGGATGCCGGATGCCGCCGTGATTCGTCCATTCGCTGAAGCGAACTTCGCACACCAACTCGGGTTCCGTAAAATGGGCGCCGGACTCTGGCGCCGGCTCGTCCGGCCCTGGCCGCCGAAAGGGTGATGTTGTTCGCGCGAGCGGCTTCAGCAGCTGATGAATTTTGGCAAGCAAGTCGCGATTGAACCCGGTGCCGACCTTGTCCGTGAACCGAAGCTTGCCGTTCTGATCGTACATCCCTAACAAAAGCGCGCCGAAATGAGTGCGGGTGCCGGCCGGGTCCGTATATCCGCCGATTACGAATTGCCGCGTTTGCGGACATTTGATCTTGAGCCAGTCGCCGCTGCGCGTACCCCGGTATGGCGAGTCACGCTTCTTCGCGATAATCCCTTCGAGCCCGGCGCCCGTGACTTCATTGTAGAACGCGAGCCCATGGGTCAGCACGTGTTCGCAATAGCGCAATGGCCCGTCGCCATGGATTAGATGGCCGAGGAGTTCCTTGCGATGTTCGAGTGGTAGCGTGCGCAGATCGAATCCATCAAACGCCAGAATATCGAACAGGAAGTGATGCACGGGAATTGAGAAGCTCAAGCGGGCGACTTGATGCTTGTCTTGCACGTGCATCCGCCGTTGCAGCAGTTGGAAATTCGGGCGCCCTTTTTCATCCAGGGCGACAATCTCTCCATCCATTACGAAGCGTTCGTAAGGCAGAGTATTGAATGCCAATACCACCTCGGGATAACGCGCCGTGATGTCGGCGCCGCTCCGAGCTAACAGCCGCGTTCTCTCGCCATCGCGGATAGCCAGAGCCCGGACGCCGTCGTACTTCAGCTCGAATAGCCATTGATCGCCGTCGACCTGATGCTCACTGAGCTTCGCGAGCATCAAGGGAAAGTCGTGCGGATCGACCGGTCCCTGCAAGCGCGCAGCTTTGAGTCGAAGCAGCGTGTCAGTAAGCGCCTTGCCCGCCGTCGAGCTGTCGCGGAGTTCGGAAACCGTCAGCCCCGAAAGGACCGATCGCGGATGGCTCGTGAGCAGGTCTTCGTCTTCGATGTATTCGTCGCGCTTCTTGACTAGTAACCAGCGCTGACGCTCAGCAGCGCGGATTGCGTCGCGCGGGTCCGTTCGTACCAGGGTGAAAGCTCCATGCAGCTTGAAGCCGTGCAGAACGAAGTCGATCTTGCCTTTGTCGACCGCGGCCGAAGCGCTGCCAACGACAGGATCGATCATGGTGTAAGTACCGCGGTCCCATACGATCACGGCGCCTGCACCGTAGTTTCCCTGCGGAATGATTCCCTCGAAGTCGCCGTATTCCAGCGGATGGTCCTCCACCATCATGGCCAGCCGCTTGTCGGCACTATTCAGGGAAGGCCCCTTGGGAACAGCCCAGGACCGTAAAACGCCGTCCATTTCCAGCCGAAAGTCATAGTGCATGTTGCGCGCATCGTGTTGCTGGATGACGAAAATACCGCCTTTTTCCTGATCTTGTGCCGCAGATAAGCCCCCAAAAGGCTCGGGAGTTCGGTCGGCACTGCGTTTGCTACGGTATTTTTCGAGCGGCACAGTTTTTTACGTATAAGGCGGCTACCCTAGTTGAACAGCCCACCCTCAGATTAATACAATCCCGCGGGGAACACCCCCAGCATTTTCACGGACTGAACGGAGGCTATAGCGATGGCGCCGCGTTCGATAGCCAGTGCGAGTATCACCTTCGGACTTGTTTCGATTCCTGTCCGCCTTTTTCCAGCCACCAGCTCGAAATCGGTCAGCTTCAATCTGCTTCATGCGAAAGACAAAAGCCGTATCCAGCAGAAGATATACTGCCCCGTGGATGACGCAATAGTGGACCGAAGCGAGCTGGTGCGCGGGTACGAAGTGGGAAAGGGGCGCTACGTAACCTTTACCGACGAGGAATTGAAGAGCCTCGAAGCACGCGGCGATCATACGATCGAGATCAGCGAATTCATTCCGATTAGCGAAGTCGATCCGATTTATTTCGAGAGCCCCTATCTGCTCGGATGCGAACCGACTTCAGCGCGCGCTTATCACCTTCTCATGGAAGCCATGATCGCGACAAAGCAAGTCGGACTCGCGCGCTATACGATGCGGGGCAAGGAGCATCTGGTCCTGATTCGCGCTTATGAGAAAGGCCTGATGCTTCATACGATGTACTATGGAGACGAAGTGCGATCGTTCAGCGAGATCGATCATGGGGTCGACGCGCCTACCAAGGAAGCCGAGGTCGAACTGGCCAAGCGTCTAATCAGCGACCTTTCTGACAAGAAATTCGATCCCACCAAGTACAAAGACGGCTACCGCGAGCGCGTGATCGCTGCCGCGGAACAGAAACTCAGCGGCCTGGAAGTCGCGGAAGCACCGCCCGAGATACAACGCGGCAAGGTCATCGATCTGATGAGCGCGCTCAAGGAATCGCTGAAGAAGCGCGGCGTCGAAGTGAACGCAAATCGAACGGCCGAAGATCTTCGCCAGGAAGTTCCCGAGAAGGCGCAGGCACCCAAGGCGCGGGCCCGCCGCCGCGCCCGCTAATACTGAAGCCGCCCGCGAAGGTCGTCGAACGGGATCATCACGTGATGCCGGTACGGCGGGCGTGCGGCGAGTCTTTCGTACCAGGCCACCACGTTCGGCAGAGCCGGACGATCTATCTCAAGCTCGAAGTAACGATACAGAGAGGTGCCGGCGGGAAAGTCGGCCATCGTGATACGATCGCCGGCCAAATATGCGCGACTGGCGAGATGTGCATCGAGGATGAGGTAGTGCCGCGCGCAACGATCCACGAATTCTCGTATCAGAGGCCAGTCCCGTTTGTCCTCAGGCGTTCGGTAGAAGCCCCAAAATAAGTCCATAAAGTCGCGCTGCAGCGTCGCGAGCGACCAATCCATCCAGCGATCCGCTATCGAACGTTCTGCCGGACTTTCGGCCCACAAGGACCCGGAGGCATATCGCGCGCACAGGTAGCGCAGAATCGTGTGCGATTCCCACACGATCGTTCCCGCATCATCGATGACCGGTATTCGTCCGTGCGGATTCATTTGCAGGAACTCCGCCCGATCCAGCCCGCCGAAAGAACCTCCCGCATCGATTCTCTGGTGCTCAAGGCCGAGCTCGCCGACGAGCCACATCACCTTCTGTACATTAAACGAATTTCCGCGTCCCCATACTTTGAGCATGGCATGTCTCTGCGGGAATCGGGCGTTGCTAGCGCGGCGGGGCGCCCGCGGCAAGTATTTCGAGGGCGAGTTCGTGCAGGGCAAGGTCTCCGGCCGCGACTGATTGGCCGCCGTCCTGCGCCGAGCCTCCCGTCCACGAAGTCATTACGCCGCCCGCTGCTTCGACGATTGGAATGAGCGCTTGCAGATCATAAGCCTGATTTTGCGATTCGATCACGAGGTCGATGAGGCCGGCTGTCAGCATGCAGTAGGCATAACAGTCCGCGCCATAACGGGTGAGACGGGCGCGCGATGCGATCTTACGAAACGCATCGCGTTCCGGTCCCTGGCGAAACATCGCCGGGTCTGTGGCTGAGACGGCTGCGTCTTCGATTCGCGCGCACTTTCGCACACGCAGCACACGGCTCTCTTGTCCGCGCCGAAATTCCGCGCCCAGGCGCGAACCCAGAAATGTTTCCCCGGTGTAAGGCTGATGCATCACGCCTACGATTGGGCGCTCGCCGTCGTTGAGCGCGACGAGGGTTCCCCAGTGCAGCAAACCGAGGATAAACGCGCGAGTGCCGTCAATCGGATCGATGACCCAGGTGAAGCGATCGCTGCCGCGCGTGGCTCCATGCTCTTCGCCATAGATGCCGTGTCCCGGATACACGCGCGCGATCTCGTCACGAATCGCCCGCTCGGCGGCGCGATCCGCGATTGTGACGGGATCGAAGAAGCCCTTGCCCGCGCCCTTGTTTTCTACATCAATCGCGGCGCGAAAGTGCGGCAGGATGACCCGGCCCGCGATTTCACCCAGGTGGCACGCGAACGCGACGTACTCGGCGATTTCACGGTCGGTAAGCTTCTGCTCTGGCACTGAAATTCTCTCCAATTGAGATGCACGACAACCTCATCAATGGTTTAGCGGAACTTTGCGATTCAGGACAGGCGAGAGCGCGCGGAAGTGTTACCGTCGTGTTAGTACGCGCTTTTGGTGAGGGCCTCGATTAGAAGTTCGCGCGCCCAGCGCGCTTCAAGGCCGAAGAACACACTGCAGAGCAGATATCCGAACAAGGGAACGGCATACAGCAGAAGCATGCCCGGGTGATGCCCGCGGGTTGAAAACCCGAGGAACAAAATCAACCCGATGACAAGAATCATCCATGCCAGCCAGTACAGCAGTCCCAACCATTCCAGCCTTATGAAAATCGCCACGCGAGTCCCCGTGGGCAACTCGTCGAACCGTCCGATCACGACCGGGCGAAAGGGAGTCCCATAAAAGATGATCCGCGCAAGCCTAAATCCGGTTCCTGATACGTTGCCCTCAAATTTGCCCGAGCGCCTTCCACGCGGCCAACGGAAAGTCCTGCGCTGCTCGCTGATCTTCTTAATCGCCGCTTCGACCTCGTGACGCGCCAGGTGTGTGTTCAATTCGTAGCTGCGCCAGGGCAGGGCGATCAGCTCCATCAGCCAATTGGGTTCCGGTTCGGCAGGGCCTGTTCTGCGGGTCATTCGGTGACAACCTAGCCCGGCCTCGAGTGCTGGAGAAGCCACGGTGCACAAAAGCGAATTGTGATGATGGAAGTGGCGCCGCGCGCGAATCTATACTTGCTCCCGGCGGCGTATCCAAAGCTGCTCGCCGATCGTTCCACTCTGTGGAGTAATGATCGACTGGTGCGAGTGAGGACGGAAAAAAAAGCCCGCGCATCAGCATTGCGCGATGCTTCAGTGGGAGGAACGCGATGAAGCGCTCGATCGCCAAGGCCCGGACCGCCGCAAAGGTGCGCGCCAAGGTTCGCGCCGCACGAGGTAGGCAGAACCGGCCGAAAGCGAGGGCGCAACGCAATGAGGTCGCGATCTTTGTCGGCACCCGAAAGGGCGCATTCATCTATTTCAGCGACTTGGCGCGCCGGCGGTGGCGCATGAACGGCCCGCATTTCCTCGGCCATGTCATCAATCATGTCGTGCTCGACCCGCGCGATGGGCGCACGCTGCTCGCGGCAGCGCGAACCGGTCACCTCGGCCCGACGATTTTTCGCTCGACCGACATGGGCAAGACCTGGACGGAGGCGACGCGACCTCCCATGTTTGGCAAACCGCCCGAGGGTATGGCCGAGCGCGCGGTTGGCCACACCTGCTCGCTCACGCCCGCGCTCTCCAGCGAACCCGGCGTCTGGTTCGCGGGGACTTCGCCAGCCGGAATCTTCTGCAGCGAAGATGGCGGTGCGACCTGGAGCGAGATGGAAGGCTTCAACCGTCATCCGATGCTCCCCAAGTGGGCGCCGCCAGACAACGTCACGCCCGACAACGAAACCTTCGGCACGGTGTTGATCGATCCGCGTGACGCCTCGCACATGTATTACGGTTCGTCGGCGGCAGGGGTGCTGGAGACCCGCGACCGCGGGGTGAACTGGCGGCCGCTCAACCGCAACGTGGAAGCGAATTTCGCGCCCGATCCATTTCCCGAATACGGGCAGGATACGCACTGCCTTGCGATGCATCCCGGAAATCCCGACCGGCTGTATCAGCAGAATCACTGCGGCATCTATCGGCTCGATCGGCCGGGCGAGGATTGGATTCGAATCGGGCGCAATATGCCCGCCGAAATCGGCGACATTGGATTCGGCATCGTCCTTGACCCTCGCAATGCCGACCGGGCGTGGGTGTTTCCGATGGATGGGACCGAGGTGTGGCCGCGAACCAGTCCCGACGGAAAGCCTGCGGTGTATCAGACCCGCGATGGCGGTAAGTCATGGCAGCGGCAGGATCGCGGCTTTCCGCGCGAGCACGCCTACTACACCGTTCTCCGGCAGGCTTTCGCGGGTGACGGGCTCAATCCGTTCGGCCTCTACTTCGGTACGACTTCCGGCGAAGTCTGGATGAGCCGCAACGAGGGCGCATCGTGGATGCAAGTCGCGGCGCATCTGCAACGGATTCTCTCCGTGGAAGTTGGCATCGTGGGCTGATGCGCGTCATCATCCCCAGCCAGTTGCGTTCTTACACGCGCGGAGCGTCCGAAGTTGAAATGGAGGGCGCGACCCTGGCCGAGGCTCTGTCGAATCTCGATGCGGCATTCCCGGGAATCCGGTTTCGGATAATCGACGAGCTCGGTCGTATTCGGCCGCACATCCGAATTTTCGTCGCGCACGAGGCGGTTCGCACGCTGGATGTTTCGCTGCGCCTCGAAGACGAAATTCAGATCGTCGGCGCACTCAGCGGCGGATGAAGCGAGACCTTACCTCCCGGATGAGGCGGACCGCCGACTCGCCTCGGTCGTGAACCGCCCTTGAACCATTACCTCAGAGGTAATCGTCCCGCGGATGGCTTGCTGGTAGCGTGATGGCTATGGAAACGCATCACAGCGGAACGGAAGTGGAGCCGAGCGGCGCGGGACCCCTGCTGCGCCGCTGGCGCGAATCGCGTCATCTGAGCCAGCTCGATCTGGCGCTCGAAGCGGAAGTCTCCGCCCGCCACATCAGCTTTCTTGAAACCGGCCGGGCGACTCCCAGCCGGGAGATGCTGCTGGCGCTTTCCAACGTGCTTGAAGTTCCGCTGCGCGAGCGAAACGTGCTGCTTCAGGCGGCGGGCTACGCGCCGGTCTACCGCGAGACTGGCCTCGAAGACCCGCGCATGAGCCACATGCGCGCCGCCGTCGAGCTGATCCTCAAACAGCACGAGCCGCGCAGCGCAATTGCTTTCGATCGCCATCAGGACATCATGATGGCGAACGCAGCTTTCGTGAAGTTTGTGAACGCGGTGTTCGGCAAAACGCCAGCGGGCCTGGCGCCTTTGCAGGTGTTGGCGAAGCCGCGCTTAAACTTGCTCCATCTGATGTTCGATCCGAATGCGTTTCGCAAGTTCGTCGTCAACTGGGAGCAGATCGCGAAGTCGCTTCTGAACGAGGCTTATCGAAGCGCGGTCTGGACCCGCGACAAATCGATGGAGAAGCTGATCGCCGAAATTCTGGCCTATCCTGGCGTTCCGGCGCGATGGCGCGAGCCGGACCTGGAAGCACCGAGCGCCGTGATCCTCCCGATTGAAATGAACTTCGGCGGCAAGATCGCGCGGATGTTCACTACCGTCACCACAGTGGGAAGGCCGCAGGACGTTACGCTCGAAGAATTGCACATCGAGGCCTTCTATCCGGCGGACAAGGAAACCGAGGCGATGTCGTTCTTCAGCTAGGCACAGCGTGCAGCCTAAGCGACTTCATGAGCGGGGCAGGGCGCGATACTCGCTTTCCAGAATGCCCATCACGATAGTGTCGTGATATTTGCCCTTGAAGAGGCGTTGTTCCCGCAGCACCCCTTCCCGCTTGAAGCCGCACTTCTCGTACGATGCGATCGCGCGCGTGTTGAACTCGTAGACGTGCAGCCACAGGCGATGCAGGCCCAGCTGGTCGAAGGCGAGCCGCATCAAAATTCGCATCGCGTCAGTCCCGTAGCCGCGCCCCCAGCAGGTTTTGTCGCCGATCATAATCCCCAGGCCGGAGTGCCCGTTTATCCAGTCGATCCCGTGTAGGCCCAGGGCGCCGATGTTGCGGCGATCGGCGATCGTTTCGATCACAAAGCTTTTGTCGTTCGGTGACTCCGAGAGTCCGAACTTCTCGATGAACTTGCGCTCGGCGATTGACGAGACCGGATAGGACAGCATGCCGCCGCCGAGGAATTGCGTGACCTCCTCGTCATTGATCCACTTCATCGCCGAGTCCAGGTCGGATAGTTCGTAGCCCCTTAGCCTTACCAGTTTCCCGTCCATTTGCGGTTCTCCGATCGCAAAATCAAAAGGGCAGCCCCCGTTTCGGGGCTGCCCTTTTTTCTCTCTGCGCGTTTTTCGTTAGTTCCCTTTAGGCAGCCCCAGTACGCGCTCGCCGATAATGTTGTGCTGGATTTCGCTCGTTCCGCCGGCGATCGTCAGTGCGCGCGATGCGAGCATGCGGTATGACCATTTGCCCTTGTCCACGGCGAAGGGAGCTTTGAACTCCATCTGCGCGTACGGCCCAAGCAGTTCCATCGCAAATTTGTTCATCTTCAGGTTGAGTTCGCTGGTAACGAGCTTCAACACCGACCCTTCGGGCCCCGGAGGCAGTCCCTTCAGACGCCGCGTGAGCTGGCGATAGCCGGTGTACTTCAGCGCCAGCGCCTCGCCAGCGAAGCCCGAAATCTTCTGCCGCACGCTGGAGTCGTCCCACGCCTTGTGGCCGTTGCTGGGGACCACCTTGGCCAGCTCTGCGAGTTCGCGGACCTGCCCCAGCAGATCGCGTCCCCCGCCGATTCCCGACCGCTCGAACATCAGGGTGGTGATCGCGACCTGCCAACCCTGGTTCTTCTCGCCGATCAGGTTCTTCTTGGGGACCTTTACGTCTTCGAAGAAAACTTCGTTGAAGTTCGCATCACCCGTGATCTGCACCAGCGGGCGCACGGTCACACCCGGCGAATGCATGTCCACGAGGATGTAGCTGATGCCTTTGTGCTTGGGCGCGTTGGGATCGGTGCGGACCAGCAGGATGCACCAATCGGCGTGATGCGCGTCGGACGTCCAGACCTTCTGGCCGTTGACGACGAAATAATCGCCTTCTTCCACCGCCCGGGTCTGCAAGGATGCGACGTCGGAGCCCGAGCCGGGCTCGGAATAACCCTGGCACCAGATTTCCTCGCCGGACAGAATTTTCGGCACGTAGCGCTTCTTCTGCTCTTCGGTGCCCCAATGGATGATGGTCGGGCCGACCAGCATGATGCCGAGTCCGTTGACAAGCTGCGGAGTATTGGCGTGCGCCATCTCTTCGTTGTAGATGAGCTGCTCGGTGATAGTCGCGCCGCGGCCGCCGTATTCCTTGGGCCAGCTAAGCCCGACCCATCCGCCTGCATGCATCTTGCGATGCCATTCCAGACGCCGCTGCCAATCGTCCTTGCCGCCTTCCTGCATGAAGTCGACGGTGTCATCGTCCGCCGCGTTACGGGGCGCGTTTTTGGCGAGCCAGCCGCGCAGCTCCTGGCGAAACGCCTCGTCCTCGGCGCTGAATTTAAAATCCATCTTGGTCTCCCGTGGGCAGGATTGATGCGAGCCTGGCCGCAGTAGTCCAGTGTCGGCCGGCCGCTCCGCCCCTAACAGATGTTATATAAGCCGCGGGTCAAAACCTGCGCAAGCGGGGCAGGGCGCCCCGCGGGCCGCTTACTTCGCACCTTGCGCGAGCCGCAAATAGACCCCCGGGTCGGCTCGCTCCATCAGGCGTTCCGGAATTGGCGGCGCGGTAAAGCCGAAGCGCTGATAGAGCCCGTGCGCATCCTTGGTTGCTAGCATCCATCGCCGCAGCCCCTGGAGATCGGGGTGCCGAACGACCTCGGCCATCAATGCCTTCGAGATGCCGCGACCGCGCCAGGGTGCCAGAACGAAGACATCGGCAATGTAAGCGAAGGTTGCGTAGTCGCTCACCACGCGGGCCAATCCGATCTGTTCATCGCGAAAGTAAACGCCGAAGCACAGCGAATTCTGAACCGCGCGTTCCACGACCTCGCGCGGGATGCCCTCGGCCCAATACGACTCGCGCAGGAAGCCGTGAATCGCGCCGATGTCCAGTCGCGCGGGATCGGTGCTGATTAGGTAATCTTCGAAGGTTCGCTCAATCACCTTTGCCATTTCCGTTCCCCCTCGCATCGGGAAGCCGATAGTTCGCGACATATTCCGGAATCTGGATCCCTGCCATGTTTCGTTCATCGGGAATCGGCGCTCCCGTCACGACCTTCATCGGAATGACACCCGCCCAAACCGGCAGCGCGTAATCCCCTTCCTCGTCACTGGGCCCTCCCGGACGGACTTTGGCCGATGCCTCCGTGATCGGAAGCCCGAGCACGCTGGTGGCCAGCAGCTCCTGCGGATTTGGCGGGCGCGCGTCGCGCCATCGCCCCGGCACCAGGTGATCGACCAGCGCGTTGAGCACGCGCGTCTTCTCGGCGTCATCGGTCACCTCTTCCGCGGTGCCCAGGACTACGGCGGAGCGGTAGTTGGCCGAGTGATGGAACGCGGATCGCGCCAATATCAAGCCCTCGAAATGCGTGACCGTAACGCACAGCGGAATTCCACCCGCCGCCGCTCGCAGCATCCGGCTGGCCGCCGAGCCGTGCACGTAAAGCCGCTCGCCAATACGCACGTGCAGGGTGGGAATCACGAACGGAGCGCCCTGATGGATAAAACCGACGTGGCAGAACATGGCCTCGTCGATGATCGCGTTGACAACCTCGCGGTCGTAAGAGGCGCGTTTCGGCAGTCGTTTCACTCGGGTCCGTTCCGTTGTTCTTATCTCTTCCATCCGGCTCTCCATTATGTAACAGTACAAACTGATGAACGTACCATCACAATATCAGATCCGCGGAAAATCGGGCAACCAGATCGCCGCGAGTATCGAAGAGGCGATTCGCAACGGCCGCGTCGCCGCCGGCGCCCGCTTGCCCGCCATCCGCTCGCTCGCTCGCAACCTCAAGGTCAGCCCGACCACGATAGCCGCCGCATACCAGACGTTGCGCGTGCGTGGTTTGCTCCACGGCAGCGGGCGGCGCGGGACCATCGTCAATCGCAGGCCGCCGCTGACTACTCCTTCGATGCCGCGACTGCCCGCGGGTGTGCGCAACTTGATGGCTGGCAATCCGGACGCTCGCCTGCTGCCTTCGCTGCGCGAGGTGGTGAAGCGAATCGAGTGCGCATCTCCTCTATACGGCGGTGTGACCGATAGCGCCGCTCTTCTGGAACTCGCACGGCGACAATTCAAAGCCGACGGAATCGAAGCGCAATCGATGGCGCTGGTGAGCGGCGCGATGGATGCGATCGAGCGCGTGCTGCAAGCGCATCTGAGTCCCGGCGACTTGGTCGGCGTGGAAGATCCAAGCTACCGCGGCACGCTCGACTTGATCTCCGCGCTGGGTCTCGTCGCCGAGCCGATAGCCATTGACGATTTCGGCCCGACGCCCCAGGCGATGGCGCGAGCGCTGCAGGCGGGAGTTTCCGCCGTCATCGTAACGCCGCGCGGGCAAAATCCTGCCGGCTCCGCGTTAGATCGGAAACGCGCGGCAGCGCTGGTCGAAGTTCTCGCCCGCAAGCCCGATGTGCTGGTGATCGAAGACGACTTCACGGGGCCGATTTCCGGCGTGCCTGCGTTTACGCTGACGGGCGAACGCGAACGATGGGCGGTAGTGAGGTCGGTTTCAAAAGCACTGGGACCCGACTTGCGGCTCGCGATTATCGCCGGCGACCAGCTCACGATTGCGCGGGTCGAAGGTCGCCAGCGTCTGGGCCCGCGATGGATTAGCCAAATCCTGCAGGAGATGGTCGTTACGATGTGGTCGGACGCAAAGATCATGCGCCTCGTTCGCCGCGCGGCGGAGACGTACACGGTGCGTCGGCAGGCGCTCATCGATGCGCTCGCGAAGTACGGAATCGAAGCTCATGGCCGCTCTGGCCTGAACGTATGGGTTCCCGTCGCCGAGGAGACGGCTACCGTTCAGTCGCTGTTGAACGCGGGATGGGCGGTGATGGCAGGGGAATCGTTCCGGCTCAAAGCCGCTCCCGGAATTCGCGTCATGACGGCGACGCTGGAAGTCGAAGAGACTCCACGCCTGGCCCGCGATATCGCAGCGGCGCTGCGTCCGCGCACCGCAATGCACATGGTCTAGTTCTCCAAGGCACTTAAAGAGCAGTCAGCACCGCACACGTCATTGCGGCGAAGCTCAGTACAACCGTACCGTGAAGTTGAACCTCTAATCACGAGAACCAATGGAGACATTATTGTGAAACACTCATTCAAGACTGCGGCTGTGTCTTTCGGTATCGCGGTGCTGTTCGGAACCGTCGGCGTAAGCTTCGCCGAGACTTCTGACACCACAACCAGCGAAACCACAACTTCTTCGGCGCCGGCACCGGCCGTCGTTACGGTGTACCCGGCCCCAGTAGTGGTTGCACCTGCGCCAGTAGTTGTCGCGGCCCCCGCCACAACCACCGAGCATTCATCGTCATCTTCGAGTTCGAACTATCCCAGTGGTAACTCGAGTGAGCACTCCTCGAGTAGCACCACGACCAACTAGGAACGCGTTTCGCCCGCGGAGCGGCAGCTCTGTTCGACGCGAATCAACGTCGCGTCGGGAGCTGGCTCTCCGCGGGAAGTCCGCAGATTGAATCCGCATAGTCTACGGAATCGTTTTCATCCTTTCGGAAGTCCGAGGACGCGCTCGCCAATTATGTTGTGCTGGATCTGGTTGGTCCCCGCCGCGATCGTTCCGCCCCGCGCCGCGAGCATCCTGAAGAGCCATTTGCCGTCGTCTATCGCAAATGGCGCATGATGCTCGATCTGCGAGTACGCGCCCAGCAACTCCATCGCGAACAGTTGGATGCGCATATTCAGTTCGGTGCCACAGAGCTTCATCATCGAGCCTTCCGGTCCCGGCGGCAGCCCCTTTAGCCTGCGCGTCAGTTGCCGAAAGCCGGTGTACTTCAGCGCCTGCTGTTCGCAATAAAACTCCGCGACCTTTTGGCGAACCCCGGCGTCTTCCCACGCCGATCGGCCATCGCGCTCAACCGTCTGCGCCAGTTTCACCAACTCGTGAATCTGTCCGCCCGCACCGCCGCCTGCGCCATTGCGCTCGAACATCAGCGTTGTGATTGCGACCTGCCATCCTTGGTTCTTGTCGCCGACCAGGTTCTTTTTTGGCACGCGCACGTCTTCGAAAAAGACTTCGTTGAAGCCGCGCGCTCCCGTCATCTGCACCAGCGGCCGCACCACGATTCCCGGGCTGCGCATGTCGACCAGTATGTAGCTGATGCCCTTGTGCTTGGGCGCATCGGGATCGGTCCGCACCAGCAGGAGAATCCAATCCGAGAACTGGGCATTGGAGGTCCACACTTTCTGGCCGTTGACGACGAAATCGTCGCCGTCTTCGATCGCACGCGTCTGCAGCGATGCGAGGTCGGACCCAGAACCGGGCTCGGAATATCCCTGGCACCAGATTTCCTCGCCGGAAAGAATTTTGGGGATGTGCCGCTTCCTCTGCTCCTCCGTTCCCCAGTGCATCAGGGTGGGACCCATGAGCCCCATGCCGGAACCTATGAAGGGCAGGGGAGCATGCACGCGCGCGAGTTCCTGATGATAGACGATGGTTTGCAGGATGCTGGCGCCGCGGCCGCCGTACTCTTTGGGCCAATCGATCCCGGTCCATCCCCCGGAAGCGAGCTTTCTGAACCACGCAACGCGCTGGTTCCACTCGCCTTCATCTTCCGCAAAGGTGTCGAGGTCCTCGGCCTGATGGTCGGGCCTGTTCTTGTCGAGCCACGCGCGAAATTCGGCGCGGAATTGTTCATCTTCAGGCGTGAAGTTGAAATCCATCGGCGTTGTCCCCTGTGCGCGAACCTCCGACTGCCGGAATCGTTCGCTTATCCGCGTCAAATTCGCATACTAGCGGCCCCCAGCGCAAAGTCCCGCCGCTCGCGTCCCGCGCTCATTTGACATCCCCGGGGCAATTGCGGAAATTCGGGGCATAACGTCATGGAAATCAAAATCGATCTGCCCGCCGACGTGTTCGACGCGCAGTTTCCCGAGGCAGACTTCCGCGCGCGCGTGCGCGAGCTTGCACTACTTGAGCTGGTCCGCGTCAAGCGCCTGCACGAGCACGAAGCGCAGGAGATGCTCGGCATCACGCGATGGGCTCTGGTCGAGCGCATGAAGGCCGCGGGAATCGCGCCGACCGAAGAAGTGTTCGGTAACATCCGCGACGAACTAAGCAAGGCCATCGGAACACGCCGCAAGCGCGGCGCCAATGGCGGAACGAGGAGATGATGATGGAACTTCTGCATACGATGATTCGGGTCGGCAATCTCGACGAGTCGCTGAAATTCTATTGCGACAACCTCGGAATGAAGCTGCTGCGCAAGAACGATTTTCCGGGCGGCAAGTTCACGCTCGCGTTCGTCGGCTATGGCGACGAGAAGGACCACACCGTCGTGGAGCTGACCTACAATTACGGCGTCGAGAAATACGACATCGGTAGCGCATTCGGGCATCTGGCGATCGGCGTGGACGACATCTACAAGACCTGCGCCGATCTGAAAGCCAAGGGCGTCAAAGTCAGCCGCGAACCAGGGCCGATGGCGCACGGCACCACCGTGATCGCGTTCATCGAGGATCCCAACGGCTACAAAATCGAGCTGATTCAGGGCAAGCGCGCTGCGTGATCGAAGGCCGAACGCAGCAAGGGGCACTCACATGAAAGCCGCGGTGTTCAAGCAACGTGATCAGATGGCGGTTATAGAGGTCCCGAATCCACGCGCGGGGTCGGGCGAGGTCGTGCTCAAGGTGCACGACTGCGGTATCTGCGGATCCGACTTGCACATGGTTCAATACGGCACGGGACTGCGTCCCGACACCGTGATGGGCCACGAATTCTGCGGCGAGATTTTCGAAATCGGACCCGGTGTGCGCGGCTTCCGCGTTGGCGAGCGCGTGACCGCCCTGCCGTTCATCTCCTGCGGCGAATGCGAAGCCTGCAAACGCGACGACGGCATGCATTGCGCGGAGACGCGTGGTCTCGGGCTGGGCCAATTGCCCGGCGGGTATGCCGAGTACGTCATGTGCGGCGCGGCCAGCCTGTTGAAGTTGCCCGACAACGTCGATTCGCGCGCGGGGGCTCTGGTCGAGCCGCTTTCCGTCGGCCTTCACGGCGTGAACCGGGCCAGGCTCAAGCCCGGCGCAGGCGTGATCGTCATGGGCGCCGGACCGATCGGGCTTTCGACGCTAATCTGGGCCAAAGCGAAGGGTGCTGGCGCGGTGGTGGTCTCAGAACTCGCCCCGGGGCGGACCGAGCTTGCGATGAAGCTCGGCGCCACGGCGGTCGTGAATCCGTCCAGGGAAAATCCCGCCGATAAGGTCCGCGAACTGACCGGACGTGCGCCCGAAGTCGTCTTCGAATGTATCGGCGTGAAGTCCACGCTCGATGCCGCGATCAACATGGTCGGCTTGCGCGGACAGGTGGTGGTGCTGGGGGTGTGTATGGAACCGGATCAGATCCGGCCGCTCACCTGCATCGTGAAGGAAATCAGCATCGACTTCATCGCCGCCTACAACCGCCGCGAATTCCAGGAAACCATCGATGCGCTCGCATCCGGACGTATCGACCCGAAACCGATGATCACCGACGTCATCACCGTCGATTGCGTGCCGGAGATGTTCGAAGCGCTGAAGAAGCCGGGCACCCGCGCCAAGGTGCTGGTCGAGTTCGCCCGCTAGCGCGCGTTTCAAGGACTCGACTGACGCGTTAGGTATCCGATCGTCTGATCTCGCGAAACCGTGGGAAAGTCGTCTAGAAATTCGTCCACACTGTGCCCTCCCGCCAGATAGTCGATCAGGTTGCGCAACGGGACGGGTGTGCCAACGAAGACAGGTGTTCCGCCCAGAATTTCCGGATCGCTACGCACGATCGGATTTTGGCTGGCAATCGACTCTTTCATCGTCAAGAAATTCTAGCGCAAGGGTCGCGTGCTTCCTATCGCGAGAAAGCATATCTCGTTTCCGCGGCATCTCGCTCCGGATGCATTGCGCACCGTCGCGGGAGCTTACGATGCGTCGTTGGGCTTCGAAGATTTCCGGGCGACCACACGGCTGAAGGTCAGCAGGCGTCCTTGATCTGCAAGGAGCACCGGGGTGTCGGGGTTTCCCGCGCCTGCATTGGAATTCCAGATCTCAGCCGCTTCGGGCACCTCTTCCGCGCAGATCACTTCCACCGCTGCGGTCTTCTCCCAGTGTCTTCGCCACCAGTCGGGTGTGTGAAACGAGTGCCATTGATGGTGATGGTAGGCTTCGCGCAGATAGTCAGGAATCTCATCCGTCAGCTCCCGCTTGTAAGCAGGGCAGGCGATACCCAGCAGGCCGCCCGGTTTCAGGAAACGCACTATTCGCTCCAGGTAAAGATCGTCGGTGCCGAAATAATGGTATGCGTCGATGCTCACGATGGCGTCGAAGAACTCGTCGGCGTATGGCAACGATCTCGCCTCTGCATAAACCGGAAAGACCCGGTCCTGGAGCGATGCTTGCCGGATGCGGTCCCAGTTCTCCGTCGGCTTAATCCACAGATCCGTGGCCCAGACCTGCACACCGAATTCGCGCGCCAGGAAAATCGAGCTGAGCGCCTTGCCGCATCCCAGATCCATCACGCGCATGTCCGGACGCAACTCCAGGCGCGAGCACAGCGACTCCATGAGCCACAGGACGTTTGGCCCCATCAGGTTGGCCGCGACCCACGCAGGATCGTACTTGGCAGATCTCGGGAACAGATTGCTCACTTACCCAATCTGTAGAAATTGCTTGATCGCGGCGACTGACTCCGGCTCGGTCAGCGATGGTGCATGACCCACTCCCGGAACTTCGACCACGGTCACATCGGTGTGTGTGGTGCGCATTTGCCCGGCCGTCAGCTTGGACAGGATATCGCTTTCGGCGCCGCGCACCACCAGGATCGGGCACGAAATTCGCGCGAATGGCACCCAGAAGTCGAATCTCTGTTGCGCCTGACCGCCGCGCGTCGGTCGCCGGATAGCAGGGTCCATCTTCCATACCAGGCTGCCTTCGGGCCCCGGTTTCACCGTCCACTTCACCCATTCACGTAGTGCAGCTTCGGGCAGTTTCGCCATCGGTGGATAGTTGCGCCGATAGTAGGCCGCCACTTCGCCGAGGTCCGCAAATTTCTCGGGCGCTTCGCCGACGTAAGCGGCGATGCGCGCGCCGCCAGCCGGATCGATGTCGGGTCCGATATCGTTCAGCACCAGCCGATGCACCCGGTCCGGCCATCCTCCCGCGAACAGCATCGAGATGATTCCGCCCATCGAGGTTCCAATCAGCGTGGGCTTGGCAATTCCCAGCTTGTCCAGCATCGCGACCAGATCGCTTGCGTAGTGCTGCGGCAGATATTCCTTGGATGGGCTCCAGGCACTGTCGCCCCGGCCGCGAACGTCGACGGACAGAACGTGGTAGCGCGATGCGAGATGGGGCACGAGCGCATCGAAGTTGTGCGCGTTGCCCGTCAGACCGTGGATGCAAACCAGCCATGGCAGGTTCTCCCCGCCGTGGTCGAGGTAGTGAAGCCGCAGGCCGTTTGCCTCCACGAATTTGTCTTGCGCCATCGCGATGCCCTCTCTTAGGGTCGTGAGTCTAGGCGTTAGCGCGCCACGGTGCGAGGACGAACGATGAATCTCAGTTTCAGGCTTCCAACAGCCGTCCCGCGATTCGTAGTCCCACCACTAGCGCCGGGATGTTGGTGTTGGCGCGTGGGACTACTGGCATGATCGAGGCGTCACCGACATAGCAATTGTCCAGACCATGAACGCGGCCGCGTGTGTCCACCACCGCACCGGGGTCAGACACCGGTCCCATCGCGCAGGTGCCTACAGGATGGTAGTAGTGAGCGACGTTCGCGCGTATAAACCCCGCCATTTGATCGGCCGATGCGACCTCGCGTCCAGGCCATTTCTCTTCGCCGAGCAGCGCGGCCAGCGGTGGCGCAGCCGCGACCTCACGCCCGATCTGAATTCCTTCCACGAGGACGCGCAAATCGTCGCCCTCAGGATCGCTCAGGTAGCGATGGTCGAGAATCGGAGCTGCCGTTGGGTCGGAGCCGGCGAGCTTGAGCACGCCGCGTGAGCGCGGGGTCATGCACGCAATCGCCAGCGACCAGCTCCACGCGCTCGGACCGCCGATCGCCGGCCCACCGACCGGAAAAATGTGCAGGTCGAATCCACTGCCGCATCGCGAAGATCGCACCTTCGCGATAGTTTGCTCCTCCGGCATCCAACGCCGGCGGGCAAACTCGGCCATCGAGGCTTCGAGCGCCGTAGTGCCGGCAAATAGGAGTCCGGTCGTTGGATGATCGTGTAGATTCCGCCCCACGCCCGGCAGGTCGACGGCTGGCGCGATTCCCAGACCACACAGTTCGGCGGCATCACCCACACCGGATCGAAGCAGAATCGCAGGCGAGCCGTAAGCGCCCGCAGCAAGCACTACCCGTCCTGCCTCGATAGTCTCTTCGCGGCCATTGCGAATCACGCGGACAGCATCAACCCGTCCGCTACGAATTATCAGGCGATCGGTCAGCGCACCGTCCACGATGGTCAGATTGCTCTGGCCGCGGGCTGGATCGAGATACGCGAACGCGCTGTTCCATCGAATCCCGTTTGCGATATTCGCCGGCGAAGGTCCCATCCCCACGTTCTCATCGAGGTTGTTCAAGTCGGCGACAACTGGGATTCCCGCGTGGGGTGCGGCTTCGAGCCATGCGAGCTGATACGGCGTGATCTCGTCGCGCGGTGGAATCCTGACGCGCAGCCGTTCACTGCCGGCACGAAATAAGGGAAGGAGATCGTCCGTCGACCATCCGGAATTGCCCAGCCCGGCCCAGCGATCATAATCGAGTCGGCTTCCCCAAATCGCGGCGCATCCGTTGTGCGACGAGCATCCGCCGATAACGCGCGCGCGATCGAAGTTGACCACGCGTCGCCCGTATTGGCTGCCGCTCGTATATCCCGAGTCGTGCGAAGTTGGGAGCGCGCGCGCATCGGTGAGGTCCGCCGGCCATCGCCCGCCCTCGAAGGAGCCATAATCGGGCCCGGCTTCGAGCAGCACCACAGTTTCGGCGGAGTGCGTCGCAAGCTCTCCGGCGATAGCCGCGCCCGCGGTGCCGCCGCCAATCACGATCGTATCCGCAAACTTCGGCAGCAAATCACTCATGCGCTCTGGACTCTAGCAAATACTCGTCGGCACGCTGGAATCGGCGCACTTGACCGCGATGAGGCGCGTTGCGAATCGTCCGATATCGGTGCGAATATCGAGCCCGATCCGGCAGATCAGGAGTGTTCACTATGAAGATTGGAGTTTTCTCGCTGGCGCCCGGCATGTCGAAGGGCACGGCGCTGACGAAAGCATACGCCGCGAACGCCGAACGGCTCGGATTCTCTACGTTGTGGGTGCCCGAGCACGTGGTGCTGCTCGACAAGTACGGGTCGCGCTATCCCTATTCGGAAAACGGTATTCTCCCTGCGCCGACCAATGCGCCGATGGTACGGACCGGCAAGATCGGTAACAAAATAGACCGGCAACATGGGTAACAGATTAGAAGTCATGGCAGGAGGAAGCAGCGGATGCCGTGGCGAGAGGTCTGTTCCATGGACGAGAAGATGCGGTTTATAGGGGCGGTGCTGGCGGGCGAAGAGAGCATGACGGCACTGT
>JBKQNE010000086.1:0-100581 GCA_052146355.1 Binataceae bacterium (SeqCode) | reverse complement strand
GGCTTAACAACTTTTAAACCATCAGGGGGGGCGGGGTATTTTTTCCCGCCGCGCCCCTTCTTTTTTCCGGCGGCCTTACTTTCGCTTCGTGAAGCGCAGGCCCGCCCAATCGTCATCGAAACGCGTCACCTTGAAGTCCACCAGCCCCGAGTCGAGGCCGGCCTTCCGGACGATCGATTGTGTCAGGCGCGCGGGGTCATCACCGGCCGGTGTCTTTCGCCAGAATATCCAGAGCCCGCCTGAGGCCGCATATTCAATCATGGATGCAAGCTCGCTTTGGAGTTCAGGCGCGGAGTGAACGAACCAGAGCGTCAGGTCGCGAGGGCGATTGCCGTGTCGTGAAATTCTGGCGCCATCGGGCAGTTCACCAGGCGTCGCGCGAAAGCCGCGCGGCGCCTTGCGGACTGCGACCGCGCCGCCCGCTTTGATGCCGAGCTTCTTCGGCAGCGGCGTGCCTTCGTATGCCGAGAACACCGAAAGCAGCCGTGCACCCGACGGCCGCTGCTTCAGCGCGCCGTGTATGGTCGCGGCCATACGCGGCCAGTCAGAGTCGAAGGCGTCGGGCAGGAATTTCGTCACTCCCGCAACCGCATCGGGCGAGCCGCCCTTGAGTATGAAGGGCACACTGAGCAGTGCGCGATGCGACCGCATCGCGACCGACCGATGGAGTTCTGGACAGATCGACTATGACCGCGACGGGCGGGTTGGCCTTGGCGCGGGTAATCTCCGGGCTGCTCCATCGCTTGTGGATGACGCGATAGCCGATCGCCGCAAGTTGCGCTTCGCGCGCCGAGGCCTCGGCCTCATTCGGATAAACCAGCCATACGATGCGGGCGGATCGTGCCTGCATTCCGCTGGCCGCCACCATTACTTCGATGTTGCAGGTTTCAGCGCTACGGCGGCTTCTGTCGTCAGCAGGAGGAACGTCAGCGACTCCTGCAGGTACAGGCCGACGCTGGTAGCGGAGTGATTCAAATAGCCAATCGAGACGTCCTGGCCAACGTGCAACTCGAAGTCGCCGCCGCGAGTGGTAAGAATAAATGCTCCCGCGATGGCCGGCGCCCAGATGATTTCATCGTTAACCAGCCGCTGGATGTGCTGGATCACCGGATAGCCATGATCGCTGGCTTCGCTCAATGCCGTGTATGCATCTGCCCCCAGCAGTACCGAATAGGGACCGTTGACGCCGACCAGCCGCAACTGGCTTAGCGCCTCGGCGATCGCATCGGGATACTTGATTACGTTGCCGGGCAGGGCCACCACCGGATTGCTGGTTCCCTGACGGATGCCTTCGATTCCTGCTGCCGCGTAACCATCGAAGATCGCGCGGTCTTCGGCGAAGGCTATCGATTTCGCGGCATCTTTTAGCGGCTGCCAGTCCGAGTCGTTCGCACCCCGATCAACATCGTCGATTGCCTGGCGATCCAGCTCGAAGGGGACGCGTAGTTCCACGAGCGCGTTTACTTCGCGCTGCCGCGCGATGATCCCGTCGCCGGGTGCCTTGATGTTGCGCAGGTGGCCGGTGCCGACCGCCGATAACATGCTCCCGCCGGGACCCTTAAGGTCCACGACCCGCCGCCCTGCGAGGTATCGTTTGAGGGTGCGCGCCGCCTCTTCTTCGATTTGTGCCCACGCGCCATCGGAAATCGGAGCTAGTTCGCGATGTAAGTTATTCATGCCGGGATTCTCCTTTCAGGGAGCCAATGCCGAGTGAGCCGTCGCTCGCCGGCGGGCCATCGGATGACGAATCGGCCTCTGGGGCCGCAGGAGCCGCGATCGCCGGTGCAGGATCGCCGCTCGTCACGGACTCGAGGAACGTGAGCGATGGTACGAAGTACAAGCTGCCCGTGACCGCGCGGCTGAAGTCCAGGATCCGATCGTAATTGCCGGGCGGCCGCCCGACGAACATGTTCTGGAGCATTTGCTCAGTCGTCCGGGGTGAACGGGAGTAACCGATGAAGTAGGTACCAAACTCGCCCTGCCCGGCCTGACCGAAGGCCATGTTTTCGCGGAGGATCTTGACCTCGGTGCCGTTCTCCACGATGGTCGTCAGCGCGTTGTGTGCGGAAGTAGGCTTGACGGCATCGTCCAGCTCGACATCGGCGAGCTTGGTGCGGCCGATGATCCGTTCCTGGGTCTCCGTGGGCAGCGCGTTCCATCCTGCCATATCGTGCAGGTACTTCTGGACGATGACGTAGCTGCCGCCGGCGAACGCGGCATCCTCTGCCCCTGTGAGGGCGGCATCGATAGCCGCCTGGTCGGTGGGATTTTCCGTCCCGTCAACGAAACCGAGCAGATCGCGTTCATCGAAGTAGCGGAAGCCGTAGACCTCGTCCGCGGGAGCAACCGCATCTCCCAACTTCGCCATGATCTGGGCCGCCAACTCGAAGCAGAGATCCTGCCGTTCGGCGCGGATGTGGAACAGCACGTCGCCCGGCGTGGCCACGGCGTGGCGCGAACCGCCACGGATTTCACGGAACGGATGAAGCTCCGCCGGCCGCGGCGCTCCGAAGAGCCGGTCCCATGCTTCGGATCCGATGCCGAGCACGCAGGACAGTTTTCCCTGCAGATCGCGAAAGCCCACGGCGCGCAGCAGTTTGGGCAGGTCAGCACACAACGATCGGACGGTCGTCACGCTCTCGGCGTCCGGCTTCACCGTGACGACCAGAAAGATCGCGGCGCGCGTCAGAGGCACTACCACTGCCTGCGGTTCAATAGGCGACCCGTTTGCCGTCACTGCTCTTTTCACCTGCGTCGCGTCATCCGTGGCGGTACTGGTTGATCATCGGGCGATTTTTCCCCGGCCCATGGTGCCACGAGCGAGATGGGGAATCCAAACCCGCTAACTATGCCGGCTTTCGGGTGCCTGGCTCGGGCCGCCGCTCCGGGAAACCATCATCCAAAATTATGCGCCAGACTCTCGAACGTCGCGCGCAGTTCGGGCGCGCGCTGGACGTCGAGCACATCTTCGAGCTTGCCAAGCTGCCGGATTAGCTGATCCAGCCGCTCGTCTTCGTTCACTATCAGCGCGACGATGCTCTGCGCGCCATCGCCCGTCGGCAGGCAAATGATTGCATCGAGGTTGAACGCGCGGCGCGAAAACAGGCTGCACACGTGCGTCATCACGCCGAAATGGTTGCGGACCAGAAGCCGCAGAATCGCTCCGCGCTCCGGCACGGTCGATCCATCCAACTGTTCAGGCGAGCTCGGCGTCATCGGCTTCTCCTCCGATCATGTCGCGATTGGCGCCGCCCGGCGGGACCATCGGATAGACTTTCTCATCCTGTCCGATCGGCACATTGATCAAATAAGGGCCTGGTCTGTCGAGCGCTTGCGCCAGTGCCGCGACCGGGTTCGACGCCTCGCACAGATCGATCGCGGGAACGCCGAAGCCGCGCGCGATCGCCACGAAATCGGTCTGCGTGGATAAACGCGAGGCGTTATAGCGGCGGCCGTAAAAGAGATGCTGCTGCTGGCGGACCAGACCCAGATGGGAATTGTTGAGCAGGATGATTTTGACATTCACCTCCTGCTCGACCGCGGTGGCCAGTTCCTGCAGGTTCATCAGCAGGCTGCCGTCGCCACTGAAGCACGCCACCGTCCGGTCGGGCGCGGCAAGCGCGGCGCCGATCGCGGCCGGCAGCCCGAACCCCATCGTCCCGAGACCACCCGAGGTGAGCCACTGCCGCGGTCGCGTTAACGGATACGCTTGTGCCACCCACATCTGATGCTGTCCGACGTCGGTGGTGATGATGGCGTCTTCGGGCAGACACGCCGCTGCATAATGGATGATGCCGTATGGGCGCAGGGGATCGTCCGCGCCGGGAATCATCAGCGGATGCCGCGCGCGGAGTTGCTGCATATGACGGATCCACTCGCCGCGCGAATCCGCACGAATCACGGGCTCCAGCGCGCGGAGAAAGTCTCCGACGTCCGCGGCGATGCCGACGCTTGGTTGTTTGATCTTGCCCAGCTCGCTGGCGTCGATATCGACGTGCAGAATTTTCGCGCGCGGACAGAACTCCGCGGCCTTGCCGGTGGCGCGGTCGTCGAAGCGCACGCCCAGACCGATCAGCAGATCGCATTCGTCGAGCAGCAGATTGGTGAAACGCGCCGCGTGCATCCCAATCATCCCGAGAAAAAGACGATGGTCATGCGGCAGCGCGCCGAGACCCAGCAGCGTGGCGGCGACGGGGATCGATCCTTTTTCGATCAGGTGCAGCAGCTCGGGCGATGCGCCGCTGGCGATGACGCCTGCGCCGACCAGCAGCATCGGCCGTTTCGAAGCGTTGATCAGGTCGGCCGCGCGCGCCAGATCCTGTTCGCTCAAAGACGGCGGCGCATCCGCGCGTGCCGGCTCCGGCAGCGTATCGACGTCGACCAGCTCCGTCTGCACGTCTTTGGGCACGTCCACCACGACCGGTCCGGGGCGCCCGGACATCGCGATTCTGAACGCCTCCGGAATGACGCGGAGCAGGTCGCGCGCGGATCGCACGAGAAAGTTGTGCTTCGTGATCGGCACCGTAAGCCCGTAGGTATCGATCTCCTGGAACGCGTCGGTGCCGATCATCGCACGCGGAACCTGGCCGGTGATCGCAACGATCGGAATCGAGTCGAGCTTCGCATCGGCGATCGCCGTCAGCAGATTGGTCGCGCCTGGGCCGGAGGTGCCGAAGCAGACCGCGGGACGGCCGCTGACGCGCGCGATGCCTTGGGCGACGAAACCCGCGCCCTGCTCGTGGCGAGTGAGCACGTGGTGAATCGCGCTGGCGCCGAGCGCATCGTAAAGCGGCAGATTGGCGCCGCCGGGGATGCCGGCTATGGTCCCGATGCCGTTGTGTTCGAGCAGCCTGATGATCAGTTCGGCGCCGGTTAACTTCACGAGAGCTCTCCTTACTGGATCGCTCCCTGCGCGGCTGGAGACTCGGCGGGGTGAAAAAAAAGAACCCCCGCCAGCCATCACGCCGGCAGGGGTTAAAAGTTACTCTTCCATCCCCGCTACGGCGCGAAGGCCTGCGTAAGTACTACGACGACGATAATGAGCCCGAGCACTCGCGTGCCGGAAAGAACTCTGTCGTCAGCGGGGAACATCGTGCCCAGAGACTACCGTCGCGCGATCATTCTCGCAAGTGGACGATCCAGGCAGGCTCTCCCCTTTTCCGAGTAGCGGCGGGCGGCCCGCCCGCCCCCAACGGGGCGAACGGATGGAACACAGGCTGGCAGACGAGCCGCCGGCCTTACTCCAGAATGGACGGCCGTTCTCTGGCTCGCGACCGTCATTCGACCGTGACCGACTTCGCCAGATTGCGCGGCTGATCGACGTCGGTGCCGCGCTCGGTTGCTATGTGGTAAGCGAGCAGCTGCAGCGGAATCGTCATCAGCACGGGCGTTAGCATCCGGTTGGTCGCCGGCACTTCGATTACGTCCTGTACGATGCTGCGCAGTTCGTCGGTTGCGCCATCGGTGATCGCGATGATCCTGCCGTTGCGCGATTCGACCTCGCGCAGATTCGACAGCGATTTCTCGAACAGGTCGTCGTTCGGGATTATCACCACCACCGGCATCTTCTCGTCGATCAGCGCGATCGGGCCGTGCTTCATCTCGCCCGCCGAATAGCCCTCGGCGTGGATGTACGAAATTTCCTTGAGCTTTAGCGCGCCTTCCAGCGCCACCGGGTAGTTGATGCCGCGGCCCAGGTACAGGAAGTCGGTCGCATTCGCATACTTGCGCGCCATTCTTTCGATTTCCGGCTCCAGTCCGAAGATCTCCTCGATTTGTCCCGGAATCGCGAATGCCGGAGCGAGCAGATCCTTCGCTTCTTCGTCGCCGAGCCGGCCCAATCGCGATGCGAGATGAATCGCGAACAGGTAGTAGCACTCGATTTGAGTGGTGAAGCATTTCGTAGTCGTCACACTGATCTCGGGGCCGCATCGCGTGTAGAGCTGCGCGTCGGCTTTGCGCGCGATCGACGAATCCACCGTGTTGGTCAGTGCGATCAGATGCGAGCCCACGTGCCGCCCTTCTTCCATCGCGGCCAGGGTGTCAGCGGTCTCGCCCGACTGCGATACCGCGATAATCGCGGTGCGTTTGTCGATCGGCGGGCGCCGATAGCGGAACTCGGAGGAGTAGTCGACTTCGACCGGAATGCCGGTCAGGTCTTCGATGATGAATTTGCCGATTTGCGCCGTGATCCACGATGCGCCCGCGCCGAGCATCACGATTCTTCCGATCGACTCCGCGCCGGTGGCCGGCAGCAAGTCGGGTTCGAAGCTCACGCTCGAAGATCCTGCCGTCGCACGTCCCGCCATCGTGTCGATCCATGCCTGCGGCTGTTCGGCGATCTCCTTGCGCAGGTAGTGCTTGAAGCCGCCCTTGGTCGCCGCGACCGCATCCCAATCGATACGCCGCGGCGTGCGCGCAATCGGGGTGCCGTCGAACTTCATCAGCCGCACCCCGCGGGCGGTGATCTCGGCAATTTCGCCATCCTCCAGCACCATCGTCATCCGCGTATGCTCCAGAATCGCGGGAATGTCGGATGCGACAAAGGTCTGCCCGTCGCCCAGGCCCAGGACGAGAGGCGTAGCGGTCTTGGCGGCGACCAGCTTGTCGGGCTCCGTTTCCGAGAGCACGACAATCGAAAACGAGCCGCGCAAGTCGCCGACCGCGTGGCGCACCGCCTCGGTGAGCCCGAGGCCCTCCTTCAAGCGCTCTTCGATCAAATGGGAAATCAGCTCAGTATCGGTTTCTGATCGCAGCGTATGGCCGCGCGCCAGGAGTTGCGCGCGCAGGTCGAGATAATTTTCGACGATGCCGTTGTGAATTACGGCGACGGGCCCCGCCTTATGCGGATGCGCGTTCTCATCGGAAGGCCGTCCGTGGGTTGCCCATCGCGTATGGCCGATTCCGATATGCCCGGCCAGCGGCGCGCCGTCGAGAATCTTGCGGAGGTTGCCGAGCTTGCCTTTGGCGCGGCGGATTTCCAGCTTGCCGTTGGCGCCGATAGTCGCGACGCCGGCCGAGTCGTAGCCGCGATATTCCAGCCGCTGCAAACCGCCGATGAGGATGGGACAGGCCTCGCTCGCGCCGACATATCCGATTATTCCGCACATGACTTGCCCCTCCCCGCCGCACGCAGCTCGCGTTGATCCGCCGCGGTTCGCTGTCTCGCAGACATAGTATGCGCTCCCTTACCCCGATGACGAGGTTGTCATTGCCCGCGCGCCTGTCGCACGGGCTGGGATGGCGCCTGCGGCCCAACTCGAACGTAGAGGTTCGAGCTAGGTCGGTCCGGATTAAACGATCAAAGCAGGGAGAGTTTAGGAATGAATCGGAACTTGCGGTCCGCCACTCGAAGCGAGATTTGTCGCGCGGTCACCCGCGCGGTTTGTTCGCCTCTAACGATTGTGGAACCGGGGAGCCATCCGCCGAATTTTTCGATAAGCTCCCACCTCGTCAACTCACGACTGTGAGTCCTGGCGCTACTCTCTAACTCGTTGTTTCGCTTCGATTGCTACCTCCCCGATGAATTGGGCGCCACGCCCTGTTCAATCCAATTATGGATGCGCGCACCCGCCAGTTCAAGCAGCAAGAGCGCGCAAGAGAAATTTGCGTAGCTCAGCTACTACTGAGCCCTGCATAAAATAGTTACGGCGACGCGCCATCCTGGTTTGTCATTCCCGCGCGCGTGGCTGCCGCGCGCGCGGTATCGCGCGACCGCTTCTGCCGGAAACGCAAGTCCCGCGGAGGTTGTGATCAAGCGCCGCGGCTGCATTAAATAGGGCGTTACCGGCACGACTGCTCGTTCAAAATCATCCAAAATCCACAACGGAGGTCTGAATCATGAAACTGTACTACGCACCTGGTGCTTGCTCGCTTTCACCCCATATCGTGGCGGCGGAAGCCGGAGTCCCGGTCGATCTGGAAAAGGTCAACCTCGCTGAACACAAGACCGAAAGCGGCCAGGACTACTTGACGATTAACCCGAAAGGCTACGTGCCCGCGCTTCGTCTCGATGACGGCAGCGTTCTAACCGAAGGTCCCGCAATCGTTCAATACCTGGCGGACCAGAAGCCGGCCAGTGGACTGGCACCCGCCGCCGGAACGATCCAGCGCTATCGTCTTCAGGAGTGGCTCAACTTCATCGGCACCGAGCTTCACAAGAACTTCGGTCCGCTCTTCAACAAGGCGACGCCCGAGGAGGTCAAGAAGACCGCCAAGGCGAATATCGCAAAGCGGCTCGGCTATCTGAACGATCAGCTCGTCGATCGCCAATACCTGATGGGTTCGAACTTCACGGCCGCCGATGCTTACGCATTTACGATCGTGAACTGGACCAAATTTGTCGGGATTGATCTCAAAGAGTATCCGAACGTCGCAGCCTACATGGGACGAGTTGGCGCGCGCCCCAAGGTGCAGGAGACCCTAAAGGCCGAAGGCCTTCTGAAGTAGAGGCAAAGTCTTCAAGAACCGGCCGCGTCGTCCGTTCCAGAACTATGGAGCGGACGCCGCGCTCCGGCGTTACTTGTTAGTCGTTTCAGTGCGCGAGCCGTTTACCGGCGTCGGATCGCCGTGGCGCTCGCGCCATTTCTGCACCCATCCGGGCTTTTCGCGCTGGGGATGATGCGACATCACGAGCGCGCCGTCCGTTACCTCGCGAACGATCGTGGTGCCCGATGCCACGTAGATGTCGCTGCCGACCGTGACCGGCGCGACGAGCTGCGTGTCGCATCCGATCATGCATCGATCGCCGATGCGCGTTTCGTGCTTGTCGTAGCCGTCGTAGTTCACCGTGATCACGCCGCATCCGACGTTGGTGTCGCGTCCGATAACCGCATCGCCGAGGTAGCTCAGATGGCTTGCCTTGGTGCCGCGTCCGATGCGCGCCTTTTTGGTCTCCACGAAATTGCCGATGCGGTTGTGGCCTTCCAGGTCGGTACCGGCGCGAAGGTTGGCGAACGGACCGATTTCCGATTCCTCGCCGATACGGCATTCCTCGGCGCGCACCCCCAGCTTCAGATGGCATCGCGGGCCGATCTCGACGTCCTTGAGCCATGCGGTGCCGTCGATCTGCACGCCCTCGCCGATTCGGCATCGCCCGATAATCTGGACGTTGGGTCCGATGACGACATCCGCGGCGATCTCGGCTTCATCCGAGATGTAGGCGGTTGCGGGGTCCACCAGGTTGACGCCCGCGGCCATCAGCTTGCGGTTAACCGTTTCGCGAATCTGCGCTTCCATCGTTGCCAGCTCCTCGCGCGAATTGATTCCGGCGAACTCGGCCGGATCGTTCGCGACCCATGCGTTTACGTCGAGCCCGCGGGCTCGCGCAATCGTCACGATTTCCGTCAAATAGTACTCGCCCTGCGCATTGTCAGGCTTCAGTTCTTCAAGTGCGCGCCGAAGAAAGGCCGCATCCGCACAATAGTACCCGGCGTTGATCTCATTGATGGCCCGTTCGGCGGGCGAAGCGTCGCGCGCTTCGACGATCGCGCGCACTTTACCGGCTTCGTCACGCACCACGCGGCCGTAAGCGGCCGGGTCGGCAAGGCGCACGCTGATAAACGACAGCACGGCGCCGCTCTCATGATGAGCCTTGCGAAACGCGGCGAGCGTTGCGGCCGTAACCAGCGGCATATCTCCATAGGCGATCAGCACATCGCCGTCTAAGCCGGCGTCCAGCACCTCCAGACCGTGTCGCGCGGAATCTCCGGTGCCGCGCAGTGCCGGCTGCAGCGCGAACGCGAGCTGCCCGTCGCATCCTGCGCGGGCCGCGGCTTCGACTTCGGAAGCTTGATAGCCCACGACCGTGACGATCGGCCGCGCGCCGATCGCGGCCATCGTGCGCAGCGTCCGCACGATAATCGGAATGCCGCCGATCGAGTGCAGCACCTTGGCGCGCTTCGAGCGCATCCGGGTGCCCAGGCCGGCGGCAAGCACTATCGCGGCGAGGTCGGGAGGGTTCATTTCGTCGTGTAAAATCCGCTCAATCGTATTCGGTGAAGTTCGACACCTTCCACGTGTCGGATTCCTTGCGCGCAGTGATCATCCAGTTCTTCTCGAACGAGCCGCCGTCGGGCACATCGATCGTGGCCCGAAACAGGTACTCGACATGGTCGGGGCTTTCCCGCTCGGCCTTGAGTTTATAATGGACGATCGGCTTGCGTGTCGTTTCGTCGATTTGTTGTCCCGCCGTGAGCTTCATTTCCTGGTGAAGCTTGTCGAGCGCCAGGCCCGTGCAGAGCGGTTCGGCCGCCTTGAGATCGATCGCCATGTAGTGGGCGGCGATGAATCGATCGACGACGCCCCGCGCGCTGTTCCCCGAGGTGCAGCCAACGATGCTAGGAGTCGCTGCCGCGAATACGAATGCGATCAAGGCGGCGCGGCGGTCGAGAATCGGATGCGTCATGTCTTTTTTCTGAACAGACTCTCGAGTTTGCTCACTGCCGCGTCCTTCGCGGGCGGCACCGCCGTACGGCGCGTTGCCGGGGTGAAATATTCGCAAAAGTTCGCGCGGTCCTTGTCTACCACTCGCTCGGCCTGCGTCTCCCGGCATTGGTTATTGTACGCCGGATCGTAGAAATTGCAGTTGCGGCACGCATGCAGGGGACGATCGCACTTGGGGCACGAATCGCGGAATCCGACGCGCTCGCGCGTATCGATTTCCCGGCCGCAGAAGAAGCAATTCATGCGCTCGTTCCCGTTTTGAGCGGGGCTTTTCGCCTCGTCAGCGTCTCGATTCTCCCACGGAGAGCATACTTTTTCGCATGGGACGCCCTTGGTAGCATAACCGGGGGAGACCGGACGCGCGAGGCACGTGATTGCTGAAATAGAATAGAGATGATCGCGGAAATAGAAACATTTGTGGGAGCCCTGGCAAAGGTGTCGCGCGCGTCGCGGCACACGGTCGACAACTATCGTCGCGACCTGGTCTTTTTTCGAATCTTCCTGCTCGACCGATCCGCGCAGTCAGGGCATCTAAAAGAGAAAATCGATCCGAATGAAATCGATGCCGATGCGGTCCGCGCATGGCTCGACCATATGATGAGAAACGGCCTCAAGCGCGCGACCGTGCAAAGACGGCTCGCCGCGGTGAAGGCGTTCTTCCGCTACCGCGAGACTACCACCGGCACTGCCAGTCCGGCGCGCTCGCTGCGTTCGCCCAAGCTGGAGCGTAAATTGCCATCGATCATGGAAGGTGACGATATTCGCCGGCTGATCGAATTCGATGCGGAGGACCATAGGCCGCAGGCGCTCCGCGACCGTGCGATTATCGAGACGCTCTATTCGACCGGGTTACGCGTAAGCGAGCTGGTCGGGCTCGATTGGCGCGACGTGGACGAGGAACTCGCGATGCTCACGGTGCGGTCGGGCAAGGGCAACAAGGATCGCGTCGTGCCGATTGGGGAACCCGCGCTCGATTCGCTCAACGCGTGGCGGGTCGTGATGCCGGTCGCATGGGAAGCCAACGGTCCCGTCATCACCAACCTGCGCGGCACGCGGCTTACGACTCGAAGCGTCGAGATGATCGTGGCGCGGCGGTTGGTCGGCGCGGGAATCGTAGGCGGCATCACGCCGCACGGATTGCGCCATTGCTTTGCCACTCATCTGCTCGACAACGGCGCCGACTTGCGCTCAATTCAGGAGATGCTCGGCCATGCCAGCCTGGCGACCACCCAACGCTACACGCACGTAAGCGTGAATCATCTAAGAGAGGTGTACCGTAGTGCCCACCCGAGGGCTTGAACCGGACATCAAAGTCCGCAGCACGACGATTCTGAGCGTCCGTCACGACGGCAAAGTGGTGATGGCCGGTGACGGGCAGGTGAGCGTCGGTCCGACGATCATGAAGCGTGGCGCGCGCAAAGTGCGGCGGCTGCATAACGATCGCGTGCTGGCGGGCTTCGCCGGCTCGACCGCCGATGCGCTCACGCTGTTCGACAAGTTCGAGAGCAAGTTGCAGGAGTACAATGGCGTCTTGCGCCGCGCGGCGGTTGAGATCGCCAAGGACTGGCGCACCGACCGGGTGCTGCGGCGGCTGGAGGCGATGCTCATAGTCGCGGACACCGAGAGTTCGCTTTTGGTTTCCGGCTCCGGCGATGTGGTCGAGCCGGACGACGGCATTTTGGCGATCGGCTCGGGCGGGAACTTCGCCCTGTCGGCCGCGCGCGCGCTGACACGCCACAATCCCGGCATGACGGCGCGGCAAATCGTCGAAGCCGCGATGAAGGTAGCTTCGGAAATATGCGTGTACACGAACGATCAGTTCGTCGTGGAAGAGTTGTAGGCACGCTGGCACAGGATGGTTAAGCTCTAGGGCATAGCGGCGCGCCACGCGCGCCGTGGCGTTCAGATATATTGCTATGGCTGTTGCACAGGTAATGACCCCGCGCGAGATCGTCTCAGAGCTCGACCGCTACATCGTTGGCCAGCACGAAGCCAAGCGCTCAGTTGCGATCGCGCTTCGCAACCGATGGCGCCGGCAGAACGTCGCGCCCGAACTGCGCGACGAAATTGCGCCGAAGAATATCCTGATGATCGGTCCTACCGGGGTCGGAAAGACCGAGATAGCGCGGCGCCTGGCGCGCCTTGCCCAAGCCCCGTTCATCAAGGTCGAAGCCTCGCGCTACACCGAAGTCGGTTACGTCGGACGCGACGTAGAATCGATGATTCGTGACCTCGCCGAAATTTCGGTCAAGATGGTGCGCGAGGAAGAGCGCGTTCGGGTCGCGGTCAAGGCACGCGAAAACGCGGAAGAGCGCCTGCTCGACGTTCTATATCCTCCCCCTCTCAAGACCCGGCGTCCGGCTGGAATTACGCCGGAAGGCCACTTAGAGGCGGTCGAAGACGGTTCTCAGAAAGACACCCGCGAGAAGCTGCGCAAGCTGCTCCGCCAGGGGCATCTCGACGATCGCGAGGTCGAAATTGAAGTATCGGCGAACGCGACCCCGATGGTGGAAGTGTTTACGCCCCAGGGCATGGAAGAGATGGGCTTCAACATGAAGGAGCTCATGAGCCAGATCATGCCCAAGAAGACCCGCAACCGTAAGCTCAAGATTCCCGAGGCGCTGGAGTTCCTGACCCAGGAGGAAGCGGCGCGGCTGGTCGATATGGAGGCCGTCGCGCTCGAGGCGATTCATCGCGCGGAGCAATCGGGAATCGTCTTCATCGACGAGATCGACAAGATCGCCGGGCGCGAAGCAAAAAGCGGCCCCGATGTTTCACGCGAAGGGGTGCAGCGCGACCTGCTGCCGATCGTCGAAGGATCGACGGTCAATACCAAGTACGGCGCGGTTCGCACCGATCATATCCTCTTCGTCGCGTCAGGCGCGTTTCATACCTCTAAGCCCTCCGACCTGATTCCCGAATTCCAGGGACGATTTCCGATTCGAGTCGAATTGAAGGCACTCACCCGCGACGATTTCGTTCGCATCCTGACCGAGCCGGAGAATGCGCTCACCAAGCAGTACGTGGCGCTGATGGCGACCGAGGGCGTTCATCTCACTTTCACCGACGATGCGGTCGGGGCGCTGGCCGAGATTGCCGCCAAGGTCAATTCGCGTAGCGAAAATATCGGCGCACGCCGGCTGCACACGGTCCTCGAACGAGTCCTGGACGAGCTTTCCTTCAACGCGCCCGAGCTTCAAGACCGCGAGATCACGGTCGATGCCGCGTACGTCCATCGCTTCCTGGATCCAATCGTTAAGGACGAGGATCTGTCCCGCTTTATCCTTTAGATTCAGGTAGATTCGGATAGATTCGGATAAATTAGGGTGGATTCGGGTCGGCTCCGGATGGCCCGGGACGAGTTCACGCGCCGGTAATTGCGCCGTGAACGCAAGCCTGTTTTGATTGCCGCGTGAGCGCATGCGCGGCGGAGGAGATGTGAAAGATCTCATTCAGAGAGCCGAGGTTCTGATCGAAGCGCTGCCGTACATCCGGCGGTTTCGCGGCAAGACCATCGTCATCAAGTACGGCGGTCACGCGATGCAGTCGGAAGAATTGCGCCTGAGCTTCGCCGAGGACGTCGTACTGCTCGACCTGGTCGGCATGAACCCCGTCATCGTGCATGGCGGCGGACCGCAGATTACCGAGTTGATCGGCAAACTTGGGCTCAAGTCGAAGTTCGTGCGCGGCATGCGCGTCACGGACGAAGCGACGATGGAAGCGGCCGAGATGGTCCTTCAGCGCATCAACAAGGACATCGTCGCGCTGATCTCGCGCCATGGCGGGCGCGCGGTCGGGCTTTCGGGCAAGGACGGCGACCTTATCATGTCGCGCAAAATGCGGATGGTCGTGCGTGACGAGAACGGCCGCAAAAGCAACCTCGATATCGGCTTTGTCGGCGAAGTGGACCGGATCAATCCGGACGTCATCCGCACGCTGGAAGCCGCGAACTTCATTCCCGTCATCGCGCCGACCGGAGTCGGCCGCGACGGGCAGACATACAATATCAACGCCGATGTAGCCGCGGGCGAAATCGCAGCCGCGCTCAAAGCCGAGAAGCTGATCCTGCTGAGCGACGTCGAAGGCGTGAAGGATCGCGAGGGGCAGTTGATTTCCACGCTCGACGCGGCCGAGGCACGCAAACTGATCGCGCGCGACATCATTCATGAAGGCATGATTCCCAAAGTGGAATGCTGCATCGAGGCGCTGCAGAAGGGTGTCGCGAAAACCCACATTATCGATGGCCGCGTGCGTCACGCAGTGTTGCTGGAAATCTTCACACGCTTGGGCGTCGGTACCGAAGTCGTGCAGCGCCGCGCCCACGTGGCGGACCTGCCGCACCGACGTAGACAAAATGCCTGAGGCGCATGCCGATGAACAATGCCGAAATCATCGAACTGACCCACAGCAATCTCGTCGACATCTATGGATGCCTGCCCATCGCGCTGGTGCGCGGCAAGGGCTCCTATCTCGAAGATGCCGACGGGAATCGCTACTTGGATTTTTTCTGCGGACTGGCGGTGACGAACCTAGGCCATTGCCATCCGCGCGTAGTCCGCGCCATCCGCGAGCAATCCGAGCGCCTGATGCACGTGTCCAACGTGTTCCACACCGAGCCGACCGCGCGCCTCGCCGAGAAGCTCGCGAAACGCTTTGGCGACGGCCGCGTGTTCTTCGGCAACTCGGGCGCGGAGGCGAACGAAGCCGCTATCAAGCTGGCGCGGCGATGGGGCCACAAGGACGGCGGCGGTCGCTACGAGATCGTCGCGACGCTGGGCTCCTTCCACGGCCGCACGCTCGCGACGCTTAGCGCGACCGGCCAGGAGAAATATCATCAGGGGTTTCAGCCGCTCGTTCCAGGGTTCCGGCTGGCGGCGTTCGATGACCTCGCGGCGTTCGAGAAATCGATCCATGACGAGACCGTTGCCGTGATGATCGAGCCGATCCAGGGCGAGGGCGGCGTCGTGGTTCCGCAGCCGGACTACTTAAAGCGCGTGCGCGAGTTCTGCGACCAGAACAAGCTGCTGATGATTCTCGACGAAATTCAAACCGGCGTGGGCCGCACCGGGCGCTTCTTCGCCTACGAGCACACCGGCATCAAGCCCGACATCGTGACGCTTGCCAAGGCGCTCGGCGGAGGATTGCCGCTCGGTGCGATGATCGCGAAGACCGAAATCGCGTCCAGCCTTACTCCGGGAAGCCACGGAACGACTTTCGGCGGCAATCCGATTTCATGCGCTGCCGGACTCGCAACGATAGAAGCGATCGAAGAAGAACGCCTGCTCGAAAACACGACGCGGATCGGCGGGTACATTCTGGAACGTCTGCGCGAAATCGCGCGGACCTGCGATCGCGTGAAAGAAGTTCGCGGCCTCGGGCTGATAATCGGCGTCGTGTTGAAGCATGACCCGCGGCCGGTCGTAGATGCGTGCATCAAGGAGCGCCTGCTGGTGAACGGCACCGCGGGCAACGTGCTGCGGCTTCTGCCGCCCCTCAATCTCACGCGCGAAGAAGCGGATGCTGGGCTAGCGATCATCGAAAGGGCGTTGCGCACCGCGCCGGTGACGGCATGAGCGCCGGAGCGGCACAGCGGAAGCGGACCGCGGAGGGGCAGGGCGTGGCCGAGACCTTCGGCAAGCGCGATTTCCTGGACATGAGTTCCATTACCGAGGCGGAGCTTAACGGGCTGCTCGCGCTGGCGGCCAGGTTCAAGGCGGAGTTGAAGTCGGGGATCGAGCATCCGTATCTGCGCGGGCGCACGCTGGCAATGATTTTTCAGAAGCCCTCGTTGCGCACCCGGATCACGTTCGAAACGGGCATGGCGCAGCTCGGCGGGCATGCGATCTACCTGGCGCCCAACGACATCGGAATCGGCGAGCGCGAGTCGGCAAAGGACGTCGCGCGCAATCTGTCGCGATGCATCGATCTGATCATGATTCGCACCTTCTTGCACGAAACCTGCCTTGAGCTGGCACGCGAAGCTTCAGTTCCGGTCATCAACGCGCTGACCGATAAGTTGCATCCGTGCCAGTTGCTCGCGGACCTGCAGACGCTCCGCGAACACTTTGGCCGCGATCTCAGGAAATTGCGCATCGCATTCGTCGGCGACGGCTTCAATCTTGCCCAGAGCTGGATCGAAGCCGCGGCTCTCGTCGGTTTTGAGCTGAGGCTCGGGGTGCCGCGCGGCTACGAGCCCGAGAAAAGCTATCTCGCGTGGCTGCGCCGCGACGAACTGGGCGTGCTGACGCACGACCCGGTCGAAGCGGTGAAGGACGCCGACGTGGTCTACACCGATACCTGGACTTCGATGGGCCAGGAGAAGGAAGCCGCGCAGCGCCGGCGCGACTTCCGCGACTTCCAGGTCAACGATGCGCTGATGGCGCATGCCGCGCGCCACGCGCTCGTGATGCATTGTCTGCCGGCGCATCGCGGCGAGGAAATTACTGACGACGTCATCGACGGGCCGCGCTCTGTAGTGCTGGACCAGGCTGAAAACCGCTTGCACGCGCAGAAGGCGGTGATGGTCTGGCTGCTGCGGCCCGAAGTGTTGAGCCAGACTGCGCTTACTCATGGATGATCCTGACGGAAGCACGAAAATGGCAACCGAAAATATCAAAAAGATAGTTCTCGCGTACTCCGGCGGCCTCGATACTTCGGTGATGCTGCGCTGGATCAAAGACCGCTTCCAATGCGAGATAATCGCATACTGCGCCAATGTCGGGCAGGCGGAAGAAACTGAGGGCCTGGAAGAGAGGGCGCTCAAAACCGGAGCCAGCAAGCTGATTCTGCCCGATCTGTGCGAGGAGTTCGCGCACGACTTCGTGTTCCCGATGATGCGCGCGAATGCGGTGTATGAAGGCTACTACCTGCTTGGCACTTCAATCGCGCGGCCGGTAATAGCGAAGAAGCTGGCGGAAATCGCGCGCGCCGAAGGTGCGGATGCGGTCGCGCATGGTGCCACTGGCAAGGGCAACGACCAGGTGCGCTACGAGTTGACTCTCGCGCGCCTTGCCCCCGAGCTGAAAATTATCGCGCCGTGGCGCCGTGCGGACTGGACGTTTCAGGGCCGCGCCGACATGCTCGCTTATGCCAACGAGAAGAAAATTCCGGTGCCGGTCAGCGGGGAAAAGCTCTACTCGATGGATCGCAACCTGGTCCATGTGAGCTACGAGGGAGGCATTCTCGAAGACCCCTGGCGCGAGCCTTACAATGATATGTTCAAGTTGACGGTGGCTCCGGAAGACGCGCCCAACAAGCCGGAGTATGTCCAGATAGAATATGCTGCGGGCAATCCGGTCGCCGTTAACGGAGAGCGGCTGTCGCCCGCGAAGATAATCGAGCGCGCCAACGAAATCGGCGGGCGTCACGGAATCGGACGCGTGGACATGGTTGAGAACCGCTATGTCGGAATCAAATCGCGGGGTGTTTATGAAACACCCGGCGTGACTGTCCTTACGCATGGGCATCGCGCCGTCGAGCAGTTGACGCTCGATCGCGAGGTCATGCACCTGCGCGACTCGCTGATTTCGCGCTACGCTGAGATGGTATACTACGGCTACTGGTTCGCGCCGGAGCGCGAAGCGCTGCAGGCGCTGATCGATGAAGCGCAGCGTGATGTGAACGGTACCGCACGGCTGAAGCTTTTCAAGGGCGCGGCGACCATCGCGGGCCGCAAATCGCCGAATTCGCTGTACGACCCGGCGATTGTGAGCTTCGAGGAAGCGGGCGGCTATCAGCAATCGGACGCGAACGGGTTCATCCGGCTTGCGGGTACTCGCTTGCGCGCTCTGGCGCGTGCGCGTGGAGAGACTGGAAAGGCCGCGAAGGGGAAGTGAAGGTTGGGCAAGGTAATTCAATTCCGGCCGCCGCACAGGGCACCCAAGCTGGTGCCGCGGATCCGCGCCGGATACTGCCCGCGATGTGGCCACAAGCTCGATGTGCACATCACGCATCCGGACGGCTCGACCAGTTGTGCCGCGCGCGGATGCCTCTGCCGCACCCGCCACTCCGAATGATCGATCACGTCGGCTCGAGTGCCCCCAACACCCCTTCTCCCCCCGAGAGAAGGTGGCGCGCCGCGCGCCGGATGAGGGTCGCTGGAATCCCCTCGAATGTTGACGCTTCAGATTGTGAATGTAGCTCCGGCTGCCGGTTCCCCTTCCCGTGCGGGAAGGGGATAGAGGTTAGGTCGGATTCCATTTCTCGTGATGCCACGACTGACGCCGCACCGTCACCGGCGCGTCACGGCACTTGCAAACAGAAGCAAGCGCCCTGCCGCGCGGCCTCTCCCGCAAACGAGCGGGCGAGGCGCAGAAGTGGAGCGCGACCGTGAGCACTAAGGCGCGCAACCTTATTCGCGGGCGATTTTCACGCGGGCGTCTGCCCGAGGTGGAAGCATTCACCGCGTCGCTTCCTTTCGACCGCCGCCTCTATCGCCACGACATCATGGGATCGATTGCGCACGCGCGGATGCTTGCGCGTGTGGGATTGATCAAGCGGGCCGAGGCGAAAGCGATCGAGCGCGGACTTAACGAAATCGGGCGCGAAATCGATGCGGGACGGTTTCGCTTCGATCTGGCCGACGAGGACATCCATCTCGCCATCGAGCGCCGGCTGACCGCAAAAACCGGCGACGCCGGGCGCAAGCTGCATACCGCGCGATCGCGTAATGATCAGGTCGCACTCGACTTGCGGCTCTACCTGCGCGACGAAATCGATGCGGTGATCGGGTTGGTTCGCGCGTTGCGCGCATCGTTGATTAGGGTTGCCCGGCGCAACGTCGACACCGTCATGCCCGGCTACACGCATCTGCAGCGGGCGCAACCCGTGTCATTGGCGCATCACGCGCTCGCCTACGTCGAGATGCTCGATCGCGACCGCGAGCGCTTTACCCAGGCGCGCGCTCGGACGGACGTGATGCCGCTTGGGGCGGGTGCGCTGGCGGCGACCACGCTGCCGATCGATCGGCGGATGGTCGCGCGCGATCTGGGCTTCGCCCGAATTTCGCTGAACAGCATGGATGCGGTCTCAGATCGCGATTTTGCCGTCGACTTTCTGGCCGCGGCGGCCCTCCTGGCGGTGCATCTCTCGCGGATGAGCGAAGAGATTATCCTCTGGACCTCCAGCGAGTTTGGCTTCGCGATTCTGCCGGATGAGTTTTCGACCGGCAGTTCGATGATGCCGCAGAAGAAGAATCCCGACCTGGCGGAGTTGATTCGCGGCAAGACCGGCCGCGTGATCGGCGACTTGGTCGCCATGCTCACGATCCTGAAGGGACTCCCCCTCGCATACAATTCCGATTTGCAGGAAGACAAGGAGAGGGTGTTCGATGCGTTGGATACGATCAAGCCGGCGCTCGATGTCATCGCCAAGCTGTGGGGCGCGCTCCGGTTCGATCGCCCGGCGATGGCGCGGGCGGCCGGCGGATTCGCCCTGGCGACCGATCTCGCCGAGTATCTGGTCGCTCGCGGAATGCCGTTTCGCGAATCTCACGAGATAATCGGCGCGCTGGTGCGAGAGACCGCCGAGGCGGGTCGCTCCCTCGAAGATCTTGTCTTGGCCGATTTGCAGCGTCACTCGCGCGCGTTCAAGGCCGATGCGATGGAATTGTTGAAGGCAGCCAATTCACTTGCTCTGCGCAAAGTCGCAGGCGGGCCTGCACCCGATACCGTGCGCAGGCGGCTTCGAGAGCTGGGACGGTCATGACGCGGTTCAGTGTACTGGCGCTCGGAGCGATGGTCGCGTTTATCGCGGCGGCATCGTGGATCGGATGCGGCGTGAAATCCAAGCCGGTGCCTCCGCAGGCGGCGCGTCCGCAACCGATCGAAGATTTGCGCGCTGCGTCAGTGAAAGACGGAATCAGGCTGACGTGGGGCCGTCCCACCACTTATGAGGCCGGCGGCAGAATGCGCAATCTCGGCTCTTTCGCAATTATGCGCTCCGACGACCGGGCTTCGTTTCATGAAGTCGGCGAGGTCCAGGTCACGGACCAGGAACGCTTCCAGCAGCAGCAGGTCTTTACGTTCACCGACATGGATACGGCTGTCGGCCAGGGCTACATCTACGAGATCGTCTCGTTCACCCAGGACAACTATAAAAGCCTGCCGTCCAACCGCGCACCGATCGAGCGAACAGTCCCACGTCCACCGCCGAACCCCGACACGTACATGCTGCCCACGCCGACCCCGCTGCCTCTTCCGTGATCGCGCCTTTTTTCTGATATGCGCCCCTCGCCCGCGTACGCGAAGCGTCCGCCTGAAAAAGCGGGAGAGGGTAAGGGTGAGGGCTCTGCTTCCGCCTGTCCTCCACCGCGACAAGGGCACCAGGCCGCACGGCCCGTTTATTCATTCGCATCCGCTGTGATAAAAATCACGATCACCGTCGCGCATAGGCTCCAACCGCCCGTTGCCGCCGTCGACCATGAACTACTTCGAATACAAGAACGACCAGCTTTATGCTGAAGACGTATCCGTAGCCGATCTCGCCCAGCGATTCGGCACTCCTTTCTACGTTTACAGCGCGCGTACTCTCAGACGCCATTTCCGCGTGTTCGACGAAGCTTTCGCCGGTACGGATCATTTGATCTGCTTCGCGATGAAGGCGCTGTCGAACTTGAGCATCCTGAAGCTCCTGGCCTCGATGGGCTCGGGATTCGACATCGTCTCGGTCGGAGAGCTGATGCGATGTCTGCGAGTGGGCGCTGATCCTGGAAAGATCGTTTTCTCGGGTGTCGGCAAGACCGACGAAGAAATTGCCGCGGCGCTCGAAGGCGGAGTGCTGATGATCAACGTCGAGTCGCGCCCGGAGCTCCATCGCATCAATGAAGTGGTGGGCCGCATGAAGCGGCGCGCGCCGGTCAGCCTGCGCGTCAATCCCGATCTCGACCCGGGGACGCATCCGCACATCTCCACCGGGCATCGCGACAGCAAGTTCGGCGTGCCGCTTTCGCAGGTGGGAGAGTACTACGCCGAAGCGCGCGGGCTTTCGAATCTGGAACTGGTCGGGCTCAGTACGCATATCGGTTCGCAGATCACCGACACGTCGCCCTTCGGCGAAGCCGCCGGCAAAGTGACGAAGATAGTAAACGCACTTCGTGAAGCGGGGGTTGCGCTCAAATACCTGGACCTCGGCGGCGGCCTCGGCATTCCTTATCAGGAGGAACCGCCGTCTCCATCCGAATATGCGAACGTCCTGCTCAAGCCCATTCGCGATCTCGGCCTGAAGATCATTACCGAGCCCGGCCGCGTGATTGCCGGCAACGCCGGCATGTTGGTAACGCGCGTCCTTTACGTGAAGGAGACCGACGTCAAGCGGTTTGTCGTCGTCGACGGCGCGATGAACGATCTCATCCGGCCGGTGCTGTACGAGGCCTATCACGAGATTCGGCCCGTCGATCGCCGTGACCTCGGCAAACCGATCGTGGCGGATGTGGTCGGCCCTGTATGCGAAAGCGGAGATTTCTTTGCGCGCGAACGCGAGCTATCCGAGCCCAGGCGCGATGATTTGCTCGCGTTGATGAGCGCGGGCGCGTACGGGTTCGTGATGGCTTCGAACTACAATAGCCGTCCGCGCTGCCCAGAGATCCTGGTCGACGGAGCTGAAGCTCACGTGATCCGCGAACGCGACAGCTTCGACGACATCATCCGCAACGAAAAGATTGTCGACCTCGGGAGCCGCTAGCGCACGTTATGGCATCGCTCGAGTTCACCAAGATGCATGGATGCGGCAACGATTACATCTACGTCGTCGCGCTCAAGGCGCGTCCCGCCGATCCGCGGGCGCTCGCAAAACGGCTCTCCGACCGGCATTTTGGAATCGGCGGCGACGGACTTATCATGCTTGCCCCATCCCGCGCCGCCGATGTTCGGATGGAGATGTACAATGCCGATGGAAGCCGCGGTGACATGTGCGGCAACGGCATCCGCTGCGTCGCGCGGCTCGCCTACGAACGCGGAATAGTGCGCAAGAACCCACTCATCGTCGAGACCGACGCCGGCCTCAAGACCATCCAGCTTCAAATCACCGATGGGCACGTTACCGGTGCCACTGTCGATATGGGCGAGCCGATCCTGGATGGCAGGCAGATTCCGGTTGCCGCTGACGGTCGAATTGTCGACTACCCTCTCGAAGTCAGCGGGCGAACCGAGAAGATAACCGCGGTATCGATGGGAAATCCGCACTGCGTCGTCTTCGTCGAAGACGACGCGGTTTTCAAACTGGACGTGTTCGAGTTTGCGCAGCTCGGCCGCCAATTCGAAAACCATCGGTTCTTTCCGCGCCGGGTGAACACCGAATTCATTCTGCCTGTGTCGCGGAACCGTCTTCTGATGCGCGTGTGGGAACGCGGTTCCGGAGAGACGCTCGCTTGCGGCACCGGAGCGTGCGCGGCGCTGGTCGCGGCGGTCCTGACCGGTCGCGCCGATCGCAAGGCGGCCGTAGAGCTTCGGGGCGGAAACCTGGAGATCGAATGGCGTGTTAACGGCGAAGGGGCCAACCACGTCTATATGACAGGCGAGGCGGTCGAGGTGTTCAGTGGGAGTATCGACCTCGGCGATGCCGAGATGGTTGCGGTTGGTGATGGCGGTTGATGGTTGCGGTCAGGGAATAACCCGGGAGGGTTCCACAAATGTTTCACGGTGCATTGACGGCGATTGTCACTCCGCTTCGCGACGGAGCGGTCGACGAAGCCGCGCTGCGCGACTTTGTCGAATGGCAGATCGAGAGCGGCATCGATGGTCTCGTTCCCTGCGGTTCGACCGGCGAGTCGGCGACGCTCAGCCACGAAGAGCACGAAAGCGTAATCCGGATCACGATCCAGCAGGCACGCAAGCGCGTGCCGGTTGTGGCGGGTACCGGATCCAATTCCACCGCCGAGGCGATTCGCCTGACTGCTTCGGCACGCGAGATGGGCGCCGACGGCGCGCTGCTGATCTCGCCCTATTACAATAAGCCCACCCAGGACGGTATCTACCGCCACTACAAAATGATCGCTGCCAGCGTCGACCTGCCGCTGCTGGTCTACAACATCCCGGGCCGCACCGGCTCGAACATCGCGCCCGAGACGTTCGCGCGGCTGGCGGAGATCAAGAATATCGTCGGCGTCAAGGAAGCATCGGGCTCGATGGATCAGACCTCCGACATCGTTCGCTTCTGCGGCGACAAGCTCACGATTCTGTCGGGCGACGATGCGCTGGTAGTGCCGTTGATGGCGCTGGGCGCCAAGGGTGTCATCGCGACGATAAGCAACGTGATGCCGCGCGAGATGCACGAACTGGCCGCGGCGGGATTAGCGGGCGACTTCGAACGCGCGCGTGCAATCCACTACAAGATGTTGCCGCTCATGCGTGCGCTGTTCGTAGAGACCAACCCGATTCCCGTAAAGCAGGCGCTCGCCTACATGGGCAAATGCTGCAACGAACTGCGCATGCCCCTGGTAACGATGACGCCGCCGAACGCGGAGAAGCTGAAAGCCGCAATGAAGGACCTGCGCCTTATCTGACCGTCGATCGCAAAAAAGCGAAAACGCCCCTCGCCCGCCTACGCGAAGCGTCCGCCTGAAAAGCGGGAGAGGTAGGGTGAGGATGCAGTTTTCCGTCATTCTGAACGGAGTCCGCGGAGTGAAGAATCTCATTCCACCGGTCTTCGCTTTCCATACGAACCGCCGGGATGCCACGAATGCCAGTGCCATGAGATTCTTCGCCTCCAGCTCAGAATGACGAGAGCAAGCGGCGCTGACCAAAAGAAAAGGCGGCCGGATCTCCGGCCGCCCTTTCTTTTGAATTCTGCTCTCCTCGATGCCCCTCGCCCGCGTTCGCGACTTGGTAGCGAACGCAAGCCGGGAGAGGGCAGCCGAGCGATTGGTCCACAATCGCTCGACGGGTGAGGGCGCCGCTCTCTGACGCCCGCTATTCGAACATCAGCACCGTGCGCGCGACCTCGCCGGCTTTCATTGCGCGGAACGCTTCGTTCACGTCCTCCAGCTTGCCGCGGCGGGTGATCATGTCGTCCAGGTCGATGCGGCCTTGGCGATAGAGGTCGATAATCCGCGGCATGTCGATTCGGAACCGGTTCGAGCCCATGAAGCAGCCCTGGATGCGCTTCTCGAACAGCAGCGAGAACCCGTCGACCTCGACCTTCTGCCCAAGCGGCACCATCCCGACGATCGTTGCGATTCCGCCCGGGCGGATCGATTCGTACGCCTGCTGGGCCGCGACCTTGAGACCGATCGCTTCGAACGAATAGTCGACGCCGTCTCCCGTCAACGCGATGATCTGGCTGACCGCATCGCCCGCGGAGGCATCGACGGCGTGCGTCGCGCCGAGCTTCTGCGCCAGATCGAGCTTGCTCTTGAATTTGTCCACCGCGATTATCATCCGCGCTCCCGCCACTCGCGCACCCTGGATAATCGCAAGGCCGACGCCGCCTGCTCCAAACACCGCAACCTGCGAACCCGGCGAAACCTTCGCCGTGTGCAGCGCGGCGCCGATTCCGGTCATCACGCCGCATCCGATTAGCGCCGCGCGATCGAGCGGCATGTCGTTGTCGATCTTCACGAGCGCGTTCTCGTGCACCAGCATCTTCTCCGCGTAGCCCGACAAATCGGCGAATTGATTGACCAGCTTGCCGTTCTGCGCGAGGCGCGGCTTGTCGCCCTGGGCGCGCTGCGTGGCCGCTTTGTTGGAGCACAGATTCGGATGGCCTGACATGCACTCCTCGCAATATCCGCAGAACACGCTGAGACATGCGATTACGTGGTCGCCCGGCTTCAGGTAGCTGACCTGCGACCCGACCTTCTCGACGACACCCGCCGCCTCGTGGCCTAAAATCGCGGGCGCGGGCCACATGTAGAGTCCGTCCACGAAATGCAGATCGCTGTGGCAGACGCCGCTGGCGACCGTGCGCACGAGGACTTCGCGTTCCTTGGGTTCGTCTATCTCGACCTGCTCGATGGTGAGCGGCTGATTGGGTCCATGGTAAATTGCGGCTTTCATTTGTCTCTCCTTGTCACTTGCGTCTGCGCGCCCGAAGTACTTGGTCAGCGGAAAGAAACCTACTGGAACATCAGGACGGTGCGCGCGACCTCGCCGGCCTTCATTGCGCGGAACGCCTCGGTTACGTCTTCGAGCTTGCCGCGCTTGCTGATCATTTCATCGAGCTTCAATCGCCCCTGCAGGTAGAAATCGAGGTAGCGGGGCATGTCGATACGGAAGCGGTTCGAGCCCATGTTGCTGCCCTGCAGCTTGCGCTCAGTCAGAAACATGTAACCGTCTATTTCGACTTTTTGCCCGACCGGAATCATGCCGATCACTGTGGCGGTGCCGCCCGGCTTCAACGAATTGAACGCCTGCTCGGCGGCTTTCTTGAGTCCGATCGCCTCGAAGGAATAGTCGACGCCGGCGCCCCCGGTGAGTTTCTTGATTTCATCGATGGGATCGCTTGCCGATGCGTCCACGGTATCGGTCGCGCCGAGCCGCCTCGCCATCGCGAGTTTCCCCTCGAACATGTCGACCGCGATAATCTTGCGCGCGCCCGCAATCCGCGCGCCCTGGATCGCGGCGAGCCCGACGCCGCCGCATCCGAACACCGCGACCGTTGAGCCCGGCTCCACCTTCGCCGTGTTGAGCACGGCGCCGACTCCGGTGGTGACGCCGCATCCCACCAGCGCGGCGCGATCGAGCGGGATGTCCTCGCGGATCTTCACCAGCGCGTTCTCGTGCACCAGCATTTTCTCGCAATAGGACGAAAGATCGAGGAACTGGTTGATTGGTTTGCCTTTCTGCGAGATGCGCGGCTTGTCTTTCGGATCACGCTGCGTCGCCGCCTTGTTGGAGCATCGGTTCGGATGTCCCGACATGCACTGATCGCAATATCCGCAAAATACACTGAGGCATGCGATCACATGGTCGCCCGGCTTCAGATAGGTGACCTGGCGACCGACTTCCTCGACGATGCCCGCCGCCTCGTGGCCCAACACCGCCGGCGCGGGGTAGGGGTAAAAACCATCAACGAAATGCAGGTCGCTATGGCATACGCCGCTGGCTACGGTGCGCAGCAGAACCTCGCGATCCTGTGGCTTGTCGAGTTCGACGTCCTCGATGCTTAGCGGCTGCTTGGGACCATGAAACATGGCGGCTTTCATTCCAAATGCTCCTTATCCAGAGAAATTGAGCGGGTGCATCCGCGCGGCAGCGCGGCTTGGCACAGGCGTCCTTTTTACTACCACATCAACGGCGCAATTTTACAAGCGGAAATGGGTTGAGCGCCGGTTTGCTTTGCATTGGTGCGCCAAGCCCGCTTAGCTGCTTGCTATGCCTCGAATACTCCCATTCGCTCCCAAACCCCTCGCGATCGCCTTGGTCGCGATGCTGTGCTGGACCGCTACCGCCGCACCCGTCGTGCGCGCCGAAATCGAGCCGGCGACGCGCGCGCGTATCGACGAGATAGCCTCCGCGCCGGTCACCAATGGGTCGACGCCGGCCCTCATCGTCGGCGTGATGCAGGGGAGCGATCGGATGGTCCGTGGCTACGGCCAGACTGCGATCGGCTCGGGCGTTCGGCCCTCGGCAACGACCGTATGGGAGATCGGATCGATCACCAAGACCTTCACCGCAATGCTGCTTGCCCTCTACGTTCAGCAGGGTCTCGTGCACTACGACGATCCGCTGCAGAGTACGTGCCGAGCTGGGTCAGGGTGCCGAGCTACGGGGGTCGCCAGATCGAATTAATCGATTTGGCAACGCATACGTCCGGATTGCCGAAGGATCCGGGGCTCCGCGGCAGGTACCACCTGAGCGACGAAGAGATGTACCGGCTGACCAACGCATTCGTGCTCACGCGCGCGCCGGGATCGCGTTTTGAATACTCCAATTGGGGGTTCGCGCTGCTCGCTCACGCTCTGATGCGCGCCACCGGTCAGGAATATCAGCCGCTGGTCGAGACCAACCTTTGTATCCCGGGACTGGTCGACACGCGCATCGACCTCACGCCCGACGAATTGGCGCGACAGGCGCAAGGTTACAGCCCGGAGGGATGGCCCAAGCCGCACGACAATCCTACCTGGCCTGCGTTCAACGGTGCGGGCGCGCTGCGCTCAACCATGGACGATATGATGCGATACCTGGCCTACAACATGGGTCAGGCGAATACTCCCCTCAATTCTCTCCTGCCGGACTTGCAGCGCCACTGGCATTCCGGTGGACCGCCGGGAACTTACGTCGGGCTCGCGTGGCAGATGTTCCAGATGCGCGGGACGAATCACATGGTGATTTGGAAGAACGGCGCCGCGTCGGGCCTCTTCAGCTACATCGGATTCGTAAAGGAAACCGGAACGGGCGTGGTGGTAATCGCGAATCGCAAGACGCGCGTGGGAAGGGTGGCGATGCAGATCTTGCGGATGCTTAACGGCGCGAACGTAATCGAACCGCAGCCATCAGAAGAGGAAGAGCCCGAAGAATCGATGCAGTGAGGCGACTCAGGTCCCAAGGACATGTGTCATTCCGAAATTTTGTTTTGAGGAATCCCGGATCAGCATTCGCTCTCGATGCCACCGAGCTTATGCAAGACCTCCCTGACATTGAGGGAGACTATTTTCTCAACACTATAACACCGCGGAGGCGAGCCAGTTCGATCGGATACTCCGCGTGAATCGCTTTTTCGACGACCGGCGCCACTCCGTGATCGCGCAGTAGCACTACGCTCGCTTCTTCGCTTCCGCGCACGAAATTTATCGTGCGGTCGCGGTCCGGCGGCGGCAGATAGTAGCGAACCACAGAGATGGAATAACTGGGCACTGCCGTCATCGTCTCGCCCGGGTGCAAATTGGCCGCACCAAGCAGCGCGGCCTCGCGCCATTCGGCGTCGTGAGGCTTCCGATCGTAGACGGCTATGTGGCCAAGTGAGACTGCAACCACAATCGCGAGCGTCGCGGCGCGCCATCGGCGGTCGCCGATTTCCCAAATTCCAACGCCGACGAGGATGAAGAACGGCGCGAAGCACGAAAGCGCATAGCGCTCGACAAAGATCGGCGTCACCGCATACGACGCGACCATCATCAGGATCGGCGGCGCCCACATCCACAGCAGGCTGAACCAGACCGCGTCGTGCTCATGCCCCCGTCCTTTGGCGACGCCATACGCCGCGACGACGATGAGGATCGGAAAACCGATGCTGCCAGTGGCCTTGTTGAACAGCGCGATCGGCTCCCAGATCGGTGGAGCCTTGATCCATTCGAGCGCGCCATTCTCGACCGCCGCCGTTGCGCCATGCAGCGCCGGCAGCAGCAGCGGCAGAAACGCGACGGCGGCGACTGCCAGTGCGGCGACGAGTCCCCATGCGCGGTGCGATTCGGCATTCGCGGGCCGGATCCCGCATCGCGCGAACAGGTACAGCAGCCAGAAACCCTCTGTGACCGGAATTAGCGCCGCTGTGAAATTGGCTGCGATCGCGATGGCGGCGAAGATCGCGGCGCCGGCGTAGTTGATGATTCCGCCTCGGCGGCTCGCGCGAACAAAGAAACCAGTCTGCGCAAGCGTAGCCGCGAGCATCACGGGGTACATCCGCGCTTCGTGCGAATATTTGATCGTGACCAGATTGACGGCGTAAACGACCGCACCCAGCGCCGCGATCATGGCTGCGCTGTCGATTTCATCGTCGGCGGCGGAACTGGGCGGCGGCGCACATAGTTCGTACGCGATCCAGAACACGAGCGCGATCGAGACGGTGCCGAGCAGCGCAGAGAGTGCCCGCTGTGCGACCAGGCTGTCGCCGAATGCCGTCATCCATCCGTGCAGGATCACTTCATGCACCGCCATTTTGCCGGGGTTGAGCCTGGCTTGAAGCGCGATTACCTGGCCAAGGCTGGGCGCGACGGCGGCCGCCCACGATGCGCCTTCGTCATCGGACATTTCGAGATTGCCAAGTCCGGCGAAGCGCAAATAGCCGCCGAGAACAATCGCGATGAGGGCGAGAAGAAAAGCGAACCGGCGCATCAAGCGATCAGCAACGGGCGAGATGCGTTTTCAGGGAAGTCCGGCGGATCGGCGTTTTCCGTCATTCTGAATCGAGTCTGCGGAATGGAAGAATCTCATTCCAGTGCCGCACGCTGTGCCTTCGTAGCTGTTTGAAGGCAGTCTGTCTCGGCCAGCTGCAAAAACAGTGACTCTCAGAGGCCCTTCCGCAATTGTGGGGCGGGACGGAAGCCTACGGTGCGCGCCGCTGGAATCGTCATCGGTGCATTGGTCCGCGGATTGAATCCTGCGCGAGCGCGTCGTCTCCGGACCGTAAAGGTGCCGAAGCCGGGAACCCAGAAGCGCTTGTCGCGCCGAATCGCCCGTGCGATCTGCTCGAAGGCGAGGTCCAAAGTAGTGGCGACCGCCTTCTTCGGCTGGCGTCCAGCCTTTGCGACGACTTCGATCAACTCGGCTTTGGTCATCGTGAAGATCCTCCGCGTTTCGGACGAGCAGCGCTCGCGTGCCCTCTATCAACCAGCTATTGCACCTGCGCGGCAAGGGCAAGGACTTGACTTGTGGTTTATTCACCGCCGTTCAACGGGCGGATACAGCCGATCGATTTCGCGCCACATCAGACCCCATCGGACGCCCTGATCGCTGACGATGACTTCATCGATGCCAAATCGCGTCATCACGCGTTCAAGGATTGTTGCCCCGGCAAAGATTACGTCGGCGCGTCCTTCGGGAAGCCCCGGCAGCTTGAGACGCTCTGCAAGCGGCATCGAGCGTAGGAGCTTGATCACACGATCGATCTCCGCGCGCGCAAGCCGATGCCCATGGACTACCTCGGAATCATATTCGCGCAGGCCCAGCGCCACCGCGCACAGAGTCGTGACAGTGCCCGCGATTCCTGCCAGTCGCGCGGTACGAAAGTCCCATCCGAGCTTATCCAGGGCGTCGTCGATCGTGGTGCGCACTGCCGCCGCGTCCGCGTCGGATGGCGGATCGCTGTGGACGCATCGCTCGGTGAGCCGCACCGATCCGATTTGCAGGCTGACCATGCTCAGCGGCTTTCCGGGTTCGGCGCGAATCAGCTCCGTCGACCCGCCGCCGATATCGACGATGAGCAGCGGCGACGCAGTATCGACCTTGAGACCGCGAACCACCGCAAGATGGGACAACGCCGCCTCTTCATCGCCCGGGATGATCTGCAAATCGACGCCTGCGCGCTCTTTGACCTTTGCTATGAATGCCGGCCCGTCGGCGGCATCGCGAAGCGCAGCGGTCGCGGCGGCGATGATCTGTTGGGCGCCGACTTCGCGTGCTTTCGCGGCGAACTCTTCGAGCGTCGCCATCGTCAGCGCGGCGGACCCGGGGTCGAGGCGGCCGTTTTTGTCTACCCCGCGGCCCATCCGGGTGATTCGCGCTAGCTCGGCGAGCATGCGCGGCTTGCGGGTTTCATCAACCTCGACCGCGAGCATCAAGACCGTGTTCGAGCCGACATCGAAAGTCGCGATTCGCGTGCCCAATTGCTACCTCGTCGCGGCGGTCGGCTGAGGCGGATTTGCCGCAAGCTCGATTTCATGCGCCGCGATCCATGCGTCCGCCGCACGGAGCGCCCGCTCGCCCATCGCGATTTTCTTGTCTCGCCCTCGCACCCGCCCCGGCAGCTCCGGCATCAGCCCGTAGTTCGCATTCATCGGCTGGAAATCGCTACGGCTGGAATCTGTTATGTAGGCGACCAGCGCGCCGAGCGCTGTTTCGGGCGGCGGCACCACCAGCGGACGCGCGTTTATCAAATTCGATGCGTTGATCGCCGCGAGCAATCCGGCCGCTGCCGATTCGACATAGCCCTCGACACCGACCATCTGTCCGGCCAGGAACAAATCCTCGCGGGCGCGCAGTTGCATGGTCGGACGCAGCAGCCGCGGCGAGTCGACAAAGGTGTTGCGATGAAGCGAGCCGAGCCGTACGAATTCCGCGCGTTCGAGCCCGGGAATCATTCGCATCACGCGCCGCTGCTCGGGGTACGTCATCTTGGTCTGGAAGCCGACGATATTGTAGAGCCGTCCTTCGCGATCATCCTGGCGCAATTGCACGACCGCGAATGGCCGCGCGCCCGTGCGCGGATCACTCAGTCCCACCGGGCGCATCGGCCCGAACGCGAGCGTCATCCTGCCGCGCCGCGCCATCTCCTCGATCGGCATGCATCCTTCGAAATAGACCGGCTTTTCGAACGGGTGCAGCGTGACCTTGTCCGATGCGATCACGGCATCGATGAAAGCGTGATACTCCGTTTCGTTCATCGGGCAGTTGATATAGTCGTCGCCGCCCTTCCCATAGCGCGAGGCACGAAACGCGATGGCCGGATTGATCGATTCCGCGGTTACCACCGGCGCGATTGCGTCATAGAAATAGAGATTGCGCGGCCCGATGAGGCGATTGAGCGCGTCGCCAAGCGCAGGGCTGGTGAGAGGGCCACTGGCAATAATCGCCGGGCCGTCGGGAATCGCGGACGCTTCCTCGCGGACGATTTCTACCCGGGGATGCTCCTCGAGTGTCGCGGTTATGAAACCGGAAAAATCGTCGCGATCGACCGCCAGCGCGGAACCCGCGGGCACCCGGGCGCGGTCCGCCGCCAGTATCAAGAGCGAGCCGAGCCGGCGCATTTCCTCTTTGAGGACGCCGACCGCGGTTTCCAACGAAGCGTTGCGCAGCGAGTTGGAGCAGACCAGTTCCGCGAAGTTCGCGGTCTGATGCGCTTCGGTCATCCTGACCGGGCGCATTTCGACCAGTCGCACCCGCACTCCACGGCGCGCCAACTGCCAGGCAGCCTCGGTACCGGCCAGTCCGGCGCCGACAACGGTTATGGTTGGCTTTTCCACGCGAATGAGAGATCAGGATCGTGACCGGTTTCCATACTGGTGTAAACCGCGGACGCAATGTCGATCCGGGCACGTGCCGTTCGACTATAAAGTGAGGACGATGCCGTGAAGTACATGCTGCTCATCTATGAAGCCGAATCCGAGTGGAACGCGCTGAGCGAGTCCGAACAGCGGACTGAAATCGGGGAATACATCCGGTTTACGCAGGATATTCAGCGCACCGGCAACTACGTCTCACAAATTCCGCCCGACCCGCTGGCGCCCACGGCCACTGCCACCACCGTAAGAGTCAGAAACGGCAAGACGATGCTCACCGACGGCCCGTTCGCGGAAACCAGGGAGCAGCTCGGCAGCTTCTACATTATCGAAGCCGAAAACGCCGACGATGCGATCGCGATCCCGGGCCGCATCCCGGGCGCGCGCCGCGGCTCGGTCGAAGTCAGGCCGTTCATCAAGGGCTGACTTGACGGAAGCGAACGATGAAATTCTCGCGGCTCAATTCAACGACGAGTTTCCCGGAGTCGCCTGACAAAGGCGCAACCGGGCTTGATTTGGGAAAGTAATTTGGTTCGGCAACAGTCCTGAAGGAGGACCGTAAGATGAAATTCATGTTGTTGATCGTCGGTGGAGATCCGAAGCTCCCTCAGCCGACCGAGGCTCAGATGGGCCCGATGCTGGCGCAGTTTCAAAAGATCGGAGCCGATCTCGGTGCGGCGGGCAAATTGGTCCATTCGGCCCGGCTTCGCTCCGCCGCCGAGGCCAAGACCGTGAAGATCGGGCGCGACGGCAAACGCACAGTAATCGACGGCCCATTTACCGAGACCAAGGAAGCGGTGGGCGGCTACTACATGATCGATTGCGCGTCAGAAGCCGAGGCAATCGAATGGGCGAAAAAATTCCCGCCATTTTTTCATATCGAGGTGCAGCCAGTCTGGGAGATGTAGGCGGGCTTCTGAGTAAGGACACACAGGCTTCCAGCCCGTGTGTCTGCGTTGTGTCATTTCGAAAGAACGAGAATCGGAATGGCGCAACCCGGCGTTGCCCTATTCGCCCTGCGATGAGGTAGCTTCATCGTGGCGGCACGATGGAGCAGGCGGCGTTCGAGCGATTCTACCGCGAGGAATTCGGGCGGATTCTCGCCACGGTCATCCGCACCGTGGGCGATTTCCAGCTCGCCGAAGATGCCGTTCAGGAAGCGTTTGCGGCCGCGCTCGAGCAATGGCCGCGCGAAGGCATGCCGAACAATCCGCGTGCCTGGGTGGCCGGAGTCGCGCGCAACAAGGCTATCGATCGGCTGCGGCGCCAATCGCGATTCTCCGCACGCAGCGACGAGTTGCAGCGGATGATCGAGAACGACCGCGATGCGGCGGAATCCAATGTGCCTGATGATGCCGTGGCGGACGAACGACTAAGCCTCATCTTCACCTGCTGCCATCCCGCGCTGTCGGCCGAGGCGCAAATCGCACTCTCGCTGCGGACCCTGTGCGGTCTTACGACCGACGAAATCGCGCGCGCCTTTTTGGTGCCGCCGGCCACGATGGCGCAGCGGCTGGTGCGCGCCAAGCGCAAAATCCTCGCTGCCAGAATTCCGTACGAAACTCCCCCGCGCGAGCGCCTTGCGGAGCGGCTCGACGCGGTGATGACCGTCATCTACCTCGTTTTCAACGAAGGCTATTCCGCAACCGCGGGCAGCGCGCTCATCCGGCGCGAACTCGCGACCGAGGCGATCAGGCTCGGCCGGATTCTCGTCGAGCTCATGCCCGATGAGTCCGAGCCCCGCGGCCTGCTGGCGATGATGCTGATACACGATGCGCGCCGCGACGCGCGCGTGGATGCGGACGGAGAATTGGTGCTGCTGGAAGACCAGGATCGCAGCCGATGGCATCGCGGGCAAATCGAAGAAGGGCTTGCGCACGCCGAAACCGCGATGAACGTTCCCGCGCCCGGTCCCTATGCGATCCAGGCGGCGATCGCCGCGGAGCACGCGCGTGCGACTCGCGCGGCGGAGACCGATTGGGCGCGAATTGCGCGATTGTACGACGTGTTCATCGCGATGACGCCGTCGCCGGTCGTGGAACTCAATCGCGCGGTCGCGGTCGCGATGGCCCGGGGTACGGAGGCCGGGCTTCGGCTGATCGATGCGATCGAGGCGCGCGGCGATCTGCCCGATTACTACCTGATGTGGTCGGCGAAGGCTGATCTGCTCCGGCGCATGAAACGCTACGCGGAGGCCGCGAAGCATTACCGCCGCGCGCTCGAGCTGGTCGGATCGGAGCCGGAGCGAAATTTTCTCAACCGGCGGCTTGCCGAAATCACTTCGGAATCCGATTCATGAATTATTCATAGCGCCGCGAAAATATTCCTCTTGGCGTGCGGCCTTGTGCGCGTTAGAAGTAGTGAGTTTCAATTCGCAACGAGATTGGAGGTAGCATTCGATGCTCAAGATTTACGGCACTTCTATGTCACGCGCGGGCCGCGCTCTGTGGGCTGCCGAGGAACTCGGCGTCAAGTTCGAGCATGTTCCCACCGGCATCGGCGAAAGCGGAAGCCGCAAGCCGGAATTCCTGAAGATCAATCCCAACGGACACGTGCCGGCGATCGACGACGATGGCACCATCGTCTGGGAGTCGATGGCGATAAATCTGTACCTGGCCGAGAAGTGCGGCAAGGCTCCCCTGTGGCCATCGAAGGTCGAGGACCGCGGCCACGCGTATCAGTGGAGTTTCTGGGGCATGACCGAAACCGAGCCTCATCTGATCGCCTTGTTACTGAACCGCATGCTGCTGCCCAAAGAGCAGCGCAGTGAGCAGGCCGCCAACAACGCGCTCGAAGCACTCAAGGCGCCGCTCAAGGTGCTCGATAGTCATCTGAAAAGCAGCCAGTATCTGCTCGGTTTGGATTTCTCGATCGCCGACCTCAATGTCGCATCGGTGCTGATGCTGGCCCCGATGGTTCAGGTCGATATGTCGGGCGTTCCCGCTGCCAAGGCATGGTTGGACAAGTGTCTCAGCCGTCCGGCAGCGAAGAAATCGAGCACATACAAATAGTCGGCACCGAATAGGAATCTGCAGGTGTAAGACCCTCGCCCGCGCACGCGAAGCGTCCGCCTGAAAAAGCGGGAGAGGGAGAAGCGGCGCGGTGCTTGCGATTTTTTTCGCAAGCACCGTGACTCGCGGGTGAGGGTGCTGACTCCGCGGACTTCTTTCTTACTGCGTTCCGCAGAGCGTCCCGTTGATATTGCACTGCGGCGTGATGCCGCGGTTAACCTGCGCCGTGACGAGAGCGCCAATCGCCTTGTTGGTCGCCGCATCTGCCGTGCATCCGCAGAGTTGGCTCGCGCAGCAACTGCACTGAGCTGCCTCCTCGGCTTTGACTATCTCCGAGATATTGCAGGTCGAAAGTCCCGTGCACGCCGTTCCTACCAGATCGCGATCGTTGCATTCGTCGGTGCATAGCGCGGAATCGCAGGTGTACCCGACCTGAATTCCCGTGCTTGGTACGCAGGTGTCGTATTCGGCGCAGACCGTCGTGCAATTAACGCCGCTGTCGGGCGGCAGCACCGTCTTTCCGGGAATGTACAGCGGGCATCCGATGGAACCCGGCGCATCGGGAACGCATTTTCCCGGCGGTGGAGCGGGAGTCGCGGCCGCCGCCGGTGCGTACGCCGCCGACCAGACCAGGTCATCACTCAGCGTGCACTGATCGGCCGGCAGCGTCTGTCCCAACTGATACGGACCGCTGTAGATCGGACACTGGCACGTCACGAGTCCGGTCGTGGTGCTCGGGAAACATGGTGCCGTCATGCATCCGGCGTATGGCGCAGTCGTGCAATTGGTCTGGCCGATTCCATTGGTCGGGATGCAGTCGAAGCTGAACGTCGAATACATCACCGCGCCGGGGATGAGCGTGTTGTTATTTACCGCCTGGCAGACCGGCGCTGAGTTGATGCTCTGGCAGTTGCTGCCGTCGGTGCCGCACACGCTTATCGTGTCGAGGTAAACCTGATGGTTCAAAATCGCATTGATATCGACGAAATAAACCCCATACGGAATGTTGTAACACTGGCAATCGGCAAACTTGTCCTTCTTCACAAAAGTGCAGGTGTCCGGCGAAGGTCCCGAGTAGTAACAGAGCGCGTATGGACCTCCCCGGCACGGGACGAAATTGGTGGAAGCCAGCGTGATGTCGGCGTAGGCGGGACCGTAGCTGGTCGTGAAATTCTTCGGGTTGTTCCAGAACGTGAAGGTGTTGGGGACGAACGCGGTCGGCACCGGTCCTGGGACCGCTGATGAGCTGCTGCCACCGCCGCATCCCGCGACGGCCAGAAGAAGCAGTGTGAGCACACAGACGCCGAGGCTACGGAAAGCAGGTTTTACCGGCATAGGATTTTCTCTCCGCCAACAAATTGCACTTCATCTGTAATATTCGAGTGCCGCGAAGGTCAATAGAGATGATCGATCGCGATCGCGCCCGACACGCCGCCTCTCCCCCCTCGCGGACTCGCGCATCACTCACGCTCCATTTTTCCATTGGAAAAGCAGGCTGGCAAAACAAATCGTTACGAAAGAAAACAGCGAAGGACACTAAAAGTGCCTTCTCCCGCCGGGAGAAGGTGGCGCGTTGCGCGCCGGATGAGGGTCAATGGAATCGTAACGAATATTCGCAGGTATACGCGGCAGCTTCCGCCTGCGCTCGGCGACCACCTCGCCGACGCAGGCGATAGCGTCGACGCTGCCCGGCTCGCGAACGAAGCGCGGAGCGTCAGCCCTGCGCTCGATGCGAATTACTCGCGAACAACGATCGCGCGCCGCTTTCCAGATCCTGCAGTTCGCGTTTTCTTTCCAAACCGCCGGCGTACCCAGTCAGGCTTCCGTCGGAACCGATGATGCGATGGCACGGGATGATTATCGTAATCGGGTTGCGGCCGGTTGCCGTGCCTGCGGCGCGCACGCTTTCGGGCCGGCCTGCGCGCCGCGCGAGTTCCGCATAGGTGATCGTCGCACCGTACTCGACCGAAGCGATCGCGTCCCACACCGCCGTCTGGAAGCACGTCCCTTCCGGAGCAAGCGGAACGTCGAACTCGCGTCGCTTGCCCGCGAAATATTCCTTCATTTGGCGTGCGGTCTCACGCACCGGCGCGCGCTTCGCTCCCGGCAGCCAGTTATCGTCGAGTTCCGGATAATATTTCTGGCCGACGAAATAGAGGCCGCTCAGCGCGTCCGCGCTTGCCACGATCAACATCCGGCCCATCGGACTTTCGTAGAAATCAAAATAGTTCATCGTCCTTATCCTTGATGAAGTGATTGCCAAAGATGCATCACGGCGTATGCGCGCCATGGTCGCCACGCCTCGCTCGCTTCCAGTACGCGACGCGGATTGGTTTCATTGAGAGCTTTCATCACGCCGAGGTCCGTATGCGGGAACGCATCGGGCCAGTTGACCGCGCGCATCGCGATATACTGCGCGGTCCATTCGCCGATACCAGGCAGCGCGCGAAGCTTCTCCATCTCCGCCGCGACGTCGACACCGGCGTCGAGATCGATCGCGCCATCGGAGAGTGCGCGCGCGAGGGCGAGAATCGATCGCGATCGCGATGCGAGCACGCCCAGCCGTGCGATGTCATCTACCGTCAATGCCGCAATTCGCTGGGGCAAGGGAAAAGCCGTCGTGAGCGATGCGAATGGCGAATCGATCGGCGATCCGAACGCCGCCGCAAATCGTCCGGCAATCGTACGCGCCGCCGCGACCGTGACCTGCTGGCCTAAAATCGCGCGCACCCCGATCTCGAACCCATCGAAAGCACCGGGGACGCGCAGCCCGGGATTGGAAGCCGCCAATGGTCCAAGCACATCCGTGATTTCAGCCGGATTGGATGACACGTCCATCAGGCGTCCCGCTCGTTTCATGACCGCCGGCAGAACCTTCATCAGCGACGATGACACAACCACGCGCAAAGCGGCCTTCTTTTCGAGCGGCGAGACTTCGATCCATCCCAAATATTCACGCCCGTTGCCCGCGATGCGAACTGTGCGCCGGTACGACACGCCATCGATTTGCTCAACGCCGCTGATCGCCCGCGCGTCGAGAAACGCCTGTAGCGAGTTCCAGTCGTAAGGTGGACGAAAGACAAGTTCGAATGCGGAGCTGTTCGATGCGACCGGGGGATGCGCGGCTGCCCTGATGCTGCGGTAGTTCTTCGCATCGTCTCGAGTCCCCGCGCGCGCGAGCTTGGGATGGCATCGAAGACAGGCGCGATAACCGGCGGCTTCCGCCATCGCGATGTTTGGAAAAAAGGCGCAGTTCTCCCGCTTGGGTGTCCTGGCGCTGCACACCGGCCGGCAGTAAATGCGGGTCGAAGACACCGCCACGAAGAAGCGGCCGTCAAAGCGCGAGTCCCGCGCCCTCAACGCGCGATAACAACTGTCATCATCAAGCAGCATCGCCATGTCTCATGTAACCCCAGCATACATTCGATGTGAGACGGGACAGGCGACGAAGCGCTTACTCTAGGGCGGAAGATTCTTGACTTTTCAAGAAAGAGTTCGCGGGTTCAACCAATTTAATTGGCTCGACCACGAATCAGGCCTTCTCCCATTGAGATTGGGGAGAAGGTGGCGCGTTGCGCGCTGGATGAGGGGGCCCCTTGAAATTCCGGACGCGCCTCTGCCTGACCTACGCGCTAGGCTGTGATGTCGGTGCGGGCGGCTGGTCAGCCGTTTTTTTTTCCGGGGCCGGCCCTTTGTAGCCGCACTCCTCGGTCTTCGCGCATCGCCAGGTTGTGCCGTCGCGCTTGGTGGTCTTTTCGAGCAGATAGGGCGCGCCGCACTGCGGGCATTTTTCCGCGACCAGTTTGTCCCACGATGCGAACTTGCACTTGGGGTAGCGGCCGCATCCGTAGAAGATCTTTCCACGCCGGCTCCGCCGCTCCAGCATCTCGCCCTCTTTGCATTCGGGGCAAGCGACTCCCGTCTTCACCGGTTCCGCCTTCAGCCGCTTGATACCGTCGCAATCAGGATAGCCCGAGCAGCCCAGGAATTCGCCAAAGCGCGATCGCTTCAGGACCATCGGCTTGCCGCACTTGTCGCAGACCTGATCGGTCGGCGCAGGCGTCGTCGGCTCTTTGATCTGAATCGTACCCTGTTCGTCGTGGGTGAATTCCTTGGTGTTGGTGCACTTCGGATAGTTCGAGCAGGCCAGGAACTCGCCGTTGCGGCCCCACTTGATAACCATCTCGCCGCCGTCAGCTTCGCATTTGATCCCGGTGGGCAGACCTTTGCGCTTGACGGTAGGCATCTTCGTTTTGGCTTCGCCAAGCCGCTTTTTGAACGGGCCGTAAAAACGCTTCAGCGTTTTGACCCAGTTCTCTTTGCCTTCCTCGACCTTGTCGAGGTCTTCTTCCATCTGCGCGGTGAAGCCCACCTCGATGATGTCCGGGAAGGCCTGCACGAGCAGATCGCAGACCGTCCGCCCCAGCGTCGTCGGACGGATACGCTTGCTCTCGTCCTCTTCGACGTATTCGCGATTCAGGATGCTGGTCATGATCGCGGCGTAAGTCGAAGGGCGCCCTATGCCCTTTTCTTCCAGCTCCTTGATCAGGGTCGCTTGCGTGAAGCGCGGCGGCGGCTGCGTGAAATGCTGCTCCGGGTCGAGGCCGAGCAGCGTCAGCTTCTCGCCTTCCGTCATCGCCGGCAGGTTCTCGGCGTCTTCGTCAGATGGCGTCTCGTCCTGCCCCTCGATATACACGCGCATAAAGCCGTCGAACTTCATGACCTGGCCGGTCGCGCGAAAAACCGCATCGGCCGCGTCGATATCGACGGTCGTCCGGTCGTAGACCGCCGGATTCATCTGGCTCGACACGAAGCGATCGTAGATGAGCTTGTAGAGCGCGAGTTCGTCTTTCTGCAGATAGCGCGAAAGCGATTCGGGGTCGCGTTCGAGCGCGGTCGGACGAATAGCCTCGTGCGCATCCTGCGCTGACTTGGATGATCGATAGAAAATCGGCTTCTCCGGGATGTAATCCTTGCCGTAGCGGCCTTCGATATGCGACCGCACTGCCGCCAATGCCTGGTCGGAGACGCGCACCGAGTCGGTCCGCATATAGGTGATGAGGCCGATCGCTCCCTGGTCGCCTAGTTCGACGCCTTCGTACAGGCGCTGCGCGATTCGCATCGTGCGCGATGGCTGAAAGTAGAGCTTGCGCGATGCTTCCTGCTGGAGGCGCGAGGTGATGAAAGGTGGCGCTGGACTGCGGCGCACTTCCTTGCGCTCAATCGAGCGGACGAGAAACTGCCCTTTCTCTACCGTGGCGACTATCTCTCGCGCCTGGGCTTCGGGCAGCTTGTACGCCTTATTGTCTATTCGCTGGTCCTTCCAGCTGAACAGCCGTGCTTTGAATGGTGGAGGATTGCTCGCCTGCAGGCGCGCATCCAGGGTCCAATATTCCTCGGCCCGGAACGCCTCTCGTTCGCGCTCGCGTTCCACGATTATGCGTAACGACACCGACTGCACGCGGCCGGCGCTGAGCCCGCGCTTAACCTTGTCCCACAGCAGCGGACTTATCTGGTAGCCGACGAGCCGGTCCAGAACCCGGCGCGCCTGCTGTGCGTCATAGAGATTGTTGTCGAGGCCGGCGGGATGCTCGATCGCTTCCTTGACGGCATTCGCCGTTATTTCGTGAAGCAGGATGCGATGGATCTTGGTGCCGTTCATCTTCCCCAGCCGCGTCTTCAAATGCCAGGCTATAGCCTCGCCTTCGCGGTCCGGGTCAGTCGCCAGGTAGATATTTTCCTTGCCCTTGGCGGCTTTCTTGATCCCTTCGATGACCTTCGTTTTACCGGGAATAACGATGTATTCCGGCTCGAAGTCGTTCTCGATATCGACCCCCAGCTTGCTCTTGGGAAGGTCGACGACGTGCCCAACCGACGGCGTTACCTCATAGGCGGAGCCGAGGTAGCGCTTTATCGTTTTGGCTTTGGCGGGTGATTCGACGATTACTAGGTTTTTGGCCACTGGGGAGACTTCCTCTCAACCCACCCATCAAGGGTGTAGATGGCTGCTGTTATTGAATCCTGTACCAGACGAACGGGTCAAGCTAGTGAAAAGAGCTTGCCGGGGTGCTGGGCGACTATGCCGCGTAGCTCCATCTCAAGCAATAACCTAAGTACGGTTTGGGCATCGAGCCCGGACGCTTCGATAATCGCGTCAACATGGAGCTTTTGGTCATCGTTAAGCGTAGTAATAACAGCTTTAGCTTTGTCCAGCAAGTCTACGCCCAGATCGCCCATTCTGCGGGGAAGGTCGGATTCCGCAGGTTTCGAGCTCGTCGCCGTCTTGGCCGACGCGCTTCGCGAGGTACCTATAGGCTTGGAAATCTGCCCTTGAATCTGCGGCGCCAGCTCTTCGGTCACGTCCTCGACGCAATCCACCAGCAGCGCGCCCTCCTTCAAAAGGCGGTTGCTGCCGCGCGCCTTTCCGCTAAGCGGACTTCCCGGAACGGCGAAGACTTGGCGGGTTTGTTCCAGGGCCATCCTTGCGGTTATGAGTGAGCCGCTGCGTTCTGCCGCCTCGACGATGACCACGCCCAGGCAAAGTCCCGAAAGAATCCGATTGCGTGCGGGGAAATTCTCGCCCAGCGGCTGTGTTCCGACCGGCAACTCGGTGATTAGCGCTCCTCCCTGCGCCAAAATCGAATCCGCGAGCTGCCGATGCTCCGGCGGATAGACGATATCAATGCCGCAACCCATAGCGGCGATCGTTCGTCCCCCTGCGCCAAGCGCCCCCTGATGCGCAGCGCCATCGATGCCGCGGGCGAGGCCGCTGACCACCGTGAATCCTTTGGCCGCCAGCTCGAACCCCAACCGCTCGGCCATCCGCAACCCCGCCTCGCTGGCGGCGCGCGCCCCAACCACGGCGATGCAATGGGGATCGGCTAGGGGAGCATCGCCGCGCACGAACAGATAAGGCGGAGGGTCCGCTATCTGGCGAAGGTTCGGCGGATAATCAGCATCGGTCCATCGCACCAGCCGCGCGGAGAACCGCGGCAACTCGCAGAGCTCCCGCTCCAGGGAGTCGAAGTCGCGGTAGTCGGCGATGGCGCGCGCGATCCGAGAGGATATTCCGGCCTGAGTCAGCTCCGCCGCGGTCGCGGCAAAGATTTTTTCGGGTGTCTCGAATTTGTCGATTAAGATGCGGCAGGTTCGCGGACCGACTCCGTGAACCCGTCGAAGCGCGAGCCAGAAAGCATCGGCAGATGGCGGCATCGCAACGTCCCGCGGATTATCCGCGGCCCCCTCTGGTGAGACCTTTGCAAAACCACCGAACGGCGCCAGATGGCACAGGGTGTCATCACTGAGCGAAGTGAGCAACGCGAACGAAGTCGACATGGCTTCTGGCCTCCGGACAGGTTCGCGCAAGCGAACCCGGTACCGGTTCCCCGTTCGCGAAGCGCTCCTTAGTTTTGCAATGCCCTCCTCTTATTGACGCAAATCGATATTGCCGCGTACTTGTACAATAAGTTGGACTTAAGGCTAATCAAGTGCAATTCATCGAAAACTGTTGCCCGTTTCTTGACCACGCGGTCGGGATCAAATACTGTTTATCTGACCGCTTTTGCCTGCTGCGCCTTCGGATTGCAGCTAAAAAGGTCCAACTTCTCAATTCCCGTTTATGATTGTCGTGGGCTGAGGAGCAGGAGAGCTAATGGATTTTAGTAAAGGAAGATCTGCGATAGAAAAGCAGATTTTGATTTTCAGTTTCTATCGCGATGCCGAACTCAGAGGCGCAAATCTCCTTTTCAAGCTTTTGAATCATCTTAAAGATGCGGACGCCCAACTCAAGATGGCCAAGCATCTGTCCGACGAAACCCGTCACGCCTGGCTGTGGACCGAACGAATCGCCGACCTGGGCGGCACTCCCATCAAGATTGACGATGGCTATCAACGGCGGTTGGGACATCGCATCGGCGTGCCCAAGACCATCGTGGATCTCCTCGCGCTGACCGTCGTGGTTGAGGAACGCGCCCAGAGCCGTTACAACGCGCACGCGGCGCTACCGAATGTCGATCCGAAGACGATGGAAGTCCTCAAGGAAGTGACCAAGGACGAGACTTGGCATCTGTCCTGGATCGAAAAGAAGATGCGTGAGATTGCGGTCCAGGAAGGCAACGAAAAGCACGCCGACGAGGCGCTTTGCCGTTTTCGCCAAATCGACCGCGAGGTGTATGCAACTCTCGCGGCCGACGAAGCGGAGCTGATGCGCGCGTAGGTCGCTGCTACGACTTCATTCTCATTTGATCTGATCATCCTCGGCACAAGCGCTCGTAGGCGCATAGCCTGCGCCGTCGTGGCGTTCTGCCTCATCGCGCTGTCGGCCGGTTTGGCCCGGGCCGACTGGACCAAGGGCGAGTTCACCGCCAACGGAAAACCCGTCACCGAATATCATTGTGTTCCCGCGGGCAAGGCGCCGCACCCTGCGATAATCCTGCTTCACGGCGCAGGGCCGCAAGGCTCGTCCGACGCATCGATGGAAAAAATGTGCGGCCAACTCGCCGCGGCGGGCTACTACGCCGTCTACCTCGAGTATTACAGCCAGACCGATGATGTCACCGCCTTCGAACCCGCGAAGATGAAGGAATACTTTCCGATCTGGCTCGGCGAGATTCGCGCGGGAATCGATGCGATGGAGCAGAACCCGCAAATCGATCCGAAACGAATCGGGCTGATGGGCTTCTCGCTGGGCTCCTTTCTGTCGCTCTCAACCGGCGCCTGGCTGACCGAGCATCACTTCGTCGACGACGGCTATCTGCAAGCCGTAATGCCGGCGCTCGCCGCCATCGCCGCACGCACCCGCCGCGTCTCGATCGGCACCTACGTTCTGCTCGCGCCGTTCTACCATCCGCTGCGCCTGGCCGAAGACGCCGCCTTCATCGACGTCATCTCCAATGGCCGCCTGCGCCTCGGTATCGGACTCGGCTACCGCGAGGAGGAGTTCGCGGGCTTTCAGATCTCGCGCAAGGAGCGCCTGGGCCGCACGCTCGAGACCATCGAGATTCTGAAACGCGCGTGGAGCGGAGAGCCGTTCAACTTCGAGGGCAAGTATTTCAACTTCCGCGACGTGCAGGTGCTGCCGCGCCCGGTCAGCAAACCGTATCCCGAATTGTTGTGGGGCGGCATGAACGCACAGGCGATTCGCCGCGGCGCCCGGCTGGGGCTTTCGTTCGCGTGCAACCTCGGCCGTCGTGAGGTGGAACTATACCGCGCAGCGCTCCAGGGACTCGGCAAAGACCCCGCCAACTACAGCATCGTGAACAATCGCGTCGTTTACGTAGCCGACACTGAAGACCAGGCGTGGAAAGACATCGAGCCGGCCGCGATGTACCAGGCCGCGCTATACGGAAAATGGCTATCGGCCGCCGCGGACGGCGCCGAAAGCCCGATCCGTCCCGACCCCGACCGAATCCGCCGCAACGCCGTCCTCGGCACTCCCGCCCAGGTAGCGGATCGGCTAGCAAAAATAATCGACTCAACCCCGATGACCGAATTGATCCTCGCAACGCAACTACCGGGCCTCGCCCCAATCAAAGCATTGCGCTCACTAGAACGCTTCGCCACGGAAGTTCTTCCGATCATGCGCAAATAGCACGTCCCTGTCCGTCACTCTGAGAGTCGTCTTTCTGTCATCCCGACCGAAGCGGAGGGATCGCGCGCCGTCCGCGGCGCGCAACCGCGGCTCCCCCAACCTTCCGCAGAAGAGTCACCCTCATAACGCCTGATTGCTCAAGTCTTTAGACTCCAGGTTCAAAGACCTCATGACAGAAGTATGAATAGAGCCTCAATATCATCCCGACCGAAGGCTGCCTCCCGTCGGAATGACACAAAATCCCCTGTCCGTCCTTTCTGTCATCCCGACCGAAGTGGAGGGATCGCGCGCCGTCCGCGGCGCCGCAACCGCGGCTCCCCCAACCTTCCGCAGAATGGTCACCCTCATGACGCCTGGTGAGTGAGAACCTTTGAACTCGATCGCCGAGACAGCCTCTTTGCCTTGCGGGCGCAAGCCCGCGCTGCGGAACACAGCAACGAACCGGGAAGAATCTCAATCCACCGAACGCCCCGTTTGTCATCGTGAGCGGAGTCGAACGCGCAGACTCTGCTCATAACGACGCACGGGGCCTCCTCTCTGATTTGCGATATGCTGCGAATTTCAAACTGAGGATACTATGATAGCGTTTCGTCATCCTGAACGGAGGCTGCCGGAGTGAAGGATCTCGCGCGGTCCCCCGCGCGTCAGACCACCGCACGCCGGTTTCGGACACCCGGAGGATCCGGCCAGGTCACTCCTTTTCTGTTGCGAACTACAGCTCACCACACCGGCAGGGTCGTCGCGTTTGGCGAATCAGCTCACGCCGCAGCTTGATGGCGGAAGTGCGGTAGCACTTCTTCCATCATCAGCTGCTGCGAGGCGGCCCACGCCTCGTGTTCGTCCTGGAAATCGAAGGTCAGGACGAGCAGCGTTCCAAAGCCTCCCGATTCGCCGTACATGTCCGCCAGCTTCTGCCGGACCGTGCGCGGCGAACCGACCAGCCAGCTGTGCTCCGCCAGGTACTCCGGCGTCACGTCGGAGTCGGCGACGCTCGGGTCATGCTTGAACAGCGAAACGAAACCGAAGTTCGTGAACAGCGGCAGCAGATATTCGCGGTAGGCGCGCGCCAACATGCCATCGAGCGCATGCTTCTTTGCTTCCGCATCGGTCTCGGCAAGATACACTTCCCGCACCACTCTCCAATCGTTGCGCCGCGGCGTTCTTCCCGTCTTTGCTGCGCCGCGCTCCACCGATGCCCAATGCTCCGCCAGGTAGGCCTTCGAGATATTCAGGCTCATCGGCATGAAGCCGCGCTCGCCGGCGATCTCCAGCGTGTCCGACTTGGGCGAAAGTCCCGCGATGCCGATCGGAGGATGCGGCTTCTGATACGGCTTGATGTGGAACTTGAGCGTGTCGAGCATCGTGTCGATGCGATTCACGTTCCAGTATTCGCCGCGATATTCGAATGGCGTCTCCGACTCCCAGAGCTTCAGAATGATGTCGAGCGCCTCGCGCGTCATCTTGCGGTTCTGCCCGCTCATCCCGTCGATATTGAACAGCCTCCAGTCGCTGGGCAGCCCGCTCGATCCGACGCCAAACATGAAGCGGCCTTTCGCGATGTGGTCGAGATACGCGACGCGGCACGCCAGCTCCGCCGGATGATGATACGGGAGCAGATGCGCGCCCGGCGCGAGCTTCATCCGCCTTGTGCGCATCAGCCCCTGCGCGATCAGCAGATCAGGCGCGGGATTCGGCTCCCACGGCGAACAGAAATGCTCGCCCAGCCACGCCTCCGCGAAACCAAGGCGGTCGCAGAGTTCGAGATGCTTCAGGTCCCATTCGAAGCCCTCGGCCAGCGGCCTCTCGGGCGGATGCGACGGCATCATGAATATTCCGGTGTCCACGTTATCCTCTCATTCGCCGGCGGTGGCGGTCAGGAATCCAATAGCGGACTCCGCCGCGCTTTTCGACCCTCATCGCGCGGATCGATGCGCGCCATCCTCCTGGCAGGGTGTTGAGAAACCGGGACTTGGAGAATTCAGGCGATGTTTGTCCTCAACACCCTGCGAAAAAGATGGCTGCTTTCCTTTAGTTCTCCCCCTCTGGGGGAGATTACAGAGAGGGAAAGCAGGCTGTGAAATCCTTTTTCAACAGCCTGCTAGGGCGTGTAGAGGTCCGTGCTGCTCAGTGTCGTCCCGCTGTTCCCGGTTCCACCCGCGACCAGCACCTTGCCGTTGGGCAGCAGCGTCCCGGTTGGAGATGCCCGCCCCACATTCATCGATGCGGTGGCGCCAGAGGATGCGAAAGTGTTGCTGACCGGGTCGTACAGTTCCGTGCTGCTCAGGCGCCCGGAGTTACCAAGACCACCGGCGATGAGCACCTTGCCATTGGGCAGCAGTATTGCGATAGCCTCAACGCGCCCCGTGTTCATGGTAGCGGTGGAGCCCGAGGAAGCGAAGGTGTTGCTGGCAGGGTCGTACAGTTCTGTGCTCGCCAGAAAGGCGCCACCGCTGCTCTGTCCGCCTGCGATAAGCACCTTGCCGTTGGGCAACAGCGTTGCTGTAGCGACGTCGCGCCCGGTGTTCATGGAAGTGGTGGAGCCTGAGGAGGCGAACGTGTTGCTGGCAGGATCGTAAAGTTCCGTGCTGGCCACGACGATGCCGCTACTGCCGATTCCGCCTGCGATGAGCACCTTGCCGCTGGGCAACAGCGTTGCCGTGGCTGCCTGATGCCCCGTGTTCATGGAAGCGGTGGAGCCGGAGGAAGCGAACGTGTTGTTGGCGGGATTGTATAGCTCCGTCGTGCTCAGACGGACACCTCCCGTCGTGATTCCGCCTGCGATGAGCACGAGGCCGTTGGGCAACAGCGTCCCCGTCGCCTGCTGGCGCGCGGTGTTCATCGAGACGGTGGAACCGGAGGACGCAAAGGTGTTGTCGGCCGGATCGTAAAGCTCGGTGCTGCTGAGGATGCCGCTGTTGCCATTTCCGCCGGCGATGAGCACCAGGCCGTTGGGCAGCAGCGTCGCCGTCGCCTGCTGGCGCGCGACGTTCATCGAGGCGGTCGAACCCGAAGACGCGAAGGTGTTGGTGCTGGGATCGTAGAGGTCTGTGCTGCTTAGAATGGTAACGCCAGTCTGTCCGCCGGCAATAAGCACGTTTCCGTTCGGCAGCAGCGTCCCGGTGGCATTCACGCGCACCGAATTCATTGAGGCTGTGGAGCCGGAGGAGGCAAAGGTGTTCACTGCCGACGGCGCGGCCGAGGAAATTGCGCTGTCGATCGTTTCCAGCGGGGCCGACGGATAGACCTCGCTGCCATTGAGTGCGAGATCCGCAAGCCCGTTGGTGGTCAGGATGTTGCCGGTCCCGCCAAACGCAAACGCCGCGGTTACATTCTGAAGCTGAGTCAGACCGGATAGCGCATCCTGGAAATCCGTGATGCCGGCGATCGCCGGCAGATTCCCGCCGCAGTAAGTGACCGCACTGCCTCCCGATCCCAGGCCGTCGAAAACCCCATCGTAAATGTCCGCCGCCAGCGCGGCGACCAATCCGCCCGGCGTAGCCGAACACAGGTACTGATCTTCGTTGATAATCGCGCCCAGGATCAGACCAAGGTTGGCGGCATCGCTGCCGGTGGTGGTGTAGGTGGGCGTCAGCGTGCCGGGGTCGGTCGATAGTCCATAGATGTTTTCGATCTGCGTGGTGGCATTGCTCAGCGCCGTGCTGAAGGTCGTTCCTCCCGCCGCGAGCAGGCCCACCGTGCGCGAATCAACGAAGGTCGATAGCGGGTTGACCGAGAGGTTCGAGGCGTTGGCGCTGCCGCTCGCGAGCAGCAGCGTCACCGTACTGGGCGCGCTGATGGTTGCGTCGTTCATTTCGCTGCTGTAGCTGCCGCCGCTCACGGTGATTCGGAGCGGGCCGCTCTGCGGCACGATCGTGACGCTCAGGTTGCCGCCGCTGTCGGTGGTGGTGGTCGCCAGCGCGGGCGTGAGGTTGGAACCATTGGACGAATTTACCGCGTTGACGGTGACCGCGCTGCTCGCCATCGGCCCCTGCACCGCCATTCCGGACAGCGCCGTCGTTGGGGTCGCGGTCGGCGTGGCAGTGGCGGTCGCAGTGGCAGTGGCGGTCGCGGTAGCTGTAGCCGTGGCAGTCGCGGTCGCAGTTGCGGTGGCCGTCGGAGTAAGGGTTGGAGTGGACGTCGCCGTTGGCGTTCGGGTTGGAGTGGAAGTCGGAGTCGCAGTAGGCGTCGGCGTCAGCGTGGGCGTCGCAGTCAGCGTGGGCGTTGCGGTGGGAGTCGGCGTAGCGCCCGGCACCTCCATCCGAACCGCACTGCTGGTCCCATGCTTATTGGTGAAGGTTATGCCGATTGTGTCGTGGGCTGCCGCGCAAATCGAAACCGAAAAGCTTCCCTCCGAAGTCGAGGTAGTGCTGGCTTGATGGCAATCGGCGGCTTCCGCCTCATCGACACTGAAAATCCCCTCCGAACTCGATCCAAGTACCGTCCGGTCCTTGGCCGTCACGGTGCCCACTCCCGCAACCGAGCCGGACACGCCCGTAATGGCGACGATGCCTTGCGAATCCGGAGCACCGATCGTTATCAGCGAGCCATCCGGTGCCGGCGGTGCGGAAGAACTGCTACCGCTGTTGCCGCAACCAGCCAGCAGTCCGATCGACGCCAAAGCCAGCAGCCGGAGAATCAGCACGACGCTGCCGCGGAGGACTCGCAATCTCAAACCTCTCCCCCGAGAAGTTAAAATTTCGAGTCGCCATCTTCCTATAGCCACTCGCAGCAGTCAAAGAGAGGCCCTTAAAGTTTGCCTAAATTGCCCTACGCGAGACGCGCCAACTTTGGAGCGTTTCCCTCTCTGCGGACTCTGCCCCGCTTTTCGACCCTCATCACGCCGATCGAAGCCTGCGCACCAAAGAGAAAGAATCGTAGCGCAGGAAAAGAATCCACAGTGCGCGCGGATGGTCCACAGGCAATTTGGTGCCGTGGTTGTTAGATTTTTGAAGCTTTATCGACATTTTGACTTTCCTGGACTTTGATGTGTAGTGCGAAGTCGCGTACGCTTTCACGCATGCGTACCCCTCCAGCAGTTGTCGACCTCAACGTCGCCAGCGCTTCGTCGAACGACCAGCACGACCATCGGAGTCGATCGGATCGGCGGAGGCACGAAAAACTTTTTTTACAAAACCCCGAAATTCCTACGGAAAATTGGGTTCGCCTATTGTTTAGGCACCTCCTCATCGGCCGGCCAGTCCCTTCCCGGCGAATGACGGCGCAGTAGGGCCTTGTGATAGAAGGAAAATAGCGACTCTGGAAATCGGTGCGTGGAGATGGCTTTGCAGAATCTGGATTCGTTGAGAGAAGAACTTCGCCGCGATGGCGCCATCCTGGTTCGGGGTGCGCTCGATTCCAATTCGATGTGCCTGGCGCGCGATGCGTTCCAGTGGAGTCTTTGTCATCCGAGTGCGAACTCGGCGCAGTTTCAGGGTACTCCCCAATCGCCGTCGAAGTTTTATCAGGACCTGCTCAATCCGAATGCGCTCACCGGCTATCGGCGTCTGCTCGAAGAATCGCAGGCTGCCGATGTGGTCGCGGAGCTGTGGGGCACTCCCGACGTTTGGTTCATGTACGAGCAAGTGTTCCTGAAAGAGGGCGGCGAGAGCCGGCGCACCCCGTGGCATCAGGACTCGTCATATCTGCCGATCGCCGGCGAGAAGATCGCGGTGATGTGGATCACGTTCGAGCCGGTGGCCAAGGAAGACTCGCTGGAGTTCGTGCGCAAGTCGCATCGCGGCACGCTATACGATGGCTCGCGATTCGATCCCAATGACGACACGGCTCCGATTTATGGCAACCTGCCGCGCCTGCCGAATATCGAAGGCGATCGCAGCAAATGGGACATCGTGTCGTGGGCTGTGGCGCCCGGCGATGTGCTGATCTTCCATCCCGCGATGCTGCACGGCGGAGCGCCGACTCATCAGGGGCGTCGCCGCGGCACGCTCTCGCTGCGGTTCTTCGGCGATGATGCGATCTACTCCGCGTTGCCGGGCACTGCCCGCGTCGGTGACAGCGATAATCCCGACCGCCCGGGCTCGCCCTTCCAGAACATGCAGCGCAAGCTCAAAAACGGCGATCCGTTCAGGCATCCCGCGTTCCCCAGGGTCCGCCCCCGCGGCTGGCAAGATATTAGATGACGAGTCCAAAAATCGATCTTCTGAGTGTCGCGTCGTTTGCCAACGGGCAGCCGCACGATCAATTCCGATGGCTCCGGGAGCACGACCCCGTTCATTGGCACGAAGAGCCCGATGGGCCGGGGTTCTGGGCCGTGACCCGCCATGAAGATGTGCGCGCGGTCGGCAAGGATCCGAAAACGTACTCATCGTACGCGGGCGGAATCTCGATCAATGATCTTGATGCCGATGGGCTCGCGGCAACATGATGCTGTTCATGGACCCTCCAGCACACGCGTTACCGAACTCTCGTCAGCCAGCAATTCATCCCGCGCAGCGCACAGGCGATGCGGCCGCGAATCGAAGAACTCGCCCGCAAGATCATCGACCGCGTCATCGCGCGCGGCGAATGCGACCTCGTCACCGAGATAGCAGGCGAGCTGCCTTCGTACGTGATCGCCGAGCTGATGGGCATCCCGCTCGAAGACGGGCGCACGCTCTACGATTGGACCGAGAAGATGCATTCGTCCGAAGAAGCAGTGCCGGAAATGGAAAAGCGGACCGCCTCGATGCAGATGCTGAACTACGCGCTCGGGGTCGCGGACAACAAGCGCAAGTGTCCCGGCAATGATCTGGCTACGCGCCTTCTCAATTCGGAAATCGATGGCGACCGGCTGACACCCGAGGAGTACATGTTTTTCTTTCTGCTGCTGGTCAACGCCGGCGGCGATACCACGCGCAATCTGCTCGCCGGCGGCATGCTCGCGCTGTTCGAAAACCCCGCCGAGCGCGAGAGGTTGCAGAGCAATCTCGACAGCCTGCTGCCCGCCGCGGTGGAAGAGATGCTGCGTTACGTGAGCCCGGTCATCTATATGCGCCGCACGGCGATCTGCGACGCGGAGCTTGGCGGCACCAAGATTCGAACCGGCGATAAGGTCGTGATGTACTACGGCGCCGCGAGTCGCGACGAGCGCGTGTTCGACAATCCCGATCGGTTCGACGTGGGCCGCGCGCCGAACGATCACATCGCGTTTGGCGGCGGCGGCACGCATTTCTGTATCGGAGCGCATATCGCGCGGATCGAAATCCAGGTGATGCTGCGCGAAATCCTGACCCGGCTGCCGGATATCCAGCAGGCGGGTCCGGCGGAATGGCTGCCGTCGAATTTCATTTCGGGACCGCGCCGCCTGCCGGTGCGATTCACGGCCCATCCGGCGTGAGCGCGCCAATACCATCGTGAACAATCTCGGCAATCCTGAAGTCGTCATCGTCGGCGGCGGCATCGGCGGGGGCGCGCTCGCAACGGTGCTCGCGCGCGAGGGCATCGCGACCGCGGTCATCGAGAAGTCCACCGTGCACGTCGATCACGTGCGCGGCGAATGGATCGCGCCGTGGGGCGTCACTGAAACCCAGCGCTTGGGGCTGTACGACACACTGATCGAGGCGGGCGGGCATCATCTCGGACAGCACATCGCCTTTGGCGATGATGTGGACGAAGCGACGGCCCGTGCCGAGGCGATGAATTTCGCCGCGTTCGCAGGAGCCGGCTTGAAGCCGCCGCTCTGCATGCGTCATCCGCAAATGTGCGACTTGCTGAACGCGACCGCGATCAAGAGCGGTGCGACGCTGCTTCGCAATGTCGGCGACGTGCGGGTAATTCCCGGTGATACTCCCGAAGTGCATTTCAGGCACGATCGCCGCGATTATGCGCTCAAGCCCCGTCTCGTAGTCGGAGCGGATGGCCGCAACTCGATCGTGCGCGGACAGGCGGGCGTGGAGCTTCATCGCGAACCGAACCATCATCTGATGGCGGGGCTGCTGGTCGACGACATCGGCGGATGGCCGGAGGGGCTGCAAACCTTCGGTACCGAAGAAGACATCAACTTCCTGGTCTTCCCGCAGTCTGCGACTCGCGCGCGTCTATACATTTGCTACGGCACCGATCAGAAGCGGCGTTTCGCCGGAGCCGATAATCAGGCGAGATTTCTCGATGCGTTCCGGCTGAAGACTCTGCCCGGGAGCGAGTACCTCGCCAACGGAACTCCGGCCGGACCGTGCAACTCCTACGGCAACGAGGACACCTGGACCGATTCTCCCCTCGTGCCCGGCGTCGTGCTGATAGGCGATGCGGCGGGGCACAATGACCCGATAATTGGACAGGGCCTGTCGATCACCTATCGTGACGTGAGGATCGTGCGCGACCTGATGCTCGAAAATCGGGCGTGGACCTCGGACACATTTCGTCCATATGCGGACGAACGACGCGAGCGGATGCGCCGTCTGAGAACGACGGCTTGGACGTTCTCGATTCTGAACGCGGAGTTCGGACCGCGGGCGCTTGTGCGCCGGATCAAGTTTCGCGAAGAGCGGGCGCGCGGCAATCTGACGGATATCGGAGCCGCGGCGTTTGTCGGCCCCGATGCCTTTCCAGCCGAAGCTTTCAGCGAAGAATTGCTAAACCGCCTGCGCGCGTTGTAGCCAGCGCAAGTGCCACGCCCCTCGCCCGCTCCTTTGCGGGAGAGGGTGAAGCGGTGCGATTCTTGCGGTTTGTTTCGCAAGAATCGTGACGCGCGGGTGAGGGTGCCGTCCTATCGGATCGCCCTCATTCTGTAGTCGCAAGCGGAGTCGAGGGATCGTCGAATCCGCTGCTCTCGCAGGCAACCGACGGAGGCTGAAAATTTACGCGGCGCGCACGATGCGGGCTACCAGCGCGGTATTCAGCGCGTCGCACATCGCGGCCGTGGCTTGGGCGGCGGCTTCGGGCGGGCTTTTGCCGTCAGACTTCAGGTACGCGTACATCAGGCTGCGGCTCGCGTTCACTACAAAGCCCGATCCGTCCGGACGCGCAGCGGACACGGCGTCTTCTGCCGTGCCGCCCTGGGCTCCATATCCGGGAACCAGGATTGTCGAGTGCGGCATGATTTCCCTGGCGCGTTTAAGCTCGGCGGGATAAGTCGCACCGACGACGGCGCCGACCGGGCTCAGGCCCGACTCGCCGATGAAGTCGCTGCCCCATCCTGCGACGCGCTCCGCAACCTTTTCCCACAGCGGTCGGGTGGGCGCCGCGAGATCCTGAAACTCGCCGGAGGATGGATTGGAATTCTTGACCAGCACGAACACGCCGCGCCCTTCGCGGACCTTGGCGATAAAAGGCATCGTCGCGTCCGCACCCTGGTACGGATTCACTGTCACCGCATCGCTGGCGAAATCCCCATCGCCGAGAAATGCTTCCGCATAGGCTGCCGATGTCGAGCCGATATCGCCGCGCTTCGCGTCCGCGATCGTGATCAGCCCGAGGCGCCGCGCGGTACGCAGTACCTCCACGAAGGCGCGCATGCCCTCGATTCCGCGTGCTTCGTAAAATGCGAGCTGCGGCTTGATCGCGACGATCAATGGCGCGCACGCCTCGATCGTTTCGCAACAGAATCTAGTAAGGGTGTAGCCGGGAGGGATGCCGGGGGTTTCGCGGCTGTCCAACTGGGGATCGACACCCAGCACCGCGACTGAAAGCTTGCGCCGCGATTCCTCAGCGAGCCGGTCGGCGAAGTTCATCGCCGCATATAATCGCATATCGACTGCGGGCAGTCATCAAGGCATTGCCTTTGCCGCCTCCGCGCGCGCATCCTTGGGCTTTGCGGCGGCGCCGATCCGCCCGGATCCTGCTCCGAGGAATCCACGATGACCCGAATTACCATAGTTACGAAACTCAGGCTTGCGGCGGCAATCGCGCCGGTGGTCCTGTTGATTGCTGCGCCGATTGTCGCGGTGACTCTCTATTTGCTGGGCGCGCTGCCCGCTCTTCTGCAGGAGAATGAGTACACGGCGATGCGCGCGGCCGATGGCATGGAGACCGCAATCTACAAGATGGATTGGGGGCGCACGCAGCCCGAGGCGATGGAAATAGTCAGGGGACAGGAGCGTCGTTTCGCGGGATGGGTCGATACGGCGCGCGCGCACGCCACGAGCCATGATCAGCTCGACCAGATCGAGAAGATCGCGCAGACCGCGAATCCGATTTTCGATGCACTGCGCCAGGCCAATCCGGCCGATGACAGTATCGAGCCGCGGCTCCGCGACCTGCAGGGACTGGTGGTAGACCTGATTGCCACCGACGAATCCGAGATGATGGGAATCGGCGCGCGAACCGAATCGCGCGCGCGAGTAATGATCGGGTTGCTGCTGATCGCCGGAATACTGGTGCCGTGGGCGGCGTTTATTTTGTCCGCGCGGATGGCGGGACAGGTGAATACGAGCCTGCGTGAAATACGCAGCCGCGTGCAGAGAATGGCCGAGGGCCCCGCAGGTCAATCGGAAGATTTGCACGTGATCGACGAGAAGCTGACGGAACTGGGATTCCCGAAACCAAATCCGATGCTGGCGGAGTAGGTCCGCTCACCGAGGTTTCGTACATCTCGTCATTGTCTCTTCAGTTCCACTTCCGCGCCGCTCTGATCAATCACGGGGATGCGCCCGCTGAGCGTGAGCCACACCACGAACGCGCTCAGTGGTATCCATCCGACCAGACTTCCCAATCCTCCGCCGATAGCGCTGTCGTAACCTGCTATGAAGACAAGCGCAGCGCGTTGAAAAGCGTTGATCGAACCGTGGGCTAGTGCGCTGACCCATACGCTCCCCGATGCGAGTTGGAGCCATCCTATGATTATTCCAACCAGCGCCGCGTAGACGACGAACATAGGCACCCCGATGATCGGATGCTCCACATACTCCAGCCCGAGCAGGATTACAGGGATGTGCCAAAGGCCCCAGACCACGCCGCTCGTAGTCAGCGCCGTCCATTGACCGAACCCCATGCGCACCAGAAGGCGCAACAGAAAATCGCGCCATCCCAACTCCTCACCGATAGTCGTCAATGCGTGAAGCGGCGGTCCGATTATCGCGGCGGTTGCCAACTGCCCTAGCGCGAAGTGCATCAAATCGCGCGGGGGCGGTTGTCCTGCCGCGGAAAACATCATGCGCAGTTGGTCGAGCGCCCAATCCGGATGAGCGGCGCCCGAGAATATGTCGAGCAACACGGTCGTGGTGATCAGAAACGGAAACAGTAGCCAGGCCCATAGGTAGTAACGGGATCTGCCTCGCCGGAGGAGTGTCGTGCCGCGCAGGTCTTCCTTCAGTACTGCGAATCTGACGACGAGAGCCGCGATGGCTGGGAAGTACATGCCGGCGGTCGCGAAGATCGCGAATCGAACTGTCTCGGCCGGTTTGACCCGGAGTAGCCAGAGCATGCTCCAGAGAATCCAGGTGGGGACGAAGCTCAGTATAAGGAAAAAGATTAACGCCCGCTGGTTGGAGGCTTCAATTCCGGGGGGTTCTGGTAGCGCGAGCGCGGAACTCAACCTGGCCTCGCGCAGGCCGGCCCTATGTAGTTCCAATCCACGCGATGCGGTCCATCGACGCGAAAAACCTTCCCATACATCTCGCGACCGTCGGGCGAAACATGGAAGTCGAGCGAGGTCGGATGGCGCGCGGAGGTAACCTCAATCTCCACGTGATTGCCGTTTATGGTGCCCTGACCTTGCGACATTACCTCGCCGGTCGACGGATCGTAGTTGGTCACTTCAAATTTGGCCCCGGACTGATTGATTAGATGGCACGCGCCGATTCCCATATCGCGCCATGCGCCGGCAAGGCTCGGCGGTTGAGCCGGTTCGATCATCGCCAGAGTGTTCGATGCGGCAGGGATCTGCGGACTCGATGCCGGTGCCTCGGCTGCTGAAGATACAGGGGCGACCGCAGGCGGCTGCACCGGAGACCCGGGCGTGATCGCCGCCATTTCCGCAGGCTCGGTTTTTTTGGGCTTCCGATGAGGACGCGGAACATCTGCTAACCGGGCAGTCGACGGCTTCGCCGCCTGCGCAGCGGCGACCACCTGGTTTGCAGCCGCAGATGGCTGTGTCCCCGGTGTTATCATCACCACGACCTGCTTGACAGTATCGTGATTTCCAAGGAGGCCGAACTGGCTCAGTACCGCGACGATCGCGGCGACAGCGGTGGCGGCCGCGGCGATGCCGCTCAGAAATCCACCGGTACTCTTTGGGCTGCCCTCGGCCATTGAGTCCTCATTTGCCAGACATTCGGGCGAGGTTCAACGGGACTTGCGGGCGATCTAACGTGTGAACGCCGGCATAACTTCCTTCGCGAACAGTTCCATCGCGTCGAGCGCCAGGAAGTTCAGAAAGAAGTAGGTCATCCCCAGATTTTCGATTCGCCATGCCAGTTCGCGCTTGACGTCGTCGATAGTGCCGATCAGCACCTGCGGTGAATTGCGTGCCGCCTCGACGTCGGCGATTCCCATCGCCTGCGCGGTCGCGGTGATCATTGCATCCACCACGCTCTTGTCCTTTGCCATCAGCACGAAGCTCATCGCGGAAAGCTCGACCGCATCAACGGCGCGGCCGGCGGCCTTGGCGAAGTCCTGCATCATCGCGATGCGCCGCTTGATCTCGTTGCGGTCGAACGCGATCGCCCTGCTGATATCGACAAATCCTTCCAGCACGGGCGGGTTCAGGTTGAGGATGTCGGCTTCTTCGCCCGCGATTTGCAGGACGCGCTTGCCGCCGCCGCCGATTAGAATCGGAGGATAAGGCTTCTGCACCGGACGCGGGAAGTTGTACGCTTTTTCAATCGCGAAATGGCGGCCGTGATAGCTCGGCTCGTCCTGCGACCACATCGCCTTCAGCACTTTGATTCCCTCGCCCATCTGATCGATCCGCTCGGCATTCGACGGGTATGGGAAGTTGTAGGCCGCGTATTCCTCTTTGAACCATCCCGCACCGATGCCCGCGATGAAGCGCCCGCCCGAGATGTTGTCGAGCGTCGCCATCATCTTGGCGAGCAGCGCCGGATTCCGATACGACATCGCGGTCACCAGCGGAACGATTTTGACCCGCGTGGTCTGCGCCGCGATCGCGGACAGCGTGGTGTAACACTCCAGATGCGGCTGGCTCGGATTGGCCATCAGCCCGCGCATGAAGAAGTGATCGTCCAGGGAGACCGAGTAGTACCCCAACTCTTCGGCGCGTTTCGCGAACGCGCTCAGGGTGGCGAAGTCGCCGTTGGGCAGGCCGACGTTGAATTTGATGGGTCGCATCGCTTAGGACTCCTTGCCTTGAAAATTCGGACGTCATGGATGGCCATCGGCAAGGTATCATCGAGGGCGGCGCGAAATGAATCTCACCTATGGATTAGTATAGCTGCGACGAATCGTGAATTGCGGTTACCCGGGGGCTTTGCGGTTGCGCGCCTTCGGCGCGGGTTTGTTGCCTTTACCGTCAGGCAGCGTGATGTCCGAGCTTTGCCAGAAATACCAGGCCGCGGCGGATCGGTAGGGGCGCCATCGCTCGGCGAGCTTGAGCAACTGTTCTGGCTTCGGCCGCTTGCGCATCCCATATGCGCGCATCACTGCGTTGCAGACACCCAGGTCTCCGACCGGCATGACGTCCGGCCGTCCGAGATTGAACATCAGGAACATCTCGGCGGTCCATCGGCCGATTCCCTTTACGCGCGTCAGGTCCGCGATTATTTCCTCGTCTTCCATTTTCGCGAACCGATGGAAATTCAGTAGACGCTCGTCAACGTGCCGTGCGAGATCCTTGATGTAGCGAGTCTTCTGGCCGGACAGCCCGGCCTTGCGAAGAAGGTCATCAGGCGTAGCTAGAATCTGCGTCGGCGTGGGAAACGTTCTGCCGGGATAGAGCGCCACAACGCGATCGTGGATAGTCTGTGCGGCGCGGCCCGCGAGCTGCTGGAAGATTATCGCGCGGGCGAGCGCGCGAAACCGGTCGGGGCGGCTCGTTACCCGGCACGGGCCGACTTCGGCAATAATCGCGGCCAGGACCGGATCAGCGCCACTAAGGTGCTTCCGTGCAGCGCGTGCGTATGGTGCGATAGATGGCGCCATCGGGGTGTGCGCGGCAGACTGTGCCACGCCCGACGAGGCGGTTCAATCGGAGCGAAGAATCGGATGTCCACGAGCGCATCTGAAACAAACGATCGGCTGGAGATGAGCGCCGAAAATCTGCACCAGGGGATGCGTCTTGGGCCAGTCTTCTATGTCGTGGCATCCGAACAGATAAAGGCTTTCGCGGCCGCGCTCAGGACCGCGAATCCACTGTATGAGGGCGACGGAGCCTTGGCGCCGCCGACGATGCGCCTGCTCGACTATGCGCTGCTGATCTCGAAGCACTTCAAGGGCGGCAAAGGGGGAGTGCACGCTAAGCATCGATGCGAACTTATCGAGCCGATCCGCGCGGGACAGGCGGTGCGCGTCGATGGAGTCGTGACCTCCACGCAACAGAAGCGCGGCAAATTCTATTTCACGCTGGAATACGAGACGCGCGACGCAACTGACGGCAGCCTTCTGGTCCGCCAGGCGATAACGTCGGTGTTGCTGAATCGGGAGGGCACAATGGCATGAGCACTGCACCGGACGACATTGCGGCGGGCACCGAATTCGCGGCAGCATCCTATCTTCTCGATGACGAAGCGGCACACGCGTACGAGCGCGGCGTGAAGGAACCATCGCGCCGCCGCCGCGGTCAGAGTATCCACAGCGATCGCGATGCGGCCGCGAAGGCGGGCTTCACGGCGCCGATCGCAGCAGGAGAGCACACGATTGCCGTGGCGATGCAGTTGATTGTCGATCGATTCGGAGAGCGGTTCCTGCGCGGTGGCGGATTCGAGGTCGCGCTGGTCAAGCCCGTTCTCTTCGGCGACACGATCGTCGCGCACGCGCGCGTCGCGAATATTTCGGACGGGCATTTCGACCTCGATATATGGGTCGACAATCAGGATGGCGCTCGCGTGCTCACTGGCACCGCGCGAGTGCCGGCGAGTCATTGATGGGCGCCGCGGGCGCATCGAGCGAAGCCGGTGCGGGCGGCGCGAAAGCGGCGACGCCGGTTTGGCGGCGGGCGATCCCCTATGTCGGCACATTGGCGATCTTCGCGCTCATTTTCTGGCGGATTCCGCTGGGAAAGGTCGCGGATGCACTGCGCGACGTTCCGGTCGGCGAGTTTATTGCGATCTTCCTGCCTTACTCGCTGTTCTTCTTCATAATCGATTCGTTCTGTCTGACTTGGGTGGTGCGGCGATTCAACGCGCCGATGAGTTGGCTGGAGATCCTGCCGATTCGCGCGAGCATGTATCTGCTCGCGATGATCAACACGAACCTGGGGCAGGGTGGCGTTGCCTATTACCTGAATCGCAGGTCGAAGATCGGGTTCCTCGCGGCGCTCAGTTCGATTTTGTTCATCGCGCTGCTCGAGGTCTACCAACTCTTTTTGTTTTCGACGCTCGGCGTGCTCTTCTATGCGCCCGCGGACTCAACACAGGCGCGAATAATCGGAATTTTGCGGGTCGTATATGTAATCGCGTGGCTGGTGTTGGCGGCGATAATCGCGTTCTTCGCCGTCGCGCGGCGAAATGAGCGGATTCGCAGCTGGGTCGAGACCGGCAGGGCGGGGCCACTCCTCGCCACGTTCCTGGCTGCGAAGCCGATCGACTATCTGATCGTGCTCGCCATCAAGGCCCCGACCTTCCTGGGATCGGTGATCGCGCAATTTTTTGCGCTGGGACTGTATGGAATCGCGGTGCCGTTCCTGAAGCTGATGTTGTTCCTGCCGCTGGTATTCCTGGCGGCGGCACTGCCGATCGCGGTCGCGCACCTCGGAACCAGCCAGGCGGCGTGGCTTTTGTTCTTCTCGGGAAACGCGACGTCGGCAAGAATTCTCGCCTACAGCCTGGCCGCGCACTTCACCTTCATGTTCTGCAACGGGCTGATCGGTCTGTGTTTTCTACCGCGCGCCACACGCGAGCTGACGGCGGTGGAAGAAACGTCGGCCTGATGCTTAGGCGCTGAGGGTGGGAAACCCCTCGCGCAGTGCTGCATCAGCGAGTCGCCGATCAAGAGTCACGAATTCGAGTGATGCGGTATCGCCATCCGCCGCGACAATCGCAGCGCCGAGTTGGAGCGCATCGGCCGCGCGCAGTGGATGGGTCATGACAAGGCGTTCCGCGAAGAGTCGGACTTGATCAACCTTAGCGAGCGTAAACCATCGCCTCGAAGCGGAAATTACGTCGCTTTGGATTTTCTGCAACTGGGCGATCGATCCCGATCGTTCGCGTCCCCGCCGGGCAATCGCGGACATCAGTTCGACTCGCGTCAGAACCCAGACGGTGACCTCGGGGTCGGCGTGAAACCATCGCTGAACCTCTTTAGTAGCGGATTCTGGAATGAAATACGCCGCGAGAGCCGATGAGTCCCAGAACCTCACCGGCCGCTCCGGCGCTCTTCGATGATTGCGGCGGAGAGGGGTTCGACCCCAGAAATTTCGACCGGCTCATGATGTTTTAGCCAGTCGGCGAAAGTTCCTTCCTCGGGGGGTTTCAGGACTCCACGGCGAATCAGGCGCTGAAGACGTCCTTCGATTTTTTCTGGGCGCCTTTTTTTTCGTCGCGCGGGTGTGATCTCCGCTATCGGCGTGTCTCTTTCGTAAACAATCACGGTCCCACCGGCGCGGACATGGGCGAGATAACGCGAAAGCCCGTTACGGAGTTCGCCGATTTTGGCTTTCTTCATGGCAGCTTCATCTTAGCCAAGTTGGCCAAGTAGCGCCATGCGAACCTGCCTTACGGATGCGCTGATACCCAGACCCGCTCGAAGCGCGTTGGACGCATCGGGTTCAGCACGTAATCGTGCACCCACGGCTGCGTGATGGCGTCCGTGACGGGATAGTAGAGAAACGCCCAAGGCGCGTCTGCGACGGCAACTTTCTCGGCTTCGTCGTAAAGTTCGTAGCGTGGTTTGAAGTCGGTCTGGGCGCCGGCGCGTTCGATCAATTCCTGAAACTTGGGGTCGTAGTAGAAACTATCGTTGTTCGAACCCCACTGATCGCGCGAAAGCAGGATGCTGAGAAAATTTTCCGGGTCCGGAAAATCTGCTTCCCATCCCGACATGAAAGCCTGCACGGTGTGCGGCTGGCGCGCAGCCTCCAGGAACGGTCCCCACGCAACTGGCTTGAGGTCCACTTGCAGTCCCAGTGGCGCGAGGTCCTGCTGAATCGATTGGCCGAGCACCAGCAACGTCGCATCCGCGCGCATCCAGAGTTCGAAGCTGAAGCCACCGCCGAGGTGCGCTTCTTCCAGCAGCGCGCGCGCCTGCTTCGGATCGTAGGAATAGCCCTTCAACGCCGGGTTGAACCCGGGCAGATTGGGCGGCAACACGCCGGTGGCGGCGACGGCGCGGCCGTTCAGTAGGGCGACCAGCTTGTTGCGATCGATTCCGTAATTGATTGCACGGCGTACGCGCACATCGGTGAACGGCCACATCTGGCAGTTCATCCCCATGTAGCGCGTCGTCACGGTGGTTTTCTTGAGCGTGAGCGCGCGCAGCCGGGGTGTCTTCATGACATAGGGAAACTCGGCTGGCGGAATGTTCTCTACGACATCGAGGTCGCCCGCCTCGTAGCGGAGCCATTGCAGCTCGGGTGTGACGCCGAGCGAATCGACGATCGCATCGAGCCGGGGCAGGCCCTGCTGGAAATAGTAGGGATTGCGCACGAGGACTAGGCGCTGGCCGCCGATCCATTCCTTGAGCATGAACGCGCCGCTGCCGACCACGTGACGCGAAAAATCATCACCCCATTGCTTCGCGATTTCGCGCGGAACCGCGGATGCGAACGGCATCGCCAACTTGTGCCCGAAGATCGGATCGGGTGAGTCGAGATGAAACACGATCGTCCACGGATCGGGTGTTTCGATTCCGCTGACGTGTGCGGCGCGATGCGCAGAGAAGTCGGCGCTGCCAGCGATGCTGAGGTAGTATTCCATGCCCCTCGAACGCGTTGTGGGATCAATGACACGCTCGATGCCGTAGCGTACGTCGGCGCTGGTGACTGGGCGACCGTTTGAAAATCGCGCATCCTGCCGGAGGTGGAACGTGAACGTGCGCGCGTCCGGGGATGATTCCCACTTCAGGGCGAGGTCCGGCTCCAGGTCGACGTTGTCGTCGCCGTAGCGCACCAGTGTGTCGAACAGTGCCTGTTCGAAAGTCCACGACTCGGTGTCGTAACCGGCGGCAGGGTCGAGAGTGGGGACGTCGTCCGCATCGGCGATGCGCAGGACCGCGGCGCCCGGCGGCAAGTTCAGACGATCTCCGCCGTCACCGCATCCGGTGAGAGTAAAAACAGCAAGGGCGATTGCACTGGCAGCAGAACGAATCAGAAATGAGCGCGCCGGCATCATCGTGATCGAATGCGAAGCACTCCGTAGCCGAGAAGGTTGAATCCAAGCACGGCGTAGAAGATCGCGAGCCCCGGAAACATCGCGAGCCACGGAGCGGTGCGAAAATAAATCGTCGCCTCTTCGATCATCCGGCCCCACGTCGGCGTGGGCGGCGGCACGCCAAGGCCAAGGAAGCTGAGTGCGGCATCGAGCAGCAACGTGCCCGAGGTTCCGAGCGCCGCCATCACGATGATGATCGGCAACACGTTGGGCAGCACGTGGCGTGCGATCAAGCGTGAGGGACGAGCGCCGAGCGCGCGAGCGGCCAGCACGAAATCGCGCGTCGACATCGACAGCGTTTCAGCGCGCACGACGCGCGCGACCTGGGTCCACGAAACCAGGCCGATGACCAGAAGGATAGAGAGCAGGCTCGGGCGCAACACCGCGACGAACGCCATCGCGAGCAGCAGTGCGGGCAGCGTCAGCATCACGTCGGTAAAGCGCATCAGCAGGAAATCGACGGCGCCGCCGAAAAAACCAGAGAGCAGGCCGATAACGACGCCGATCGCGATAGTGACCGCCATCGCGGCGACGCCGACGACCAGCGAGATTCGCGCTCCATAGATGATGCGCGACAGCACGTCGCGTCCGAGCTGGTCGGTACCCATCGGGAACGCGAGCGAAGGAGCGCCCGGGTCGCCGTAGGTCGGCGCGACCGGCTGCGTGGGATCGTGCGGCGCGAGAACCGGAGCGAAGACCGCGACGATCACGAGGATCAGCACCATCGCGGCGCCGACCATTTCCAGTTTGCCCAGCCGCTCTCCGTTCATGCTGCCTCGGACAATCGGATTCGCGGATCGAGCCACGCGTACAACATGTCGACCGCGAGGTTGGCCACGACGACGAGAAAAGCCGAGAACAGCACGGTGCCCATGATCAGCGGAATATCGAGGTTGAAAATCGCTTCGAACGCGAGCCGCCCAATTCCCGGCCAGTTGAAAACGGTCTCGGTCAGCACGACTCCCGAGAGCAGCCCCGCGAGGTCAAGGCCGGCAAGTGTCACGAGCGGCAGCATCGCGTTCGCCATCGCATGCTTCATCATCACCTGCGCGCCCGAAAGCCCCTTTCCGCGGGCCGTCCGCACGTAGTCCTGGTCCATCGCCTCGGTGAGGTTGGTATGCAGGATTCGCGAGTAATATCCCGCCGAGCCGAGACCCAGCGTCAGAGTCGGAAGCACAAGGCTCAGCGGCCCTGCGTAGCCGCCGAGCGGAAAAGAGCGCAGGTAGAGTCCGCCCGCGATCAGCAGCATCGTGCCGAGCCAGAAAACCGGCATCGAGACGAGCGCCAGTGACAAAACGAGCAGCACGTTGTCTGGAGTCCTGCCGCGATATGCCGCCGCGACCGCACCCATCGCGACGCCGAGCACGAGCGACAAGACCATCGCGGCCAACGCGAGCACGGCGGTCGCCGGAAAGCGGCTGGCGATAAGATGGGTCACGCTTTCGCGCCGGATATATGAGCGGCCGAGATCGCCGTGCAAGGCGCGATCCAGGTATCGGGCGTACTGAACGTAGAGTGGCCGGTCCAGCCCGAGTTCGTGTCGGATGGTCGCGAGAGTTTGCGGGTCGGCTTTGGCGCCGGCCATCGTGACGGCGGGGTCCGCTGGAATGATGAATGCGATTGCGAAGGTGATGATCGACGTGCCGATCAGCACGGCTGCGCCAAAGACGATCCGCCGGGCCAGAAATGCGAGCATCGCCTAGCCCGCGACTACTCCGCGCGCCAGCAATTCGCGCCGGAGCTTCAATTCGGCGCGGTCGCGATGGCGGCGTGCCGCGGAGTCCGCGGGATCACCAAGCAGATATCGCGCGTCGGCGCCGACAATTTCCTCGATCGTCCGGTCGATTTCATCCAGGAGTTGCGAACTGGGTCTCGATGAGAACTTGGCACGCTCGCTCATGAGAGCGCGCCAGTGTTCCAGATATGCTGCCAGCGAGGTGTATGGTGTCACGATCATCCTGCAGTCGCGCCGAGTGGTGAGATAGCGAGGCCGATGAGGTATCCGATCGCCGCGGCGCTCATCGCGATGGCCAGGAAGCGAATGCCCGAGCGCCAACGCTGACCGCGGCGCGCGAGCCATCCCTCGAAATATCCGACCGCAAAGAGCGTCAAGGCGGTTGTGCCGAGCGCGGAAAACAAAGCGTAGGGCTCCCTGGGAATAAGAATATACGGCAGCAGCGGTACCAGGGTGCCGACAACGAACGCTACTCCCATCACGATCGCATCGAGCGCGGGTTTCCCGAGCATGTTGCCGCCCAGGCCGAAGACCTTTTCTTCGGCGGTGGATATCAGGAGTTCCGGCGACTTGCTGAGTAGTTGCACCACTCGATAGCCGGCTTCGCGATCAAGCCCGGCCTTTTCAAACTCCTTCAGGAGCGCCTCCTGGATCAGGTACGGCTGGCGCAGCGCATCCTGCCGCGCGAGGGCGAGCTCGCTGCGCATCACCTCGATCTCCGCGCGGGTGCCGAGATACGCGCCGGCCGCCATCGACAACGCGCCCGCGACTGCCGATGCGAGTGCGGCCAGCACTACCTGCGAATGAACCGACACCGCGCCGCTCAGCCCGGCGAGCACGCCGGCGGTCGTCAGCACGCCATCCTGCACCCCGAAGACGACTTCGCGGATGCTGGAGAGGCGCTCGAAGAGCTGCCGTTTTTCCGCTGGATTCTGGAGAGCCAAGTGCCGTTAGTACTTGGAGCCGACGGGGCCGAAATCGCCGCCCGGCGTCCAGTCGGCGGGACATAGCCGATCGGTGCGAAACGCCTTAACGATGCGAAGGATTTCGCCGACGCTGCGGCCGATGTTGATGGGGCATGCTTCCGAGAATACGACGCTGCGCTTGCGGTCCAGCAGAAACGTCGCGCGGATGGCGACCTGTTCCTTTTCGTCGAATACTCCGTATTCGCGCGCGAGTTTGCCGCCCTGGTCAGCCAGCAGCGGATAAACTATGCCGCCCAGTTCGCCGGCCCATCGGATATGGCTGTCGACGCTGTCGACACTCGCGCCCAGGATCGAGGTCTTCTCCGCGGCGAAGAGGTCGGCCGACTTGTTGAAAGCGGTGACTTCGGTCGGACAGATGAATGAGAAGTCGCGCGGATAGAAGAACAGCACGATCAACTCCGAAGCGATCTTCGAGAGCGTGACGCGGCCCGCGGCGCCGTTGATCGCGGCCGGCAGATCGAACGATGGTGCGATGTCGCCTGGTTTCAGCATCTGCTTGTGCTCGCTGGCACTAAGAAGTTAAGCGGGACCGCAGCGTCATTCAATCTCGTAAGTGAGATACACGGTTGCGGACACCGTTATTTCCTGAGCTTCAATTGGTGTGCGTTGTGCCAGCGCCATTGATGACATTGGCATCAAGCGACCGACCGGTTCCGGCCGCGACTCCGCTACCGTCGAGGCTGTGATGATCCGGTTCAGCTTGACGTTGAGCGATGCGGCGAGGGCTTGTGCCTGCGCCTGTGCATCGCGCGATGCCGCCGCAAGAGCTTCGGCCCGCGCCCTGGTGTCGTCCTTCAAGGAGAAGCTGAGGTCGTTGACGCGATTTGCGCCGGCGGCGATTGCAGAATCGATCAGGTCGCCCAGCAGGTTCATCGCGGGAGTTTCGACGCTTATGGAATTCTGCGCGTTGTATCCAACTATCGTTGCGGAATTTTGGATCCCCTGATGTTGCTGGTAGTCGGGCGTGAGCGAATAGCCGCCAGTCCATACCTTGCCCTTGTCGCCAAGCTTCGCCTTGAGCGCATCGGTGACTTTCTGGGCGAGGGCGGCATTGCGCGCGGAGGCATCGGCGGCAGTCTTGGCGTGCGTCTCGATGGCGAAACTCAGGTTCGCGGTGTCGGACTTGGCCGATATTTCGCCGCTGCCGGAGACGACGATGGTGCGGGTCTGGTCGGCGGCGGCGAGTCCGGGCACGACCGCTACGATCGACAGCGCGATCAGCAGCGCGGCCGCGCGATACGGGTTTCGCATGGGAAGTCTCCTTTGCTGCGTAGCGGAACGGATTGATTCAAGCAGATAATAGCCGCAGACTTGACCGGTTGACGATACGGAGAGGATGTCTCGCAGGAAATGGCCGACAAGCAGGATGATCGCAAGGTAACGCCCCGCAGCCAGGACTTTGCCACCTGGTACAACGATATCGTGTTGCGCGCCGAGCTGGCGGACTATTCGCCGGTGCGCGGCTGTATCGTTTTTCGGCCCGATGGGTTCGCGGTCTGGGAAGCGCTGCGTGACGAGCTGGACAAGAGAATCAAGAAGACCGGCGCGCGCAACGCATACTTTCCGTTGTTCATTCCGCAGAGCTTTCTGCGCAAAGAGGCCCAGCACGTCGAAGGCTTCGCGCCGGAGGTCGCGGTGGTAACGCGCGGCGGCGGCGAGGAACTGGAAGAACCGCTCATCGTGCGGCCGACATCCGAGACCATCATCAATCACATGTTCGCGCAGTGGATTCACTCCTATCGCGACCTGCCGATGATGGTGAATCAATGGTGCAACGTGGTGCGATGGGAAATGCGCACGCGGCTGTTCCTGCGGACCTCGGAATTCCTGTGGCAGGAAGGGCACACGGCGCATGCGACTCGCGAGGAAGCGGAGCGCGAGACGCTCACGATGCTGGAGGTCTATCGCGCGTTCGTGGAGGACTTTCTCGCGATACCGCTTGTCATCGGCCGAAAGAGCGCGGCCGAGCGCTTTCCGGGCGCGGTGGAGACCTACACGATTGAGGGCATGATGGGTGACGGGCGCGCGCTGCAATGCGGCACCTCGCACTTTCTCGGCCAGAACTTCGCCAAGCCCTTCGAGATCAAGTACCTCGATGAGCAAAACCAGCTTCAATACGTGTGGCAGACGAGCTGGGGAGTATCGACGCGGCTGCTCGGCGCCATAGTCATGGTGCATGGCGATGATCAGGGTCTGCGGCTGCCGCCCGCGGTCGCATCGACACAGGTCGTCATCGTTCCCATCTTCCGCAAGCCCGAGGAAGGCGAGCGCGTGCTCCCAGCCGCCCGCGAAATTGAGCAGACGCTGGAGAACGGCGGAGTTCGGGTTCGGCTGGATTCGCGCGAGGGCATGACGCCCGGCTTCAAGTTCAACGATTGGGAGATGCGCGGAGTGCCGCTCAGAATCGAGATTGGCCCGCGCGATGTTGCCGCGGGAGAGGTCGTGCTGGCGCGACGTGATCGGAAGGGGCCTGAGGCGAAATCCAAGGCCGCTTTCGCGGAGATTGGTTCCCGGGTGCCAGCGCTCCTTGACGAGATTCAACGGAGTCTGTACGAGCAGGCGCTCGCCAAAATGCGCTCGGAGACTCGCGAATTCACAAGCTACGAAGACTTGCGGAGGCAAATGGCAGGCGAAGGCGGAGGCGGCTTTGCCAGCGTCTATTGGTGCGGAAAGCCGGAGTGCGAGACGCAGATTCGCGAGGAAACCAAAGCAACTTGCCGGGCAATTCCGCTGGGTCAGAGTGTTCCGCCCGGAACATGTGTGGTATGTGGCGCTCCGGCGCTAGAGCGTGCTTTCTTTGCCAAATCATACTAGAGTCATCTGACATTAATTGGACCTGAACCGGTTTTCTTGTTAATCCGTACAGGCACCCGGATTCGTATCTCGGGTGTCTGGGCCGAACCTTAAGGAGGAACTATGAAGGGTTTTATCAGGAACGTTACAGCCATCACCGCGCTGGCTCTGGCACTTGGAGTCGTTGCCACGCCGCGGGCGCACGCGGACGACGCCACGGTACGCGCCGGGTATCTGACCTGTCACGTCGCATCGGGATGGGGCTTTATTTTTGGATCCTCACGCAAGCTTGAGTGCGCCTATGCGCTGCAGCCGGGATATACCGAATACTACACCGGGTCGATCACCAAGTTCGGCGCGGACATCGGTTACCTGCAGTCGGGCGTCATTCTGTGGGCAGTGCTCGCACCGACCAACAACCTCGGCCAGGGCGCGCTTGCGGGCCACTACGGCGGAGCGACTGCGAGTGCGGCGATTGGAGTGGGAGCCGGCGCGAACGTGCTGATCGGCGGTTTCAAGAACTCGATCGCGCTGCAGCCGGTCTCGATCGAAGGCCAGAACGGCCTGAACGTCGCGGCGGGCGTCGTGGAGCTGTCGCTGAAGTTCAATAAGGAGAAGCCGGCGAAGAGCACTCCGTAGTCTCGAAGTTGATTTTCAAACGGACGGCCGCGTGGGCATCGCTCGCGCGGCCGTTCTAGTCTGGCTTGCTGCGCTCGACTACTTGCCCAGCGCATATTTGATCTTCATCGCGCTGCGCACTTCGTCCATCGTCTGTTGGGCGACGGCGCGGCCCTTGCGGGTGCCCTCGCTGATGATTTCGCGCACGCGTTCGGGTTTGGCGGCGTACTCGGCGCGCCGCGCACGAATGGGCGCGAGAAATGAATCGATCGCTTTGAACAGCTTTTCCTTTACCTCGACATCGCCCACTGTCCCCTTTACGTAGCGTTCCTTCAGGTCCTGGACCTCCGCCTTATCGGGGTTGAAGACATCGTGGTAGGTGAAGACAGGATTGCCCTCGACATGGCCGGGGTCGGTCGCATGGATACGGGTCGGGTCGGTGAACATCGACATCACCCGCTTGCGGACCTGCTCGGACGAGTCGCCGAGGTAGATGCAGTTGCCGAGCGACTTCCCCATCTTGGCGCCGCCGTCGGTTCCGGGCAGGCGCGCCACCTGGCCGAGCATCGCGCGCGGCTCGATTAGTATCTTCTTATAAAGCCGGTTGAAGCGCCGCACGATCTCGCGGGTCTGCTCGATCATCGGCAATTGATCTTCGCCAACCGGCACCAGATCGGCTTTGAAGATCGTAATGTCGGCCGCCTGCGAGATGGGATAGGTGTAGAAGCCGACCGGCAGTTCTTTGGTGAAGTTGCGCTGCTTGATTTCCTCTTTGAGCGTCGGGTTGCGCTCGAGCGTCGCGACGGTGACCAGGTTCATGAAGTAGATGGTCAGTTCGGTCAGCTCCGGCACCATCGATTGCACGACGATCTTGACCTTCTCGGGATCGAGCCCGACCGCCAGATAGTCGAGCGCGACCTGAAAGACGTTGCCTTCCAGCATCTCCGGGCGCTCGAAGTTGTCGGTGAGCGCCTGGACGTCGGCGATCAAAATATAGGTGTCGTATTCGTCCTGAAGGCGGACGCGGTTTTGCAGCGAGCCCACGTAGTGGCCGAGATGGAGCGGGCTGGTGGGCCGGTCGCCGGTGAGGATACGTTTTGGCATCGGTCGGAAAATTCCTCTACGCGAAGAGACCTCTGAGCGTTGCGAGATTGTCGAGGTCTTCTTTCAGGTCGGGACCTTTGGGCGTCTCGAGGCACATCGGAATTCCAGCGAAGCGCGGATCGTTGAGCACGCGGCGGAACGCATCGACGCCGAGAAACCCCTTGCCGATATGCTCGTGGCGGTCGACGCGCGAATGGAAGGGTTTCAGCGAGTCGTTCAGATGAAACGCGACCACCTTCTTGATGCCGATAAACTCGTCCAGCTCGCCCATCGTCTGCGCGTACCCCTGGTCGGTGCGCAGATCGTAGCCGGCGGCGAACGCGTGTTCGGTGTCGAAGCACAATCGCAGCCGGTCATGTTCCTTGACGGCGTCGAATATCTGCCCCATCTGCCGGAACGAGTAGCCAAGATTGCTGCCCTGGCCGGCGGTGATCTCAAGCGCCACACGAACGGTGAAACCCTTGCACGCCGCATGCGCTTCATCGATCGATTTCGCGATCGTCGCGATGCCGGCTTCCTCGCCGGAGCCGACGTGCGAGCCCGGATGGGCGACGAGAAAGGGAACGCCAAGTGCCTCGCATCGTTCGAGTTCGTCGACAAATCCCGCCACGGAGCGTTTGCGCAGCTTCTCGTCGGGCGCGCCGAGGTTAAGCAGATATGAATCGTGCGCGATCACTTTGGTGATGCCGGTTTCCTTCTGATTGCGCTTGAAGCCGGCGATCTCTTCGGGCGTGTAGGGCTTCGACGCCCACTGGCGCGCCGACTTGGTGAAAATTTGAATGCACTCGCATCCGGCCAGCTTGCCGCGCAGCAATGCTTCGCCGACCGATCCGGCGATCGACATGTGCGCTCCGAGCAGAGGATGATTTGCTTTTGACATCGGGGTTATCAGTCTTTCGAGGTTCGAGAATACTTGAGGCTGGCACACGCGGAAAGAAGCGTGGAGCTTTTGATGGTCTTGCCGCGGGGCGGCATGGACGGCTATTCGTCTCTCGTGCGACATTGGTTAAAAGCGATCGTAGCGGGAAGTCTGCTGGCAATCTCGATGAGCGCGTGCTGGAGAGCCGCGCAATTGCCGCCGCAGGTCAACTACACCGAAATTGAGCCCTCCGGCAGCGCCGCGAAGCCGCCCAACTGCGACATGCGGGTTCTGCGCCACGAGCCGCTGGGGATTTATCGCAAGGTCGGGATCATCGAGGCGGAGGGCAGCGTCTACGCGACCGAAGAGGACGTTCTGCCGGTCGTCAAGCGCAAGGCCTGCGAGTCGGGAGCGGACGCCATAGTGATCCTCGCGAGCAAGTCGGAAACCACTGAGTCGATAGTCGGGTATTACATCGACGCGGTAGCGATCGTTTACGGCAAGAATCCGAATATTCCGTCGGGCCAGCATATTTCTCACTGAAATCGGGCGGAACCGACCATCTTTCGATCCGTAGCGGTGCCGGGGTCGCGTTGCTGGCGCAATCCGCGCATGATAATCCCGAGGGCGCGGTGGCGAAGCGGACCATAAAGTCGATCGGCCTGGTTGTGAAGCGCGACCAGCCGCATGCGGTTTCACTGGCCCAGAAACTCGCCCATCACATTCGTTCCAAGCGGCTTATCCCCTTCGCCGAACAAGAGTTTGCGGCCGCTATCGGGGCGGAGCCCGCCACGCGAGAGGAACTCGCGGAGCGGGTGGATTTTTTCATCGTGCTGGGGGGAGATGGAACCCTCCTGGGCGTCGCGCGGCTGACGGCGGCGCGCGGCACTCCGATTTTGGGAGTGAACCTGGGCGGCCTCGGGTTTCTCACCGAAGTTACCGTGGACGAGGCGATGGCGGCGCTCGAGCGCGTTCTCAAAGGCGAGTACGAGGTCGATCGCCGAATCACGCTCGAGGTTTTCGTGCATCGCGCGACGCACGAATTGCGCCGGATGGATCGATTCGTCGCGGTCAACGACGTGGTGCTCAATCGCGGTCCGCTGGGCAGGATGCTCAATCTCGAGGTGATCGCCGATGGGCAGCCGTTCTGCACCTATCGGGCCGACGGCCTTATCATCGCGACGCCCACCGGCTCGACTGCGTATGCGTTGAGCGCGGGCGGTCCGATCGTTTTCCCGACCTTGGGCGTGATGGTCATGGCGCCGATTTGCCCGCATACGCTTTCCAATCGCCCGGTCGTATTGCCGGACTCGTTCGAGATCGAGATTCGGGTCAGGGCGTCGGACCACGATGCGACCTTGACGGTCGACGGCCAGGAATCGTCGATGGTCGGCACCGAGGACTCCATCCGCGTCAAGCGCGGCAGCCACGGCGTCGCGCTGGTGCGATCGGAACATCCGTACTTCGAGGTTTGGCGCAACAAGCTGCATTGGGGATAGCGCGGCCGGACGATGCTGCACGAGCTCAGGATCCGCAACTTCGCGATTATCCAGGAAGCATCTCTCGAGTTTGGCCCCGGGCTGAACGTGCTGTCGGGAGAGACCGGCGCAGGCAAGACCATCATCCTGACCGCGCTGGGCCTGCTGCTCGGTGGGCGCGGATCGCCGGACATGATCCGCGCGGGCGAGAAAGACGCGGTCGTCGAAGGACTGTTCGAGCTTGAAGGAGAGGCGGCGCTGGGCGATTTCCCGGACCGCGATCCGGAGCGGCGCGAACTCGTCGTTCGGCGAGTAATCGCAGAAGCAGGCCGATCGCGCGTCACTATCGACGGTGAGATGGCGACCGTGCAGAGCCTCGGCCGAATCGGCGCCGCGCTGGTGCAGGTCTACGGCCAGCACGAGCAGCAATCGCTGCTGCGTGCGGAGAGCCATCGCGAAATTCTCGATCGTTACGCGGGGCTCGACGGAGAAATCGGCGCCTACCGCGAAGCATACGACCGCGCCAACCAGTTGCGCGCGCGCCTGGATGAATTGAACCGGCGGGAGCGCGAGCGCGCTGATTTGCTCGACCTCGCGCGCTTTCGAATTACGGAACTCGAGAAGGCGGCGCTTGCGCCCGGAGAAGACGAGGCGCTTGCAACGGAGAGAACCGTCCTGGCCAACGCCACGAAGCTCGTCTCCGCGGCCGGCGAAACGGAGTCGATGCTCTACGGCGCCGAAGGCGCGGCGGTCGACACGGTCGCGAACGCGGAAGCACGGCTGGCGGAAGCTGCACAGCTCGATTCGAAGCTGCAGGAACCGCTGGAGATGATCAGAACGGCGCGCGCGAACCTGGAAGAGTCGGCGCGCGCGCTGGCCGCATATGCGCAAAAGGTCGAGGCCGACCCGGAGCGCCTCGAACAGATCGAGGCGCGTATCCAGGAACTCACGCGGCTCAAGCGCAAGTACGGCGGATCGCTCGCAAGCGCTATCGAAATGCTGGAGCGAACCCGCGTCGAGATCGCGGAGCTGGAGGGAGTCGAGGAATCTCGCGCCGGAGCGCATCGCGAGCTTGCCGCCGCGCTCGATGACCTCGTGGCGCGGGCGGCGAAGCTCACCGCGCGGCGCAAGGAAGCGGCAGCCGACCTCAGACGCCGGATGGAAGCGGAGTTGAAGACGCTCGGAATGCGATCGCCGGTCTTCGAGCCGCGGCTTGGGACATTGAGCGCCGAGGATGCGAGCTTCACCCATCGCGATGCCGCACTCGGCGCGGAAGGCGCCGACACGATCGAGTTTTATATCGCGCCGAACCTCGGGCAGCCGGCGATGCCGCTGGCGCGGATCGCATCGGGCGGTGAGCTGTCGCGCGTGATGCTCGCGCTCAAGCGGCTGGAAGCTCAGCGCCGCGGCATCGCGACGATGATCTTCGACGAAGTCGATGCGGGAATCGGCGGCGCGGTCGCGATGGTGGTCGGGCGCAAGCTCAAGCAGCTCGCGCAGTTTCATCAGATCCTGTGCGTGACCCATCTGCCGCAGATCGCCGCATTCGCCGACCGCCATTTCGTGGTCGAGAAGGAAGAGCGGCGCGGTTCGACGAAGAGCAAAGTGGCGACGCTCGATGAAGCGGCGCGCGCGGACGAGATCGCGCGGATGCTGGGTGGGGAGGAGAGCAGCGACAAATTTCTGCGCGCGGCCAAAGAGCTGATCGACCGCGCGCATGAGTAATCCGCCGATTTCGCGGATTGCCAGCCAGATTACAAAATCAGGATCCATCCCGGCTTTTTCAGCTTCCCGGTGGCGCCTCTTTTTTAGGCAAACCCAAATAGATCGAGTGTTTCCAAGCTTAATTTGGGTTTGTTTTGTAAAAAAATAATTGGCGTCGCCGATACTGTCAGTTGCGATGGCTGCCTGGTGAATCGGCAGAGGCGGCCGTGCGCACCTTCGAGGAGCGTCGCGACGGCGGCAAGGAAAGCAGACGAATATGCCGGAAGAGTATCGGCCATGTGCGAGAGCGTACGCGCTCCCGCAAAACACATCCAAGTCTAAAAAAGTTTAACCAGAGTCAAACCAAACGATCCGCGCCATTTTGGAATAATCCGCAGATTTCGCAGATTGACGGACGGATTTCAGAAGCGGTGAAATCTGGGTCGTGGGCCCAGTTCGAGTACCGCCGCGAGCACAGAGGCAGGCGGGATTCCTCGCGCGGCAGCCACGCGCGGGAATGACAAAAGTGGCGCGCGAGTTTGCAGCAAGATTGAACTGCGCGCTGTCATAGAGCTGATCGACGTGCCACGGGAATAATCCGCAGATTTCGCAGATTACCTGACAGATTTGAGAATCGGGGCGATATCCGGAAGCGTGTTGAAAATTGAAGTGGCGGCAAAGCTCTTCCCGGGCGCATATTGTCGCTGGATGCGGAAGCAGCGGGACAGGTTTAATCATTTATGACGATTTGGTCGGAAGTTCCGATTAAGAAAAGCCATCGAGGAAGCCGACGATGGCAATCGACGAAGCAAAGCTCCAGGAACTTCTCGGCGACAAGTTTGGATTGTGTATAGCACTTGCAGCCGCCGGGTCGTTGACCTCCGCGGAGCTCGCATCGCACACCGGCACCCAAAAGGCAGGAGAAGATCGTGGCTGACCTCGAAATGTTCGACCTTACCGGCAAGGTCGCGATGGTTACGGGGGGCAACGGCGGTATCGGGCGCGCGATCGCGCTTGGATTCGCACGCGCGGGCGCATCGGTCGCGATCCTCGGGCGCAACGAGAAACGCAATGGTTCGACGCTGAAAGAACTCGAAGCGATCGGTCCCGCGATGGCGATCAAAATCGACCTGTCGAATCGCAAAGGGCTGAAGCCCGCGCTCGACGACGTCGAGCACCGCCTTGGTCCGATCGATATCCTGGTCAACAATGCGGCCTTCGCGATGCTGAAGGGATTGCTCGAGCATACCGAGGACGACTGGGACGCGGTGCTCGAGACCGACCTCACCGCGTGCTTCCTGCTCTCGAAGTACGCCGCGCAATCGATGATCGCGGGCAAGCGCGGCGGCAAGATGATCAATGTGGCGAGCGTCGGCGGGTACAAGGGCACGGACCTGTTCCCATCATACGGCGTGAGCAAAGGCGGCCTGCTCCAACTCACGCGCTGCCTCGCGATCGAGCTCGCGCCGCATAACATCCAGGTCAATTCGCTCGCCCCGGGATGGACGAGGACCGACATGACCGGCTGGATTCGCAACGATCCGCGGTACGCGGTCGTGAAGGCGGAGATGATCACGCGCACGCCCGCAGGACGCTTCGCCGAGCCGGAGGAGATGGCGGGCGCCGCGGTCTTTCTCGCCTCGCGCGCTTCAGCTTTCGTGACCGGGGCCGATATGATCGTGGACGGCGGATTTTTCATCCGCTGAAAAGGAGACCATCAGTTATAGCAGCGCCCCGGATGTTCGACGTGGCCGATGATGTCGCGGTCGTAACCGGATTGGGGCCTCTGTTCTTTCTTTTCGGCACAATCAGGCATATGCTTTAAGGATGTATTTTATTTTCTAGCAAGCCCATGCTTGAACTGCTTGTCCCTGCGGCGGTTAGCTTGCCTATATGAGGAGGCAGGCGGCGCGACGCCAGACGGTGCAGGGGTGTAACGACCAACCAAAATGATCACCGGTCAATCAGGCACCGTCACGCTGTTATTCACCGACCTGGTGAATTCGACCGAGCATTTGCAGCGCGCTGGCGATGAAAGCGGGCAGCGCCTGTTTCAGGCGCATCACAAATTGATCAACGACGCGATCACCAGCACCGGCGGAGAAGAGCTGGAGTGGTTGGGGGATGGCGCGCTGGCGGTGTTTTCGTCGTCGGCCGACGCGGTACGCTGCGCGATAAGCATCGACCAGACCGCGCGGCGGCCAGTCGCGGGCGCCCGTCTCGAAATCCGGATTGGCATTCACTTGGGAGAAGTGTTGAAGCGCGACGGCGGCTATTTCGGCACGCCGGTGGTAGTTGCACGGCGGCTGTGTGACGAGGCCGAAAGCGGCCAGATCCTGTGTAGCAGAATCATTGCTGACTTGCTGGCTGCGCGGCAAACCTTCAACTTCCGCGACCTCGGCCAGATGGCGTTGAAAGGGGTCGCCGCGCCGATGCAGGTTTGCGAGGCGCTTTACGAGCGCAACGATCCGGCTGCGGTGTTGAACCGGACGCCTTTTGTCGGGCGGGCCGAGCAACTGCGACGGCTGTCGGCCAAACTGGAGCAGGCATGTACCGGCCAGGGCTCGATAGTGATGCTGCGCGGTGAGCCAGGAATCGGCAAAACGCGCACCCTCGAGGAGTTTTCCGAACTGGCGAAACAACATGGCGCGAGGACGATTCGGGGCGCCTGTTACGACGCGGAATGGCAGGCGCCCTACAGTCCGTTCGCCGAAGCGATCATGGAGTATGCGCGCCTGGACTCCGCCGAGCTCGCTGGCTTGCTAGGCAAGAGGGCGCCGATCCTCGCGCGCATCGCTCCGGGGTTGCACGAGTTGACGGGGGATATCGCTGAACCAGTTGCGTTGGACAAGGAAGACGAGCGTTTTCGGTTATTCGATGCGGTTACACAGTTCCTGATTGTTGCTTCGCAACGTGCGCCGCTGGTGCTGATCCTGGACGACTTGCACTGGGCGGACCGTGGTGCGGTAGCAATGTTAAGCCACGTGGCGCATTTCGTGGGCGCTAATTCGATTCTACTGATCGGCGCATATCGCGACGCCGAAGTCGACCGCAAGCATCAACTCGCGGGGGCCGTCGCCGGCATCAGCCGGCTGCCCAATTTTGAAAAACTGACGCTCAAAGGACTGGAAGCCGAGGAAGTTGCGGATCTGCTTGGGTTGGTCGGGGAGGAAAAGGCTCCTGACGCGTTGGTCAAGGCGCTGGGTGAGGCTACCGATGGCAACCCGTTATTTATCCGCGAGGTTCTGCTGCACCTGGTGGAAGAGGGAAAAATCCTGCGCGAGGGACAGGGCTGGACTTCCAAATTCAGAGTCGACGAACTTGGCATCCCGGAGGGCGTACGGCAGGTGGTCCGCCGCCGCCTGCAGAAACTGTCCGCTGAAGCCAACCGCTTGCTTTCGGTCGCTTCCGCGTTCAATGGAGCATTCTCGTTCGAGGTGGCAGCGGCGGCGGCGGGCCTGGAAGAAAAGGCGGCGCTGAGCGCGATCGATGAGGCACTCGACGCGCAGCTTCTTCGGCCGGGTTCCAATTCCGAGAGTTTCGACTTTTCGCATGCGATGATCCGGCACACCCTGTACAACGAGCTCAATCCAGCGCGGCGCGTGCGTTTGCATCGCAAGATCGCCGAGGAAATGGAGCGCTCGTGGGGCGAACGCACGGCGGATCATGCCGCCGAAGTGGCGTTCCAGTTCTGGCGCGGCGCTGCGGCGGCATCGTCCGGCGCCGAGCGCGGCGCGACCTACGCGATTGCGGCGGCAGACAACGCGGAAGCCGCTTACGACCATCACGAGGTTGCGGCATTCCTTCGAATTGCACTGGATCTCATTCCGGAGAACGATCCAAAACGGCCACGCTTACAGGCACGCCTGAGCTTCGCGCTGACCTGGGCCCTGAATGGAGAGGAGGCGCTGAAGGTTGCGCTGGAGGCCGGCGAGCGCATTGCGGCGGCAGAAGGAAGTCTATCCGCTGCCGAATTCTACGAGCGGATCGCGCGCGCCATGTTCGGTGCGGGAATAACCCGTGGCGCCTGGCAACTCGCAAAGAAAGGACTGCGCCACGTGCAAAGTCGTCACGACATCACGTGGGCGAGCCTGACCGAGATAGATATCAATCGAGCCGAGGGCGAAGACCCCTCCAACCCGGGGATTTTGCGCGACTCACCGGAAACTCATGAACTGTGTGAGGTGCTGAGGACACTTCCTCGCGAACAGTTGACGGCGCGGAATATCGATCCGATTCATTTGTCGCGCAGAGAAATCCTCGAAGATCCGTCGCCCCGTGCGAGGGGTTTATGGCGGGGCGGGAACCTGCGTTTGACGCTTTCACTGTATCGACAGGACGCTACTGAATGCGAGCGACGTGGGGCGATCGTAAAGGCGATGGCCGCATGGGCCGGGGTCGCGCGATGCCAGATCGCGCTCGGAGATTTCGTCGAGGGGCAAGCAGCGATTGACCGGGCCGCCGCCATGTCGACCGGACAACCATCGTTCGGTTCAATGACCCTTGCGGGTGCACGGACAGAGTTCCATTTGGCGATGAACGAAAATTGGGATCAGCTGTTGCCTGATATCCGCCGCGATTTCGGCCAGTCCAATGCTGCGATGGGGGTCATGGAGTTCCTGAAAGCCCAAGGGCCAGAGGTACTTGAACTAGCCGGCGCGTATGCTTACACGGCTTGTATACACGCCTTCATTGGCGAACGCGAAAGCGCATTACGGGAGATGAATGAACTTCCCGCGGCGCTCGAGTATGGGGCCGGATGGGCTTTCACTTACGTTTCGACGGCGCTGTTCGCAGCGCGCACTGTTTGGGAGCTCAATTCCGCGGCGCACGCCGAAGTCATCGAGCGTAACATACGCAAAAAAGTTCTGCCCCCCGATTTTCGCTGGCCTTCCGTAGACAGCCGTCTAGCACTAGCCCATCTCTGTGCGCTGCAGGGTCGCTACGACGAAGCCGTGGGATGGTTCGCAAAGGCGCGCGACGTGCTCGATGAGCAGGGGGCCCGGCCGCTGCGCGCAACGGTCGACTACGATGAAGCGCTTATGTACCTGCGGCGCGGCGCGCCAGGCGATCGCGAACGCGCACGACCGCTGCTCGCCACGGCGTCGGACCACTTCCAGAGGCTCGGCATGACCGGATGGCTGCGAAACGCCGAGCAAAGTGCTCTTGGCATGGTGCCCGCGAAATAAGGACAGGCTCCGACTCCAACTCTGGCGCTTCCGAAAACCACCCGCACCGGTCGCCGCGATGAAAGGGCATACGACGAGGCGAGTTCGTCAAGGGTGGCAAGCCGGACAAACTGCCGCGAAGTCTCCGGGCCCTCAGCTCGGAGTCATGAACCGTTGCAGGTCTTCATCCGTCGCCTGCTCCTGTATCTTCGGGAGCGTCGGGTGCAAACACGCCCATGGCGGCGCACTCCCCGTCCACACCTCAAGCTGAGGCCGAAATCCGCTCGTGTCATCCAGACTCGCAGCCAGAATAATCATCAGGTCCGGGGCACGATGTGCCTTGACGACCACCGGCGAGCCACACTCAGGACAAAAACCTCGGTCCATCGGATACCCGCTGGTCCCCATCACCCGGTAATACTTGGGTGAGCCACTTATCAGGGTGAAATTGGCCAGAGGAACGACCAGTAGCGCGGCAGAAGCGTTGCCGCTGGAATGCTGACAATCGCGGCAATAGCAAATTTCCGATAGAAGGGATTCTGCCGAACACTCGTAGCGAATCGCCCCACAGGCGCAGCCGCCAGAGAATAAAGCCGACATAAGCGTATTCCTCGTTTTATGCCAGGACTTGGAGCCCAGCCAGCTAACGCTGCTGGTCGCATGCCGCCGCGCCGTTGGCAGTCAGCCCCAATCCGAAAGCTTACGTCGGCAGAACATATTGGACAAGTTAGCGATGGGTCCAAGAGCGGATCTGGTTCGTCGGAGTTTCAAAACCGTGGTGAAACTTGCGTTTGCAGACCAAATGGTCCTGTTGAGAGTCTGAAACGGAATGTTCGATATAGGTGATAGTCGAAAGAACATCATACGCTGGCGGTGGGTTATGCAAATGGGGTCGCGCCACGCCGGCTCCTGCGGCGCCGGCTCGGACGCGGAATCCGCGACATACGCCCGTGCCAACACGCGTCGATCGACTGAAGTCGCGCGGCGGCGTTGGAGCGGTCAGCGCCAGTCGTCGAGGGCGTAGAGGCCGGGGCGGCTGTAAGCCGCTTCGTTGGGCCGGTGCATGGTGACGACCTGGGTCTCGGCGCGAAAACCGCGCGCCACCATTTGCAGATAGGCCTCCTCGCGGGCGAGATTGACCCCGGCGAGGAGGTTTGGCATCCCGACCGCCGCGGCGAGCGAGCCGCAGCTGTCGAGGAGCCCGGCAAAGTGCGCGGCGGCCCCGGCTCCTGGCCGCACGGCACCGAATTTGACGTAACAGCAGCCCTCGCCGGCCTCGCTGGCCGGTCCCCAATGGCATACCGCAAATCCGGCGAGGTGGCTCGGGCCCTCCCACAACAGCAGGGTGTCGCCGAGGCCGCGCGCCGCGACGGTGCGGATTTCCGGGCCGAGATCGAGGCCGTCATAGAGCGTGTCGGTCAGCTCCCGACATACCGCCTCGACACGACGCCGATCGTCTTCGGGCAGCGCGCTATAGCGCGACCAGGACCCGGCATTGCCGGCGGGCCGGGCGGGCACCGCCATAATGGAGGTCAGAAACCGCGCGCGAAACCCGAATTTGCCGTAGAGCGCGAGGTGCAGCGGACTCTGCGGAAAGGTGCACAGTCCCGCGTGCCTGACACCCCAATCCTCGAATTGGTTGCTGACTGCTTCGACCAGAGCCTTGCCGCCACTGCGCCCCTGCCGCTCCGGACGCATCGTATTGGGCCCGAAAAAGCCGACGCTACCCCAGCGGGTCGCGAAATTGGAGCCGACCAGCTCGCCGTCCAGCTCGGCCGCGAAGCTCGCGACGTGCTCGGCCCCGAAGCGGCCATTGACATAGTCGCGATCCGCCCAGAAATTCTCCGGATCGCTCGCGCCCAGGAAAGTCCCGAAAGCGGTGCAGCAAATGCGCCGCGCCTCTGGCAGATCATCTCTGGTCAGTGGTCGAATCAGAACCCTCGATATTTCGCGATTCATTTGATAATTACACCCCCGCTCGCGCACCAGAATCAGACCACCGTCGGAGGTCACCCGAGCGCCTTGGAAATCGACCTTCAACGAGCTGTTGAAGGACAGCTGAAAGGGCCGATTTTGAGTCTAACCCACCGCCGCTGCACCTCCACACCGCTTCGATCGCATCCAAACCCACGCCCATCAGCGCTTTTTAGCGTATTCTACCAAATTGATAGCTCACTGAGATAACGGAAATCGGGGCTGAATCAGGATTTAAAGAAGGCCGGTTCAAAAGTAAGAAGGGGGATCGACAATGCCCGCATATGTGATCGGACAGGTGACGGTCCATGATTCCGCTGAGTACCAGAAGTCTCGCCGGTTTCATGGGAGCTTTGGCACCGTTTGAAGGCCGGGTGCTAGTGGCGAGCGAGGACGTCGAAGTGCTTGAAGGAACGTGGCCTCGGACTCGAACGGTCGTCCTTGAATTCCCCTCAATGGGACTCGCCAGGGGTTGGTACGAATCGTCGGATTACCAGGCTATCGCACAGCACCGCTTCAAGGCCGCAAGAACTAATCTCATCCTGGTTGGTGGCTACGATGGACTTAGACGATAGTTATTGCTGTTTAAGGATTCCAGCATTTTTAGAGTGCAGCGAGCGCCAACAGTGCAAGAACGACTACCTTCGTTTTCATCGCCCTTTTCGCGATTGCTTAAAGAGACATCAAGCCAGGAAGCCAGCGCGGCGATAGTCACGCGAAAGTCCCGGATGAACTCGTCCGGCCGCATCGCCCGATGCGCCCATCTTCTGCCGCATCCCGCCGGGGCTCAAGTACCCGCCGCGGGAAAGGGCTGGAATCCGCGGCAATCCGCGGATTGCGCCGGACGTCAGGATTCCCGTCCCTTTCGTGCGGATACGCCGTCCGCCAGGCTATTTCGTTCGCGGAGCCACCCTAGCTCAGTTGGTAGCAGCTGATTCGTAATCAGCAGGTTGGTTCGAATCCGACGGGTGGCTCCAAAAATCCCACAATCGCAGTGAATTCTGAGGACATCTTAGAGACAGCTCCGTGCTTGGCTCTCCCCGGACAGGATGAGGAAACAATATGGACCTACGAGAAGAAGGTCGGGCGCGGAGGGCGCAGAAAGCCAGGCGAATACTTCATCGAAACAACGCACAGGAAATACTCAAAGCCCTTCAACGCCTTGAAGAACGCCGGCCTCAGTTCGCAAACCGCTGGCTTTGGGAACTTGTGCAAAACGCGCGGGACTTTCCTGAACTCGGGCGCCCTATGACGATTCGGGTGGCATTCGGTACGAGTCAAAATCCGTTTCGCACATAACGGACGGATGTTTTCAGAGGAGGAGATTCTAAGCCTCATCTACCACGGTTCGACTAAGCAGGAGAATCCGGAGCAGCTTGGCAAATTCGGTACGGGATTCTTGTCCTCGCACCTTCTCTCAAGGAAGGTCCATGTGCGTGGCACACTGCTCGACGATGCTCACAAGGCGCTCGGCTTCGAGTTCGACCTTGAGCGCTCTGGAAGGGAAGCTGGCGAAGTTGGTGAAGCGATGGAGCGTTCCATGGAAGCCTTCGAGCGCTCGCTATCTGCGCAAGACACGGCTCCGTCCGAATGGACTGAGTTCATCTATGACCTCACCAGCGCGGCTGCGATTCAGGGCTCACAGCTACAGACCGACTTCCAGCTAGATGCCATCCCCTATCTCCTAGCGTTTGATCGAACGATCGAGTCCATTGAGGTCGAGCTATCCGTAGAGCACCGCGAACGTTTTCAGCGTGAAAGCGAAGAGAACCTGTCCACCAACGTTTCGATTGTCACCGTCCGTCAAGGTTCAAGTCATGTTCGTTTAGCAATGTGTCATAGCAACGAAGCGAGCGTGGCCGTCCCGATCACACACTCTGAAACAGGAACACGCGCAATTGTTTCCGTCCCGAGGACCACACCGAATCTTTTTGTGTATCTGCCATTGGTGCAGTCTTTTGGCCTTGGACTGCCCGTCGTGATTCATGATCGGAGATTCCAAACCACGGAGGAGCGCGATGGGCTTGAATTTGGAGCTGACGGCGGCGAGCGCGCAGAGTTGAACAAATCATTGCTAACCGCAACGGCGGATTTGCTTGTGGCTCTTGCGGTGTGCTGTTCGGAAAACGGGTTCGAAGGATTGCACAGATTCCTAAAGATTCATGCTCCTCTTGATGCTCCGGGTTGGCTTGTAGACAAGAGCTGGTATCGAAGCTTCCAGCACACTCTTGTTCGTAAGCTCGCGACAATTCCACTTGTGCATACATGTGCCACTGCCAGGGCGAAAGCCGCACAGACAATTTTTCCCATAAGCGATACGCGCTTCACTTGGAAAAGCACCTTCGACTTCGGAAAAACCTTTTTTAGCGATCAGCTTCCGATCGACACCGTCGCCGAGGAATGTGCTGCCATGGCGAGCGCTTGGCTTGATTTGCTCGAAGCCGACGATGATTTCCTGAAAGCGTGCATTTTGGATTCGAATCGTCTGCTTTCTCGCGTGAAGCAGACTGAAAGCCTACGCGAGCTTGGCAAACTCTTACCTACTGATGGGGATATCGCAGAGGCGCTGAAGTGGCTCAACGGCCTGCTCGTTGCCTTGCCTGACGACGAGAGACGAGGCGCCGTAGACGGCCTACTTCCGGATCAGACGGAAGAAGGCCGTTTTCGGAGCAACGACGAACTGGCAAGAGATGACGAGATCGACGAATCGCTCAAGGACATTCTTGAGGCTCTTGGTGATTCAATTCGCCAACGATTGCTGCATCGCGGCGTTGTAGGGGGCGAGACAATTGTCAGTCGGCTTGAAGAGGAGGTGACCCTGATTTCGAAGGCGAAAGATTCGCTGAAGAAGCAGGCAAGCGAAGCAACGATGCCTCCTCGCGAGGAGTTTAAGGCCGCATGCATAGGAATGTTCAAATGGCTCGCCGGCAAAGGCCGCTGGAGTGACCTTAAGGACTCTCTACCCATTATCGTGCGTGACCGACAGGAAGATGAGGCCCTTGCGAGCACATCTGGTGGTCGCGCTTCCTTGCTGTTCCCCGCTGTCTTGTGGCCGGTAGCGGCGCGATCGTTCTGGGATGCGTTTCCCCGCGGTTCGGTTCTAAGCGACCGCTATGCTCCCTTGCTCGATGATCATACGTGGACCGAAGCCGGGCACAATGACGTGGTTCTCACCCAGCTCACGTGGTCAGAAGGGCGGGAGCTGGAAGATATCGAGAAGTATGCCATGGAGAGTGAGCTTGAGGGGGACAGGCATAGCCCGGTCGGAAATACACCTGCTATCGAAGTGGGTCGCATCGCTCTCGTCGGCACTGAGACGTTCTACGATGCACTGCGTGGGAGCCGAGAACGGGCGTCAAGATTTCTGCGGTTTGTTCTGGAGTTCGTGATCCGCTTTGAAAGATCATGGTGCAAACGAGAACAAATACCATGTGAGTGTGGACGACCCCATACGATCGTGCCTTCGGAGTGGCTCGCCTGGATACGACACAATCAATGGGTTCCGCGTCGCAAAGCACACGACCGACTGACTACGGAAAGCTTTGCTACCCTGACGCAGCATGACAAGGAGCTAGCCAAGGTCGCGTTGGACTTCGAGGCTGAACAGTTCCTAGAACTAGCGGGAATCAACGTGCTGGAACAGGCTCTGCTATCTACTGATGAACGGCATCGGTCAGAGCTTCGGCGTAAGCTTGCGCAACTCACAAAGTTGGCGGCCGAGAACCCAGGTGAAGTCGACAAGTTGATGCGCGACATTGAGGCTCGGCAAGAGGCTGCCGAACGCTGGGCCGAAAATCAGCAAATCGGTCGAAAGGTGGAGGACCTACTCCGAGACCATCTGGACGATCTCCTGAGGTCTCTCGGTGTTCGAGTAAAGGCGAATTTTGTTGGATATGACGCCGCTGCGTACCTCGCGGGCTTGGCTGCAAGCGAAGATGTGGGTTCGTTGGAGCTATCTGCAGATACCTTGCTAGCGAAAATCGAAATTAAAGCGACCAGGAGTGACTCGATCAGCATGAGCTATGCACAAGGTATGGCGGCCTCCTCAGATCAGGAGCACTTTTGGTTATGTGTTGTGCCTCTAATTGCTACTGACACAAAGGACAATTTGACTGCTTTGCGCATAGAAAGTCTCGCGCGCTTTGTGCCGGAGATTGGCAGCAGGCTGAGTCCGTCCAAGACAGATCTGGAAGGAGCCGTTCATAATGCGATTGTCCGAGGCTTCGAGCTGGAACACGTAGAGGAAATTCGCTACCGGATTCACCATGGGATTTGGGAAACGGACGGCAGAAGTGTCAGTGAATTCCTCGAGTCCGTTGTCGCGACAGTTCCGAATTCCTAAACGATAGCGGCGCCCGGTGCATAGGCTGGAGCCGGTTCCGGGTCCGTTCTGGTGTCATCAGGATGAGTTTTCGCCATCGAAACTTAGGGAGGCGGTTGCGGGCATCACGATCTTGGACTTTAAGGCCGGAAGAAGCAGGCCTTCGCCGGCTGAACCGGCTGAGTTCCCAGATGTGCCCGCAAACGTTCGGCAGCCGCGGCGAGCTCGGCCTCGCTGACGATGTTGTAGCGATCGAACACGCTCCTGGTCTTGTGACCTGACAACGTCATCCCTACGGATCCGGTATTCCTGCTCGCACCATGTCCGAACTGCCGTGCGGCGGACTTAACCACTAAGACACCAAGGGTAGACGATGGCGGGAGTTCTTGTTCATCTGCCTGTTGACGTGCGGTTCAACCTAACCGCTGACCCCTTCCTTGGGTGGGAAGGGGAACCAGAAAAAGGAGCTTTCGCTGATGAGAGATTCAGAGATCGGACCTGCGATGTGCGCGGTGCGCTGCGAAATTCGCACTCTGTGACTCAGGACGGCTTTCTTGCGGGGGGCGCGAGAATTACAGGCCAGGCACTGGCGCGTTTGGGGCTCCTCGGCGCGGGACTATCGATGGCCTTTTAGTTATGCTCGTCGGTTCGAATCCGACGGTGGCTCCAAAAAATCAAATAAAATCAGATTAGGAAGATATCCGATTCGCTGGAGCGTCCGTCGACGTTCTGTGTCACCACTGTGTCACCATCCGGTTGTTTAGTCCGGGTCATGAGTCTAAGAGAGACGAGCGCGCAGCCGATCCAAGGCTGCCAGGCAATCAGAATAGAGTGCCTGCACATCCCCGTCGGGCAGCATTCGAACGAGGTCGGATCTCCGGGCGAGATCCCAGACCGTGCGTGCGTTAATGTTTCGAAGGATCTGCGGCGGGCAGGCCCCGCGCCTCTAACGCTTGAACCACATACCGCATCAGGATGTCTGTTTCGACGTTGACCAGATCGCCGATCTCTTTGTCCAGCACGCTGGTATTATTTTGGGTGAACTTGACGAGCGAGACAGAGAAATTTTGGTCCGTCTTTCGAATGACGGTGAGACTAACACCATCGACGCATACCGGCCCCTTCTCAACCATGTTTTCGAGAAGCGATTTCGACGCGGAATAAGTTACAACAATGGCATCGCCGTCGTCACGTCGGGCCTCCAGCTTTCCAGTGCCCTCCACCACTCCGCGAACCAGGTGGCCACTGAGGCGATCTCCTGCGCGCAAAGATCTCTCGAGATTGACTCTGTGCCCTGCTCGCAATCGGTCCAAAGTAGTGCGGCGATAACTTTCCGGCATGACATTGAAGCTCATCTGCGTATCGCTCATGTCGACCACCGTGAGGTCGACTCCGTCGATGGCTATGCTGTCGCCGAGTTTCGTTCCCTCTAAGGTTCGGTTGGCCCGCACGCTCAATACTCCCGCACTCGATTCTAAGATCTGACCGATTTCCTCGATAATTCCGCTGAACACTGGCAACACCTCCGTGTGCGTCAGTTTTTCACCGTACCATTGCTCAAGATTTGGATCGATAATGCCGGCATATATCATCGGACAGGTAACGGTCCACGATTCCGCTGAGTACCAGAAGTCTCGCCGGTTTCATGGGAGCTCTTGCACCGTTTGAAGGCCGGGTGCTGGTGGCGAGCGAGGACGCCAAAGTGCTTGAAGGAACGTGGCCTCGGACTCGAACGGTCGTCCTTGAATTCCCCTCGATGGGACTCGCGAGGGGTTGGTACGAATCGTCGGATTACCAAGCTATCGCACAGCACCGCCTCAGGGCCGCGAGGTCCAATCTTATCCTGGTTGGTGGCTACGAGGAACTTAAACGATAGTTACTGCTGTTTAAGGATTCCAGCACTTTTTGAGTGCAGCGCACATCTGTACATCCCGCTGGTCGTTGATAAGTGTTGAAGGAATAATCCGCAGATTTCGCAGATTGCCGGACAGATTTCGGAATCGGTGAAATCTGCGCGAGCAGGTTTCAGTTGGCGAGCACAGCGGCAGCGGAATCCGGGATTCCTCGCGCGGCGGCCACGAGCGAGAGCGTACGCGGTCGCGCAAAACACATCCAAGTCTAAAAAAGTTTAACCAGAGTCAAACCGAACGATCCGTGCGTATTTTGTAAATGCGGGTGTCACGCGGAATACGCGCGACATCCAGCCTAATAGGGTTACAGGTTTACTGGCGAATTGAGCCGAAGATTGACTGATCAGCGCGACGTTCCATTTACCGGAGCGAGCTTATCCTGAGTCTTAGTGTCGAAGTCGCTGGCATCGTGGCGCTCGTGAAGCTGCGTCGACGGGTCACCGTAAGTGCGATTGACCATCGTGCCACGCTTGACTGCCCTGCGCTCAAGTATCACATCTGTCCATCGCTGGACGTTCTTGTAGTCGCCAACGTTCAGAAACTCGCCGGCCCCATAGAGCCAACCTTTCGCGAGCCAACCGTACCAGGGGAAGATGGCGATATCGGCTATCGTGTACGCGCTGCCACCGAGATATTCGGTTTCGGCGAGGCGACGATCGAGTACGTCAAGCTGGCGTTTAACTTCCATCGCATATCGATCGATTGCATATTCGATCTTTTCGGGGGCGTAGGCATAGAAATGGCCAAACCCGCCGCCAAGATACGGCGCGCTTCCCATCTGCCAGAACAACCAGGACAGGCTCTCGGCGCGCGCGCCGTTTTCTTTCGGCAGGAACGCTCCGAACTTCTCGGCGAGATACAACAGGATCGCTCCTGACTCGAAAAGCCTGATAGGCGTGGGGCCGCTGCGGTCGAGTAGCGCGGGGATCTTGGAGTTCGGGTTAATCGCAACGAACCCACTGCCGAACTGATCGCCGGTGCCGATGTTGATCAGCCACGCATCGTATTCTGCGCCGCTATGGCCGAGAGCCAGCAGCTCCTCCAACAGAATCGTGACTTTCACTCCGTTGGGAGTACCGAGCGAGTATAGCTGCAGTGGATGGCGTCCGACGGGCAGTTCTTTGTCGTGCGTCGGCCCTGCGATCGGTCGATTGATATTTGCGAACCTTCCGCCGCTCGCCTTGTTCCAGTTCCATATTTTCGGGGGAACGTAGGTAGATGAATCCGCCATTTTTCAACTCCGTGTCTTTCTCAGAAAAGCCATTGCGATACGCAAATTACTCTAGCCCTCTGCTCTGGAACTAGAAAACACTCGCCAGCATTTACCGAACGATTTTTCAGGGAAGATTGAACTGCGCGTCGTCACGGGGCTGATCGACCACGCACAGGAGTAATCCGCAGATTTCGCAGATTGGCGGACAGATTTCCGGAATCGGTGAAAGCTGCGTAATCTGCGGATTTCTGTTTTGCCTATGCTTTGGCGGGTTGCTGGCTGAACTCGCGGCCCTGCTTCTTGAGTTTCTCGGTGGTGGCTTGGGCGTCGCCGAGGCCGGTGTTTTTTATGTTCAAATCCGGCCGGGCGATCTGGATGGGGTCGAGCAGATCGCCGACATAGCCGAGCGCATAGGCGCCGCGCTGATAGCCCATGAGCCGCAGCAGATCGAGCGGGAGCGTGCGCGCGATTTCGAGCGGCACCGCGAGGTACTGATTTTCTTCCTGGCGGAGCCACGAGAGATTGTAGGTGATGTTGATGCCCATCCGGGTCTGGCCGGAGCGATTGGCGCCGCCGCCGTGATAGACGCTGCCGCTGTAGAAGAGCACCGAGCCTTTGGTCATCTCGGCCGGGATGGTGTCTTCTTCCTTGAAGCGCAGCTTGTCATCGAACTGGTTGCTGCCCGGAATCACGCGGGTGGCGCCGTTGCATTCCGTGAAATCGGTCATCGCCCAGATGGTATTGCACTGGACCTCGTAGCCTTTGGGGAAGCTGAAGAAATCGAATGCCCACTGGTCGCGATGAATCGTCTGCGCGGGCTCGCCGGGGCCGATCGCAATCACCTGCGTGAGATGAAGCTGAAAGCTGGTCGCATGCGCCAGGAACGTGCGGCACGCCGCGAGCGCAAGCGGATGCATCACGAGGTCGCGGCATTTCTGCGATCGCGCGACCAGGGCGCCGGTGCGGCGCGTGTTCTTGCCCGAAAACATGTCGGGCCCCATCGGAGTCTTATCAATCCAGGGACGGAGGTCGCCGGCAACCTGATCCATCTCCTCGGCGCTCAGCACGGAGTCGACGACCACGGCGCCATCGCGGCTCAGAATTTCACTGACCTGTTCGCCAGTGGCGGAGTTGGGCAGATGTTCAACCTTCATTGCAATCTTCTCCCGGCATTGGTGCGTAAATCACGTTTGGTCACAGTTGCGAAAGCTCTGCGCGCGCGATGAGGCGGCGCGGCAGTGGTGAGGGCCTCCAGCACCGGCAGCAAACGGCGGCGAAGATCGGCGAACTCGGCGCCGGGGTGGGTGAACCGTTCCAGCTCGAAGCCGCGCACCAGGTCGATGAGCGTGCGTGCGGAATCGATAGGGCGGGCCGCGCCCATCCGCTCGAGGCGAGCCGCGAGCTGAATTTCCAGCGAGCGCTCGTAAGCGTTGAATTCGCGCGCCAGGGATTCATCGCGGGCGGCATAGAGGATGAGTTCGTATTCCGCGCGCGCCAGTTCGGGTTCCATGAACTCGCGACGGGTCACTTCGACCAGGAAGTCGGCGAGCTCGGTCAGCGACTCCGGCGAGGTCTCCTGTTCGAGCGTGGCGAGGAATCGCATGACAGCGCCGAGGTAGTAACGGAACGCCTCGCGAACCAGTTCCTCGCGCGAGTCGAAGTAGTAGGTAACCGAGCCGAGCGGCACGCGGGCGCGAGCGGCGACCGCGCGATGCGTGATCGCATCGGGACCGCCGCCACCGATGATGCGAATGGCGGCTTCGAGGATGGTGCCGCGGCGGTCGTCGCCGGCGCGCCGGGCGCGCTCGTCTCCGTTGGGGAACAGCATGTGTACGTTTGTACAAAAAACGTGTTCGTCTGTCCAGTATGTTGAAACAGCGGGACCGGCCGAATTTCTCGTTGGGCGGCCGCTCTTGAATTATCAGGGCCGGTTCACGTGATTGCCGACATTTTATAGCGGCTCGCTTCCAACGAAATAGTTTGCTCTGGGCGCAGCGGTCACTTGGATTATCCTCGGGCAATTCTCGCAACTAGGGTCAGGCCGTCGTCGACAAAGCTGATAGCGATTGCCGAGCATGCCGGACGCCGGCAAACTTCGAGTTAGTTTTCCCAACTACATCTTAGCTAAGCTTGGAGCCTTCGTATGACGAGAGGCGAAGTGAGCTCCAAAGGGACAGAGACGATGTCCATCGGTGGCTGGGCGGCGATCTACGGAAGTGCGCGCCTCGGAAGCGCGCGTCTCAGCTTACTTCTGGCGACCTTATGGTTACTGCTCCCTGCCTTGGTATCGGCCGCTCCGGCGCAACAATCGCCGTCCAACATTGACGGAGTCTGGAGCGGCGACATCGTCCAAGGCGACAGCCGTCTGCAAATGATCCTACGCGTAGCGGACGGGCCGGACGGGAAACTCTCGATATCTGCGGATGTCCCCAAGCGCGGCTGGTGGGGCCTATCCGCCACCGACGCGACTCTGAACGGCATAGATTTCAGTTTTGACATTCCGAGTTGGGTCGGGTTCCACTACGCGGGAACCTTGGACCACGACGGCAAGACGATCAGTGGCGCCGTCACGTGGAGGGACGGCGTTTCGGGATCGCTCAGTCTCAGGTATCAGCACACGTTAGCTGCAAAGGTCCGGCCTTCCAGGATCGACGGAGACTGGTTCGGCTTGTTGCGCTCTCGAGGATCGAAATCTGAACGACTCGAGTTGCACGTAAAGGCAATCTCCCCAGATGAGTTGGATGTCTGGCTCGACGGCCTCGATCGGATTGATGCGATGGCACTGCGCTGTGAGAAGATCAAATTCGACAGGGACACACTTGCCTTTGAGGTTCCGCTGCTCCACGCCACTTATGAGGGCAAGGTGAGCGCCGATGGCAAGTCGCTGACAGGCGTATGGAATCAGGCAACCTCGTTACCGCTCGAGTTCAGACGCCGAACAAGCAACGCTATCGAGTTGTCAGAAGGTAGCCCAGTCCCCGCCATTGCGCCGGCTTCGCTGGACCGCCTAAAGCAGATACTAGATCGCGAATTCGCGCCCATTACGGAACACGGCTTGCTCGCCAAGTCGACGGGCGGCGGTGTCGTCATTGGCGTATTGGATCACGGACGGCGGCGTATTTTCAGCTATGGTGCGGCGCATCGAGACTCGATCTTTGAGTTAGGCTCCATCACCAAAACGTTCACCGGCCTCGCGCTCGCGCAAATGGTCGAGCAAAAGAAAGTAACGCTCGACGAGCCGGTCCGCGAGTTACTACCAGTGGGCACGCTTGAGAAAATCGACGGCAGCGAGATCACGCTGCTCGATCTCGCAACGCATCATTCAGGCCTTCCGCGATTGCCGAATAATCTGGAACTGGCGCCGGGCTCAACGAATCCGTTCGCCGATTACGATATCGTCAAGCTGCGCGCATTTTTTTCCAGGAATGGTTCTGCAAAGCCTCCCGGCGCGAAATTCCTGTATAGCAATTTCGGCTTTGGCTTGCTCGGCTATGCCTTGGCGCAGCGCGCGGGCACCTCCTACGAGCAGCTCATCCGAACGGAAGTGACCGGACCGCTTGGTCTGAACGACACCGTCGTCACTCTCTCGCCTGAACAGAAGAAGCGCATGATTCAAGGCTATGATACGGCCCTTGATCCTGTTGAGGGCGGGGCGTGGGACTATCCTTTTTTTGTGGGAGCGGGCGGTCTGAAATCCACCGCATCGGATATGCTCACCTACCTGAACGCGAACATGCATCCGGCGGTGCCCGGCAATCGCGTACCCGCGGGCTCTCCCGCCGCAACTCTAGCCGCCGCTTTCACAATAGATCACCAACTGCGGGCAGACGCCTGGCAGGACGCGAAAATCGCACTGGCTTGGGTGTATAACGAGAAGCTCCGTTATTACAGCCACGGGGGCGGTACAGAAAATTACTCCTCATTGGTCGGGTTCAGCCCGGAACACGATCAAGCCCTGGTGGTGCTCTACAATCGCTTGGACGACACACCTGTACAGCGGCGATTCGTCGATCGCATCGCAGAGAACATCGGCGCGCTCATGTCGGGTATGCCGTCCCGCCCCATCGATTCGTATCCCTACGGCGATCGAGCGTTGGTTGAGGCAGCGCGCGCTCGACAATAGCTGTTGGCTACGTCATCCGCTAAACGGTGCGGAACTGGCAAGCGGTTACTGTGGCTTAAGCGTCGATTCTGCATCTTCACGGGTAGAGATTGCGGCGTAGCAAGATCGCAGGACCGTAAGTCGGTCAGTCCGCGAGGTCGCCGGGACGCTTTCACAACCAGTGCCGACTTTGGCACTTCCTGAGCGATCGCCAACGACGAGCAAGCCAATACAAACATGATTGCCGCCAGTCTGAAGGTTTTCTTTCCGGGATTCCGCGATAGCTATAACCGCCCAAATCGCCGACCGAAGTCAGGTCCTGAATGGCATGCCGGGAACTTATGGGATGAAAGTCCTCAGATATAGCTTGTCGTCCAGTCCGTCGAAGGTGTGGTAGCGCGAGGTGAACTTCCACTGGTCGCCGATCTTTGCGTACTCGTCCTCGAAGTAACCCAGGCCAAGCCAGTCCAAGGTGATCGTCAGATTGCGCACTTCCACGGAGCATCGGCCGGTTGCCCGGTCTGCGCCAAGCAGATTCACGATTTGAGTGTGGACGAACAGCTGGGGGTTCGTCTCGGCGACCGCTTTTTCATGCATCCTCTTGATTTGGGAGCGCCCACGCGAGACGGCTTCAACCTCGATGCCCTTCATGACAAAAGTTGCATCGTCGGTGAACAGACCAAGCAGGCCATCAACATCTTTTCTCCGCAAGCAGTCGCAGTAGAGTACCGGAAGATCGCGGATGGCTTCGCGGTCAACCAGCTCACGAACCAACTCGTCAGTCGTCTTCATAATTCATCCTCGGATCCATCCGTTCGCGTGAAATTCCTGCTCCAGGATCGGCCGTAGCGCGTTCTATCAAGGGCTCTGCAAGATTTTATCAAATTGGTAGTCCACCTAGAAAATGGAAATCCGGGTTCGTTACTTCCGAACTAATATAGCCGCAAGTTAAGCGCGAGCGCAGGGGAGTGTGGGAGCTTCACGCGCTTGCGATGTCCTGGTTTCCCGCCTCGATGGCCTGATTCGGACGAGCAGCGGTTGACGGCCGGCGGGCGGCGGCGTTAAACGGCGATCAGACCGTCGCCTCCAAGGAGGATATCCCGATGCTGCCGGAGCGCATCCTTTCCGCAGATTCCCACGTGATCGAGCCCGCCGATGTGTGGACATCGCGAATCGACAAGCGCTTTGTCGATCGCGCGCCGCGGGTCATCGATCACGCGGGGGATCGCGAGGGCGATTTCTTTGTCGCCGAAGGGTTGCGGCCGTTTCCGGTCGCGGGCTTCGCGGTGGCGGGCGTCGACCCGAAGGAATTCGGCGCGGCGATGGCGGCGGGATATCCGGGGGTGAGGCCATCGGCGTGGGATCCGGCGCTGCGCATCAAAGATCAGGAACGCGACGGCGTGCGCGGCGAGGTCTTATATCCCAGCCTGGGGATGCGGCTGTTTCAGCTCGAAGACGGCGCGCTGCGGGCAGCGAGCTTCCGCGCGTACAACGACTGGCTGGCGGACTACTGCGCGTACGACCGCAAGCGGCTGGCGGGCGCCGCGATGATCTCGCTGGATGACGTGGCGGAGGGCGTCGCGGAGCTGGAGCGTAGCGCGAAGAAAGGGCTCAAGGGCGCGATGATCTGCGCGCTGCCGCCGGCGAGCCGTCCTTACAGCGACGCATCGTATGAGCTGTTCTGGGGGGCGGCGCAGGATTTGGGTTTGCCGCTGAGCCTGCATATTTTGACGGAGCATCGCGATCGCGGCGGGAGCGATTTCAACAGCGTGATGAAAAGTTACCCGGCGCTGCATCATTCGGTGGAGCGGTCGCTGACGGATTTGATCTACGGCGGCGTGCTGGAGAGTTTTCCGCGGCTCAAGCTGGTGTCGGTCGAAAACGACATCGGATGGATCGCGCATTTCGTGCAGCGGCTCGACCACGCGTACGAGAAATACCGGTACCTGGAACGCGACGCGATTGCGAATCCGCCGAGCTTCTATTTCCGCCGCCAGGTGAAGGCGACCTTTCAGGACGATCGGGTGGGAGTGATGACGCGCGAATTTATCGGCGTGGAGAGCCTGATGTGGGCATCGGACTTTCCGCACTCGGACTCGACGTGGCCGAATTCGCGCGCGGTGATCGCGCGCGACTTCGAGGGCGTGCCGGACGCCGAAGTGCGCAAGATGGTCGCTGAGAACGCCGCGGCGCTGTATGGGCTGGGGTAACGGCGGCAGCGACCAGATTGTCTTTCCGAAAATTTTTCTTGAGCGGGGGTACGTGGCGAGGGGTCGCGGCGCATCAGCGGAGAAACAGGGCTGGAGTAAAAAGGAGGAAGGCGGTGAAGGACAGGATCGCGATCACCGCGAGTGCTCCAAATCGACCCACGGGAACCACGAACCGTCGTTGACGCCCATCGTTCTCGGTGCGCTCATTTTCTGCCATATGGCCCCCTTGATAACAAAGTGTGGAGCAGTTAGGACCTAAGATTAATGCCGCGTGTTGGCCGACAACAGGGTTGTCCGGAGAGAAAACAGTTTCAAAATCGGGGGGACGAGCATGGACAAGCGCTTCTCTATACATCCGACAATCGGGGTGGCTCGGGTTGGTAACAGTGCCGACGGTTTCTACCTTGGACCTGAGACGACCGGTGGGCTTGGTTTCGAATGCGATCGACACGGAAATCCGTTGACAGATGAGGGTCAGCCTGTTCGCGTGACTAAGTTCAAAGATGTCACCGGAGCCATCAAACGCCAAGCCGCGCAGTTTCGGATTTACGAGCACGAAGGAGACAAATACCGCGAGGTTGCCATCGGCCAGGCCGGCATCGAAGCCATCACGTGGACAGTTCATCTCGCGAACAAGAAACCGATCTGGTTCACTTTCTCGGAGCTAAACGGTGACCTTGAGTTCGGCGAGTGGAACAGTTACGCAAAGAAGCACGTTCCGCTGAACAATCCAGACGTCACCGATCCCGGCAAGCGTAAAGCGCTGATCATTGATCCGGGACCCCGGACCCTAAATGGACCCAATCAGCGGGAGGAACTTTCGCGGGAGGATATACCGAGAAACTACAGATTCGGCTCGTTCCCGCCCTCCGGTCTCAACCCGGCGATCGATTCGCTCGGCACGATCCTGACGGATTCCGCAGGGCGCCTGCTCGTGCTGGGTGGATACGCCCTTTTCGAATACCAGTCGAACATATCTTCAACGGCCAACGCTCCGACTTGGTGCAGCAGAAGCGACCCGACCGCTATTTCCGGAACTCGCAATATGATTCCGGCGGCCTCGCGATCAGGTTGCGAATGACGAAGTCGCAGCGACGCCATTCGAGGACTTTGGAGCGCGGAAGGAAGCTGCAAGAAGAGAAAGCTCCAGTCGGACATCATCTGCATGTTAGCCTCCCCGACCGCGCCCGTCCCGCGCTGCCAGTCCGGATGCTCGCCGATCCAGGCCTGCGCGGTGCGGTCGGAGAACCACGTGTACGCGGAACCGTTGTCGATAGCTTTCTATAGGAGCGGCCGTCCACGGTGATGCCGACCGAGATGAGTCCGGTATCGCCGTTCACCTGACACGGCACCGGGATACCTTCCGGTCGAAGAGTGCCGGGCTTCGCAAAGGTCAGCGTCCGAGCCGAGTAATCGATAGCAACCTGATAATGCTCCATTACGCTGCCCGGCAGTATGAATTCGGTATTTTTCCGAAAGCCGTAGAACCAGTCTGACTTCACGACCTTCTCGGACGGTACGCCGACCGAGAGGTCACCGATCTGAAAAGTCAGCTGCTTTTCTTTATCAAGCTGGAGATCCTTGTAGAGCGCCGAGCTTACCACCGGATTTGGAGTGCCGATATCCACAAAGGTCCATGCCTTTCGAGGACTGCCATCGGGTAGAGAAAACAGCAGCTCGACGTAGACACGATTGTCTTCAAGGACGAATGGAATCGTACCGATGCTGATAGGACCGGCGTGGGCTGGAATAACGAGACCAAAACCTGCGACCAAGTTCATCGCGGCAAAGCTTAGGATGGCCGTAAATCTTCTGATCACGGCCACAGGAGCTTAATTGGTGAGCAGCGGCATTTCGGCCGACGTGCGGGTTCCAGGATCGCCGTGCATAATGAGACGCATCGAGGTGAAATCGAAGGTCGTCGCATAGGGCCGGGAAAACGTATAGGAAATGACGCCGCCGATGCGAAAGCCGAACAGGTTCTCAAGCACGGGCGCAAACGCCCCAGAAAACCCCTTAATGCGGCATTCTCGTCTCCGTGCAACGAACAAGCAAATAGCAAAGATGTAACTTAAAGTCTGTCGGCCGGTCAGGTTCAGGAATCCAATCAGATGAATGCCGTCAAAAGTGGATGGCGCGGGCCGATGGCGGCGCGGGTTATCCTGTGGATCATCGCGATCGTGACGCCGCTGTATTGGATTATCTTTTTCGCGACGGGCAACCTGACGCCGAGCCCTTCGGATTTCGGCTACCGCTTCGAGATTGCGTTTCCGGCGGCCGACCTATTGATGGCCGCGGCGGCGGCGATCGCCGCGATCGGGCTCGCGCGAGGCGCACGATGGGGCCGCGCGATGGCGCTGGTCACGGCGGGCGCGGCCCTCTACCTGGCGGGCATGGATATCCTGTTCGACCTGGAAAACGGCGTGTATCTGCTGGGGCGATCGCAGACGGCGGTGGAAGCGACAATCAACGTGTCGTGCGTGGCATTCGGAATTTATCTGCTCGCCGTGATGGTTCCGGATCGCTAACTCTCACCGCGCGGCGGGGAGGTCAGGTTGACTCCACGGGTCTCATCGGATTAGCTAAAAATCCCTTCGCGCGGTGGGGCTGTAGCTCAGTTGGGAGAGCGCCTGAATGGCATTCAGGAGGTCGCGCGTTCGATCCGCGTCAGCTCCACCAAAAACTCCACGCAGAGAAGGACTTCACGCTAGCAACCTGAGGTCGCTATCACTGGTTCCATCTGGTGTCGTAACGGTGTCGTATCTTCGAAGACATTCTCGTCGGAAAAGGAGCCCTATTACATGGCGGCAAAAAAAGACCCACGGCTGCGTACTCGACCGAGCGAACTGATTCTGGCGACACGCGACGGAAAATTCAGCGTGAAGCACTCGTTGAGCACCAATCCAATGTTCGCGCTCAAAGTGTCGGCGAAATTAGTTGGCCGGGATGGCAAGACCGTGACGGGCGGCGAAAAGACTTTGGCCTCGTGGACATTGCAGCAAGGGACGCTCCTCCTCATCTCGTAAACGGGTACAAACCAGCCCCGGCCAACACGCCGCGAAGACATCGACCTCGGCTGCGCCCCAAGAGCGGTGCGATACCTTACATGTAGGTGAGCCAGATCGCCGCCCGATATTTGCATCCGCCCGGCTGTTCGCAGCGCTGGTGCCATCCGACCTTGCGGATTTCCACCGCGCGCTCGACCCAGATATCGGAACGCTCGACCATCGGGACCGGATTATCGCTCGAAACCGGAGCGGCTACACCGGATGTGCCCGTGGTGATCACTGGTACCCGCGCCAGTGCTCCTCGATTCTCCACAGTGCCTGACCCTCAGGTAACGCGTCACGGATGCACCCGATCAGCTCTTCGTACCGCTGGCTATCCAATCCGGTCCAAGGATGAAACCTCCTCCAGTCCTTCTTTGATTCAGGACTGGTCGCCAGTCCATTCAGCAAAAGACGATCAATCGGCGGGTGGATTACCTTGACTCTCGGATGATCGTGCTCTCCACCACAGACAAACGCCGCTTTTAGGTACACATTGAGTAGCTTTGCGGCTACGCCATGCGTCATTTCGATGCCGTGGCCATTCGCGGCCTGCCGAACCTGCCCTCTCCACTCGGCATGAGCCTGGTCGAATTTTTCCGGGCTAGGGAGCGTGTCGGCGTTAGCCAGCATGTCCCGAAGCTTGAGTTGCTGGTATCGAACTTCATCTATTAAGTCGCGTGCTTGTCTTACGGAAAATCTACACCCCTTCGAGCTTGCAGCGCGCGCGGCAGCCCAGGTCGCAAACCGATGTTTGTGTTCGCAGATGTCATACATGACCGCTCAGATTAGCCGACGAGCTGTGATGAATCCTCGGCACCGATCAATACCTTCTGCACACGATGCCCTTGCGCTGGCGTCGACCTGCCTCCCGTGTGAGCTGATCGCGTCGGCCCGGTTTGCGCATCCGTGCACCAAAGACGCGAGGAAACTTCGCAGCTCCGCTTAACATCGTTCTGTGCACCTCTTCGGCGGTCTCGCAGGGCGCTATCCTTAACCGGTTCCAGCACTCCTCTGATGGCGTCCTGTGCCCATTACGGCGGTCCGGCAAGCCCGCACGAGCCCTGGGTCCGTCGTCGCCCCAGCGCCAGCCGCCACGGCGGCGAAGGCCGTTTCTGATACAGAGGCAATGCAGGTCCGCTGCTGATCGCGACGCGAGATTTAACGTTCCACGCCGGAGCTAGTGCGAATTTTGGCGCGCCACAGGTCAGGCGTCATTTGGTAGCCTTCCAGCAGAGAAAGAAGGCGTTTTCCGGGTGCACTTGTGGAATAGCCTTCACCCTTGATCCATGAATCCGTTTTCGTCCACCCCATCTGCTCAGCTACACGCTGGGCTTCGGAGAAGCTAAGACAATAGCACTCGGTCTGCGAGGCATCGGACAGGTTCCAAACATAGGCGAGGAGCAGATCGGGAAATTTTTCGTGCTTTCGCCACACGCCAAACATCTGCCGGGAGGAGGCTTTCATTTGAATCGGTCTGCTGACGAACCTACGGCTCTCGTCTAAGTCCACGAAGGCGATCAGATCGATCCCATGGTCGCGTTCTGGTCGAGCTACTTCGACACCGGCACGATAAAGTTCGCTCACCAGCCAGTTTCGTCCGACGATCTCGACGATCTGTGAATCTGCCATCAGTCACCACCGCTCCTGCTGCATACATGGGACCAACGTCGCTCATTCCCTCGACCGCTCCGACTCCCAGGAGTGATCGCAAGCGACCGCGGCATTTAGTTGCCCGTTCTATCGACCTCGGTCCTGCGGCTGACGGCGCATGTATTGCGCGTCCCAAGAGGGTCCTAAGCTCACAGAGATCCTGTGTGTGGCGAATTGCTGATTTTCAAGTAAAATCAACAATTCGCCACAGACCGGCAGCGGAGGGCGCGCCCGACACATTAAGGGGCAGGCGTTACTGTGCATCCTGCAACAGGGTGCACGGATTTTTGCGCTTACCGGCAGTCGTGCCCCGGAGGCGCTTAACGGTCAGCCACGCGTTCTGCTGCATACGCACAGCAAGCGCATCGGGGATGCCAAG
>JBKQNE010000085.1:0-20238 GCA_052146355.1 Binataceae bacterium (SeqCode) | reverse complement strand
AGGCCATCACCCGCTTCCTGGCCAACTGGAACGACCACGCCCAACCCTTCCGCTGGACCAAAACCACCGACCAGCTCAGACGCAGCATCCGTAACGCTGCACTTATTTACGAGACATGACACTAGCGAAGAACCGGTGGACGCCATGCTTGGACCTCGTGTACCGAACCTCGTTCAGTTTGGAGGGCAGGAAGACCGCCTCGATTTTTTCATAGTTCATCCGTCGCAGCCTCTTTCATACTGGCTCCGGCTGCTGATCTCGACGCTCCTCCGTAAGACCAAGCGGTCCTGCGAACAGATACACCAGCGTGGGATGGAACACGCGCGTCAGCAGCGCGATAGAAATTGCACCCCCGATTACCACGATCGCGAGAGGGCGCTGCGTCTGCGCTCCGATCCGGGTCGAGAGGGCAGCCGGGAGCAGACCCAGTCCATCGACCAGCGCCGTCATCATCAGCGCACGAAACCGGCGATCAGCTCCCATCACGATTGAATCGACCAGTGAATAGCCTTCGTTCCAAAGCTGATGGATATAGAAGTTGAGCAGAATACCATCCATGATCGCGATTGCGAAAATCGAGATGAATCCGACTGCGGCCGAGACGCTGAACGGCGTTCCGGTAACTACCAGCGCCAGGACGCCTCCCAGACAGGCGAGCGGCACCTGGGCCATGAGGATCAGCGTGTTAACCAGCGACACGGTCGCCGCGTAGAGAACGCCCATAATCAAGAGCAGGGCGACGGGTACTACAATTGCCAGACGGCGGTTGGCTTGCTGAAGTTCGCTGTATTCACCCGCCCATTCGAGATGAACACCCGGGGGCAGCTTGATTTGCCTTCTAACCAGCCGCTTGGCCTCGTCTACGGTGGTTTGTATGTCACGGCCGCGGACACTGAAGCGCATCGGTACGTAGCGCTGGAGGGCTTCGCGATAGATAAACGAGGCGCCTTCCAGGGTCTTGATGTCAGCTACCTGATCAAGTTGAACATAGCCGCCCGAAGGCTGCGCGATTCGGATCTGGCGAATCGCATTCAAACTTTCACGGTATTTCGGCTGCCAGCGGACCATGAGGTTGAAGGTCCGTTCGCCCTGGAGCACTTGAGTGACTGCCTGTCCGCCGATGGCGGCCGCAACCACGCCGTTAATGTCGCCGACATTCAATCCGTATCGAGAGCAGGCAGCTCGGTCGGGTGTGATCATCAAGTTGGGTTGCCCCATCGAGCGATACACCGCCATATCGGCCATTCCACGCACCCCGCCCAGCACCTCTTTGATCTCGTTGGCGATCCGTTCATCAACGCTGAGGTCGGGACCGTAGACCTTAATCGCGTTAACTCCTTTAACGCCCGAGAGGGCTTCCTCGATGTTATCTTCAATATTCTGCGAGTAGCCAAAGTTTATTCCGGGAAATTGGGCTGTCAGCTTGTGATCGATTTGGTCGACGAGTTCTTCTTTGGTCAGGCCGCGCGGCCATTGGTCCTGGGGTTTGAGATCGACAAAAAACTCGACATTAAAAAATCCGGTCGTATCCGAGCCATCGTCTGGGCGGCCGGTCTGAGAGACTACGGTGGTCACTTCGGGAAAGGACTGGAAGACCCGGCGTACGCCTCCGGCAACGTCATCGGCATTGGCTAGCGAGGTAGTCAGCGGCAGCGTCGCACGGGCCCAGATGTTTCCTTCTTCAAGCTTGGGTAGGAACTCGCCACCGAGACGGCTAAATTGCGACAGTCCGGCGACCATTATCAGAATAATCGTCGCCAATGTCAGTTTGGGCCAGCGCATGACCCTGACGAAAAGGTTGTGGTAGAAGCGATGAAACGCTTCCCATACAAAGTTATGTGTCTCCTTCATCCCCTTGCGGAGCAGGAGAGAGGTCAGCACCGGGGTGAGCGTCACGGCCAGTAGGATCGCACTGGTCAACGCGAACGAGTAGGTGTGCGACATGGGCGAAAAAATCACGCCTTCTACGCCGCGCATCGTGAAGAGCGGGAGGAAAGCGATGATGAAAATCAAGGTCGAGTAGAACATCGGGCCACCCACCTCGGAGGAGGCCCGCTTAATGCAACTTAAGGTACTCTCACTGGGATCTTCAGCGGAGGTGAGATGCCGATAGATATTCTCGATGACTATTACCGTCGAGTCGATGATGATGCCGAAGTCCACCGCACCGAGAGAGAGGAGGTTGGCCGGCGTCCCGGTCAGATAGAGCAAAATGAAGGCCCCAAACATCGCGAGCGGAATATTGATCGCCGCGATGATCGCGGTGCGAAGGTTGCCCAGGAAAAACAGCAGCACCAGGAAAACCAGTAACATCCCCAGCGCAAGATTCTCGAACACAGTGTGAAGAGTTAGATCGACCAGGCTGGTCCGATCATAGTAGGGAACCACCTTGTAGCCCGCCGGCAGCATGCCCGAGGAGTTCAGTTGCGCAGCCTTCGTTTCCACCCCCTTGATGGTTTTCAGGGTATCGCCGTATTTGCGCATCAGCACGATTCCCTCGACCACTTCGTCGCGGTCGTTCATGCCCACAATTCCAAGACGTGGGGCGTAGCCCACCGCCACATTCGCTAACTCGCGGACCCGAATCGGCGTCGCATTGGTGGTGTTGAGGGTGATGTTTCCGATATCGTCCAGGCTGTGGATGAATCCGATACCACGCACATCCAGAGCTTGCTCGCCCACGTCAAGGTAGTTGCCGCCGACGTTGATGTTGGCATTCGCTATCGAGCTGGTCAGAGTAGATAGCGACATCTGGTAGTGAGTCAGTTTGTCGGCATCGACGTCGACGTGGTATTCCTTGGTTAAGCCGCCGAAACCCGAGACATCCTCGACCCCTTGAACCGTCTTGAATTGCTTTTCCAGTATCCAGTCCTCGACCTCTTTTTCCTCGAGCACATTGTGATCGGGACTTTGGACAGTGTAGCGGTAGATCTCGCCAATCGGATTGTCGGGGTTGAGGGTAGGAGTGACACCCGCCGGCAAGGGAAGGGTTATTAGCGCGACCCGATTAAGGGTCTCGACCCGATCCCAGTAGTAGTCGCTGTCCCAGCTGAAGTACAATTTAACGTCCGATAAACCGAAGAGCGAAATGGTTCGGATCGCTTCGAGGTTGCGCATTCCCGCCAGACCCCACTCAAGTGGGACGGTGGCCAGCTTTTCAACCTCTTCGGCGCTATACCCAATAGGCTGAGTGGTAAGCTCGATCCGCGGTTGTACCGGATCGGGGTAGGCTTCAATATCCAGTTGAGTAAATGAATAGAGCCCGGCGACTATAAGAAGCAGCGCAAGGCCCACGACAATCGGGCGCTCGCCTAGCGCCCAGTTCATTAAGGTCCTAATCACCTCCCTTCCCTCCTACGAGCTCTCTCCGTGCACGGCATGCCAGAGTGCGTTTAGCTGAAGTGACTTACGGGCTATGACGCGCTCGCCGGAATTGAGCCCGGATACTACGCGGGCGTATCCCTGCTCGTTCCAGGCGGCAATTTGGACGCTGCGGCGCTCAACCGTGTTCGCGCCGGTTTGCACGAAGGCGTAATAAGCGTTGGCATCGAAAACCAGGGCGGTCTGGGGCACGACCAGAGCCGCGCCGGGGCGGGTCACGATCCGCACTCGCGCCAACATCTGCGGTTTGAGCTTTTCGTCCGGGTTTTGAACCTCACAGCGAAGCTGAAGTGTGTGGACGTTGGGATCGAGGGCGGGGCTGATTCGGTCGACCACGCCTTTGAAGGTGTCGCCCGGGTAAGCGACCGTGACTGCTTCCAAACTCTGGCCGGTATGTACCCGTGAAAGGTCATCTTGATAAATGTCGGCGGTAATCCATACCCGCTGGAGCGTCGCCAGCGAGAAGAGCGGGTCTCCCGGGTTAACCTGCGCGCCACGCAAGGCGAGTTTGGTGACCACCATTCCGCTGATCGGCGCGCGCATCCAGTGCGACGGCGTGGCTACTTTGATCGCCGAGATGTCGTCGGGCGAGAGGCCAAGCAATTCGAGTTTTTTAACCGCCGCAGCCTCCAAGGTGGTCGTCATTTCATCGGTGCCGGCCGCTTTTCTCGGGCCTTCTGGGCGCGAGCCGCCGGAGAAGGCCTCGAGATATTCGGCCTCCGCGGTCATCAAATCAGGGCTGTAGAGAGAGAGAATATTTTCGCCAGCGCGCACGGTGTCCCATTGCGAGACTCGGATGTCCTCGAGCCGTCCGCTGACCCGGGAGATTTTGGTAGAGACCAGACGATCATCGAAAGTGACCTGGCCAACCGCCTCGAGGATGCCCGGCAAGGGAACGTTCTGAACGCTACCAATCGACAGGCCGGCGATCCGGGAAAGATCGACCGTCATAGCCTCCTGGCCGCCCTGGTGAACCAACTGCGGCATGCCGGATGATGGAGCTTCCGTGGCCGCCCGGCTCACGGTCGGACTGTCACATCCAGCGAGCATGGTCAGAAGGAGTACCGGCGGTAACAGGCCAGACCCCAATGTTCTCAATCCCGTATTCATTCTCACGACAGGCCTCTAAACGTCTGCTCTAGAGCAACCTTCTGCCAAACACACCTGTCCTCCGCCTGGAGATAAGCCATGCAAACCTTGTAAGCCGTCATGAGGCTGGGCTCTGCGCCGCGTGCCACAGTGCGTTAAATCGGAGTGACTCGGTGGTAAGAAACCTCTCGCTTGGCTGGATGCCGCTCAGTACACGGGCGTATCCGTGCTCGTTCCAATCAGCGATGTCGACTCGCCGGCGCTCAACGCGGTCCGCGCCGGCCACGATGAACGCATAGTAGGCGTTGCCGTCGAAGACCAGCGCGGACTGAGGAATCACGAGCGCCAGCCCCGGGCTGGTTGCGATACGTACGCGCGCCAGCATCTGCTGCTTAAGTCGGGATTCGGGGTTGCTGACCTGACAGCGCAGTTGCAGGGTGTGCGTGTTTGGATCCAGGCTCGGGCTGATTCGCTCAATGGTGCCCTTGAAGACTTCTCCTGGATATGAACTGGTAACGGCCTCCAGACTCTGCCCGACCCTGACCCGGGCGAGGTCGTCTTCATAAATGTCCGCGGTGATCCAAACCCGCTGGAGCGTGGCCAAAGCGAAAAGCTGGTCGCCGGGGTTGATCTGCTGGCCGCGCACGACGTTGTTGCTCACGATAATTCCGCTGATCGGCGCGCGCATCGAGACCGACGTGCTAGGCACCCGGATCGCCGCGATGTCCGCGGGCGAAAAGCCCAGCAGATCAAGCTTGCGCCTGACCGCGGCCTTCAGGCTCGCCGCCATGCTGAAGCCGCCGACCGGTATGCCGAAGGACTCGATCTGTGTGCCGTGCCCTTCGCTTTCGCCCGAGTCGGGGGTCGATTCCAGGTACTCCTCCTCGGCGGTCATGAAATCAGGGCTGAACAGCACCATCACCACCTGACCGCGCTGAACCATGTCCCATTGCGAGGTCCGCATTTCCTCAATCCGGCCCGTGACCCGCGAGCTGATGGTCGAGACCAAGCGATCGTCAAACGTTACCCGGCCAGTCGCTTCCAGAACGCCAGGAAGCGGCACCTGTCTTACGATGTCGGTCGGCCCTTCCTGAGCTTGCAGATCGGCGATCACCATCAACTCGGGGCCTCCGGCCTGATGAATCAAGGTTGGTATTGCGGACGACGCGACCGTGCCTTCGGCATGACTCGGCGCAGAGCTTTCGCATCCGCCAACGACGCTCAGCGCCAACCACGCCGTGAACAAACCCGACAAAGCCCTAACATGCGCTCTCTTGATTGCAGCCTGGGTAGCTGCGGTCGTGGGCTTCATCTTGGTAACGAAACCCCCATTGCCTGCTCGAGCGCCACTTCTCCGGCGAAGAACTGATCGGCGTTCTGAAGGTAGGTCAGGCGCGTCGTGTAGGCGTTTTGCAACGCCGAGGACAAGGTGAGGAAGTCGACTTTGCCGGTCTGATAGGCGATGAGCGCCACCCTGAATTCTTTATCGGCGAGCGGAATCAGCGATCCCTTGTATTGGTCCGCTGACTCGTAGGCGAATTGCGCGGACTGGTACAATTGAGTAACGGTAGTTTCGGTCTGGCTGAGGACTGAATCCATACTGTAGCGAGCAGCCTGCAACGAGTGTTGTGCAGAGAATACGTCCTCACGCTGATGGATCCAGAAAAAGATCGGCACATTGAATCCGATGGTCCAGGTATTGCCCTGGGTCACGTTGGGAAGCGGTTGGGCACCGGGTTGCAGGATGTAGTCAAACTCGTAGCCGAGCTGGTAGTTCGGCAGATATTCCATCTTCGCGAGCGTCAGCGCCGTGTTCGAATTTTTCTCCGTCAGCGCGGCTTCGAGTATCTCCTGACGGGCCTGCGTTGCGATGTCGACGGTTTTGTCCAGCCGAACCTCCAGCGGTTTCAGCTCGATCTTCCGCTCAAGGTTTAATGGCGAGGCGGGTTTCCGATAAAGCAGTTGATTCAGTCCCGCTCGGTCGTTCAAGCGGTTGGTTTCGTACTGGCGTTGCTGCAATTGAGCCTGCTCGAAATTGAACTCAGCGCCGATGAGATCGGATTGGGCCGCCTGGCTCGCCGTGTATTGGACCTGGGTTACGTGAACCACCTGTTTCAGGTTGGCGATATTCTCGGCGTTGATTGCAATCAGCCCCTCGTCCAGCAGAACCTGGTAATAAGCGGTCTCGACCCCGGCTCGCAGGTCGCGCAGCGCCGCTTCATACGTCAAACGCGCAATCTCGGCGGTCCGTTTTGCTTGATCCGCCTGTAGCAGCGCTTCTCCGGGAAACTGGAAGTTCTCGCTGACCGCATGGCTGTGCAGCGCCGCATTGAAACCTTTGCTGCTGTCCACATTTCCATAGGTAAAGACCGGATCCGCCGGCGCATAGTTCTGCAAGATCAGATGGCGCTCGGCGTTCCATTGTTCCTTTGCGGCTCTGACCTGAGGATTCACTTCAGCGGCAACCTCCACCAACTGCTCGACCGTCAACGGCTGTTCTGCCGCCGCGCACAGGGTTCCCATCGCAGTCAACCAAATCGTGAAAAACGCCAATGTCATGGCCTGCCACAAAAGCACATGTCCCTCCCGCTTCTACTCGCGACAATGCCAGAACTGCCGCTCCGCCGCCGGAAGCGCAACCGCGCGACGCCGCTGCCGTTATTGCAGGGTCGAGGTGCCGCGCTATTGGTTGTTCGGGCGAGTTACTCTGAAGGAGGAGAACGACCGTTCGGAATGTCTATCGGGCGTGAATCGGAGAAGCCAAGGCTTGCGAGGTCGCGGATCCGGCCCTTGCTGTCTGTGTTCGGTCCCAAACCCGTTGATGGCAAAGGACCCAAGACCAGCCTGGCAGGAGCCATAAATGATGGAACGTGAAATGGAGTGGTCGGCGGCGATTGGAGGCTCCTTTCCAGCGGCACGAGCTCGGTAGCAAGTGGGGTCAGGATTGGCGCGCGCTCGACTTTTATACCGGCCAATGGAAGTGCGAACACGGCCAGCGCGAGCATCAAACAACAAAGTTGAGAGCAGATTCGGCGCCGAGTATAAGAAGGCATGGGGAAAGCCACAATTTTCATGGCAGCGCTGGCTTTGGGCTTCATCTCCTGCAACCCAGGGCCCGACCGTATCGTAACACACCGCAGTCGCGACGGGCGCCCTGATCAATGGGTATACCGGATCGACAAGGAGACCTACAAGATTGCCATCGACACAAACGGAGACGGGCGCCCGGACGTGGTCAAAAGCTACCAAGACAATGAGCTCGTCGAGATTGAAAGCGATCGGAATTTTGACGGCCGGGTCGATCTTGTGCAGGAGTATTCTCACGGGGTTCTGGTGCGCGAAATCCATGATGACGATTTCGACGGCAAACCCGAGGCCGTGAGGACCTTTCATTCCAACGGCACGCTGGCACTGGTAGAGCGCGATCCAGCGGAGCGCGGCTACGTCGACATCGTCGAGTACTACGACGATTCCGGCAAGCTGATTCGCCGTGAACTGCGCGCGAGCGACCGACCCCTGCGCTGAGCGCAACAGTCTCGAACAGCCGGGTTTCGAATTCAGGCGAGCTGGCTCCAAAATCGGTTAGCGCTCTACATACCGGATGACCGTCAACACGATTCGGAAGTATTGGCCCTCCCAGGTCGCCGGCCAGGAAGGCATCTGCGGAACCGGGGAGAATTCCCGTACTGCCCGCTAGCGACTTCGCCTTGTCAATGCGATTGCGATTAGAGCTGCTATGAGAACCGCAAGGAACCCAGGGTTTGCTGATGGCCTTCAAGCTGCTCGACACGGCCCAGCAGCGCTGGCGGCGTCTCGACGGCGCCCACCTGTTGCCCCTGGTCAGTGCCGGCGAGAAGTTTATCGATGGAGGGCGCGCCGAGCCGCAGCGCTCGGCCGCTAACTTAACTGGTAATCAACCGCGCGTCCGCGTATGTCCCGATAGCGCCCTTTCCTCGGCGCTCGACCCTGTAAAAGCCTAGTATTTGTCGCGATCGTGGCTGGTTGCGGCGCGGGGCACCAAGTCTGAAAATCCTTGTGTCGAGTGTTCGATTCACTCCCTGCCCACCAATCAAGGTTCGCTTCGCTTTGACCTGCGGTCGAATTTCAAGTACCACCAACCTAGCGCGAGCAGTCACGCGTAAACGATCAGACCTGCTTCCAGCAGGAAATGCCCACGAGTGCGGTGCCGGGGAAGTGAAGGTGAACGCTCGCGCGCCACGTCGGCCCATCCTCAAAGCGGAGAGCGTAACCGCGCTCGCATGGCTAACCTTCGTCGCTAGCCTGGCCATATTGCTTGGGTCGTGCCGCGGCGCCGAGCACGGGGCCAAGACGCCGACACCGGTAACGGTGATTGCGATCGAGAACGGCGGAACCAGCAAGGGCACAGCGTATTCCGCCAGCCTAGTTCCCAAAACTCATGTCGATCTTTCTTTCAAGGTGAATGGTTATGTCAGCTCGATTACGCAGGTGAAAGGAGCCGACGGTCAGATGCGGATCGTACAGAGCGGCGATCTCATAAAGACCGGAGATACCCTGGCGACCATACGCGACGATTCCTACCGGCAGAAAGTCCTTGAGGCGCATGCGCAGCTCCAGGGCGCTCGCTCCACGAGCGCTAAGGAGAAAGCCGATTTTGCGCGTTACGAGATACTTCGCAAAGAACGCGTCAGCTCGACGGCGGAATACGACGCTGCGAAGCAGGCGTATGAAACCGCAGTCGCCGAGGTGAGTGCGAAGCAGGCGGCTCTTCAACAGGCGCAGACCGATCTCAACGACTGCAAGCTGCGTTCACCGCTCGACGGACTAATTCTCGAGCGCTACATCGAGGTCGGGAAGCTCATGAATCAAAGCACGAAGGCTTTTGAGGTCGGAGACACCAAAATGATGAACGTCGTGTTTGGTGTGCCCGACACGGTATTGCCTTCACTACCAGAGGGAACCACGCTCGCGATGACCGTGCCAGCGGTCTCCGGCTCCGAGTTTGCGGGGCGGATCACTCGAGTCGCCGCGGTTTCGGACCCCGGAACCCGGCTCTTCGATATCGAACTTACAGTCCCCAACGATGGCGGTAGATTGAAGAGTGGAATGATCGCCGCGCTCAACTTAGGCCGGGTCGCGGCCGCGGCGGAGCCTGTTGTCCCGCTCCGGAGCGTGGTTCGATCTCCCTCCGATCCGAACGGATACGCGGTGTACACGCTTGAGGAACGCGACGGTGGAACGTTTGTCCGGCTGAAACAAGTGGCGCTCGGGTCGATGGTTGGCGATGGCGTTGCAATCAAGTCCGGTCTTACTTTCGGCGATCGCGTGGTCGTCAAAGGCGCGACCGCTGTGACCGACGGACAGCAGGTAAGCGTAGTTCCGTAGCTTGGTTGACGGACGCTTCGATGGCGCACAAAAGCGACGCCGAATTAATCAGCACTGTTCACAACACCGCGCGGTACTTCACCGAGAACCGCCAGATCTCGTGGATTGCGCTGGTCGCAGTGATCGGCTGGGGCATCTGGGCTTTTCAGAACATGCCCAAGCGCAAAGATCCTTACATCCCGATCCGAGAGGCGCAGGCCACCTGTCGTTGGCCGGGTGTATCCGCTGAAAAGGTCGAGCAGCTAGTCACACGCAAGATCGAACAGAGCCTGTCTGAGATCCCTTTCTTGAACGCCCCCGGCGGAGGCTCGAGCTACGGCATCAAATCCACCACGCTCGATGGCATCGCGATAGTCAATATCCAGTTGCAGGAGGGCTTGGCCGACACGCGCAAGATCTGGAGCGAAGTCGACTTGAAATTGAGTTCGATCCGCGATTTGCCCGAGGGCGCCGGACCGATCCGATTCTATAGCGACTTCGGAGAAACGTCCGCGCTGATGCTTACCGTGGCCAGTCCGCGCGAAAGCGAAGTGGCAGTGGCAATCCGCGCAGGCGAGATTGCCCGAGCGCTGGTCGACGAACGCGACCGCCTGCCCCAGAAAGAGCGCTCCTCGCGATATGCAATTGTCTTCGCGTTTCCTTCGAGCACCAACGCAGAAATGGTGGGCCGCGTTACTCGCGACCTGTCCGCATATCTGGAGGAATCCGGCGGTGTGAGCCGCGTTGTTCGGATTCAGGGGCCCTCCTACGTCGCTATCGATGTGACCGCCAGCTCGACCGACTCCGTTTCCGCGACGCTGCACAGATATCTTTTCCAGACGTTTGGAACCTCGCTGCCGGATCCGGATATCTGGCAGCCGGTGGTTGCGCAGGATCCATCCGAGATCAAGGCGCGATTGCTGGCCGTCGCCGGCGGAAAATACACGTATCGCGAGCTCGATGACTTCACCGCACTGATCGAACGCGGACTGTCGGCTGCACCTCAGGTATCAAAGGTAACGCGCAAAGGTGTTTATCCCGAGGAGATTGATCTCGATTATTCGCAGCAACGGCTGGCCGCCTACGGAGTCACTCCCGACGCGATCGTAAACGCCCTGAGCGCACGAAATATCACGATGGAGGGCGGCAAGATCGAAATTGATCGAAGCGAGTTGACTGTCCACCCCACTGGAGACTTCCGTTCCGCCGGCGAAGTCGGAGATGTGATGATCGCGCGCTCGGCGAGCGGATCACCCGTCTATCTGCGGGATTTGGTCGACATCACTCGCACGTACGTCACTCCGCCAACCTTGCTCAACTACTACACCTGGCTCGGCACCGACGGCCGATGGGACACTGAGCGGGCGATTACGCTGGCCGTCGAAATGCGCAATCGCGAACAGATCGGCGCTTTCGGCAAGGACGTCGATCGCGAGATCGCCGCACTGCGCCAACAGTTGCCCGAGGACCTTATTATCGCCCGCACCTCAGATCAGCCACGCCAGGTCAAGGAAAACACCGACCTGTTCATGGGTGCCCTCTATGAAGCAATCGTATTGGTGGCGTTGGTCGCTCTGCTGGGCTTTTGGGAATGGCGCACGGCAGTAGTGATCGCGCTTGCAATCCCTATCACGCTTGCCATGACGTTCGGCGCCATGCAGTTACTTGGCATCGAAATCCAACAGGTCTCAGTCGCGTCGTTGATCATCGCGCTGGGTTTGTTGGTCGACGACCCGGTCGTCGCAGGCGACGCTATCAGGCGCGACCTCGACCACGGCCAACCTAATATAGTCGCGGCCTGGCTGGGGCCCACCAAACTCGCGCGCGCGATCCTGTTCGCGACAGTAACTAACGTTGTCGCTTATCTTCCGTTCGCGCTGTTAGGCGGCGACGAAGGTCGATTCCTCAAGGCGCTTCCGGTCGTGATGACCGCATCGTTGGTCGCATCGCGTATCGTATCCATGACCTTTGTGCCATTGCTTGGCTACTATCTCCTCAAGCCCGCAAAGGAACGGCCCGCTCCCATGGGCGACCGCCGGAAACAGGGGTTTAGCGGACACTACTTCCGGCTCGGAGAGTGGTGCATCGAACATCGATGGCTGTCATTCGCGGCGTCGACAGCATTCCTCGGCCTGGGGGTATTTTATGGCAGCCAGCTGAAGAGTGCATTTTTCCCTACCGACGTTCAGTACCTCTCTTATGTCGACATCTGGCTTCCAAATGATGCTGCAATCACGGCTTCTCTGGAGACCGCGAACGAGGCCGCCAGGATCGTGCTGGAAACCGTACGCGAATTCGCTGAGCACCATCCGAACAAGCATGGCGATGGTGATGGCCATGGCAGCCTGCTCAAGTCGCTGACCACCTTTGTTGGCGGCGGCGGGCCGCGCTTCTGGCTATCGGTCGCGCCTGAGGCAGAGCAAGCGAACTATTCGCAAATCATCATCGAGATCACTGACAAGGAGCAGATGCCCGAGCTGGTGCAATATCTGCAAGCTGCTCTGTCCAGCAAGATCGCCGGCGCATACGTCGATGCTCGTCAGCTGCTGACCACCCCCGTCAAGTATCCTATAGAGGTTCACCTCTCGGGACGGGCCGACGTGAATCCGCTGAACCAGAGGAAAGATATCGCCACGCTGCGCGCCATCGCCGCCCGGGTTACCGCCGTTTTCAAAGCGATTTCCCTAACTCAGACCGTCCGCGACGATTGGTTCGGTGAGGTGCTGGTCGCCAACGTCGATATTGCGCCTGATCGGGCAAACCTGGCGGGAGTCTCGAACAGGGACGTCGCTCAATCGACCACCATGGCTCTGAACGGTCGGTCGGTTGGCGTCCTTCGTGAGGGCGATCGACAAATTCCACTGATGATGCGTCTTCGTCTGACGGAGCGATCCTCCATTGCAGATCTGGAAAATCTTTACGTTTACTCCTCGACGGGCCCTCAAAAGGTGCCACTCAGAGCCGTGTCGACCGTTAGCTACACCATGGCAAATGAGCGCATCGTGCGACGCGACAAGTTCCGAACGATTACGGTGTTTGCACTACCGGTAGAGGGCGTGCTGGCCTCGGAGTTATTGGATGACGCAATGCCCAAGTTGCGCGAAATAGAGGCCTCGCTTCCGCCCGGCTATACGATGACGCTCGGTGGTGAGCACGAGAAGGCGGTCCGTGGCAATAAGGATCTGACTATGGTGCTCGCGATTTCCTGCGCGCTCATCTTCGTGGCACTGGCGATACAATTCAACAACCTGGTCAAGCCCTGGCTGGTGTTTGCGGCGGTTCCGTACGGAATCGTGGGCGCACTGGGCGCCCTCTATTACATGGGAACTCCATTCGGTTTCATGGCATTCCTTGGAGTGTGTAGCCTCGTTGGAGTGATCGTGAGCCACGTCATCGTTCTGTTCGATTTCATCGAAGAGATGCATGAGAAGGGTGAGCCGCTGATTGAGTCGCTGCTCGACGCCGGAATCGAGCGACTACGCCCAGTAATGATCACCGTGGGCGCCGCGGTGTTGGCGTTGATTCCTTTGGCGATGCATGGCGGACCACTTTGGGAACCGATGTGTTATGCACAGATCGGTGGGCTCAGCGTGGCTACCGTGATCGAGTTGCTGTTGGTCCCGGTGCTCTACGCGATCTTCGTACTCGACCTCAAATGGGTGAAATGGGACGCGATGGTGCCCGCCGAAGCCGCACATCCGGAATACGAGCGACGCTCTCTGACGGCGTCAGGAAACTGAATACCATCAGAAAATAATAGTAGTTTATCCTCGATGACCCGACGCGATCTTCTCCCCTGGATTCGATGAGTCGCTCGCCCACCCCGACCTTGAGATCATCACAACACCCGTGCGCAGCCGCAAGCGAACGCGCTCTGCGAAAGACTCATCGGGACTCTTCGGCCGGAGTGTTTCGATTGGATGATACCGTTGACCGAGGACCATCTGCGACGAACTCTGTGGTTGTGGCTACCGCATTACAATCGCGGCCGACCACACACTTCGTTAGGACCCGGCCTTCCCGTTCCGCGCCGCAATTGCCCGATGCAGGTGCAACGCCAGCAGCATCGCTTCGACCGGCCCAGGCAAGTCGTGGCGCACCCCGTCTTGACCGGACTTCACCATGAGTACAGCCTCTCGGACCGGTCGTTCAGTTTTTGAGGACGACACGCAGCCCGGATAGTATCAGCACCAAGAGCGAAGAAAACACGAATCAAGACTCTGCTGGCCGCCGCCGATGCTAACCGTCCGTTAGTCCTGCGCAAGTGTTTCGCGTCGAAGTTCGGGAAAGTTAGCGGCCGTAAAACGAGTCACCTCCAAAAGGGGCCTAATTCCAAAGTCATTGATAATTAGACGATTTTGGAACAGTTCCATTAGTACTTTTGCATGTAACGCGCTATTCTTTTCATGTTAAGAGTGTGTTAACGGGGCACGACATTCTTAATTCTCACGGCCTCCGACGGACCATCGCACGAGGTTGCGCTCATGGAACGAGTGAAAGTGCTGGCCGGTTTGGTCCTTCTCTCAATCGTTGCTGCTTCTCGCGCCCAGACGGGCTCTTCGCGCGACATTGCGGCGATAATCAATGGCATCATCTGCGATCCCAGCCGTGCAACTCTGGTCGCAGAGGAGACCAACGAGAATCGCATCGACAATTTTAACAATCTGCGCCGCGTCAAGCTCTACCGCACCATCGCTGGTCATTACTTCGTCGAGTTGTTGGATACGACATCGATCTGTACCTGTTCCCCGATGACGACGCGACTCGGTTCGATGAAGCTGTAAAGAACCACGATAAGCTTGAGTTGAGTTTCATCGAGTGAGGATTTTTCTGCCGGGAAGAATCAAACGGAGACATCAAGAAAAATTACTCTGGGCCTTTCCCTCTCGCTGACGGGACGTTTTAGTGCGATCGGTCGCCAGATTGAGGACGCGCTGCGACTGTTCGTAAGCGATGCCAACGGCGGGAGCGGGGTGAGAGTAGATGGTAGGCGCGCGAGGTTCGCGCTTCGGTGCCTCGATGACCACAGCGAGGGCACACGATGCGAGTCTATCTACCGGCACCTGTGCGCGAGCCGAGAGGTGGACATTGTTCTCGGGCCCTATTCGAGCGAGCTGACGGCGTTCGCCGCACCAATCGCCGAGGATGCAGGTCGTCTCTTTATCAATCACGCAGGCGCAGCCGACGATCTCTATGACCGGGGATATCGCCTGATAGTAGGGCTGCAGACCCCAGCAAGCGAATACATGAGCGATTTCGTCCACTCATTTGCAAGACTGAATTTGTGGAACAAACGGCTAGCCCTCGTGATGGAGCCGACCCTGTTTGCGCAAGCTGTCGCAGCTGGAGGAGAAGCGGCCGCGCAAGAGCCGGCCGTCCGCGACGCGGGCGTAAGCGTGAGTCTTAGATGGGAAGACCCATTAGATCCAGATGAAGTGAGTACACCGCTCGTGACCAGCCTGCGGCGAAAACGAATCAATGCCCTGGCAAGCGCCGGGAGCTACACTCACGATCTGACAGTAATGCGTACGGCTATCCGCTTGCACACGAACATTCCGGTTTTATGCTGCGTCGGGGCGGGGTTGAATCGCTTTTCGGTGGAGCTCGATGAAGACGCTGAGGGCATCCTCGGCATGAGCCAGTGGGAGCCGAGCTTCGAGGCCGTTCCCGAACTTGGGCCCGACCCCCGCGAATTCGCTCACAGAATGCGTACTAAGACCAGAAGCGGTGAATGTGACTACGTGGCCGCGGAAGCTTACGCGGCTGGCGTGCTGGCCGCGGCGGCTCTAAACAACATCGGAACCTGCGATCAGGGGCGGATGCGAGAACATTTCTCCGTCCTCAGGACCGGAACGCTGTTCGGCGCGTTTGCAATCGATCCCGAGACCGGACATCAGACCGCTCATCGGATGTTCCTTGTACAGTGGCGAAAAGGACGCAAGATCCTGATCAGCCGCGAGCTGCCTGGCGGTGCTAATTCGATTGAACTCCCCTCGTTCTGGCATCGTCTCATGGGACGCGCACAGATACCGGGAAGAATCGATCCAGGCGCGTCGCTGTCACCGGCGCACGGTGCGCACGTCAGCGGCACCCGATAGGAAATGAACCCTATATGTCCAGCAAGGTTCTGACCGTCGCAGAGCTGGCTGAATACCTAAGGGTGCACCGCTCCACGATCTACCGGCTGCTCAAGGCCCTCAAACTGCCAGCCTTCAGAATCGGCTCCGACTGGCGTTTCAACCGCGAACAGATTGATGAATGGCGCTTGAAACAGGCTGTCCTTGCTGAAAATCGCTCACCACGAAGACTCGTCGTAGGAACTCAGAGCTACGAGCCAAGACCACCTGACACGAGGGGCGTGCGAAAGCATTAGCGGCTGTTTCGAGATCCTCGACTGTAGAACATGAGCAATCTCCGGAGTGCGCGCTGCGGCGCGAGCCACTGTGCGACCAGGAGCAAGTCCCCGCTGCACCACCCCATTCTCAGACGACGGTGTACCGGCCGCGATGGTGTGCTGTCACACATCTCTTGTTGACGATTCAACTTCAGTGTGGCGGTGTGACTGCGAAGACGACTTCTCAAGGCGCCACTGTTACCTCGATTGGAAGAGCTGCGACGCGCGCGCTCAGAGCTGTTTTCTCTTCTTGGTCTCAGGGTCCCATCCAAGCGTGCCTTCCATCTGGCGCTCCAGCAGCGCGCGCGCTTCAGCTTCGGTCCGGCGGTGCTCCTTCGTAAGATGCTGGATAACCCCAAGGTTGGTAATCGCAGAGCAAAGGGGACATCTGTTCAACTCAACAGGCCTCTTTATGAGTCTCATCTGCCAAAAGGTTCCTCGGAGGACACTTCGGATTGAAACCCGGAGAGATCGAAAGGCTCGATTCCAGTTGTTTCGCCGTGCTATTCGATCCCTTTAAGAAAAGGCCGAATTCTCCTCCGATAGTCGTCAATCTCGCCCGTAACTGCCGTTGGTTCTGTGGTTAAGCAAGCGCTCTCCTGAGGATCAGAGGTCTCAAGTTCCTCGGGGCGTTCCAGCAGCGATACCGGTGCATAACGAGGCCGGTCGATCCCCTTAATGTTGAGATCTCGAAGCTCGAGATATCTCATCGCGGTACTGGTGACACCGACCCTGAGTGGGGCTTTGTCGCGGCCACTTACGCGCCGACGTTCGAACTTCACGGCTATGCGCAGTTGGTCGTCGACGGTTCGCAGGGCCTCGACCGTGCCGGGCCGCCATCGTCTCCTGCCAAGCCGTACGACCCAAATCCAAACAGGCGTCCCGGGCTTCAAGAGGTGCGATTGCCGAAGGTACATCGATCGTTCTCCTCCCCTTGCACTGCGTGCCCAGGACTCTTCCGCGGATCCGGCTCTTACGGCTGCTGCGCAAAAGGCTTTCAAGGCGATCGCGGATGGCGACGTGGACGCACTCAAGCCCCTGGTCGAGAAGAAGTACGCGAAAAAGCTCACCGCCGACGAGCTTCGTCCGACCCAGACCGGTCCCAAAGTCACGGTCTCATACGATGGCAACGTCAGTGTGATGCGCGCGAGCAACAAGGACGCGGTCATACAGGCGAGCATGTTCGAGCCGGTGTCCAGCGAAGATCCCAAACGCGAGGTGAGCAAGCTCACCCTGTTTATGGAAAAGGAAAAAGGGGAGTGGCTTCTCGACGCGCCCGACAGGAAGCAGGCGGCGGACGACGCGACGATGAATGGCGGATGGTATCATTCGGGCGCCTTCACCTTCTGTCCCAACAAAGGCCTCGTCTACCTGGGCAATCACTTCAGCGACAAGCTGAACTGCAAGGCGACCGCGGTGTGCCGGTAGAGAGGAATAGCCCTGAGAAATCCGCGCGGATTGCTAGAAATCGAATAGTTGGCGCATCGCTTAGAGCAGCCGACTGTTTGTGCTGATGGCCTGCAGTTGTGGTGGTTGCGCGGAGCGCTGGCGAGTTTCCTCCATCCGCGCCGCGGCGGCCGTGGCGATCGTGGTGGCGGCCCGCGATGAACCTGACTCCCCGCACGTTAATTTAGCCGTCGGGATCGATCACGCTCGCTTCCGTCTGCAACTCGAAGATTCAGCGATATTGGTGCTGCCGTTAGTAACGCTGGCAAGCCGCATTATTGAAATAAAATAGGCTGCTGGTCTCCCCAACTGTTCGGCAGCCCCGATGAAATAGCATCGCGTCTGAACGAATCGCTCCGCAATGTGCGGACCACGCATCTGGTGCTCGGGATGCATCTGCCCGGCTTGGCGCCCGAGCGCAGCCAGCGATCGATGGAGTTATTCGCGCGCGAAGTCGCACCAAAGCTAAAAGCTCAGAATACGTGATCAGCGCAAACAGGCACTGTCCGCGTCATCGCTCTCCGCGATGCAGCACGCCATCCCGCTCCAGTGCGGCGATGCGCTCGTTCGAATATCCCAGGTACTCGCGCAACACCGCCTCGTTGTGCTCTCCCAGGGTCGGCGCTTGCCTGTCAGGATGCCGTCCGTAGCCCGAAAACCGCATCGGAAACCCCGGCACTTCGAACTCCCCCGACATTACGGAGCGTACACCGAAATGCCAGACTTTTCGCTACTTTCGGAATTTTCAGCAGGCACAGGACCCTCCATCTCTTTCATCGCCATCCTGGCCTCAATTTTCGCGGCACTCGCCCGGCGAACAGCCCATCGCGCGCTACTGCAGGGCCATCAACATGTTCACCAGGTCTTCGCGTGAGATGAGGTGATCTACGTTTTCCTTCGTGTCCGCGTCGATCACTATGACTTGCACTGTCCCCGTGAACGCGTTGTTCTCAGTCGGCATGTCAGGCGTTATTGGTGAACCGCGCTTCATGCCAACGTCAGATGTTTCATCAGCCGAGAAAACCAGCGCCAATGTACTTTCTATCCGCCCCGATCCAACGGTCTTTCCGTCAATATAGAGCGTTATGTTTCCGCCCTTTCCTAAGCCGCCGCCATCGTATGCGAACTCCATTCTTATTTGATGTTCGCCGGACGGGAGCGGCTGTGTTGCCGAGACGACGTACTTCTCCAATCCTGCAAAGTTATAGCAATACTTCAAGTGAGCGTCTTTGACATAGAAGATCCATCCTCCGGCAAAGCCACCCTGCGACAGAATGACACCTTCACAGGGTTTCCCCTCCGGTACGATTACCTGAGCCGTGATCGAGTGACTCTTGTTCTTGATATTAATCAGTCCGTTTTCGTTTAATCCTCCCATTCCTTTGGCAAGAATTTGTGATGAACCGCGCACTAGGACTGGACGCCCGGATATATCGGAGTTGAAGCGCTCGGCGCCGCGATCGTCCATCGGCAGAACGTTATTCCGGGTCGCTTCGATGATCCACAACCGTTGCAGCTCATGAAGCTTTTCAGGCATCTGTTTCGACAGATCATGTGCCTGTGTCCAATCCTTGTTTGTGTCGTACAATTCCCAAACGTCATCGTCGAATGGCGGCATCTCTCCGGTCAGAATCCAAGGCGTACGATGACGTGTTACTGCCGTCCAGCCCTTGTGATAGATACCGCGATTGCCGGCCATCTCGAAGTACTGCGTCTCTCGCCGCTCCGCCGCTTTCGCGTCGTCGAAGCTATACATCATGCTGACGCCCTGCATCGGCACCTGCGCAACGCTGTTAACCATATAAGGTTCCGGAAGCTGCGCCGCTTCGAGGATCGTCGGGGCTATATCGATCACATGGTGAAATTGATTGCGGATCTCCCCTTTGGCCTTGATGCCCTTTGGCCAATGGACCACCGTGCCGTTGCGCGTTCCGCCCCAATGCGATGCAACCTGTTTGGTCCATTGATATGGCGTGTCCGTGGCGTGCGCCCAGCCCACAGCGTAGTGATTATATGACTCCGGACTGCCAAATTTGTCGATACGAACCTTCAGGAACTCTGCGGTTTCCAACGCGTTGAGGCCATTGAAGGCAATTACCTCATTGAAAGAACCTTGCAGAGTTCCCTCACCCGAAGCCCCGTTGTCGCCGATGATGTAATAGACCATCGTGTCATCGAACACCTGTAACTGTTTCAACGCGTCGATCAGCCGTCCAATGTGATAATCGGTGAACTCCAGGAACCCGGCGTACACTTCCATTTGGCGAGCCAGCACCGGCTTCATCTCTGCAGATTGCTCATCCCACGCGGGAATCTGTGCAGGACGCTTCGTCAGATCGCAACCCTCAGGAATAACTCCCAGCTTCTTCTGGCGTGCGAAAATCTCTTCGCGAAGTTTGTCCCAACCTTGATCGAACTTGCCCTTGTATTTGTCGGCCCACTCCTTCGGAACGTGATGCGGCGCGTGAGTTGCTCCTGGCGCGAAGTACATGAAAAAAGGCTTGGAGGCGGCCAATAGTCGCTGCTGACGCACCCAGTCTATCGCGCGATCGGTCATGTCAGCCATGAAATGGTAGCCTTCTTCA
>JBKQNE010000084.1:0-6679 GCA_052146355.1 Binataceae bacterium (SeqCode) | reverse complement strand
CTGTGCCCGCAACCAGTGCTCCAATTCGGCTCGATCTGCTCCGCTTATTTCCACCCAGCATTTCTTTACGCCCATGCTGAATAGACGAACAAACGCTACATTTACTTCAGAGACATAACACTAGGGTCCAGGCGATCGTCCGTACGATGCCCCATGTCAGAGTGAATACCGCCAGTGAAACCAGAAGAACCGAAAACAAACCGTCCAGATCGAGTACTTCACGATACTTGCCGGATACCGCTCGCAAATAGGGCGTTTGCCCAACCAGATAAGCGGTAACTGGCGTCAAAGCATGAGCACCAAATACCACGTATATCGAGTACGCCTCACCCGCGGCGTATCCTGCGATAAAGCTCGACCTCTGTACGCATTTTGAAGGATTCCATATCCCTTCGACCATGCGCTTCCAACCAGATGCGGCGACGTTCTGTTCATTGCAAATATCCAACTCTCGTTCGTCGAACTCGTTGGAAGTGAGCGCTCTGTTCACGGTCTTAGGCGGCCCAGTCGTCACTTTTCATCTGAGAATGTGCTACCGAGAGAAAGTCTTCCAGCCGGTCGCGCTTCACGATCAGTTGCCGTTTGCGCCGTTCTATCAAGTGCTTGCCTTCAAACTCCATCAAATGTTCGCTTACGCGCGGTCGTGAGGCACCCGCTAATTCGGCGAGATCCTTGTGCCGCACCGCCACCGTTAATCGCATTCCCTGGCTGTCACGAACCCCAAAAGTCTCGGCCAACTCGAGTAGAATGAGCGCCAGCCGTTCCGCCAGTGAGCAACTCATCAGGTTCGCGCAACGCAATTGCACCAGGTCCCACCGCCCGATATAGCTCGCTGCCAACCGCTTGAAGTCCGCCGATCCTATTCCCAGACAAATCTCGACGAACTCGCCCCAGTCTATCGTTCCGACTTGGCAGTTGGTGGCCGCCTCGCAGCGAAAATTGTAGCTGATGCCTGCCACTGCCGGCGGAAACGACGGAATCATTCCGGGCGCGAGCATGACCATTACGGCGCGATGGCCCTTACGGTTTCGGCAAGTGATTCGCGCCACGCCCGACAATAATACATAGCAGCAGTCTGATTTATCTTTCTCATCGAAAATCTGGCCGCGTTTCTCGACCACGGCCACCGACAACGCACCGGCGATCTTGTTTAACTGCCGGTTCGTGAGCCAGGAGATATTCTTCAACCCCTTAAGTTTGCGTACCTCGGATGCTCGCCTGGCAGTCATGATAAATGAACATAGCAGTATTAGTCGCCAATTATGCGTATCGTTCATGTCGATGGGTTGTCTAGTCGATGTGTTTGGTTATGCATATAACCGATCTCTGCGATCCAGCTCAGTTCCGTTCAGTTCCGCGCACGCATCGAGACATCGATTTGCCGGCACAAGTGTCGCGTCTGAGGCAAATCCCTGACTTCATTTCCGGGACTTCCTGTTCTTCGAGTGACTTACTGCTGTAACGCAACCATAGATGGCAAGATGATGAGTCCTTTGAAACCTAACGTTTGTATACGCCCTACAGATAGAAATGGAGCCGCATGGGACAACATTATGTATCTGTCTCGGCACCGCCGAATGCGCCGGGTTCGTGGGAATCGGCTCCCAGCAGCACCCCCAGGGTCCGAAATGCAGGTCAAGTCCTTTGCGCTGAGCGACGCATGCGCCCGCTGTGGTGCAGGCATGTTTATATATTTTGAGATGAGCGTGAGACTTACTCTCGCAGCGATTGCTCCCGAGTCTGTGGTGGGAATATCCAGTGCAGGATGCGTCTGATACGTGTTCGGCGCAGCTGCAACATTAACGAATGGAGGCAATACGAATGGAACGAAGAATCGAAATACTCAGAATGGCATGCAAGGCGCCGATCATGCCCTTGAAACGCACCTTGCTGGTCGCGGCGGTCACGATGTTCGCCCTTGGCTGCAGCACAGCGCAGCGGGCTCCGGAACAGGCAGCGCCACCTGTAGCAGGGCTCGTCGGCCCTCAGAGCTATCAAGGACCGGCAGGTCCCGCTGGCGTGCAAGGCGCAGCCGGACCGACTGGTGTCCAGGGCGCGACCCTGGTAGGTCCCACCGCTGCCGTAGGCCGTACCGGCAGCACAGGCTCGCAGGGCGTGAGCTCTGCGATATGGGTGGCTCAACTTCGACCGCCAGGTTGTCATTCTTAAGCGCGCCCGCTCTCCGCGGTTTGGCGGCATCGAAGCAGAACCGAAGACCGGCGTACGGACGGTGGATTGCTCTTACGCGCCTGATATTTTTAAAATCTTTGAACGGCGCCTGAGTACGCGAGTGAGTGAGGACCCGGAGGAGTTCGTCTTCAAAAGTGTCACGGGCGACCCGCTTTCACAGGACTACATGAACGAAGAAATCTGGAAGCCGGCCCTGAAGGCTGCGAACATCGCTCATCGAGGCCAGTACTCGATTCGCGACACGTTTATCACCCTGGCTCTGCGGCAAGGCGACGATATCATCTGGGTCGCAGAGGTTTGCGGGACTTCCCAGGAAATGATTTTCCGGCACTACCGGGGCTGAATCCCAAGCGAGCGTGCAACGGACGGACACAACGTCGGGTCTGCACTAAAACAACTCGGGTTGTCTTCCGAAGTGGAAGCTGGGTATCAGGAACTGTCCCAAAAAGCGTCCCCGGAATCCTCGAAGCCGAAAAACCCGAAGCAAAGCGGGAACGCGGAGTGGCGGAGAGGGGGGGATTCGAACCCCCGGAGCCACGAGGGCTCACGTGATTTCGAGTCACGCCGGTTAAACCTGACTCCCGAACCTCTCCGCAACCGGTCAGCATTTATGTTTGTGTTTGGACAGTCAAGGCGACGCGACGAGGAGCGATCCACCTACCGATCGGCAGGTTTTCGCTGGCACGGCGAATTTGCTAGGTTCAGACAGTTGGACAGCCGCTAGGCGGAGGAATCCTTATCATGGCAGCAGAGACGGCGGAGCGAATCTCGACCACGCTCGAAACCATTTATCAGCGTTCGTACCTGTCCGAAGCGCCCGACCTGCGCCGGCTTTACGAAAACGCCAAACGCGATCAGTGGAACGCCGCCAGCGACATCGACTGGACCCAGACGGTCGACCTGGACCGCGGAATCTTTGCCAACGAACTGGTCGATGGACACGGGACGGAGATCCTCAATCGCCTCGACCAAAAGCGGTTTGCCGAACTAAACGTCGAGTTCTCCTGCTGGCGGCTCTCGCAGCTCCTGCATGGCGAGGAAGGCGCGATGCTCGCATGCAGCCAATTGGTCGATATGGTGCCCGGCAACGATGCGAAATACTTCCAGGCTACCCAGGTCGTCGATGAGGCACGCCACACCGAGGTCCTGAGCCGCTACCTGATCGAGAAGTGCGGCGGGCGCATCTACCCTCAGACTCAGAATGTGCACGATCTGTTCGGGTACATTCTCGGCCACGGCAAATGGTTCGTGAAGACTGTCGGCCTACAGCTCATCGCGGAAACGTTCGCGGTGGCGCTGTTCAGGATGTTGGCGGAAACGGCGATGGATCCTCTGCTGCGCTCGATCTGCAAGCGCATCCTTATCGATGAATCGCGGCACATGGGCTTCTCGGTTCTGAGCCTGCCGGATGCGATCCAGAGTCTCAGTGCTTCCGATATGCGTGAGCTGGAGGAGTTCACGCGCGAAGCGATTCATCTGGTGCTAAGCGGCCAATTCCCGAAAGAGGCGTACGAAGCGATCGGGATGAGCGCGAAAGAGGTCGAAGAGATTCGACTGGCGCGCAGAGAGATCGCTCGCGGCGCCGGTTCAGCCGACGCGGCGTACTTCCGCAAGCTCTTCCGCCGCGAGATGCATCAGACGATCGTGACCAACATGCAGAAGGTCGGGTTGCTGAACGACCGCACCTCCGGCTTTTTGCGCGAAATCGGCATTGATCCTAGCCAAACCACTCAAGCCGCATAATGGCGACCGCACCGCGGGTTAACCCTGCCGCTGACTGGCGCGCGCAGCTCGGTGCGCGCCTGGTACAGCCCGACGAAGCTGCATCGCACGTCAAGTCCGGTGATCGCGTCTGCCTCTCTATCGCGCAGTCCACGCCATACGAGATGTGCGCCGCGCTCGCGGGCCGGCTGATGGAAACCGAAGACGTCGTGGTGAATCACGGCGCAGCGGCCGTTGATTGGAACCTCCCTGGCCTGGGCGAACGCTTCCGGCTCGAATCGTTCTACGTATCGCCGTACGACCGCCATCTTTATACCGAGGGGCGCGCGGACTTTACTCCGATCGCATACTACCGCGAGGGCCATCTGCCGCCGGCGCTGGATGACTTCAACGTCTACATCATGAGCGTCTCGCCTCCCGACGGCGCCGGCTACCTGAATTTCGGCGAATCGCAGATCATGTCAAAGCTGCTGGCACGCAATGCCGATCTTGTCATCGCGGAGATCGATCCCAATTTCATCCGCGTGGGCGGCGACAACCAGATCCACATCTCGGAGGTCGATTGGTTCGTCGAACGGAAGCTCGTGCTTCCGGAAATCGCGCTGCCCCAACCCTCGCCGGAAGAGAAGACGGTGATCGATACGGTCTGCGCGATGGTCGCGCGGGAGATGGTGCCCGATCGAGCGACGATCCAGATCGGCGTCGGATCGATGTCCGGTGCAATCATGCCGCACCTGGCCAATCATCATGATCTCGGGATGCAAACCGAGATAATCCCGCATCATACGGCGCAGCTGGTGCGCGACGGCGTCTTGAGCGGAAAATACAAGAAGCTCTTCCCCGGCCTCGTGGTCGGCAGCGGTATCGCACCGCTGACCCCGCGTGAAGAACTCGACTATATCGACGGCAATCCGCGCTTTCAGCTCTACGATTTCAACTTCACCGACGACATCCGGCTCATCGCGCGCGAAGAAGGACTCATTGCAATCAACAACACGATGGCGATCGATCTGACCGGACAGGCGAACAGCGAATCGATCGGCCCCACGATGTATACCGGCACCGGCGGCCAGACTGCCTTCGTGGTCGGGGCGAGCCTCGGAGGCGGCAAAACCGTCCTGGTGGTGCCGTCAAGCTCTATCGTCAAAGGCGAGCGCATTTCTCGAATCGTGCCCGCACTGGCGCCAGCCAGCGTCGTCACAGCGCCCCGCGCGTTCGTCCATCACGTGGCTACAGAATACGGAATCGCAACTCTCAAGGGAAAATCGATCCGCCAGCGCACGAATGAATTAATCGCGATCGCACATCCGGACTTCCGTGCCGAACTCCGCGCGGAAGCCAACCGCTTATACAATTTCTGAAATCGCTTCCTACGACGCGGAATCGCCGACGACGGTACGGAGGCCCACATGGTTCCGGCCTACTTAATCCCGTGTGGCGGATCGTACGGTCCGATCCGTGCCGATCGCTGGTTTGATCGGTTTTGACCCCACTTCGCCAGGATTCGGCACGCGGCAGAACTCTTGAGCGACGCCGTGTCAAACACGCAGGAAGAACCGGGGAGCAAAGACCGGGTTCGCGCCGGCGATCCACAGGAAAAAGATCGCTAATTTCGATCGCGCAGTTTCAAGGTCAGGGTTTCGCCTTGAATACCGGCGGGGGCGGCGGGCTCATGTGGTGGAGGTCGGGATCATCACTTCTTACGCATCGACCTAGATCCACGTCCTCGGCAAATTTAGTGAGGATTCTCGCCAGGGAACCGGTCTCTTTTTTAGCCGCGTCCGAGTGGCCCCGGTCCCCCGGTTTAGAGCAAAGGCGGCTATCCGACAGAGTAATTTACATTGGAAATGGGTTCGTTCGGTAAAAAAGCAGAAAAGCGATCCTTCGCGAGCTTGAGCGCGGATCCAGGAATAGACCGGCTGACGGCTGACGCCACAAAGCCTCGCCCTGCCGGTACGCCTCCGGCCAACTCCACCGCCGTAGCAACCATGTTCGACTGAGCCGCACTTTGCTTCCTTCCGAGAAAGCTGTTCGAAGTCTATTCTTCGGAGAGTATCAGGAAGCGCTCGAGCGGCTCGCCTATTGCTCGTGCGAACCTAAAGGCGTTCACTGCGTCGGTCTTGTTCAAATTTCCGGCCGCCTTCCAATTTCTCACGGTTTGCTCGCTGACTGCTGACGCCGCCGCCACTTTCGTCAAACCGCCAAATTTTTCAATCGCTGCATCCAAGTTCCTACGAGCTTCCTTAGCGTTCGTGGCCATAGTGTCAGTTTCTACAGAAATGGGCACCCGCCTACAAGTTTAACATAGATGATGTTGTCTGATGACACGACCTCTGGATGGTCAACAATCTCGTTAAAGACCCCTTGACTGTAGTCTTGGTCTATTTTAGTGTGAGGTCTACCACGATGAACACAAGAAGTCCTGCTCCCAAGGAGAAATGGTCATGAGCAAAACGACTCCGCAAAGGCGCACGAAGCAGAGGTCCAAACACTGATCCGAGCCCGGCAACCGAAATCTAGCCGAGGAGGCAACTTACGTGGACGAAGAAGGAAAGGTCTATCAGCTGACGGACAAGGGCGAGACGAAGCCCATCGAGGGTACGGACCGGCAAGATCGGTAACAAAATAGACCGGCAACAGGGGTAACAGATTAGAAGTCATGGCAGGAGGAAGCAGCGGATGCCGTGGCGAGAGGTCTGTTCCATGGACGAGAAGATGCGGTTTATAGGGGCGGTGCTGGCGGGCGAAGAGAGCATGACGGCACTGT
>JBKQNE010000083.1:0-5768 GCA_052146355.1 Binataceae bacterium (SeqCode) | reverse complement strand
GACAGTCGGTGGCTTCTACCTGGACACGATGTCCGGGACGTTCCTGTTCAAGGGCAATAAGGCTGATTGCACCGCTAAGGGAACCTTCGACTTGCAGAAGCAATAGAGCCCGCGAGCCTTGGTTTCGCCGACTTGTGATACGCTGAGTGACCAGCGGTCATGGTGGAAATTCCGGATGATTATGAAGTCTTCAATCAGCACAATGACCGGAATACTTGCCGCATCCTCGATACTGCTGGCGTTGGTTTGCATCACCAGCGCTCGCGCTCAGGATGCCGATGAATCCGGGATAGACGCGGCGACGGAGTTTCCGCAAGAAATCCCCGAATACTCCAACACGAAGCCGATTCCTCCGGTCGCCGGGACCTGGACCGGCACGGACACTTATATGGACGGTGCTGGCCAAGGGAGCGGTTCGATGACCGTAGATCTCACTCAGGATGTGAGAAAAATCGGTGGCACGTTCAGCCTCACGACCTCCGCAGATGAAACCGCGACCGGGTCTGTCACGGGAAAAATCACCAACACGGGAAGAATCACCAAGGGGCCGTCCACATTGATTCTCACATTTCACCAAACGAACGGACACCATTGCACCGCCGCGGTCGTGGCTACAGTCGACCTGTCCGGGACGTTCCTGTTCAAGGGCAATAAGACGAATTGCAGCGCTAAGGGAACGTTCGACCTACAAAAGCAATAGAGCCTGCAAGCGTCGGTTTCGGATTTGCGGCTTAAACGAAAATCCCCAAGATAGAAATTGAAAGTAAGTCCGAGTGGCGCGGGCGTCTCGCCCGCGGACGCGTAGCGTCAGGGTTCCTTAGCTCGCCGATGCCGCCGCACTGCTGCCCGCCAATGATGCTGCGGCGGCGCGCAGGCAGCGCTCGGTCGTGGGCCAGTCGATGCACGGGTCGGTGACCGAGACGCCATATTTCAGGCGCGAGCGATCGCTGCTAACCGGCTGATTGCCCGCCTCGAGATTGCTTTCCAGCATCACGCCCATAATCGCGCGTGACCCGCCGCAAATCTGCGCGACGATCGTGTCGAACACCGCGGGCTGCCTTCGATAATCCTTATTCGTCTGCGCGTGCGAGCAGTCCACTATCACGCGCGGTTCCAGCCCTCCCGCCTCCAGCGATTTGACGCACTCGGCGATGCTGGTCTGGTCGTAGTTCGGGTCGCGTCCGCCGCGCAGTACGACGTGGGTGGCGGGATTGCCGCTGGTGCGGATGATCGCGCTCAGCCCGTCCTGCGTGATGCCCAGGAAAGAATGCGGCCGGCGCGAAGATTCCACTGCGTTGATCGCAGCCTGCAGATTGCCGTCGGTGGTGTTCTTGAAGCCCACCGGCATCGACAGCCCGCTCGCCATCTCGCGATGGGTCTGCGATTCGGTGGTGCGCGCGCCTATCGCAGACCATGAGATCAAGTCGGCGATATACTGCGGCGTGATCGGATCGAGCATCTCGGTCGCCGCCGGAAGCCCGAGCCGGTTGATATCCATCAGCAGCCGGCGCGCGATGCGCAAGCCTTCGCGCATGTTGCAGCTATCGTCCATGCGGGGGTCGTTGATCAGCCCCTTCCATCCGACGGTCGTGCGCGGCTTCTCGAAGTACACACGCATCATCACGAACATCTGGTCCGAAACCTCGCGGCTCAGCATCGCGAGGCGACCGGCATATTCGATCGCCGCGGCGGGATCGTGGATGGAGCAGGGGCCTACGATGCACAGGATGCGGGAATCGCGCCCGGCCAGGATGGCGCGCACCGTTTCGCGCGCATCGGCGACCACGCGGACGATCTTCTCGTCGACCGGAAATTCCTCTTTCAGCGCGCGCGGCGAGTCCAGCGGCTCGGCCGCGCGAACATTTATGTCCTGAATCTGGCGCATTTCGAACCCTTAGTAATATCCGAAAGCCGCCGCACAACAAAGTAGCGGGCGGCGCGGAGTTTTTCTTCACTCTAAAAAAGTCGTGTCATTCCGAGGTTCTTTTCCGAGAGCCCGTCCTGAGGAGCGGCCAGCGACGAATGGAAATCCCGTAAGTGGGAGAACCTTTGAACTCGATCGCCGAGACAGCTTCTTTGGGTGCCGCCCGCGGCGCCTTGCCGCCTGCGATGGGTAAGCCTACTCTTCCGCACCGTGGGAAAAGCGTACGATAGCTCATACGTACTATGATTGTTGCGTTGGCGCGGTGAGTTACATTTCCTGATAGGTGAGGATGGTGGCCGAGCAAGCGCAACCAGAGCTGCATCCGCAGGCGTCCCAGCTCGAAGAGAGGTCCGATAGTGACCCTCGATGGTGGCGGCGCGTCGGCTTCTGGCGCGCGGTTGCCGGAATGGCGGTGGCGTTGGCGCTGGCCACCAGCATCGTGTTGGTCGAATTTTCCGAGCTCCTCACCCATCGCACCGTCCACTACGCTCACCGCGTGGCGGCCCTGAACGCTGCCGTTCAGGACCTGAAGCGGCGCGTCATCTCCGTTGAGCGACGAAACGCGAACGTCATCGAGCGCGACTCTGCGGACGAAGTGCTGAAACGGGTCGTGGCCGCATCGGACCTTCGAACCATCAAGCTCGCCGGGCCCCCGGCCGCGAAACCACCAGGAAAGAATGACGGTACCGCCCAATCAGCCTCGGGAACACTTGCGATCAGCAGCCATCAGGCCGCCGCGGTGCTGCAGGTGGTGGGTCTCGAGACCGGAGCGCAGGGAACCATCTATCGCGTCTGGTGGCAGGAGAAACGCCCGACGCTCGCAACCGAATTCAGACCCGCCGCCGACGGAAAGGCCACGGTGCCGATGCAGCTTCCGCCGCGAAGCGCCTCGATGGTCCTGATAACCTGCGAAGCCGGGACCAACGGCGCCACCCCTTCCGGACCGGTCGTGTTGAAAGGGAGAATCTCACCGTAACAACGTCGTGCCGCTCGCGCAGTGAGATGGGGGCAGGAGGCGGACGCATCGAAACCGAGGCGGCTCAACACGCCGGCTATGGCCGCAATTTCTGGCTTCTGTTCTGGTCGACGTTCGCGCTCAATTCCTCTGCCAATCTCTTCGTTCTGTATCCGCTGGAACTGGTCTCGTTCGGCGCCGGCGCGACTGTGATTGGCGCGATCATCGGCATCTGGTCGCTGGCCTCACTCGTTTCGCGGCCCGCCGCCGGCCCGCTGATCGATCGCTTCGGACGCCGCAACATCGCCGCGTGGCTGCTGGGCATCGATATCTTTGTGATTCTGCTCTACCTGCCGATTCGTGGTCTCGGCTGGCATATCTACGCGGTGCGGATGGTGCATGGCGCGATAGAGGGGACCGCGCGGGTGGCCCTGTTCGCGCTGCTCTACGACATGCTGCCCAAGGGCCGCGAGAGGCGGGCGATGGCGACCTTCAGCCTGTGCGGGATGGGCCCGGCCGCCTTCGCACCATACTGCGGCGAAGTACTGATCCGGAAATTCGGCTTCGGCGCATTCTTCGCCGCTATCTTCGGCGTGACTGCCGCCGCTGCGATCGCGGCTGCGATGCTGCCATCCGATACGCCCTCGCATGGGGCGTCGCGCGCGAAGGCCGGCCCAGCGGAAGGCTATGCGCGGCTGCTTTTCGATTCACGCCTGATGCCGCTATGGGTCGTGACGCTGTTGTTTTCGCTTTCCATCTCGCCGCGCCTCAGCTTCGTCGCACCGTTTGCTTACGAACGCGGCATCACGCAGGTCGGGACGTACTTCGCGGTTTATGCGGTGATCGGAATGGCGGTGCGCATCTTCACGGGACGCCTGATGGATCGCTTCGGACTCGAACGCACTCTAGCACCATCGATGGCGGTTCTCGCCGTCGGGATGGGGTTAATCGCGCTGACGGGGCATTTCGCGATGCTCGACATCGCGGGCGCGGTCGGGGGTCTCGGGCACGGCTACCTGTATCCCGCGCTCAGCGCCCTGGTCATCGCGCGAACCGACGTCGCGGCGATGGGTCGTTCGGCGAGTATCTACCAGTCACTTTATGACGTCGGCACGATGGTCGGTCCATATGCGCTCGGTGCGATCGCCGGCGTGGCGGGCTACGGTCCGATGTTTGTTATCGCAGGCGCGCTGTCATTGGCGGGCGCAATCTATTTCACCGCCGCCGATCCGGAGTTGCATCAACCCGACCTGGCTTGAACGCCTCTCCGAGTAGGGCGGGCGGCCCGCCCGCCTGACACCGTGATGCGCCGCATTGTACGGTGGTCGAGACCTCTTCCGAGGATTGATTCAGAAACCGTCCTACAGCCGGAACTATTTCAAGTCCTCCAGATTGGTCCATCCTTCTTTCTCGGCGCGCTGCGTGGCCGCATCGAAGAGCCGCCACAGGCGCTTGTTCTGGGACAGCGCCAGAACCTCGAGGTCAGTGTCCTCCGTAATCGCCATCAAGGCGGCGCATGGCTTGCCGTTTTTGGTTATCACGACCGATCCGGTCTTTGGCAGCTCCGTTATCATCCGATTCAGCTGCGCCTTTACCGCTCTTACGTTTTCGATCTTCATAGGATGAGCCTCTTGCCATAAAAATAGTTACCCGATTTTGCTCCAGCGTGGTCGCATTTTGTCATTCCCGCGCGCGTGTCTGGCGCGCGTGAGGAATCCCTAATCCGATGCCAGGAGCAGCCCAACGGACGGGGATTCTTCGCGCGACAGGCGCGAAGCGCACGGCGTAGCCGCTGCCGGCTTGCTGAGTTATTCTAAGCTCCGGGAGATCAGTTCATCCCACTATATCCGCATCTTGCGCGGTTTTATCCGAAGCGCCAGCCGACTTCATGTCGGCTCATCTCGGTTAGCTTTCGATCAGATCAGCATAAGCGCTCGTTCAAATCAGGGTACTAGACCGCCGATATTCGCGAGGGCTCTTCCTTTGTTGTGCCGCCGATGCTACATTTCTCCTCGCTTCAGGGCATACCTGCCTTGCTTGTGGAAAAACCGGACGCGTAGAAAGCTGCGGACCGTTGACACGGTTGTTACCGCGCGATATCGTTTCCGTTTGCCCCTAAAGGGGCTGGTCTTTGAAAACTGAATAGTAGTGCATGCCTTTAATTGGGCGGCGGGGGATCCGGAAGGGTCCGAAGCCTGTCCGATTTCTTTGAAAATGCGATCAGTCCAGCCGTTTCATGCGCGTTAGCCGCGCGCGAAACGGTGGTGACACTGAGCTTATATGGAGAGTTTGATCCTGGCTCAGAACGAACGCTGGCGGCGTGCCTGAGACATGCAAGTCGTGGGAGAATGTCGTAGCAATACGGCTAGTAAACCGGCGCACGGGTGAGTAACACGTGGACAATTTGCCCTTGAGTCTGGGATAACCCGTCGAAAGACGAGCTAATACCGGATAAGACCACAGGAAGTTCGCTTCCCGAGGTAAAAGGTGGCCTCTGCTCCTGCAAGCTATTACTCAAGGAGAAGTTCGCGGCCTATCAGCTAGTTGGTGAGGTAACGGCCCACCAAGGCTAAGACGGGTAGCTGGTCTGAGAGGATGGTCAGCCACACTGGGACTGAGACACGGCCCAGAGTCCTACGGGATGCAGCAGTCAGGAATATTGCGCAATGGAGGAAACTCTGACGCAGCGACGCCGCGTGGGTGATGAAGGCCTTCGGGTCGTAAAGCCCTGTCGGAGGGGAAGAAAAGTCTGTTGGCTAATATCCAGCGGACCTTTGACGGTACCCTCAAAGGAAGCACCGGCTAACTCCGTGCCAGCAGCCGCGGTAAGACGGAGGGTGCAAGCGTTGTTCGGATTGACTGGGCGTAAAGGGCGTGTAGGCGGTTGGT
>JBKQNE010000082.1:0-31340 GCA_052146355.1 Binataceae bacterium (SeqCode) | reverse complement strand
CGGAGCAGCACAGACCAAGGCTGCTAAAACGAGCAAGACCGCGAGTGAACGGACCGATCCGTGAGTTTGCGCTCTCATTAAGATGTGCTTTTCTGAAGAAATTCGGATCGGCCTAACGTGTCATGGTCCTTTCAATACTACGGCCTCCGCAGTAACTAACGGAAGCAAACTTCTCCAAATTGTTTATTCTTTGGTTAAAGCCACTATATTTATAGTTTTTAATACTTTGCAAGGGCTATGATATGCAAATGCCACTATCCTTACGCACAAAAGTAGCGACAAATGGTTGTCTCAATGAGATTCCTAGGCGGGATTTGGCTTGACGACCTTAGCCGAAATTATCTTTCGTCGTCGTTAGACCTCCCTTTGCCACCTTGCTATGCTTCTTATCGAAGACGTTGGATCAAATGCCGGCTCTTTCACTTCCAGAAGGGTCTCGAGTCGCTGCGTCCAGAGATCAGGTTTCATGCGACCTCGCTGGTGAAGCAGCGATTCTGAACCTTAAAAGCGGGGTTTACTTCGGTCTGGACCCGGTGGGTGCTCGGGTCTGGAGCTTGCTACAGAATCCGCTCACGCTTGCCGAGATTTGCGATGCGCTCAGTCAGGAATACGACGTCGAGCGAGGCCGCCTGGAGGCAGACCTCCGGGAACTGATTTCCGATCTGACGGAACACGGTCTGGTCCGAATAGCCGAATGAAATCAATCCGCAGGTTTACGAGCCTGGGTCCGGATGACCGCGCGCTGCTCCTCAACGCGGCGCTTTTGCTAACGGCTGCGCGCCTCTGTCTCTGGCTTCTGCCGTGGCGTTTCGCAATCCAGATGATTAGAAGCCTGCGGATTCCGAGGCCAGTGCAATTTACTGCCGCCCGAGCGGCCTGGGCGATCGGCCACGCAAGCCGCGTCGTTCCGCGCACGACGTGCCTGACACAGGCACTGGCGCTGCACCATATGCTCTCGCGTGCGGGTTATGCGAGCCGGATCCAGGTTGGCGTTGCCAAGGATGGAGGCAATTTCGAAGCCCACGCCTGGGTGGAACATCAGAACAACCCGCTACTGAACAATGCAAGTGAGCTGACCCGATATTCCCGGCTGCTGACACTGGAGAACTTCTGATGGGAGCCGCTGCTCCAGCGGCCTTCGGCGCTAATTGCGTGCGTGTGGTCATGAAGGAAGAACCGCCGACGCGCATCCATTTGATGGAGAACCACGATCAGGCGTACTACGCGTGGCGCGACGCCGGCGTTCGAGACCGCGTGCTCGTGCATATCGATGCCCATCACGACATGTGGTGTATCGAGGACAACCGCGGCATCACGATTGCAAATTTCATCTGCCCCGCGCTGCGGGAAGGCATTGTCAGCGAGATCTACTGGATCGTTCCGGACCGTGCGCTGAAAAACGCGCATGCGCGCCGCGAATTGCTGGCGCAAATCAAAAGCCTTGCAAAGGACTACAAGACCGACCCGCGCGCGATTGAAATCACACGCGACCGGATCACGCTGCCGGTGCTGGGAAAGCGCCTGACGATTGCGGCCCTGGAGTCGCTCAATTTTGAGGGGCCGCCCGTCCTGCTCGATATCGACGTCGACTACCTGATGATTCCCCAGGTGTCCCACGATCGTGCGGACACTCATGCCGCTATGCCCTGGCGGTGGCCCGCAGAACTCGTCAGTCAGATTGCCGCCGCCCAGCTGTCGGCCGATCTGGTTACCATCTCTTATTCGATTGAGGGCTGTTACACGCCGCTCGCGTGGAAATATCTCGGTACTGAACTGGAAAGCCGCATCGGCGGAAGTGCCGATTGCTCCGGATACGACAGGCTTCGCGAAGGAGCTACCGCCGCGGCGCGTGGGGACCTCGAAGATGCACGCGCGAGTTATTTGGAAGCGGCGGTGCTGATGCCGCAGTCGGCGGCGCCGCAGTACCATCTGGCGCTGCTCTCGGCAAAGCTCGGTCGCGCTGAGGAAGCACGGAACTATTGCCGCCACGCGCTTGAGCTGGATCCCACTTATGCAACCGGATTCAACAATCTGGGACTGCATTACTTCTGGCAAAAGCGCTATTCCGAGGCCAAAGCCGAGTTCGACCGAGCGTTGATGCTCGATCCTGGCGACGCATATGCGCAGGTTGGCATGTCCCGGCTGGCCGGGCGGCGCAAGCGATGGAATGAAGCGATCGAGTGGGCAAACAAGGCTCTTGATATCTCGGACGAAAACCTCGACGCCCATCGATGCCTAGGTGAGGCGTACGCGCGGAGCGGACGGCTTGACCTTGCTATCAATCACTACGAGCGATCGCTTCAGCTGGCTCTGCATGGCCAGAAGCCGCTCTCGTGGCACCTCCTGACTTGTACTCAATCCGGGCAGTTGCTCGACGAAGACCACTGCGCGACCTATGCCACGCTCGGCCGTTTGCGCGCGAAACGGGGCGATGTCGAGCAGGCGATCGCGTGCTACCGGATTGCGCTCAATTCCAACTTCGGAGGAGTCCGTGAACGCCTTCGCCTGGCGCGGCTCTATTTGAGGGCCGGCCGCCGGGAAGAAGCGGCCGAGCAGGTGGCGTATGCCACCCGGCAACTGCCGCGTAGCGCGAAAACCCACGCGCGACGCGCGCGGCGCGCAATCGTCGTAAGACTCGGACGGCTGGCCGCGCGCTCGAGGGCGCTCGCTTGAGCGGACTGATCGGAATCTGGAATTTTGAGGGTGAGCCCGTCGAAAGCGAGGCCCTGAGCGCGATGGCGAAGACGATTGCCCATCGCGGCGGCGATGGCCTGGAATTCTCGCTCCGTGGACCTGTGGGCTTTGGCTGCCATCTGCGGCGCGTAACCCCCGAGTCGCGCTCGGAGCGCCAGCCGCTAATCGACTCCGACGGCAATGTGCTGTTGTTCGATGGCCGGATCGACAATCGTGCAGAACTGCTGGCGGCGCTCGATCTGCCAAGTAACGCGCCTCAGGTTTCTGATTGCGAAGTGGTGTCGATGGCGTTTCGCATGTGGGACCGCAAGTGCCTGGAGCGACTGCTCGGTGATTTCGCGCTGGCCATCTTCGTGCCGCGAGAACATCGGCTCATCCTTGCGCGGGACCCGGTCGGATGCCGACCGCTTTACTATTGGAGTGACGGCCAACGTTTCATCTTCGCCTCCGAGATAAAGGCCATTCTGGCGCATCCCGCGGTACGCGTTGCGCCGAACCTCGATTTGGTGGCTGATTCCCTATTGCTTAATCAGCTTCCGTATGAAGACGAGGGAGAGACTTTCTTCGCCGGAGTTTATCGGGTCCTCCCCGGCTACCGCTTGAAGGTCACGCCCGCGAAAACTACCTCGAAATGTTTCTGGAATTTCAATCCTGCCGGCCAGATTCGCTATCAGGCCTACTCGGATTATTCGACCCATCTTCGCAATTTGTTGGTGCAGGCGGTAAGGCGAAGGATGCGCAGCAGCTATCCGGTTGCCGTTGCCATCAGCGGCGGCCTCGACTCTTCGATCGTCCTTGGCATCGCAGATCAGATAAACCGGCAAGCGCCGAATGCCGGCCTTCTGCCGATTTCGTACGCGCCCACATCAGATCGTGCGAGCGAGGAAAATGAATTCATCCGCCTGATGGAAACGCGATGCGAGCTGGAGATTCATCGTGTGGACATGGGTTCGGCCGGCGACCCGCGGCATCTTGCTGAAACCGCATGGCATTCCGAGTCGCCTTTTTTCGACGACAGCTGGTGTGCGGAAACTCCGATGCTTGCGTATGCTCATGACCAGCGAGCTAGAGTGCTATTGACGGGTCTGTGGAGCGATCAGTACATGTTCGCGACAGGTTACCTGGTCGATCTCTGGAAGAAACTGGCGTGGCGCAGAGTCCGCAGGCACCTGGCCGAGTACTCGAAATGGTTTGTAGACTGCGATCCGGGTTACTTTCGTGCGCGCTTCTACCGGGAGATGATGCTTAACCTGACACCGACCGTGATGCGCTCAATGGTGCGTCCGTTTTACAGTGAGACCGCTGCTTTTCACTCCAACCGCTCCTGGATAAGCCGCGAACTTATCGCGCGAGCGCGGCGCCGGCGCCCCCGGCTGAAGCATCCGCGTTACGCCAGCGTGCATGGGAGGAACATTTACCAGACGGTCCACGCCAAATCTCACCGGCTACAGATCGATGCAGACGAGAAGATGGCAGCGCGGTTCGGACTGGAACGATCAAGTCCGTTTCTCGATCGCGACGTGATCGCGTTCCTGATGGCTGTTCCGGGAGAGATCCAAACCATGGGAGGCGTGCCCCGGGCGTTGCTGAGAGATGCGGCTCGAGGCTTCGTTCCGAGAGCTATTCGTCTGCGCCGCTGGCGTGACGAGGGCACCGTCTCAACGCAGATCGAACATGATCGCTTCGCGGTTTATCGAGATGCCAAGCTCGGCGGCTTCGCCTGTGAGGCGCTCGGTTTCACGCCTGGCGAGCGTCTGTCCGACACTCAATATCTGGAAGCAATGGGGCTGGAGTTCTGGGTCCGTGCTTTCCTATTAAAACATTCCGGAGACGCCAATTCGGATGTTGCAGGGCTCAAGGAGGCGATATGAAGGACGAAAAAATCAAGAAGCCGTATTCCCGGCCGAAGCTCACCGTTCACGGCGACCTGCGTGCGATCACTTCAACCAAAAGGAGTACCAGAAGAGATAGCAGCGGGCCGAGAACCGGCAGCACGACACAAGCCTGAGTGAGGTGTATCCAGGACAGGACAGACATTGGATGTTAGCAAGCACGGTTTCAATCGCGTCTGAAGCTTCTTTTGGCGCAGGTGCGCAGGCCCTGACTTACGAATTGTACGGAATCGGAATCCGAACTCCGTGGCCACTGATCAACGTCCCTTACGCCACAAACCGACCATGGAAAGTGGAATTCGTCGAGGGCGACGCCAAGACCTTTGCCGCGGCGGCGGCGCATATTCCCGAGCATCGAAAGGGTCAATGGTACCAGTCGGCGACCCTGCCTGACGGTTCGGTTCTCTGCCGCTGGTTGGGACTTTTCGATTTCATCGTTCCAACCGATGCACGACGAATCGAAGTGCGTTGCTACAGGCATGCGAGCGAGGAAGGTTTGCAGGCTTATCTGCTGAACCAGGCGTTGTCGTTTTCGATGGTTCAGCTGGGGCGCGAACCGCTGCATGCAACCGCGGTCCTGACGGATCATGGCGTGATCGGGTTCATGGGCGAGAGCCGCTTTGGCAAGTCGACGCTGGGCGCATTGATGGTGGAAGCGGGCTGCCCGCTGGTGACGGACGACATGTTCGTGCTGGGGCGCACGCCCAACGGATTTATCGCCTACCCTGGGCCTCCGCGAATCAAACTCTACCGTCACGTCGCGGACCGGGTTTTTGGCTCACGGTACAGTGGAATCCCGATGAATCCGACGACCAAGAAGCTGATCATTCCTATGACCGGAGCGCAGGCGGTATCCGAGCCCAAGCCAGTCCACGCGCTGTACGTAATTGAGGAGCCGGCCCATGCGCGGGGGCGCGGGACGCAAATCGACAGATTGTCGGCAGGCCAGGCGTTTCCGGCGATAATTGCCGCCTCGCTCAACAACTGGATTGTCGACTCCGAACGGCTACAGCGTCAGTTCCAGTTCGCCACCGACTTGGTGCGCACGGTGCCGGTGAAAGTGCTCGCCTATCCACGCGACAAGGAACAGATGTTCGCGCTGCGTGATGCCGTGCTGGCCGACGCCTCCCAAACCGCATGAGCAGCTTTCCCCGCGCCTGAATCGCTTTGACCGCAAGTTTGCTCCTCCGTCATCCTAAGTCATGCGGCTGACGCGGCGAAAATTTCTTAGTGCCACCGGCTTGATCGGAGCGGGCCTCGTGGTCGGCGGCTCGATTGTTCGCGGCAGTCCCGACGACGGCGCGATTCCATGGTGCGGGCGCGATCCAAATCAGAGCGGCACGCTGTCGCGCGCCGGCGCGAACTCCGAAGTCGAAGGCGCGGTTATCGAGTTCGAGAAGCACGTCCCCAAGATCGATCCGAGTCAGCTGGCTAAGTTCGTCGATCCGCTTCCGATTCCATCTGTGCTTCAGCCGGCGGGCATGCGCGCAGATCCGGAAAATCCAAAGCAGATGCTCCCCTGTTACCGCATGGAGATGGCGCAATTCCTGGATCGCGTTCATCGCGATCTGAAACCGGCGCGGCTGTGGGGTTACAACGGCAGTTCGCCGGGCCCCGTGCTTGAAGCGCAGAGCGGCAAGGGCTTTCTGGTCGAATGGCACAACCGGCTGCCGCTCACGCACCTGCTGAGGCTGGATCCTTCGATTCACGGCGCCGAGCGGAGCCATCCCGCGGTGCGCAATGTCGTGCACGTGCACGGCGCCAAGGTTCCGCCGGACAGCGACGGCTACCCCGAGGCGTGGTTCGTTCCCGGGAAATCGGCCGTGTACCACTATCCAAACCGGCAGGACGCGACGACGCTCTGGTATCACGATCATGCACTCGGCATCACGCGGCTCAATGTCTACGCGGGGCTGTATGGCATGTTCATCATTCGCGATGAGCACGAACGGTCATTGAACCTTCCGTCGGGCAAGTACGAGATTCCGCTCACGATCTGCGACCGGGCTTTCAATTTCGCTTCGCAGCTCGAGTACATGCGCTTCCACAATCTGCCGTACGCGCGATGGGTTCCCGAGTTTCACGGCAATGCCATTCTGCTGAATGGCAGAATCTTTCCCTACCTGGACGTGGACCCGCGCAAGTACCGCCTGCGAATCGTCAACGTCGCGAACAGCAGCTTTTTCAACTTGTCGCTTGGAGATGGCGCGCCGTTCTTTCAAATCGGATCGGACCAAGGACTCCTTCGTGAGCCCATCGCGCAAAAAAGCGTGATGCTCGCGCCGGCTGAACGCGCCGACCTGATCATCGACTTCAGCCGTTATCGCGGCAAGCAATTGGCGCTCAGGAACGGCGATACTGAAATTATGCAGTTTCGGGTCGCCACCACCGGCGGTCCCGAATCAAGCGCGCTCCCTCAGAAACTGCGTGAAATCCCAAGGCTACCGCCGGCGCATGCGGTTCGCACTCGTGTGCTCACACTCGATGAATACTTCAGCCGCACGGGCAGCACGATGCTGACTCTGCTCAACGGAACCCGCTGGAGCGCACCGATCACCGAGAATCCGGTGATCAACACCACCGAGATCTGGAGCCTCGTCAACCTGACTCAGGATACTCATCCGATTCATATCCACCTGATCAGGTTTCAAGTCCTCGATCGCCGGCCATTCGATGTCGCCATCTACAAAAAGAGCAAAGCGTTGAAGTTCAGCGGGCCGCCGGAACAGCCGGAACCGAACTTGCGTGGATGGAAAGATACGGTCTGCGTACCGCCGGGAATGGTTGTTCGAATAATCATGAAGTTTGAGGGGTTCACCGGCCGTTACGTATGGCATTGCCATATCCTCGAGCATGAGGACAACGAGATGATGCGCCCGTACGACGTGCAGCCCGGTGGAACAGCGGCGGCGAAATAGTTCGGACTACAGCACGTATCGCCGCTGATAGTGCAGAACACCGGATCTCATATCCTCGCTGACGGCGCGGCTGACTCTGCCGCAACCGTGCGCGGACATTTCTTGTCGATGATTTGCGTAGTTGCGGCCTCGCTGGCTTTGGGTCTTGCCCCTTTTCTCTACGGAAAGCAGCAGACCGGAGATTGGTCCGCTCCAAATCAGGGTGAGATCGCGTATTACCTTCAGATCGCGGCGCAGCCGTACTTTGGCGAGGCCCCTTATTTGAGTGACCCTTCGGTTCCGGGGGGGCGCGATCCTTTATCCGTGGTTGCAGTATGTCCCAGCAGTTTATCTTGCACGCGCACTCGGCCTAAATGTGTTCTCGATTGCGATAATATGGACCGTCTTCGCATCGGTAGCGATGGCGGCGACGTTATATAGTCTGTTCTGGTATTTCCTGCGATGGCGATGGCTATCCGCGGGACTGGCTATAACGTTTCTTGCCGACGGTTCGGACTATCATCCATTCATTCATCAGATCCGGGTTCTGGTTGGCGGATTATTCCATCCTCATCAGTACCTGAACCTGGAACTCTTTCAATTCCGCCTGGTTAATCCCGCGGTCGACCTCCCGTTTGTTTTTCTGCACATCCTCGCCGTTGCCGCCGCAAGAAACAGTTCAGATCGCCGCCGCATATTGATCTCGGGACTCAGTTTCGGGTTGTTGTTCTACGTGTATTTCTACGTTTGGACGATGGCAGCGGCTGCGCTCGTGGCGGCGTTTCTCGTCGACAGGAAAAATCGAGATGTCTACGCGAAGACGTTCGCCTTCGGCTTTCTGGCCGGGGCCCCCGCGATCGTGCACGACATGTTGGTGCGGCACGAACTTTCCGCGGAAGGAGTAGCCCGGTTTGGACTGTTCGTTCGGTTCAGGCAGCCGGATGCGATCGGCGCGTTGGGCGGTCACGACGTTATTTTGATTCCCTGCCTCTTGGTGGCGTTGGCAGTGTGGTTCCTGGTCTCCAGGAATCAGCAGCTCATCTACCTGTGGTGTCTCGCCGTGGTGGCATTCGTGCTGAGCTACAGTTCCAGGGCGAGTGGTATCTACCTGCACGACTATCACTGGGGGTGGTTTGCCGGTTTGCCGGCGCGATTTTTTCGGTTCTCTTATGCCTGGCGGCCGCGAGCGTTCTGATTCAACGGGGCCGACTCCCTCGACCATTCGGTTGGCTGTGGGGGATATGGGTTGTCTTCTTTTTTCTATCGGGGCTCTACGTTTCAACTCTGGACCTACGCCAGGCGACAGACTTGCGCGAACAGCTCCGAGACTATTCGCAGTACAAAGAACAGCGGCTGAGACGAAAACTGGTTGCGCTCAACCCGCGCGCGATGATTGGGGGCGATGATCGTTTCTGCCAGCTGGCGGTTATTGGAGACAACGTCACAGCTCTGGCCGGCTGGCCGTTATACATAAGCATGGCGCTGAAGAATTCCGACTTGTACGCCCGATTCGCCTTAAATCAGTATATGAGTGGCACTACCGATCGAGCTCAGTTTAAGGCGAGAGTCATGACGGATTTAGGGGGAGCCAACCAACCGATTGATCCGTTTGTCCGTGCTTTCGACGAGGTTTCGAACGACTTCCGCAAGTTTCTGGACACCTACGGCGTGCAATACGCTGCGCTTCGAACAGACCAGCCGCTGCCCACCTACCTCAAGGACGGCTGGGTATTGGTAGAACGGGGGCCCTACTGGCAAATATGGCAGCGGGGACGAGGTCTACGTACAAAAGGATTCGAGACTCCCCAGGAAAGAGTTACAGAATGACGCGGACGTCAGGCAGCGAAGCAGAGGTTTCGCCTGATAGCAGCGGGCTTGGCAGGGACCGACGTTTATTCAAGCGCTGTGATCAATTGATCAGCAGGGCGGCTCCTGACTTTATTCCGTTACTGGCGTGCATCGCGGCTTCGCTGGTTTTAGGTCTTGCTCCTTTTCTCTACGGACGGCAGCAGACCGGAGATTGGTCGGCTCCCAATCAACTTGAGATCGATTACTACCTTCAAATAGCGGCCCGACCGTACTTTGACCATGTGCCATATCTCACCGATCCCTCGGTTCCGGACGGTCCTATCCTTTTCCCATGGTCGCAGTATATCCCGGTGGTTTATTTAGCGCGGGCATTCGGCCTCAGTGTGTTTTCGATACCGATAATCTGGACCGTCTTTGCATCGGTGGCGGCGGCCGCATCATTGTACGCTCTGTTTTGGTACTTTCTGCGCTGGCGGTGGTTAGCCGCAGGCCTCACGATAGCTTTCCTGGCGGACAGCTCCGGGACTGACTACCATCCGTTCATTCGCCAAATCGGTGTTCTGGCCGGTGCGCTCATAAACCCGGCCAGGAATATAGATCTGCAACTGTTCCAATACCGATTGGTTAATCCGGCGGTCGTGTTGCCGTTCGTCTTCCTGCACATCCTTGCCGTTGCCGCAGCCCGAAATCGTCCGGGTCGCCTTCGGACCTGGATCTCGGGGGCCAGTTTAGCGCTGTTGTTTTATGTGTATTTCTACGCCTGGACGATGGTCGCGGCGGCGCTCTGTCTGGCCTTTCTCGTCGACAACAGGGCCCGGGGGCTGTATGCGAAGACCTTGGCAATCGGATTTGTTGCCGGAGTCCCTTTGATTGTACACGACACGCTGGTACAGCGCACTTTTTCTCCGGAAGCGGAAGCACGGTTCGGATTATTCGCGGCACCCCACGGATGGCTGGAAAGTTACTATCCATTGCATCACTACGACGTGATCCTGATCCCTTGCCTGTTCGGCGCTCTGTTCGCCTGGCTGCTGGTCTCCCGAAACCATCAAATGATCTATCTGTGGTGTCTAGCCGTGGCAGGGTTTGTATTGAGTTTCAGCTCCTGGGTTACCGGAGTTTATCTTCATGACTATCACTGGCAATGGTTTGCCCGTCCGACCTTATCAATACTCTTGTGCCTGGCAGCCGCTACCATCGTAACCGAACGACTTCGGCTTTCGCCTGCGCTAACTCGGCTGTGGAGCACGGCGGTTGTGCTCTTTTTCCTGACGGGGCTCTACGTTTCGACTCTTGGCCTGCGCACCGACCCCGACCTGCGCACGCAGCTTCAGAGCTACGCTCAATACAAGGCACAGCGACTTGGAGGGGAAGCGGCTGGGCTCAACCCAGGCGCGATGATTGGAGGCGATGATCGTTTCTGTGACCTGGCAGTTGCCGGGGAAGGCGTGAGAGATCTGGCCGGCTGGACTCTCTATGTGAGCATGGCGGTCGATAACACGGATCTCTACGCCCGATATGGCCTGAATCAGTATCTCGCGGGTGTGACGGATCGAAATCAGCTCAAGGCGACCTTCGCGCCCACTCTTCGGCTAGTCCCGCGGGACGAAGAGCTTGAGCGATTTGTCCGCGCCTTTGACGAGGTATCGCGCAATCCGGAAAAATTTCTGGACGCGTATCATGTCCGATACGCCGTGCTTCGAACGGATCGCCCGCCGCCCTCCTACCTCAAGAACGGATGGGTATTGGTGCAACGCGGACCCTATTGGCAAATCTGGCAAAGAACCCCGGCCAATTAATTTATCTATTGTGTAATTCCGAAACTTTCTTGAGGAATCCCGGTAGCTCCATCATCCGGCGCGCAACGCGCCATCCTTCGGCTTCACTCAGGACGGACGCTTGTCTTTTTTTTATGGGAGAAGGCCTTTTCCTTGGGACTCACTTGTTTCCTTTTTTTTGCGCCGGGACCCGGGTTGCGTACCGCCCAAGGGAAAGTTTCGGAATGACGCCTTCGGATAGTGGCGGTTCGTCGTCGTCTTAGCCCTAGCCTGGCTTTCGGGTGCGATTATCGTGATGAACGAGCGCCGGCTTGGTGCAGAAATCGGTGAGCGCGCGAACTCCTTCCCCCGAGGCACCGTGCTCGTTCTGAGCCGCGATTTGCTCGTAGAGGCGGGCGGCGCCTTTGTAAATCATCGCGCCGCGATCGTCGCCGTCCAGAAATTCCGCGATCTCTTCCATCTCGGCCACCCATCGATGGGCTTTCGGAAACATCGCTGGAATCTGCCGTTCCAGCCGCGCCAGTATGTGCGGCTGCGTGCGGGCGAGTTCGCTTCGAAGCGCATCCGCCAAACCGTCGCGCGCCGCAGCGCCGACCATCGCAGCCCCTAACGCCGTGATGCCCTTGGTAAGTCCGGCATAGCTGAGCTTCAATCCGGATGCCGCGCCGATAGGACCATCGAGCACTGCGATGTCGAGGCCGAACTCTGCCAGCCGTGAAAGCTCGGGCGCGTGAGGCCCCGATGCGTAGAAACGCGGACCGGCGGCGTTCAAATCCGCCGGCGGTGGGCCGCCGATGATTCCTGCATCCACATAGCGGCAACCCTTGAGCACGTCACCAATGCGGCGAGCGGTGGCCGGCGAGATCGCGTTGCAGTCGGCGAAGATCGGCTGCCTGGCGGCACTCGCAAGCGGCGCTTGGTATCGTCGCGCGACTTCAACCGCCACGCCGGGTGGGACGATGGACAACGCGAAATCCGCGTCGCGCAGGAGCGCGGCGTCATCGTCGACTACTTCGAGTTCCGCTTGCCGCACCCGCCGCTCGCTCTCGCCGGTACGTCCGGCCAGCGATGTGAGCACACGCGCTCCACTCTGCCGAAGGCGCCGTCCGACGGCAGCGCCCATCTCGCCGGCACCCACGATCGCGACGATCGGTTGTAGACGATCACCCATGACACGCTCCTTGGACTGGACGAAAAAAATGGTCTCGCCCGTCGTTCTCGCAATCCTGAACCGAGTCCGTATCGAATTGCCAGCCCATCTGGAATATTACTGCTCCCAACCACCGCGCGCTGCTCTATGCAAATTCCCTCAAACAGTCGTAGAGTCCGCTCAAACCCGCGGCCCCGCATCTTGAGGCTGTGAACGATTCGCCCCGCGCCCGCCCGACGCCGGCGTTCATGGAGAAAGTACGATGGATTTCGGAATCTTCTATGAGATCCAGGTCGACAGCCCGCTCAAGCATCGCGAGCGCGAGTATCAGGCCTTCCACGATGTGATGAACCAGGTGGTGCGCGCCGAGGAAGTGGGCTTCACGAATTTCTGGACCGTGGAGCATCACTTCCAGGTTGGCTTCGCGCATTGCTCGGCGCCCGAGGTGCTCTACGGCGCCATCTCGCAACGCACCAGCAAAATCCGCATCGGCCACGCCGTCGTGCTGCTGCCGTTCCCTTACAACCATCCGGTGCGCATCGCCGAGCGCGTGGCGACGCTCGACATTCTGAGTAACGGGCGCGTGGAAGTCGGCACCGGCCGCTCGATAACCCAGGTGGAGCTGGGCGGATTCGGAATTCCATACAAGGAAACCCGGGCGCGATGGGAAGAGGCGCTCGACATCATCACGACCATCTGGAAGAGCAAGGACGGCACCTTCTCCTACAAGGGCAAATACTTCGATATTCCGCAGCGCACGGTGGTGCCGATGCCGATCCAGAAACCGCATCCTCCGATGTGGGTCGCATGCACCAGCGATGACACGCACGAGCTGGCGGGCAAGCTGGGGCTGGGATTGCTCTCCTTCACGCTACTGGTCACGCCCGAGAAGCTGGGACAGCGCGTGCGCACGTATCGCAACGCGATCAAGACCGCCAAGCCCTACGGCGCCTTCGCGAACAACCGAGCGGGCGCATTCTCGATGACGCATCTTGCGGACACCGACAAGCAGGCGCGCGAAGAGGCCGAGCGCGCATTCATGTCCTACGTGGGAACGACACTGCGAGTGAATTCGACGGTGCTGGAAGCCAAGAAGACCGGCGTGGACCCCAAAGATCCCGCCGCCGGCCAACTGCCGGAACTGCCTACGCAATATGAGGGGCTCGACCCGAGCAAGGTGACGATAGACTCGCTAATCGATCACGGCATGTGCATTTGCGGCAGCCCCGACACCGCGATTCGGCAGCTCGAACGCATTCAGAAGGAAGCGCAACTCGATCAGTTCCTTGCGATGATGCAGTTCTGGTCGATTCCGCACGCCAAGACCATGCATGCGATCGATCTGTTCGGCAAATACGTGATTCCGCATTTTCGCGACACTCGGCCGTCGCAGGCAGCAACGCTCGGCAGCGCTGCTCAATAACTTTCCGTCGCATCCGCGGGCGATGCGAAACGAGGTAATCGTGGCTGGAAAGCTTCAAGACAAAGTTGTGCTGGTAACCGGGGCGGGCGGCGGTATCGGGCGTGCGACCGCGATTGTGCTCTCGCGCGAGGGCGCCAAGGTGATGGTGTCCGACGTCTCGACGCGGCGCGGCGAAGAAACCGCGACACTGATCCGCGAGGCGCAGGGCGAGGCGGAATTCTGCAAGGCCGATGTTTCCCGCGCGGCCGATGTGGAAGCGCTTATCGCCGCCGCCGTCTCCAAGTGGGGGCGGCTCGATGGTGCGCACAACAACGCCGGCATCTCCGGGCGCTTTGCGTTTACGGCAGAAGACACCGAGGAGAATTGGGACCAGACGCTCGCGGTCGACCTCAAGGGCGTATGGTTGTGCATGAAGTACGAGATTCTCCAAATGATGAAGCAGGGCGGCGGTTCGATCGTCAACACCTCATCGACAGCGGGCCTGCTGGCGGCGCCGAGGATGGGCGCGTACGCGGCAGCCAAGCACGGCGTAATTGGCATAACGCAGACCGCGGCGATCGAATACGCCACCAGGAATATCCGCATCAACGCGATCTGCCCCGGCGTCATCGGCACGCCGCCGATCCTCGAATGGATGAAGAACGAGAAGCTCAAGGCTTCGCTGATGAGCCAGGAACCGATCGGGCGTCCCGGCCGCCCTGAGGAGATCGGCAATGCGGTGGCGTGGATCCTATCTGATGCCGCATCGTTCGTGACCGGCGCATCGATTCCCGTCGACGGCGGAATGACCGCGTGGTAGCCGCGCATTAACGCGAGATGGAGATGACACCATGACCTTGCTCAAGATGTATGCGATTACGGCGATTGTGCTCGCTATCAAGATGTCGCTGATCGCGATCCCACAAGGACGCGGGCGTATGAAAGCCGGAGTATTCGTCAACCCGGAAGACGCCAAAACGTTCCATGCCAAAGAGGGAGCCGAGGATACGCCCGACGTTCAGCGTGCGGCGCGGGCGTGGCGCAATGACCTGGAAAACATCCCGATGTTCCTGATCCTCGCCTGGATCTATGTAGCTGCAGGACTTTCCGTCACAGCCTTCGTGATCTACTGCGTCGTTTTCATGATCGCGCGAATCGTCCACACCATCTGCTATCTCAATTCGATCCAGCCGATGCGCACGATTTCCTTTACGATCGGATCGATAGTCACCGTTGCGCTGATAGTGAATCTAATCATCGGCGTCGTGCTGGCCTAGATTTGCGGAACGGCGGGGATCTGAGCGCCCGATCCCCGCAGCGCAGTCTCGCCTGACGATTGAGCGATCGAGCGCGGTCGCCGTTTCAGGGAAGGTACTGGGCCTTGAACTGCGTCGGGACCACGCTTACGCGCGTTGTGACGAATTGTTCGCCGCCGCCGGCGTTCTGAAAGCGGAGCAGCCCGGCGATGAATTGCTGCGGATCGCGGCTCGGAATCAGGCGCTCTTCGCTCAGCACCGGGTTCGTGATCTTGAGCGTGAGTTCCCTCGACTCACCCGGCGCGATCGGCGTGTTCGGTTCAACTTCGAGCTGTCCCACGTAATCGTGCGGCCCCGCCTTCGCCTGCTCGTCAGCGCCGCCGTTGACGAAGGTTGCCATCGCGATGATGAATTCCTTCACCGTGATGGGCGCATTGCTGATATTCCGCGCCTGCACCTTCATTACCAGCGTGTCGGTGCCATCGTTCCAGATCGCACCTTCCGGCTCTACCTCGGCCAGCTTCTGATCGGTCGCGATAATCTTGGGCGTGAACCAGGCGGTTTGCTGCGGCCATCGAACCGGATAGCGATTGGTCGCGTAGAACCATCCGACGATCAGCAGCGCGACGGTAATTCCCGCAAACACGTTCATCCACATCTGGTCGCGCGGCGTGATGAGTCCGATATCCGGAGCGGCGTCGTTCACGCCGATTTGCAACGTCACGGCCAGGTTAGTCACGGTCCGCTTGGAGAGCGTCCAATAGAGCATCCACGCGACGCCGATCAGGAACCCCGCGAACGACCACCACCAGACGAACCGGCCATTATAGCTTTCGAGATCGATCGTCTGTCCGCTCAGCAGGCTTATCGGGAAGCTGAACTTCGTGGCACTTGGCGCGACGTTGACCCATTCGCCGGGACCGATGAGCGTGCCCGTGCCCTGGATCGCGATGCCAGGATGCACGTGCCATCGTCCGGGCTCGCGGCCGAGGATGACCATCTTGAATTGATAGACGCCGCCCCGGTCGACAAAGAACGAGCCGGGCGCGGACTGTCCGTTGACGGTGCGATCCTGGAGCGCGAACACGGGACCAGGCACTACGGGAGTGATGTACGCAGTCGCGGGCGGATCGAGTGTGTACGGCCAGGTCTCGAGAATTCGCACCGTGCCGGTAACCGTCACCGGCTCGCCGACATGGATTTCGGTAGGAGAGACTTTCACGTCGTAGAACGCGGTGGTGAGATCCTTCAGGAACGGTTCGTCACCCGCTTCGCCGTGGGCGAATGCTTTAGACGGACCGATAACCATCGCGGCGACAGCGAGAAAAAGAACGCCGGCAATGAGCGGCTTTACGATCGCTTTCTTTTCCATCATTCGCCACGACCCTTCTGCCAGCCGCGAGCCTCATAGGGCGCACCGGCTCGCGTCCCACCTTGTATGCCGACCGGACGGCGCGGCCGCGCGCGGCGGTTGCGCGATCCTCCCGTGTTTGAGGGCACCTTGGTGTTCGGCTTGCGCGATGGCCATAGGATGACCACCCAATAGCAGACCGCAGCGAGGATCACTGAAGTGATCAGCGGGCGTCCGAGCTCGTCGGGACCCGCCATCCCACCGTGCGCGCTGGCGATTGATGCCGACGCGGCGATCCACGCGACAGTGGCACACACCGACGCGATGCGAGGGCGGCGGTTTGATTGCATCGGTTTCACAGCGTCTTTATGTAACGGCGTATTGGCCACACGGCGAGATATCTACCGATGAATTGACCGATCCAGTAGCCTGCCACGGCAACGGTTCCGCCGAACACCAGCGATACGTACTGGGTCTCTCCCAGGAAGCTGCGCAGCGCGCCGCGTTCGATGTGGCGCAGATACTCGGGAGTCTGCGAGCGGATCAGGACGATGCCCTGCACATCCGCCACGGTCAGCACGTGGTTCATGAAGTGGGCCGGCTGGAGGAACGGAGCCAGTGGTATGTAGTTGAACGCCCAGACCAGCAACGCCCATATCGGTCCGCCGAATAACGAGGTCAGGATGAAGCTGCGAGTCTTAAGCAGCAGCCAATCAAGGATAATCGCAGCGCACACCGTCGACGCGGGCCAGACGAAATTCAGCGGGTAATTTTCCGCGATGTGCCACTGGAAGAATCTGCCCACCCACGCGCACATGAAGAAACATACCGCTGTGTAGGTCGCGCCGGTGGGGAAACGCCATGCAGTCCACTGGATATATTGCAGGGCGGAGGGAATGATGATGGTCGCGAAGGCGGTGATGACCGGCCACCATTGCGGGTCCTTCCAATCAGTCCAGAAATCCCAGTCCCCGGCGAATAGCTGCTTGGTAATATCCGCGGCGCCGCCGACCACGAAAATCGCCGTGACCCAGAACACGATGTCCCACTTGCGATCGATCCACTTGTAGCGCTTGTTGAGCAGCGCGCGCAGTTCGAGACGCCGCTGCCGTTCCCCAAGCGTGGCAGATGCTGTTCCCATAGTTCCCCCGTCTCCCCGATGCGCCCGTCAGTCGGCAATCGCTTGCGTGGCCGCCGCTACGTTAGCCTCTTCTTCGGCCTTTTCGATTTCATAGAGGCGCAGGATGGTTTCGCCCCATACCGCGAACATGCCGGAGGCGAGCCATCCATACATGACGAACGGCCAATGGAACGGCACCGCGAAGAATTCCTCGGAGATCCAGAGGCTGTGGCCCCATTCGTTGAACGCCACTTCCATACATTCGAGTACCGCAGCGCTGATCAACAGAAAGAAGGACCATGGGAAGCCTTTGTCACGGGAGTAGAGCGCGGGAATCCGATACATGCCGTAGAAGTAAGCGCCGAGCGCGAGCACCACCGAGAGCGGGAAGAAGAAGTAGAACATCGGGATGTGAGTTGGCGTGAGCGCGGTGTCGCGTACCAGAGTCTGATGCCAGGCGCCGTCCCAATTGGGCCAGAAGCTCGCCTCTATATAGATGGAAAGACTCGTGACGCCGATGATGCTCCACAGAACCGCGATGCGGCGGACCTCTTCGGCGCGGGTGAACGGCTGGGTGGCGACTTCCCGCCCGGTGCGAATCAACCATCCGTACCAGATGCCGGTAAAGGCGCCCAGGATGATCAACTCGCTCCAGAACAGCGATCGGAAATAAAGAGTGAATTCGGGACTCGCGGAGTTGAGTCCCGCTACAAACGCGTACTTGTAATCCCAGAACCAGAGAAAGATGTTCGCACCCATCACGAGCGCAGAGCCCCAGAACAGCGACCGCCATCCGACCATCCAATCGGTGGGATTTCGCTCGCGCCCCGCAGCGGCTCCGCCGCCGTCGCCGGTAGCTTCGATTTTTCGCGCTGGTGCAGTAGCCATAAGGATTCCTCGCGCTTGGTTAAGAAGCGCCTCCCGCCTGGTTCATCAACTCCGATGCGACCGCCCGCGAATTCATCGCCATACCCGGGTACTCATGCTGCTCACGCAGGTCGGGGCCGAGCATGAACACGCGCGTGATGTGATTGGGGGAACCATCGGGCAACCGCCGGTTATCAACCCCAAAAGCCGCGATTACCCGGCCGACATCCTGCGGTGTGCCGGTAAGAAAGAGCCATCCATGCATATCGGCCTGCATGCCGCGCGCGAGCTTCAGGAGTGCCTCCGGGCGATCGTGCTCGGGATCGTTCGTGACGGACACGAGCACTACTTTGGAGCCGAGTTCGGGACCGATCACATCGGCGATTTGACCGAACTTGTTGGTCAGGTTGGCGCATACTCCCGGACAGCCGATATGGATGAAATCGATTAGAACGACCTTGCCTTTGAGCGAGGCCAGCGCCACGGGCTGCCCGTGAGCATCGATGAGCTGAACATCGGGGAGCGCGGCGGAGGAGGGCGCGGAATTACGATTGCATCCCGCGGCGAACGATAGCGCCAGCGCCGCAAACGCGACGCACGCGTAGCGGGTGGCGCGCGCTCGCCGGAAGCGGCGACGCGCTGAGAGTCGATAGTAGCGAGCGATCGATATGGCCACGATAGCCAACACGCCGAGCACCATCAGCAATGGAACAATCCAAGCCCGATACCACGCGCGGACCAGAATGGGAAACGAAAATACCAGGGGTTGCGCCGCGCCATCGGCGACGGACACGCGGGCGACATAGCGGCTGCCGGCGGCGAGCATCACCTGCGTATCGACCACGCCGCGCCGATAGATTGCGGGCGGAATCGAGAGCACGAGTTGCTGTGCGCCGCTTTCACCGACCGACAGGATTTGAACGCCGATGGGCACGGTGCGCAGATTGTCGCCGAACGTATCCACCACCAGCACCGTGTTCCCCTCGCGCGGGATGTCGTCGCAGTACTCGGCATCGGGATCGAACTCGGGCTGAAAGAGGGTGATGTGAATCAGCGAGCGGCCGATCTTACGCTCGCATGGATCGTTCGGACCGCCGAAGCGATGCGCCCACGCGGGCGGCGCGAGCGCAGATAAGAGCAAGCAGGCGAGAGCTGCGCGCGCGAGTGCGCTCACCGCGCGCATTCGGCGCGCCCGTATTGGTCATACATTGCGCTTCGTGCACTGGTCGGCGATGTAGTCGGCCTGGCGAATCGCCAGGCTCACGATCGTGAGGGTCGGGTTCTCGGAGGCGCTGGTGCTGAACTGGCTCCCGTCCGAGATGAACAGGTTCGCTAGGTCGTGGGTCTGGCCCCACTTGTTGCAGACGCCATCCGATGGTTTTTCGCTTTGCCGGCAGGTGCCGAGATTGTGCGTCGACGGATAGGGTGGAACCTCGACGGTTCGAGTGGCGCCGACCGCGTCGTACACCGCGGCGCCGCGCTTGAACGCGTAGGTGCGCATCGCGAGGTCGTTGGCGTGATCGTCGTAGTTCACATTGGGAATCGGCAGGCCGAAACCGTCCTTCTCCGTCGGATGAAGCGTTACCGCATTGCTCTCCTGCGGCATGTCTTCGCCGACGATCCACATTCCCGCCATGTTCGGGTATTGCTCGAGAAGATCGGTGTAGTCCTGCCCCCATGCGCCCGGATTCAGAAACGCCGCGGCGAACGGCAGACCCAACGAGATGGTCTCCAGCTCGAATCCGCCCGCGAATCCGCGCCTGGTATCGTAAATCGCTTCGTCCTGAATAATCCCGGCCATGACAGTGCCGCGATACATATGCACCGGCTGCTTGAAGACGCCGAACACCGACCCGGTGGTATGTCGCATGTAGTTGCGCCCGACCTGGCCGGAGGAATTGGCGAGCCCGCGCGGAAACATCGTGGAGTACGAGTTGAGCAGGAGCCGTGGTGATTCGATTGAATTGGCCGCCACGCAAACCAGGCGCGCCTTCTGGAATTGATGAGCGCCGTTTTCATCGGCGTAGAGCACGCCAGTCGCCTTGCCGTTCGCGTCGTGCTGAATCTGCATCGCCATCGAAGCGGGACGCAGGTCCAATCGACCGGTCGCCTCGGCCTTCGGAATCTCGGTGTAGAGGGTCGACCACTTCGCACCGGATTTGCATCCCTGGAAGCAAAATCCCAACTGCCAGCATGCGGAGCGTCCGTCGCGCGGACGGCTGTTGATCGCCATCCGCCCGGTGTGAACCGTCTTGTAACCGACGCGGGTCGCGCCGTTGTACATCACCTTGAAATTGTTGTTGCCGGGAAGCCCGGGGATGTCATTGGTGCGAGTCACACCCATCTTGAATTCGGCCTTTGCGTAGTAGGGCCCGAGTTCTTCGAGGGTGAGAGGCCAGTCGATCAGATTCGCGCCGCTGATCGTCGAATAGTGCGTCTTCGCTTTTAGTTCATCCTCCTGAAGACGCAGCGATGCGCCAGCCCAATGGACGGTGGTTCCGCCGACCGTCTTGCAGATCCACGCGGGGAGATTTGGAAAGTCCCTGGCGATTCGCCACGTGCCGGACGTGGTGCGCTTATCCAGCCAGGCGAGCTGGTTGAATGCGAACCATTCCTCGTTGCGAAAGGTCGCCGGCGACTGGCGCTGACCGGCGTCGAGTAGAACGACCTTGAAGCCCTTCTGGCACAGCTCGTTGGCCAGCGTTCCTCCGCCTGCACCGGAGCCGACTGTTACGACGACCGAGTCGTCATTCGCGCCGTATCGTGGCATGGCTCATACCTCAGGCGGGCTTGGGACTAGCAGATTCGGGAGGATTGGGCAGCCACGCGAGATCATCGAAGCCTCTGCGAATGTAGCCGCCGAATTTGTAGGCCGGACCCTGGTACCCAAACGCCTTCCAGACCGCAGGGTCGCTGTAGAGAGTCAGCAACTCGACGCTGTGCACCTTCTGAAAGAACGGGCCGGACTCCATCGCTTTGAGGATCGCGGTCTGCTGTTTTTCGTCGAGGGTTGTGAACTGCGATGCATTGAGCTGATCGACGCCGGCGGCGAGCAGCCTGGCCACCGCGGGATCGTTCTTCGCCGCGGCGTCGAGTTCGCCGACCACTTTCCAGTAGGGCGCGTCGTCGAGCTGCTTATGCGGAAAAATCCGGCGCGTGACCGCGAGCAGTGTCGCGGCCTCAGGCGAGGTCAGCGTAGTGAACTGCGGCTCGCCCTGGTCCGCGCCCGCGACACTGACGATTCCCGATGCCGCCGCGGCCGACCCGACGACCAGCAGCGCGCTGGTCTTAAGAAACTCCCGTCGTTTCATGCTGTGATTCCCCCGTCGCCCAGCCAAGTTCGATCACTTACCCCAAATGCGGATTTGCTCCACCAGCGCACCAACGACATCCGGACGGTCCGCCAAATCAGGATTGGAGGGCATCGATGCATTCACACCGACGGCGGCGCCACCATAGATGATCGCCTTGACCAGCGTCGCGTCGCTCACGCCTTGCTGCCACTTGCGATCGTGAAAATTCTGGGGGCCGGGATTCATATTCGATGCGCCCGGACCGTTGCCATCGCCGTTGTCGCCGTGGCAGACGGCGCATCGATCGGACATCAGCGTATTCGCTTCGGTGCGCGCATCGGCAGAGATCGTGGCCGCGCTGGTCATCGAAACCTGCGCGGCGACCAGTGCCAATGCCATCAGCACGATGTTGATTGGCGATGCCGTCAGAACCCCACCCACGCGACCCTGATTAGTAGGTAAGTACCTACCCGTCAAGAAACGGGTCCAGTTCCCGCACCACCTCAAGGGTCGAAGATCGCAGGCGAGCCGAGGCCTCCCGGAATTGCCGGCGCGAAGAATCACAGGCTTAAGAATCGTTAAACGGTGGTGCGCTCTCCAAGCTGGTGTCCTGTTCCAGAAGTTCGCAGCAGGAAAAGAACGACCTAACCCCTAACCCCTAACCCCTTCCCGCACGTGAAGGGGAACCAGAACAAAATCCCATATGACAAGCGGCCTTTGTAACGCGGCTGAGGCTCGGCCGAACGTCGCTGACAGGAAATATTTTCGAGAACTTTCGGAACCGGACACTGGGACAAACGTCAGTTCGAGGCGCTGGGCGCTTTCGTCTGGATCATCTGCCCGCTGGCTGATACGCGATCGTCTTATGAATTTGCCCGCAACTCACGCCTAGAGATATGCGAGTTCAATTTCCGCGTCAGACAGGCGTATGTATTGATCGAATCCCCATAGTTTGTAGCAGTCCTCGAGTTCTCCACGGGTAAATCCGATGGTGCGCATCGCGCAATCGATCACGATGATCGCGTGCTGATTATCCGGCGGGTACGTAGAAATACCGAACCCCAATATCATCCCAAAGATCGTCCTGGATCATTTCTGAGAAGATTATTCGGGCGAGATAGGATTCCTGATCCCATCGATCCTTCCCTCGGCTTAATGCATCGCGGACGATGAAGGGCAGCGCGCAACCGTCGGAATGCGTGTAGAGGAACACCGCCCCGGCCGATTGGTTTTCACGATGCTGTAGAATCGCTACATTCGCGCGATCGCCCATCGTACCCTCGTCTTTTTCGCAGATACGAACAAGCTACCGTCACTGCGGGGACCGATCGATCGGCACGGTACTTCGCAGGCCAGGATCAGGTCAATTCGAGGCGCTGGGTGCTTTCGTTTGGAGCAGCATCGGTTGGAAAATACGCCGTAGCAACTCTGCCGTTGCGTTGCGGGCCTGCGACGAGCTCAGTTTCAGTGTGGTCCGCAGGGTGTCCCACGCGGGCCAGCTACAGGCCAGGACCAGCATCGCGAGGAGTTCGCGCCGATGGGTGCTATCGAGCGAAGCGAATTCATTCTTGAACACTTCCTCGATTCGCTTGCGGGTCCGCTCACGTGAAAGGCGAAGTCCCTCGCCTACCTCCGGCGAGAAAGGCTCGAACACGTTTGCAGCGCGCCGAAACGGCGCTACCGCTTCGAGCAAACCGGCCTGCTCGTCGGCATATGCTTCGATTCGGTCGCCAAGGGGACGATCCGGCGGAATCTGCGTCAGCAGTTGCTGCGCCTCTTCCCGCGCCTGGAACTGGAATGCGGCGGCGCGCAGGCCTTCCGCGTCTTTGAAATGATTGAAGACGGCGCGCAGCGACACGTGCGCTTGCTTCGCAATCTCCGGCGAAGTGGGACGCAGGTTGCCCGCCTGGATCAAATCGAGCATCGCCCTGAGGATGGCGTCGCGAACCTTCTGTCCGCGGGCCACTCGGCCGTCCATGGCTTTCGGAGCCCTTCGCCCTGTGCGCGGTTTCACGCTGCTCCTGGCACGCTCCGCAGGCCCCGGTGACGCCCGCCGGATGGCATCGCGACCGCATCAATGCGCGGCCGCAAACTCGCTAAGTCCCCGAATTCTTTATGCATTTGCTGTGCATCTATCCTGCGCCGGCGGGCCAGTCTTTTCAAGGCTGAAGCCGCTGGCGCGCGAGCAATCGATGCACTTTGAATGCATCTAGTGTTGCCAACGTCAAATCATTCACGGACGCAAACGCGGTTGAAAAGGCGCCGCTTGTACAGCCGTAAATTCCGACCGGGAGGTTGGCAAATGAATCGATTTCTTGGTGGCGTACGCGCGGCGGGTTTCAATTCCGCGCGCGTTCATTGCTGGCGCATCGCGGCGGTGTTGATCGCCTGCATGCTCCTGTCGGCGCCCGCGAGCGCGCAATCGGCCGGCTACTGGCACACCAGCGGCGGCCAGATTCTCGATTCCAACAATCATCCGGTTCGAATTTCCGGCATCAACTGGTACGGGTTCGAAACCACCGACGAGATAGCACACGGCCTTTGGGCGCAGGACTACAAAGCGATTCTGAACGCGATCAAGAACAACGGCTACAACGTCATCCGGATTCCATTTTCCAACCAGATGGTCGAGCAGCCGATCGTTCCTACCAACATCAGCTATTCCGGCAGCGGCGGCGCTATCAATACCGAGCTGCAGGGTCTTAATTCGCTCCAAATTCTGGATCAGATAATCGACGCCGCTGGATCACTCGGCCTGCGCGTGATCCTGGACAACCATCGTTCCGAGGCCGGCAACAGTGCGGAAGACAGCGGCCTTTGGTACACGGCCCAGTATCCGGAAAGCGCGTGGATCCAGGACTGGACGATGCTCGCGCAGCGCTATCAGAACAACCCGACGGTGATCGGCGTCGATCTGCGCAACGAGCCGCACAATGCGACGAGCGGCGGCGCGTGCTGGGATTGCGGCACGATCACCAACGATTGGCATCTCGCGGCGGAGCGCGGGGGCAATGCGGTTCTGGCGGTAAATCCGCAACTCCTGATCGCCGTTGAAGGGACAGATTGCTACAACGGCGATTGCGATTGGTGGGGCGGCAACCTGGAGGGCGCGGCGAATTCGCCGGTAGTGCTCTCGACACCCAACCAGCTGATCTATTCGGCGCACGACTACGGGCCGAATCTCTACGTGCAGAACTGGTTCAACTCCAGCACCACGCCCACCAGCCTGGAGCAGGTGTGGACCAAATATTGGGCGTATTTGAGTCTCAACGGTGTCGCGCCGGTGTGGCTCGGCGAATTCGGCACGACCAACAATGCTTCCGATATTCAGAGCAGCGCCGCGGGATCTCAAGGGCAATGGTTTGAAACTCTGGTCGGCTTCCTGCAAGCCAACAGCCAACTCAACTGGACCTACTGGGCGCTTAACGGCGAAGACAGTTACGCGTTGCTCGATAGCAACTACGATCCCACACCGGTCAGTGCCGAAAAGCAGCAGATGCTCGCGGGCATTCAATTTCAATCCTCGGGTGCGACTCCAACGCCGACACCTACTGGATCGGCGACGCCCTCGCCGACCGCTACTCCCAAGCCCACTCCCTCTCCTACGGCCACTCCAAAGCCAACAGCCACTCCGCAACCAACCTCAACATCAACGCCAATTAGTGGCGCGTCGAGCTGCCGCGTCGCATACAGCGTCGGCAATGATTGGGGCAGCGGATTCACGGCAGCACTGACGGTGAGCAACACCGGAAGCAGCGCGGTCAACGGATGGCAACTAACGTGGGTGTGGCCGGGTAATCAGACGATCAGCGGCGCGGCGTGGAACGCCAACTCCGTTCAGAGCGGTCACAACGCCACGCTGAGCAACGCCACCTGGAATCCCACCATTTCCGCGGGCGGCAGCCAGACCGGCATCGGTTTCAACGCCGCATACAGCGGAGTCAATCAAGCGCCGACCGCTTTCTACCTGAATGGGACGCTGTGCGCATCGGGCTCGAGTCCGGCTCCCACACCTACGCCGACCCCGATCGCAACTCCGACACCGGTGCCGACAGCGACGCCGACGCCGCAACCCACCGCGACACCGACACCGCAAGGCGGAGCAAGCTGCCACGTCAATTACGGCGTCAGCAGTGATTGGGGCAGCGGCTTTACGGCAGCACTCACGGTGAGCAACACGGGGAGCACCGCGATCAGCGGATGGCAGCTAACGTGGGCGTGGGCGGGTAATCAAACGATCAGCGGTGGCGCGTGGAATGCGACCTCGATCCAAAGCGGCCGCAACGCCACGCTGACCAACGCCACCTGGAATCCGGTCATTTCCGCGGGCGGCAGCCAGCCGAGAATCGGGTTCAACGCTACGTACAGCGGCGTGAACCAGGCGCCAAGCGCCTTTTACTTGAATGGCACGCTTTGCCACTAGTCCGCTTCGTCAACGATCGGCGGGCGCCACATCGGCGCCCGCCGTCGTTCCCGGCTGACGCCAAAGGCTGCATCCGACCAAAGACTTTCGCGCCTCCGCCTCACAAGGAAATTCTGACCCGGACCGTGCTATGAATCGGGCGGAGACATTCCAAGTCGTCGCAGCAGTTGGGGAGATCGGAGTTGAAAGCGCTGGTTATCGGCGGTACCGGGCCGACAGGTCATTTCATCGTCAACGGTTTGATCGCCCGCGGCTACGAGGTTGCGATACTGCACACCGGCCGGCATGAGGTCGATGAAATCCCGAAGACGGTAGAACACCTCCACTCCGATCCATTCTCCGAAGACGCACTGCGCGGTACCCTGGGAAACCGAACCTTCGATTTGACGATTGTCACCTATGGGCGGCTGCGGCGCATCGCGGAAATCATGGCCGGTCGCACCGGCCGCTTCATGTCGATCGGAGGAGCGCCCGCGTATCGCGGCTACATGAACCCGGCGGTTCTGGAACCGCAGGGCATGCCGGTGCCGACGGCAGAAAATGCGCCGGTCGTTTCGATCGAAGCGGAAGATGCGAAAGGATGGCGGGTTGCGCAGACCGAGGAACACGTATTCAAGCTGCATCCGCAGGCGACGCATTTCCGCTATCCGTTCCTCTACGGCCCTTACCAGGTTGCGCCGCGCGAATGGTGTGTCGTGCGGCGAATACTCGATGGGCGCCGCTCAATCGTTGTTCCCGAGGACGGCCTCTCACTGAATCATTCCGCATATGTCGAAAACGCGGCGCACGCCGTGCTGCTCGCGGTCGATCGGCCGCATCCGGCGGCGGGGCAGATTTACAATTGCGGCGACGAGCACCTGCTCAGCTTGCGCCAAATCGTTGAGGTAATCGCGAAAGCGCTGGGCCGCGAGATCGAAATCGTTTCGATGCCGTGGCAGTTCGCGGTTCCGGCGCGTCCGATGATTTCGCAGCCCTGGACGACTCATCGCGTGTTGGACCTGACGAAAATAGAGACGCACCTGGGCTATTCCGACCTCGTCGCGCCCGAGCGCGGCATGACGATTACGGCAGAATGGCTGAGGGACCATCCGATAGAGCCGGGGGGCGCGGGCGAAACTATTCTGCAGGACCCTTTCGACTATGCGGCGGAGGACGAGTTGATCGCGAGCTGGAAGGCGTTGTGCGAAAAAATGCCGCGCATAACGTTCCAGGTCGAACCCGGATACACGGCGACCTACAGCGGGCCGGGAGGAAAACCCAGATCGGAGCGATGGCGGTGATTCGCGATTATCGTTTTCTCGTTCAATAGGAAAACCATCGTGGGCACATCGAAAGATATCGAGCTGGAGCTGGAAGGCTTCTACAGAAACTATATCGACCTGTTCAACAGTGAGAATTTCGACCGCTTTCTGGACTGCTTCACGCGGCCTTACGTTTCGATCACCGGCGCGCGGGGAATCAACGTCGTCGCGAACGACGCCGCCTATGCAACCGATTTCCGCGGTATCATGGCCGCACTAAAGGGCCGAGGCTGGGCACGTTCGGATATTGTTCGCATCAAGTCATGGCCGCTGGACGATAATCTCGGGATGATCGTGGCCGACGTGATTCGCTTCAAAGCCGACGCAACGGTGCTCGAGGAAGTTCGCGCGTGCTATCTCGTCCGCCGCGAAAACCAAGCGTGGAAGATCGCTACTATCAGCGAGGTCAAGCCGCCGTTCCGCGGCCCCGGCGATATTCCGCGCCATTGAGCCCCGCGGATTACAGCGACAGTCGACTCCAGCGAATCTGCTTTTCTGCCATTCCCACGTGTGGTTGCCGCGCGAGGAATCCCTCGCTTTTTTGTCCTGCCGCGGTACGAGAATTCGGGATTCCTCACGCGCGGCAACCACGCGCGCGGGAATGACAACCCAGGACGGCGAGATCCCAGTCGCTGTAACTATCGTATGCAAGACTCAATAGTTTCCGCTGGCACGCTTTGGCGAATGGCTGACCCGGCTCTAGCTTGCGGCGATGTTGAGTAAGACGCCGCCCAACAGCCCGCGCTGAATCTTTTCGAGCATCCCGCCGTAGACGGCGAGCATATAGGCAAATGCATCCTCGCCGCCGATCGCGATGATCTCCGCGCGCTTGAGCTCGATTCGTCTGACTAGGTCGGCGTACCATTGCCGGTACTCGTTGTTCAGCCCCTCGCTTGATATCAGCTTCCAGCCCGCGCCTGCGAGATCTGCCGGGGTCCGGGAGAGATCGATTGGATGCGGAACGATGGTATCGCCACTTACCACCAGAGGATCTTCAGCGAAGCCGCCTCGATCGAGATAGTCGAAGATCAACAATCGTGCTCCGTCAGCCGCGACTTGTCGCAGAGCCGCAAGCGCAGCGCGTTGCGCATCGAAAGCGTAGTAGGCATTCAGCATGTAGATTACATCGAATCGGCCTGTGACGACGCGAGAAACGTCCGATACGTCGCAGGCATCGAACTGGATATCCGGATAGTGGGCGCGAGCATACTCAATCGAATCGCGGTCGCGGTCGATCCCCGCCACACGACCCCATCCTCCCCGCCACAGGTAGTTGGCAGTGCCACCGCGGCCGCATCCGACGTCAAGCATCGATTGATCGGGGCGCCTGGGAATGACGCTGAACACTTTCTCGATGGCGCCCTCCTCGCCCGCATGCGCGTAGTCACCTTCGCGTACGAGCGCGAGCAGCCGTTTGCCGTCGAATGAATTCATTTGTCGCAGCATCGCAATCTCCCGGCGGGCAACAGGAAAGAATGAAGTCTGACGGTGAGTCGCACAGGCTGGCTCAAGGAGCAAGGGCCGCGTGCGCCGCGCCGCTGCGCATCGACATTGATTACCGAATTGTTGTAAAGGGACGCTGATTCTCCCAGGAGTCCTCAGATGGCATTGAAAGTCGTTGGCGCCGGATTCGGCCGGACCGGCACGCTCTCACTCAAGAACGCGCTGGAAAAACTCGGCTTCGGTCCCTGCTACCACATGGCGGAGGTTTTTCCCCGCCCGGACCACGTGGCGATGTGGCATCGGCTGGCATTCGAGCGTTCGATCGATTGGGACCTGATCTTTCGCGACTTCCAGGCGACGGTCGATTGGCCGGCGGCACGATGGTGGCGCGAAATCGCCAATCACTTTTCGGACGCCAAGGTATTGCTGTCGGTGCGCGACCCGGAAGCCTGGTACCAGAGCATGAACGACACCATCTACCAGCCTATGAAATGGCCGGTGCGAGAAAACGTGCCCGAAATTGTCAGGCTCCAGAACGAGATGGCGCGAAAAGCAATCCTGGCCGACATTTTCGACAACCGGTTCGAGGACAAAGCGCACGCGATCGAGGTCTTCAAGCGTCACAATCAAGAAGTCCGCGATACGATCGACCCGGCGCGTCTGCTCGTGTTCGACGTGCGCGAGGGATGGACGCCGCTGTGCCCCTTTCTCGAAGTGCCGGTACCCAGCGAGCCGTTTCCGCGGCTCAACGACACGGCATCGACGCAAGCGATGATCGGCCGCATGCGTGAATCAATTCGAAGAAGTTCTCAGTCCTAGCTCTACCAGTGCAGAACGACTGAAAATGAATGCGTTGATGAGACCTGGGTGGAACCGAGTCTCATCCGTTCTCAGAGTCGGTCCCCTGGCGGCTCCACGACCGTTGTCTGCCGCCTTACTTGCCGGAACCTCCGGCCGGTTCTCCGGTCCAAACAACATGGCCCGCGGTGGTGATGTCGATTTCAACCTGCTTCGCGACGGTCAGGAATAGAACGCTCGGATCCTCCATACCCCAAGCGACGTACGGTATGGAGAAACGCCCCGTGGCATCGAGGTTGTCTCCATTGAGCCGACCCTGAACCTCGATGACGATTTGATGTCCGGCACCGTGAAGGGTCAGAACTCCCTGCAGCTTTGCCTGAAATTCACCGTCTTTCCCTAACTGACCGGTCACTTGCTGCGGCGTGAAAGTGATCTCCGGGTACTTCTGAACCTCAAGAACACTCTCTCGCATCTCATTGTCACGCGCGCCGATGCCCGTGTCGCCACTCCTGGCGTCGATGACGATGGAACCGCCAGCTTTTCCAGTAGCGGGGTCCGCGATGATGGTTCCTCGTTCAAGTTTGAAAGTTCCATGTGTAGTGTGTAAGGCACCCGGCAAACGAAATTCAATCAGTGTCTTTGATGGGTCGAGTTCAAGCGTTCCAGACCGCAATTCCGCCGACGCCGCACCATGAACCAAGACCGCTATGGTCAGCAGGTATGCGAAGGCGCAACTTCCAATGACATTTATGACCCGGCGCGCCATGCTCAAAACTTCGGTCCAGAAGCCGGTTGAGGCATGCATCAACTCGAGGGTCGATGAGTCTCTTGCCTCCTTTAAGTTCATTGTCTCCTCACCCTACAACGATTTATTTCGTAGTGTGAGTCCGTGTGCAGGCAGTGCGGGCTGCGATGCCCACTTCAGCAGCGCCTGCTTCTGGTCGTCGGCCAGACGCGCAGAGTGATCGAGCGCCGTGTAGTCTCTGGGCGGCATCGAACCGCCGCTGACGGTCTGCTCGATATTCTTTAGTGCATCGGCTTTTTTCTGCGCGTCATAAGTTTGCCAATCGGAAAAATTCAGCACCCCACGCGCCGAGTTGGCCGCGAGGTACGTCGGTGAAACGGACGCGTACCAGGGTGCGCTTCCGCCGGTCGAATGGCACTCGTAACACGATTGCTCAAGGATTGCGTTCACTTGCGGATCGGTACTAACTGCGTTCGTGGAACGTTGAGCGGTCGTCTCGGGAGCGGCCGTCTGCTGCGAACTTGAACAACCCACAAACAAGAGAGCTAGATCTACTAGCAACACCATCGGGAGTTGAATCTTGAATATCCTCATGCCTTCTAGTCATCGAGACTCAGGAAACGGAGAAGTCCTGCCACGATGAAGATTACCCCTATGCCAATGGTTGCCGCCAAGGGCAGCAACGCCGCGGACGGCGGCTGGTTGCGAATCATCAAATCGTTGAACGCCTGCATCGTCCATGTCGTTGGTAACCATCGAGCGAGTTCGCGCATCCATCCGGGCTCAAAGTCCAGCGGCCACCAGCATCCGCCGATTGCCGCCATCGCCATGCTGATGGTCACGCCCAACGACATCACCGAGTCGTGCGCGGTTGCAATAGAAGCGACCACCAGTGCTAGCGCTGCAGCCGCGAAAGAGATCCCGACCGTCGGTATGATCAAGGCTAGAGGATTGCGCCCGAGCGAGATTCCGAACAGCGCCAATCCGACCGCGAATAGCAACACCATTTGCACGATCCCGACGATGAACCGCGCGAATAATTTTCCCAGCAGCAGACCTGTGAGCGGCGCACCACTGACCTGTAGGCGCTTCAAGGTCCCCCAATCGCGCTCATCGAA
>JBKQNE010000081.1:0-14103 GCA_052146355.1 Binataceae bacterium (SeqCode) | reverse complement strand
GACAGTCGGTGGCTTCTACCTGGACACGATGTCCGGGACGTTCCTGTTCAAGGGCAATAAGGCTGATTGCACCGCTAAGGGAACCTTCGACTTGCAGAAGCAATAGAGCCCGCGAGCCTTGGTTTCGGATTTCAGTGCTTGCCGGATCCGCGCGCGGATAGTGGGCGCGGTTCGTCGTTACTCAGATAGTCTTCGAGCTTGCGTGCCAGATCGGGTGACAGCGTTTTCAGCACGCCGTACTCGCGTGATGCGAGGTCGCGCCGGCCTTCGTCCGCATAGACCATCCCGAGGTCGTAGTGCGCGCTGGCAAAGTCGGGACGAAGCTTCACCGCGCGATCGAAGGCCGCAACCGCATCGTTCCGCTTGCCGTCATCGAGGAGGCAAAGCCCGCGGCCCCACCACGCCTCTGCGAACCGTGGCTGCTTGTCGAGCGCCTTTTTGAATAGGTCCAGCCCCGTGTCGCAATCGGCCAGCCGCCACGAAGCGATCCCGTCGAGGTAGTAGTCGTTCGCATCGACGGGGCGATGCGGATGGCGCCATTCGGCGAAGGTGCGCGGGCGGCCGCGATCGAGCGTGAGGATTCGTTCCAGCGGCACCGCGAAGTTGAGATTTTCGCCTTCGCGCATGAACGCCGTGGCTACGCCGACGACTTCGCCGCGCGCGTTCAGGACCGGTCCGCCGCTCGATCCTTCCGAAATGGCGGCGGTTATCTGTAGCGTTGCGGGTTCCAGGTCGCTCTGTCCGGCGCGCTGTTCGGGCACCGCGGAGACGATTCCCTCGGTGACCGTCTCATCCAATCCCATCGGACTGCCGACGACCACAACGTGATCGCCGACCTGCGGGCGATCCGCGGCAACCGGCAGATAGGGAGTATCCTGGTCGGTGAAAACAAGCAGCCGCGCAAGATCGGATTTGGAATCATCGGCAAGGATCACCTGCACCGGATGCATCGCGCCGTCCGACGTGCGCGCCTTCGCCGACGCGGCTCCTTCGATCACATGATGGTTGGTCAGAATTTCGCCGGTGCGGCTGATGAAGAAGCCGCTGCCGAAACCGAGTTCGCGCCCGCGTCCGTCGTAGACGATGATCGTCACGACGGCGGGACGTACCTGCTTGATGAGCCCGCCCAAATCGGGATTCGCCTGAGCGGTCGCCGAGGTCGGCACGATCGGCTTCGGCATTGGAGATGGACTGCGATACTGCCGGACGAGCAGTGCGATCGCGATGATTCCGAACACCACTGCCGCGAGGCGCCATCCGCGATCGCGACTCCGCGGGAATGAAACAGTTCGCTTACTCGCCTGCGGCGCATCGAAGGCGGTGCCGCACGCGCGGCAATAGAGATCCTCGCGCGATACTCTCGCGCTGCCACATCGTCCGCAGAAATTAGTGTCCAAAGAGATGCCCTGCCATATATTCGACCCGCTTCGCTTCGCTCAGGCAAGTACCTACCGCAGAACTCCCCCTTGCTTGTCATTTTCGCGCCCCAGAGACGCGGGAATGACAGATGCGCTCGAGAAAAATCGCGGTAATTATATTCGGGTGCGGCCGCCGCCTGGCTCTTCCGCGCGGCCAAGTCACGACGCTATAGGTAAGGGACAATGCCAACCGGCCTTTTACCTCGATCGGTACGGCAACCCCACAGGTTAAATGCTCGTTCGAGGAATTCCGCTCGGATGACAGCGCAGGCCGGTCGCGTCGCGCGCGCGCGGGTTCGGCGCCTTGCGATGGTGGCCGCAATGTTAGTCTTGTGCGGATGGCTTACTCCTGCCGGCGCCCAGGTCATCGCCGGAAGCGTGACTTCACTCAGCGGCAGTGCGACTCTTCAACGAGCCGGCACCGGGATGGCGATCACAATCGGGATGACCGTGATGGTCGCGGACGAGTTAATCGTAAGCGAGAGCGCCAAGGTCACGATAACGTTGACCGATGGGAGCCTCCTCGAAGCGGGCTCCTCGACCACCATCGTAATCGATCAACAGTTGCTCGAATCTGGTGGCGTGCGCAGTTCTACCAGGGTTCGCATGTTGGCGGGAATTTTACGTTCCGTGGCAAAGCATTCGTCGCACGGTAATCTGCCGAACTTCGAGGTTCATACTCCAAACGCCATCCTCGCCGCCCGCGGCACAACCTTCGACACCGCATACACGCAAGGTCAGTCCCGCTTCGGTTTTGGCGGATGCACCCAGTTCACGGACGAACGAACTCACAGAGGCGTGGTGGGCGTGAGAAACGCGGCCAGCCCGGACGCCGCGGAAGTTTCGGTCCCGGCGGGTTACGAAGCCACAATCGCGTGCGGCGCGGCCCCCTTATCACCCGGACCGCTCGGTATGACCGGCATTCCGATGAGCGGCGGCGCCGCGCTCACCACCAGCGAGCCCGGTCCGGGAATCGCCGTGCCTCCGCCGCCTCCTGAGGAGCCGGGGCCAATGGCTCCACCACCACCGCCGCCTTCAGTGCACTTCTAGCGCGCAGCCCAGGCATCGCTGCGGTCTACTTCAATTCCAGCTGTGAACACGCGAACGCTCTCAGGGATTGTCGGCCGCACCGTAATTTTGGGCATCGCCACGGTCGCGGTCATTTTCGCGATCAACTCCCGCCATCCGGCGCTGATGGAAGCGGCGGAGTTGGAGGCCGGCGATCTGCGGATGAATTCGCGGCGCGCGCCAGGGCCGACAGGCTCGGTTGCGATCGTCGAAATCGACGACGATAGCATCGCGAGCATCGGACGATGGCCGTGGTCCCGAGGCGTGTTTGCCAGGTTGGTCTCCGCGCTCCAGGACTACAAGGTCGCGGTGATCGGGATGGACATCCTGTTTACCGAACCCGACGACGTCGATCGCGATCATCAGGCGCTAGCGGCCAAACTTGCCGCGGCAGGCGTCAGTGCCGCGGCGGTCGCCACCGCGCTGGGACCCCAGAACGACGCTGCACTGGCCGATGCGCTGGCACGCCAGGGCTCGAGCTACCTGGCCTATTTTTTCGGGGGCCACTATTTCGGCGCCACGGGAATGCCGGCGGTCCGGCCGGAATTCGCGCAGACGATTCGGAATCCTCCCCCTGTAACATTCATCGTGCGCGAGGCCGGCCCGCAGCCGGAAATGATGAGCGCCAATTCCTATCAGCCGCCCATACCCGTGATCGCCGCTGCTGCGCGCGGCAGCGCTTTCGTCGATGTGGACACCGATGTGGATGGGGTGGTACGCGCGATTCCCGCGGTCATCAGATTTGATCAATCTTTCTGCGTCCCGTTGTTTCTCGCGCTGGTTAGCGCCTATCAGGATCACGCGCCGCTCGTTCTGACGCTCACCAATTCAGCCATTAGGATATTCGTCGGGCGGATGCGCCTCCCGGTGGACGAGATGGGCCGGATGTTCGTCGACTTTCGCGGCCGCGCCGATAAAATTCCCTCGTTCTCGGCCGCCGACATCCTCGCTAAGCGCGTGCCCGAGCAGTCGCTCAACGGCAAGATCGTACTGATCGGCTTGACCGCGCATGGCGAGGGAGATCGCCGCGTGACTCCCGTCGGCCGCGATGTTCCCGGCGTCGACATTCAAGCCATCGCGGTCGACAACGTTCTGTCGGGCAGGTTCGTGCGGCGTTCGGAAGTGACTGACGGTGAAACGCGGCTTGCGGCACTACTCCTCGGGCTCGCGATTACTATTGCGGTCAGCCAGTTGGGCGCCATTCGCTCGGCGGTCGCAGGCGTCGTGCTGGCCGCTGGTTACATTTTGTACGCGCAGTATCGCTTACAGGTCGGGGGCGCGATGCTCGGGGTCGTCCTTCCGCTGCTGACTTTGGTCGTCACCTACACTGTCCTGGCCGGCTACCGATACACGGCGGAGGGCCTGGAAAAACGCCGATTGCGCCGCGCATTCGTCCACTACCTGCCGCCGACGCTGGTGGATCGGCTGGCGGAAGATGAAGCCGAACTGAAGCTCGGCGGCGAAGAAAGAACCATCACGGTGATGTTCGCGGATCTGACCGGATTCACAGCGGCATCAACCACAATGACTCCCGAAGTGCTGACCGCCAAGGTCAACCGCTATTTCGATTTTATCGTGCGGCCGATCGACGAGTCCGGCGGGTATGTCGAGCGCTTTCTCGGCGACGCTGCCCTCGCCTTCTGGGGCGCCCCGGTGTCCGATTCCAGGCATGCTATCCGCGCGGTGAAGGCGGCGTTTGAAATAATCGAGGGAGTTAGACGTGCGCGCGAGGAGGACGAGGCGCGCGGCGAGCCGGGCTTCACGATCAAGGTCGGCATCAACACCGGGCCCGCGGTGGTGGGCAACGTGGGCAGCAGGAATCGCTATTCGTACACGGCGATGGGCGAAGATGTAAACCTGGCATCGCGCCTGGAAGGTATCCCTCCCCTGTACGGATGCTTGATTGTGGCCGGAGAGCGCACGGCGCGGCTTGCTCAAGCAGAGTTCCTGATGCGCGAGCTGGACTGGGTATTGGTGAAGGGCGCGACCGAGCCGATGACCGTTTATCAACCCGTCGCCGCACTCGATACCGCAAGCGATGCGCAGCGCAACGCTTTAGGCCGATTCGCCGCCGCGCTTGAGCATTACCGCGCGGCGCGCTTTGCCGAGGCTTGTGCGATCTGGGACGAGCTTGTCGCGGCCTTTGAGCCGGCGCCCAGTCCGTCATCGATCATGGCGGATCGAGCGCGCCGATTCATCGCCACGCCGCCGCCCAAGCCGTGGAACGCGGTGTTCGTGCTAACCAGCAAGTGATCGATACGCAGGCGCGGGCTGTTGGCCCAATGGCTGAGAAACCATCTCAACGGCGCGGCGTAGAATCTGGCCGACTTCTTTTAGTTCGCGGCCTGAGTGCGATCGCAGCGCGCGACGCGGGTGGAACCTAAGCCGGAGGCGACGCAACCGATGTGGAGACCCGCATTCGATGCACGTGGGAAGGAGAGGAGCCGCCCTCCCAAAATGTAACAAACTCCAGGTAGCCCTCGGCAATAATGTCCAACGGTCCGAAGCCGATCAGGAGGCTCACGCCCATGGTCGGCGTTTCCGCGGCGGCGTCCTCATTTGCCTCCTTGCCTTTGGCTGGTGTGTCCGCCTTGGCTTCCAATCGCGAGGGACCGGGTAGGGCATTACCTCTCAGCTCGACCTTAACGGTCGCGCCTCGGGGAACATCTCTCCATCTCTGATAGAGCGAGAGTTTAAGTAATTTGCCGGGAATCTGAGCGAGGAGGAGCGCTTCATCATAGATGCCCATTAGGCTCAGCTTATGCCCCTCCTCTGTCCGGATGTCATCGCAGATAATGCTGACTTCGAGGTGCATTTGGTTCTGTCACCTGACGGGCGACCGCTCGGGGTGCCTCCTCGTTTCTGGGTTGGCTCAGCGGTTGCGCTCCCTCGTTTGGGACTGTGCCTGCAACCGTGTCTACCCGAACTGGCGACCACGTACTGTTGTTGGTGATCGGGACGACATATTGCCGGACTGATGCATCGATGGCCGCGGTCGTGCCGACGGCTGGGAGCTGCCTACCCTTAGAACGCTCTTCGAGTAATCGCATCGCGATTGTCGCTCTGGGTGCCGCTTCGTAGGTATGTCCTTTGCGCGTGACGAGCCCGAGATGCAATAGACGCTCTAGCCGATCCTTGATGTCTGCGAGCGGTGCTCCGTATCGACGGCTAAGCTCTTCTAATGCGCGTGGCGATTCTGAGCGGGTGAGGATGTACAGAAGAGTGAAGGTATCGTCTCGCGTGAAGGTAGCCACGAAACGCTCGAGGTCTTCGCTACGAAGAGTCAAGTTTAATGACAGCGATTCGGTCACTCTACTTGCCCCTCTTGATTGGCGCAGCCTCTTGGAGTGCTTCTATTTGTGTCTCAATTTGTGCTTGAAGATAGCGCTTCCAGTTTACGAAATCGACCGATGCCAAGGTCAGCGCACAAGCTGATACGTGCGAATTTTGGAAATAGACGACACGCCCGCCCGAAGCTTCTATGTTATGCCGCATTCCCATATCGAGGTATTTGCCTCTGGCCGCAGGGGAAAGCCATAGCGACAGCTTCTTGCCAAGCTGAATGCCTTCTTCGTGTACTTCTCCGACGGCCCCATGTGTGGTGGCGAGAGCTACGACCGCGTCCATTTCTCGCGCTTGGACTGCTTCCAGAAAGTTAACTGGAAGTGGGCTTGCCGAGGGCACTAGGTCCTCACTGAAATAAGCGTAGTGGCCCTCGGCCTTTAATGCTTCTTTTATCTGTATGCGTTTTTCCTGAATGGGATCAGGTAATTGTCCCACAGCGGGTAGTGCTGGTCCCCAGACCAGCACGCGTAGTTTGTGCTTAGAGGCGTCGTTGACAGCGAGCGCTTCCAACAATCTTGCGAACGCGACTTGATCACGGTCTTCTCTTTTAGCAGGGTTCATGATCGGTGTCGGCCGCTGAGCTTTGCCGCATTTCCGGCAAACCTTGTATTTCCGATGGAGCTCAGGAAATCCTATTGCTGCTCCCGCTGCAGTGTCCTCAGCGCAAATTTTGCAGTACAAGGTTCTTGGGGTTCGGCTTCCGGGCCGGTTGTATTAACGGTCCTTTGCCTTCCTGTTCATGAGTTCGGCAGTTATCGGTCGCCCACCCTGGGTTCTCACTGCGCAGCTGATTCTGTACGCCGGTGCTCTTCGCAGGAAGCCTACTTCATACCTTCGTTAGCTGTCCAACTCATGAATCTCGTCTCGCGCCCGATACCCACCCGCTCAATGGACCACGGTACATCAGACATTGGTGTTCGATCCGTCGCGCAACGCGATCGCTCGTTGAATCTACCCTACCCGCCGATTTGATACATCGAGCGGTCGCGCGTTGAGCGGCCTTCGAGTAGATGATGGCCTGTCGGTTTCATCGCGACCGCGCGGCGCAGGATCTGGCCTACTTCTTCGAGTTCGTGGCCTGACCCTGATCGGAGGGCGCGGCGGACGTCGAGTTCGTCGTCGTTGAGCAGGCACAGGTGGAACTTGCCGTCGGCCGTCAGACGCATCCGATTGCAGGTTCCGCAATACGGTTCGCTGACCGGGCTGATGAAGCCGATGACTCCGCGCGCGCGCTTGAGCCGGTAGTTGCGCGCTTCGTCGGCGAGATTCTCCGTGGGCAGCTCGTCCAGCGGGCCGAGTTGCGCCTCGATTCGCCGCCGCGTTTCGATATTCGACACGTAGCGCTTTACGGACAGCGTCGCACATTCGCCGCCGCCAAGCGGCATCAACTCGATGAAGCGGACGTGCCAGTCGCGTTCGATCGTCAGCCGCGCCAGGTCGACCACATCGGATTCGTTGTAGCCGGCCGTGACGACGGCATTGAGCTTGATCGGCGTGAGGCCGGCTTCTTCGGCGGCCATGATTCCACGCCACACGCGATCGAAGTTGCCCCATCGCATCTGCCGCTCGACCGTCTCGGGATCGAGGCTGTCCAGATGTACGTTGATGCGCGTGAGCCCCGCCTGCTTGAGCGGCCGCGCCAGAGTTTCCAGCAGCATCGCATTGGTAGTCATCGCGACGCCCGCGACTCCATCGACCCGCGTGATCCGCTCAACGATATCGATCAGGTCGGCGCGCAGCGTCGGTTCACCGCCCGTCAAGCGGAACTTGCGGAAGCCGACTTCAACGCCTGCTCGCACCACGAGTTCGATTTCCGCAGGCGTCAGCAGCTCAGGATTGGGCAGAAACCGCAGCCCTTCGAGCGGCATGCAGTAAACGCATCGCATGTTGCATCGGTCGATGACCGAGATGCGCAGATAGTCGATCTCGCGGTTGAACGAATCGCGGGGCACACGACCATATAATCGGAGCGGTTTGGCCGACACAACCGAGCGCGTTTGTGGGATTTAAGTCTACGCAGGCTTAATGATGCCGTAAGGTGGAATCTTGACCCCTTTGGGCGATTCGTGGATAAACGTCGTCATGCTTCGGGCCCTGATGCTGACTGCAATGATCGCAATCCTGGGTGGTTGCTTCGCGCCCGCTCCGCCGCCGATCTGGTATTTGGTTTCGCCGACCCCGACCGATGATTACCCGCACGGAGATTTGAATTCGCCGATGACGGGTTGGGAGAAGGTCAGGAATTATCCGACTGCGGAAGACTGCCAGAATGTGATTATGGACATGCACAACCAGCTCCATCGCCCGGTAGACTGCGTCGCGAGCAACGACCCTCGTCTCCAGCAACCATAAGCTGCCGGCGAAATCCTGCGGACCCCTTGGCGCGCTACTTCGCACACCTTGCCAAACCTGTTAGCCTTTCCGGTGAATTGATGGATCGATCGCGGCACGGCGCTGCGCACCGCGAAAGTTACGGGAGCATCTATGCTAACGAAGTTGGTTATCGTGCTCGCACTTGCGTCTCTGACTGCGTTCGCGTTCGAGTACATGAACGAGTCCGAGAACGGCGCCGTACTTGAGCAGGAGGTTGCGGGGCAACTGGAAGCGCTGCGCAAGCATCTTTTCCGGCGCTGATCGGGCACCCCGATTCCGGTACATGCGAATTTCGCCAACGGTGCTCCATCCGGAGCATCGCTTTAGCGCTGATCCCTACCCGCATTCCGGGCGCGGGCTCCGTACGATCGCACGGAGCGCGCATTGAGCCGGCATTATCGTCTCCTCCGCGTGCTGACGCGGCTCGATTTCGATTATCCCTGGGTCGTTCTGTTTGCGTGCGTGGCGCTTGCGATTGGATCCGTCTTCTACACCAAAGCGCGGCTGCAGTTTCAGACCGGCCAGGAAGATCTGATTTCGGGTAACGGCCGCGACACCCGCAACTATCGCAATTACGAGAACGAATTTCCCGATCTCGATGGCTTGATCGTGGTGGTGCGCGCCGATCGCGATCCGGATCAGGCGGAGCGCTTTGCCGATGCGCTCGCGGCGCGTCTGTCGGCGGACAAAGACAACGTCAGGAGCGTCCTGTACCGAATCGATCCGGGGACGCTCGCGGATCGCGCGCTGCTTTACCTCAGCACTTCCGAGTTGAATGAGCTTGCCTCCCACGTCCGCGACTACCACGACTTTCTGGCCGGCTATGCCACGAATCCGAGCCTGCAGAACTTCTTTGCGCTGACCAACGCGGAAGCCAACCGCACGATGATGTCGACGATGGTTGGGTCGCTGTTCGGCGGTGACAAGCAGCCCGCCCCGCAAGCGCAGGGCAAGGTCGATTTGAAGCTGGTCGATGCGATGTTGCAGGGGATGCTTGCCGAGAATCGGGCCGCATCGCCATGGGACAACCTGACTAGCGTGGGTCCCAGCGGCGTCCTGCGCGACGGTTATCTTGCCTCGGACAACGGCAAGTACCTGCTGATGAACATTGCGCATGCCGACGGGCGCGACGGCGCGGCCGATCCGGTCGACGTGATCCAGAAAGAAGTCGCGGAGGTGCGCGCGCAGTTTCCGGGAATCGAGGCTGGCATTACCGGCGGCCCGGCGCTCTCGCGTGCGGAGGCCAATTCCACCGCGCACGATATCGCGCTCGCATCGATTCTCGCGATCAGCAGCAACGTCCTGCTGGTGGTGATTCCATTTGGCGGAATCGTGGAGCCGGCGTTCGCGTTGGCCGCGTTGCTGATCGGCGTCGCGTGGTCGTTCGGCTTCACGACCCTGGCGATCGGGCATCTGAATCTGCTGTCGGCGGTTTTCACCAGCGTGCTGGCGGGAATCGGAATCAATTTTCCGATTCACCTGATGGCGCGTTACGACGAAGCGCGCCGCACCGGGCGCATCACGCGTGAGGCTATCGAACTCGGGGTCGTCAACACGGGCGCCGGCGTGGTCGCATCGGCGTGCATCATGGCGCTCGCCTTCCTGATGCCGATATTCAGCGATTTCAAGGGTATCGCCGAGCTGGGAATCGTCTCCGCGGGAGGCCTGTTCCTGTGTCTCATTTCCGCGCTCATGGTGTTCCCCGCCTTGATCGCGATTCGCGATCGCAGCCGGCCGCCGCGGTTGGCGCCGTCGCTGCGGCTGGTTGGACCCGAGCCGCGTCTCCAGCGGCTCTTCGCGCGTCCAAAGCTGATCGTCGTTGGCGTTTCGGCCATCACGGTGCTCGCGTTGATCATGGTGCGAAACGTGCGCTTCGATCAGAACCTGCTCAAGCTTCAGGCCGAATCGACCGAGGCCGTGCGCTTCGAGGAGATGCTGCTCAAAGATTCAGGCCGCTCTTCGTGGTTCGCGATGTCGCTGACCAGGAGCGAAGACGAAGCCGAGCGGCGGGCGGCGGCGTTCAGGCAATTGCCCGAGGTAGCCGACGCCGAAACGATTTCCACCTACGTCCCCGACGACCAGGCCGCCAAACGCGGCACGCTGCAATCGCTGAAACCGATCATCGACTCGCTGACAATCGCGCGGCTGAACAGACCTTCCGATCCCGCCGGGCTCGAGCGCGAGTTGGAATCGCTGAATTTCAAGCTGGCAGGTGCGCGCGGCGCCGATCCTTCCGGCGCGGTGGCGCAGACCGCCGATCTGACGGCGCGGGCGATCGCGGGCCTCAGGTCAAATCCGCACGTGTTTGCCGGTTTCGAAACCGAGGCGGCTGCTTCCTTTGCCACCGAGCTTGGCGCGTTCAGGCGGATGCTCGATCCCGGCGACATCACGGTGGCCAACCTTCCGCCCGTGTTGCGCAATCATTTCATCGGCGTCTCGGGCGTTTACCTGGTGCAGATCTTTCCGCACGGCGATGTCTGGGAAGACGCGCCGCTCGCGCGCTTCATCGGGGCGCTGCGCGCCGTCGATCGCGATGTTACCGGACCTCCGGTACAGGCCTATTCGATCGCATCGGTGATGCGCCGCGGGTACGAGCGCGCTGCGGTACTCGCGCTGATTGCCGTGTTCGTCTTTGTGTTCGCCGACTTCCGCAACCTGCGCGACACGGCGCTGGCGACGGTGCCGCTGGTATTTGGCGGCGCGTGGCTGCTCGAGACGATGGGTCTGCTGGGATGGGAGTTCAATCTTGCCAATTTGTTCGCGGTCCCTATTATCATCGGGACCGGAGTGGATAACGGCGTGAATATGCTCTATCGCTGGCGAGAGGAATCCGACAAATCGCGCCTGATCCTGACGACGGCGGTCGGCAAATCGGTGACGATCGCTTCGCTGACCACCATCGCAGGTTTCGCCGCGCTAATTCCGGCGACGCATCGCGGCATTTCGAGCCTGGGCTGGGTTTTGAGCCTTGGAGTCGGTTTTATCCTGGTAGCAACGTTCGTCGTTCTGCCCGCAATTCTGGAATTGATTGGGAGCCGCACGAAGCGGGGCGGAGAAGCCGAGCCTGAGAGATCAGCAGTGCCCGAACCAAGACGTGCGGCCGGAGTGAAACGAAGCGGGATGCTCGCGATCATGGCGGTCTGCATGCTCGCGGCTCTTCCGGTTCGGCTGGCCGCGCAGGCGCCTTCAGCCAATGCCCAGGCTGACCAACTCGTCGCGCAGGCCGAACAGTTAATCCGCGCGGCGGGACAATCCGACCCCATCGACAGCGTCAAAATCCATGCCGCGATCGACAAGCTGCATCAAGCCGTTGAGGTCAATCCGCGTGACGATGGGGCCTTTATCGACCTGGGCTTCTGCTACGGGCTGCTGCGCGACGGCCCCACCGCGGTGGATATGTACCTCAAAGCCGTGCACATCAATCCTTCCGCTGCCAACTTCAAGGAGGTGGCCGACATCTACTTGCGCATCGGCGACCCCGAAAACGCGCTGATGGCAGCCAACGCGGGTCTGGACAAGGACCCGCGCAGTGCGGCCCTGTACAACGCCAAGGGCATGGCGCTCAACGATCTGACTCGCTACGACGAAGCGGCGACCTGCTTTCAGAAAGCACTCGATCTCGATCCGAACTTCACGGTGGCGCGCCAGAACCTTCGCGAGCTTAACGGCGGCAACACCGGACGCGGCAGCATCACCAAAAAAAATCAGCCCTGAATCGCGGCGTCTCGCAGGCAGTCGAGACGGGGATCTCGGTGGCTCCGGGGGAATGGTGTCGGTCCCACCGCCAGGCTGCCCCTCGCCCGCTTAGTTGCGGGAGAGGGTGAAGCGGCGCGATGCTTGCTTTCCTTTGCAAGCGCCGTGACGCGCGGGTGAGGGTGCAGAGCAGTGCTGAACCACGCCGTGCCGCAGCTATAGCGGCTTTACGGACTTGACGACGAAATAGGGGCTCAGGCGATCGAAGACGTAGCCTTCTACCTCGATCGGCTTCGATTGCGCCGCAGCCTGGGCGATCTCGTCGCGTAGCGACTGCTGTCCGACCACCTCGATGCGCTTGGTCAGGATCGATCGATAGAGATCCTGTGCGTAGCTGGCGTTGGGATCGAACTGCAGTTCGGCGCTCTGTTCCTCGGTATTCAGGCGCATCGTGATGTCCTGGCCGTCTAGCCTGAGGCGAACGACGGGAGCGCTGGGCGGCAACTTGGATTGATCGACGCCTACCTTCCCGGTGACATTAAGATCTCTGAACCGCTGCGGCGACGCTGCTCCTGCCGCTATGGGCATTCCAGCGCTTATTCCAGGGGAGACGCCCGATGCGGCCACGCCGCCCGGGATGCCGCCGCTGAATCCACCACCGAATCCGCCGGCGCCGACTCCGCCGCCCGGAAAGGCGTGGGCCGCGCTGGAAATACCCGCCAGCGCGAAGACCGTGATTGCAAATCCGGCAACTCTCAAGGTTCGCTTACCCATCGCAGTGCCTCCTCTTATGTCAATATGACTAACCGCCCGTGATCGGCCGCTCGGGCTCGGCTACGCAGTACGCGCAGTGGCAGATGTCGCGTAACTGGCGCGTCGTATAGATGGTTTCGTGTCCGTCGACCCATCCTACAAAAACCGCTTGCTCGCCCAGCCGCGTAAACTGGCGCATCCGCTGCTGCGCGGCCGGTACTTCGCCTGGCACGCCACCCTTGCACTCGTCGCACGGACAGAAGCGGCGCAGATTCTCGATCGGGTAGATGCTGTCGTGTCCGTCGGTCCATTGCACGCCCACGGCGTAGCGGCCGACTTCGTTCAGCCCCTTGATCTTTGGGTTCTTTGGCTTGATAAGAGCCATGGGTGTGGACCGGCTTGGATTGTATCACCCGCGGCGTGTATGCGGAAAGGATACATTCGCGGGCGGTCGTATCGCTACCTGTCTGTAAAATCTGGAGGCTTAGAGTCATGGACGAAAAGGCAAAAAAACAAACACTGCTGATGATTCCGTATGGCCTGCAGGTGCTGGGCGCCGCGCATGGCGGAAAGGCCACCGTCGCCACCGTCAATTGGGTCACGCAAGCCAGTTTCAATCCGCCGCTGGTAGTAGTCGGAATAAAGAAAGACTCCGGCTCGCATGCGATGGTGAAAGATTCCAAGGCGTTTGCGCTCTCGATGCTCGGTGCCGGGCAGAAGGCGATCGCCGGCGCATTCTTCCGCCACGTCGAGCCCAAGGATGGCAAGTTCGGCGACTATGCGTACGAGACCGGCAAGAATGGCGCGCCGATCGTCAGCGATGCTCCGGCAGCCGTCGAATGCGAGGTCGTGGGCTTTTACGAACTCGGCGACCACAGTGTCATCGTTGGCAAGGTCACTGAAGCGCACGTCAAGCGCGAATCGGAACCGCTCACGATGAAAGAAACCGGCTGGAATTACGGCGGATGACGACTCAGCGCCATGGACGATCGCTATGAACGCGCGCGAAGTCAGGCCGATTCTCGAACGGTTGGCGAAGCGCGCCAGCGCGGATCTGCTGGTCAAGGAGCCGCACTGGGGCGACGCGATCCTGTGCGATGGACTCGCGTGCGCCTCCGCCGACCTCGATCAGGATGCGCCGTTGCAGGCGGCGCTGCATTGGTTTGAGCCCAAGCTTCGCAGCGGGCCCAAGCTGTCGGGATGGTTCTGGTTCTGGTCGGCGGAAGCGCTGGCCGCCATCGATCTGAACCTGGCGACCCGGCGCGCGGAGTTTCTGGACTACGCGCGCACGATCGTGTCGGCGTTCGAAACGACGGCGACGCGCACGCCCGACGGCGCGCTGGTTCCCCATCCCCCGGCGATGGAGGTGTGGGTGGACGTGGCGTATTTCACCGCGCCCGCGATGGCGGCCTTGGGGCGCCTTACGCAGGACGAGGAGTTGATCGAGCGCGCG
>JBKQNE010000080.1:0-97941 GCA_052146355.1 Binataceae bacterium (SeqCode) | reverse complement strand
GTCAGGGCCTTTGAGGCCGCCGGAATGAGCACGAGAACCAGACGCGCGGATTTCCATCATGGCCAGGGCTCCTTCGCGACGCCCGTCACAGGCCGAATATATGACCGCAACCGGTTCTCCCTCTCCGCTCTTATCCCTTGCACCCGGGCGGGGTCCATATATGACACGACCTTGCGACCGTTCGTTGCGTGACTTCCCGGACAACGCGGGTCTCCACTCTTACCAGCGAAAATCCTCGCGCGGCACGACGAAATTCAGAATCAGTAGATTAGGGTCCATAATGACTACTGCTTCGCGCCGGCGGCGTCCAGTACCGCTTGAACGTCTGTCAGCCAAACCAGCTTCTGGCCTTTGAAATTTTCCAGGACCCGCCGCAGTGCCGCGGCGCCATCAGGCATCCCCATCACAAACGGATGAATACCAATCGCAACGACCACGGCCTCGCGGTCAGGATGGGTCTGGGCCTCCGTAGCCAGTTCGGTAACATAATCGATCCACAGCCGCTCTATCTCGCTGGCCTGCTTCAAACGCTGGAAGTATTGGCCCATGTCGACCGAAACCGCAGGATAAGGAATCAGAACCAGCGGTCCCGACCTGGTGATGAGCCGGGACAGGACGTCGGAGTCCATGCCATCTAGCGAATAGGTGATGCCTTCAGCCGTGGTCGCCGCGAAGGTGTCGGCATTGGGGTATACGCTTGGGCTGCTCCATCCGCGCGGCCTTACCCCCGTCTCCTTCTCGATCAGATCCAGTGTGCGGCGAATATATTCTTCCTGTTCGTTCAGGCCACCTTTGAGCGGCAGCAGCTCCGTCGTGTTGTTGATGCCATGCGCGACAATCGGGGCCTTGGGGACGAGCGCACGAAACTGCTTCCAGACGTCAGGATGCTTTTCGGGGAACATCGCATTCAAGGCAATGCTCAGCGGCACGCCCTGATCGTTGAAGAGTCTGCCAACCCGGGGAATTCCCCAGTTTATCGCATACTCACGAAACGATCCGTTGACCAGATCGGGCTGTCGGGTAACCATGTCCGGCCGAAAAACAGGCCCCTGTCCAAAACCCCATTCCTCAACATACAGAACGAAGCAGACCGCGACTTTTTTTCCGCCCGGCCATGTATCCACGCGAAGGGGTTGCCGCGGCAGTCCGGTAATCCAGTCCGTCACATTTTCACTGGAGGCAGAACCGGCACAAACAAGCAATATGATGAAGGCGAATAGTGTAACGACAACGCTAACCGGGGAGCGGCGATTTTGCCGATTTTTAATCGGCGCGTTCCGTTCCTCAGTCCTCGTCATGAAATGGTTATCTTTCATTGCAACGCGCTTGGCTAAAATAAAATTGTGAGCTGTGCGGTCATCGCCACGGCACCAGGAACTTGTGGGTTGGCTCCGGGGTTCGGCATGTAGCTAATCGCGGGCTGGAAGAACGTCGGACCTATCAGATGGAGCTGATAGTAGGTTTGCAGAATCGCTTCATTGCTTCGAAAGCCGTATCTCCTATTCAGCCACGACCACGCAAGGCCGCCGCCGATTGAATCCACCGGGCGGTTGGGAACCAGGCCAAAGGCGGTAAGACCGAGACCGAAATAGCGATTCGCGATCAGTGTGTTCGAGTCGTTAAAGCCGAACTGGTAGAAACACGAGACGCCGCTATTGTCGACACCAGGGTCCCGATACCAGATTCGCTGGGAGCCTAAAGTGTAAAGTCCCTGCGAACCCTCTTGTGTCACGCCGGGGCCGTACAGTTTGCCGGTCTGAGCCCATCCGCCCACAGCGAATTTACCCGGCAATTCGTCCCGGCCGAGAAGCCAACCATAGCCTGCCTCGCCGATCGTGAAATAGTGACCGTTAAAGACCGGGGCGGCATCGAGTCCGGTCTGAACTCCGGTAGCCAAAGCGCCGTCATAGATCCCGTAGCTAAAGTAAAAATTGCTGGTTGGGGCGATGTTTACCAGTATGCCGTAAGCTGAATCGTAATATCCCGGCGCCACGCCGAGCAGAGTGGGGTTGATGAAGATGGGAGTATAGCTAAGCCCGGTGACCGCCGGGATGGTTTGGAACGCCTCTCTAGTGACAAGGGGCCGCGAGACGTTGTTGAAGTCAGAAGTTGGTACCGACTTGCCCACCACAACTATGAGTTTGTCCTTAAAGAAGTTTTGCCGCCAATCGAGCCGGTACAGTTCGGTGCGGACCAGGGGCTTGAGTCCGGGCAGACTATCGTAACCGGTAACAGCCCCGGCCTTATTGTTCGCCGCCTCTCCGTTGAACTGCAGCATCGCCGCAGTGATCGAGCTCCCCGGAAGACCGAGAAGTTTCTCGCCATCGAGGTTCAGGTTCAGCAGGAGCATGCTGTTGAAGCTCCACGACCGAGGCTTTACTCCGCCGGTAAACAGATAGTCAGTATCGCCGACCCAGACTCCGCCGAGATTCACTCCCCAGGCGGGATCGAGTCCAAGCAACCTGCCCATCAAACCCGTGCCGGGAACGGGAATGGCGGCGGCGGGATTTCCGCTGATAGCGTCGGGCGTGTCGGCGGCAGAAGCGGCAGTATTGCCTTTCGACGCATTTGGGTTTGCGCCCGGCGTGGACGTTGCCGCGGACTGTGCTGGAGAGGCCACCGGGCCGGGCCCGTTATCGGCGCTACGCGCTTGCGACGACAGGCCGGCAAGGAAAGCCAGCGCGCACAGCAAACCGGCCACAGGGCCGCGGCAATTGCCGAGCACCTGTCCGCAGCGATCAAATAAGGACCTGCGGCGCGTACACTGAGACGACTGCACTAGCGCAATCTGCTGGTATTGAAACACGCCTCTATCTGACGCTTTGCGGTTCCAGCGGCAGATTAGAACCATTGGGTCGCGCAATCTCCCGGATGGCATTTAGCCGGTAATTTCAGAAATTGTAAGACCCGACGCGCGGAACGGGCGAATTTGATTTCTCAGGCGGCGGCGGAGGGGGCTGGGGTTGCGAATTGGGCTTCTTCGCCAGCGAGCGGGCGGCAGCCGATTAGCGTGATCGCGCTCAGTATCATTAGGGCAATTATCGCGCCTACAGCGATCTCGTAGCTGCCTGTGACGTCAAAGATTCGTCCGGTCACGATGGGGCTGGCGGCTGCGCCGGCCGTGTAACACACTCCGGTGACTCCCAGCAGCGAGCCCAGCCGCTTCACACCGAGCGATTCGATGATCACCAGCGGCATCTGCACGCCAAGCGCGCCGAGCGCAAACCCGCCGGCGATGATGTTCGCCGCCAGGCCGAGCGAATGCGACGCGCCCATCAGCCCGATGGCGCCGAACGCACCGAGGACACACGTCGCGATCATCGCACCGCGCGCGCTCACTCGATCGGCGAACGGTCCTCCGAGAAGCGCGCCCAACGTGGTCATGAGGAGATACATGCTGACGACGGAGGCCGCGAACCCGGCGCTGTAACCCACCCCGGTCAGATACGCGACGTAATGCGGGCCCATGCCGAGCGTGGAACCGATGAGCAATTGCACGCCGCAGATGAGCCAGAACGATCGCGTTTTCGCGGCCTGTCCCAGCTCAAACCCCGGGACCTCAATCGCAGCCGCCGCGACGTGAGTCTCCGCGGATGCGGGTCCGGACACGCCGGTCTTCTCGGCGGAATTTCGGGGACGCACGAAAAAGAAGATCAAAGGCACCACGACCAGCAGAATCGGCAGCCCGAGCACGACATAGCCGGCGCGCCATCCGCCGATCGAGATCACGTGGTTTGCGATCGGCGTCATCACGGCGCCGCCGATCGGCGCGGCCGCGAAAGCGATTCCGATCGCAAGCCCGCGCTGCCGCTCGAACCAACTCGCGATAATCAGCGAACACGGAATAGTCGTCGAGGCGCCGACGCAAATTCCGAAAAGCCCGTTGGCTAGCAGGAACTCGCCGAAGGAGGTCGCGCGGCTGAGTAGCAGCCACAGCAAGCCGACGATCGTGGCGCCCACCATCATCATCCGCTTTGGATTGACCCGGTCGGCGAGCCACCCGATCAAAGGTCCCGTCAGTCCACCCGTGACCCAGCCGGCCGACAGCGCAGTCGAGAACTTGGCGCGCGTCCATCCGAAATATTTCAGCACTGGGACGAAGAACACTGCCCCGCTGTTGATGGCGCCCCAGATGAAGAACATCGTGACGCAAATCGCCCCGACTATGATCCATCCGCGCCGTTCCTGATCCGTCATCATCACCTCGCCAAGGTCGGACTCGTGTAACGCGCGGATAGAGTAGCCAACGCGATACCGCGAACGCCAGCTAGTTTTCACGATCTTCAGGTTCCGTAACGCCGGCGTCATTCCGCCTAGTCTGCTGAGTCAGAAGTTCACTCAACAAAAAAAACGAATCGAAACCTCATTGATGTCATCCTGACCCTGAGTTTGCCGAAGGGGAAAGATCTCGACCGCTCCGCAGGGCGGGCTGCGCCCACAACCCAAAGAGGCTGTCTCGGCGATCGAGTTCAAAGGTTCTCCCACCCACGGGATTCCTCGGAAAAGAACCTCGGAATGACACGACTTTCCGACGGCACCTGAAAGACAAAACCTCTCGCCACGCAACGAAATTAGAACTTAGTAACTCCGGGCGTCCGGCCGGCGTGAGGTGGTCTGACGCGCGGAAGACCGCGCGAGATCCTTCACTCCGCCTGCCCTCCTGCCCTCCGCAAGGCTTCTGGAGGCGGGCCGCAAGGCTTCTGGAGGCGGGCAGACTCCGTTCAGGATGACACCAATGGGCAAACTTGAGCGGGGCACGAATCCCGATACGCCCAGCCGCGCATCACGATGGTTCAAAGATCAGGGATTCCTCGCGCGCGGCAGCCCGCCTCCAGAAGCCTTGCGGAGGGCAGGAGGGCAGGCCACGCGCGCGGGAATGACAAACGGGCGGGAGCCGAGTCGCTATAACGATTTTGTAGGGGCTCGATGAATCAGTTCGACCGCTACTTGATGGTCGGCAGGGCGCCGTGGATGTTCAGGCGCTCCAGGATCGGTGTCAGCGGCATTTGCGGCGGCTTGGGCAGATCGCCCGCGGCGCGTGGCCATACGATCGGCGTCAGGTCGCTCGCGATCGCTTCTCCCACCTTGATGCCCGGCCGGTCGACGCTCGGATGCACGTACGGCTTGGTGCGCGTGGCTCCGTCGCGGAAGTAGATCATCGTATGCACGCGGCGTGCGCGGTTGCTCCGGTTGGGCTTTGCCATGTGCACCGTCAGCCCGTGATGGAACGCGACGGCGCCGCGCGGAACTTCGACATATACGGGAGCAACGCCGTTGATGGCGGGTTCGTCGAGAATCTTCACCTTCTCATCGGCGGCGAAGATGTTCACGAATTTTTTCAGCCCGACGTTGTGCGAGCCCGGCACGTAGCCCATGCATCCGGTTTCGTGGGTCGAGCCGTCGAACGGAATCCACGCCGTCAACGTTTCCGTCTCATCCGTCGGCCAGTACGGCTGATCCTGATGCGGCTCGGTGTAGCGCCCGCCCGCATCCTTGTACAACGCCTGGTCGTGCCACAGCCGCAGAGCGGGAACGCCGATCAGCAGCGTGGCGACTTCCGATATCCTGCGATGGAACGTCAGCGGCAGAACGTCGGGATGGTCCTCCCACAGATTGATGCATTGGGTGAAGGACTGCTCGTAAGGCGACTTCTCCTCGAGACTGCGGCGGTCGCCGCGCCCCCGATCGCCGACCGCGCGATCGACAGCGGCACCGAAAGTCTCCAGCTCGCGCTGGGTGAGAAGATCCGGCACGACGACAAAGCCGTCGCGGCGGAATTTTGCGATCAGTTCGTCGCTGACAGGTTTCACGTTCAAAGCCGCGCTCCCACGATTATCAGTCTTACTATGAGCAGGCGGAATCTGTCGATCACGGTTGCATCGCAACGACCCGCGCAACTACGCTCCCTGCTCATGCCCGCATTGTTCATTCTACACAATCGATCAAGGCATGTCGGCTGAGGCCGGCGCGCCCGAAGGGCAACCCGCCGAGACCGGCACGAGCAGGAGCAGCCGATTCGGCGCGTTCCGCGCATTTCAGCATCGCAACTACCGCCTCTATTTCGGCGGCCAGCTCACGTCGCTCGCGGGGACCTGGATGCAGAGCGCGGCGCAGGCGTGGCTGGTGCTCAAGCTGACGAACTCGTCGATGATGCTAGGCGTGGTTTCGTTCGCGCAATTCACGCCGATTCTGATTCTGGGGCTGTTCGCCGGCGTAATCGTCGACCGCGTCGATCGGCGCCGGATGATTATCGTCACGCAAACGCTTCTGATGATGAGTGCGTTCACGCTCGCCGCGCTCACCTGGACCGGAGTCGTGCGCGTCGAATACGTCATCGCGCTCGCGGCGTTCAACGGGAGCATCGCCTCGCTCGATATGCCCAGCCGCCAATCATTCGTGGTCGAGATGGTTGGATACGAGGATCTCGCCAACGCGATCGCGCTCAATTCGATGATGTTCAACGGCGCGCGGATGATCGGTCCGGCGATCGCGGGCCTGCTGATCGCGTGGCTGGGAATCGGGACCTGCTTTTTCCTCAACGGCCTCAGCTTCCTCGCCGTGATCTGGAGCCTGTTCCAGATGGAAGTGCCGCGCCGGACTATCACTGGCGTGGGAGTGCGGATGGGAGTCCAACTGCGCGAGGGACTGGTCTACGTCTGGAAGCATCGCCCGATTTTCTACCAGATGGCGCTGGCGGCGGTGGCCAACGGCTTCGGCTACCAATACCTGGTGCTGGTGCCGCTGTTCGCGCGCAACGTTCTGCATGGCGATGCGCGCACATACGGCTTTCTGGTCGCGATACAGGGCCTGGGCTCGGTGATAGGCGCCGCCACGCTGGCATCGCGCGTCACCACGCGCGGCATCAGAAACAACCTGATCCTCGGGCTATTGGGATCCGGCGCCGGCATCATCGTGTTCGGGCTGTCGCATTCGATGGCTCTGTCGCTGGCGGCGCAACTGGTAATCGGCGCGGGCCTGACCAACTTCCGCGCGAGCAACAACACTCTGGTGCAGCTGTTCGTCTCCGATGAATTGCGCGGACGCGTGATGAGTACGTATCAGCTTGCCAGCGTCGGCATGACTCCGCTCGGCGCGCTCGAAGTCGGGTACCTGGGCACGCGGCTGGGGCCGCGCGGGGCGGTGGTGATTTGCGGAATTGTCGTACTCGCGTCTGCGATCGTATTGCTGACGCGGCTTCGATCGATCGGTGCAGGCGATCTTGCGGAGCAATCGGACTGAGCCTGTCTCACAGCAAACAGGTACCTGACTTCATGTCATCCCGACCGAAGGCTGCCCAAGTGGAGGGATCGCGCCGCGTCCTCGCGGCGCAACCACCGCACTTTCAGGACGCACCCGATCTTCGATGGTGGAAACATTCGCGGAAACTCCCGGGTTGGACGCCGATGATTCGTTACCCCAACATGCGCGAGCTGAGGTAAGAATCGGGGCAGACGGCTGGGGGATTGCACGTGGCAAATCAATACCGGGCGGAAGTGATCGGCTCGTTGCTGCGCCCTGAATATCTCAAGCAGGCGCGCAGGCGATGGGAAGCCAAGGAAATCAGCACCCGCGAGTTCAAGGAAGCCGAAGACCGCGCCGTCGATGAAATGATCGCGCTGCAACAGGATTGCGGCGTCGACGTCATCACCGACGGCGAGATGCGCCGGACCCATTTTATCGCGCCGCTCACCGACGTCATCTCGGGCGTCAAGCCGATTCCTGCATTCACGCGCGTATGGCGGCGTCCGCACGAGAAAAATCAGCCGGGCGAGCAGACCAATATCCAGGTGCAATACGCGGTGGTCGAAAAGATCCATCGCACTCGCTCGCTCACCAACGAGGAATTCACCTACGCGCGGCGGCGGGCGACCAAGCCGCTCAAGGTCACGTTGCCGAGTCCGCTGATGATGACGCTGCGCTGGTCGCCGCAATATTCGCGCGATGCGTACCCGGACCCGTTCGGCCTGTTTCGCGATGCGGCCGCGATCGTTCGTCAGGAGGCGCAGGAGCTTGCCGCGCTCGGATGCGAGTACGTCCAAATCGACGCGCCCGAACTCGGGATGCTCTGTGACCCGGAGCGGCGCAAGCAGGACTTCGCCGACAATGGGATGGACCCGGACCGGCTGCTCACGGAGGGCATGGACATCGTCAACTCCGTTGCCGATGTTCCCGGTGTCACCTTCGCGCTGCACGTCTGCCGCGGCAACAACAAGGGATATTACGTCGGCGAGGGCGGCTACGATCCCGTCGCCAGGCAGGTCTTCACGCGCGCACGCAACTTCGATCGCTTCCTGCTCGAATATGACGATTGGCGTTCGGGCTCATTCGAGCCGCTGCGCGAAGTGCCGAAGGACAAGAGCGTGGTGTTGGGGCTCATTTCGACCAAGCGCATCGAGCTGGAACCTGCCGGCGAGATCGTCCAGCGCATCGATGAAGCCGCGCGCTACTTTCCGCGCGATCAGATGGGACTCTCGACCCAGTGCGGCTTCGGAACGGTGTGGGAAGGCAATCCGATTCCCGAATCCGTGCAGGAAGCGAAATTGCGACTGGTAGCGGAGATAGCGCATCGCGCGTGGGGTATAGAGGCAAGGACAAGAAGGTGGCGCTGAAAAAACTCCGCGCGTCGGTCCACTGGCGGGACGCCCGCGCCACTTATCTTTTTTCAGATCTTGCCTAACAACGGGAGGCATCGGCCATGGAACACGTGATCGCGGAGACATCGAGCGGCAAAGTCCGCGGCGTCGTCAATGACGGCATCAACGTCTTCAAAGGCATCCCCTATGGCGGCCCCGTCGATGGTCCACGGCGATTCGCGCCGCCATCGAGGCCCGCGCCGTGGAGCGGCGTGCGCGATGCTTTCGAATTTGGACCGCGCGCGATGCAGGACGACAACGCGTTTGCGATGCCGGCCGAGATGCTCAAGCTGTTCACGGCAGAGCCGCTGCCGATGCACGAGAACTGCCTCGTGCTGAACGTATGGACGCCGGCGGTCAACGACGGCCGCAGGCGGCCCGTCATGTTCTGGTGCCACGGCGGCGCGTTCATCGCGGGTTCCGGCTCGTCGCCCTGGTACGATGGCGCCAATCTCGCGCGCAAGGGCGATGTCGTCGTCGTGACGATCAACCATCGCCTCAACGTCTTCGGCTTTCTCCATCTCGATGAACTCGGCGGCGGCGAAGCGTTCGCTTCGTCGGGGAGCGCCGGGATGCTCGATATCGTCGCGGCGCTCGAATGGGTGCGCGACAATATCGCGGCGTTTGGCGGCGATGCGGGCAACGTGACTATCTTCGGCGAGTCGGGAGGCGGCGCCAAAGTCAGCGTGCTGCTGGCGATGCCCGCGGCGCGCGGTCTGTTCCATAAGGCGATCATGCAAAGCGGACCCGCGGTGGAGATGGCATCGCGCGAGGATGCCACCGCGACCGCGAAGCAGGTGTTGGCCGAGCTGGGCCTGAGCGAGTCGCAACTCGGCGAGTTGCGCCGCGTATCGGCCGATCAACTAAACAAGGCGCAGAACGCGGTGGTCAGAAAAGTCAGCATGATGTCGTTCGCGAATCGGCGGCGGATGGGATTCAACCCGGTCGTCGACGGGACCAATCTGCCCGGAGGGCCGTTCGAGCCCGTCGCACCGGCGATTTCCGCAAACGTCCCGCTGATGATCGGGACCAACAAGGATGAGATGACGCTGTTCCTCGGACTCGCGCCGTGGCTCGACAAGCTGGACGATGCGGCGACGCGCGAGCGTGCGCGGATGTTCGTCGGCGATCGCGGCGACGCGATCCTGGCGGCGTACGGGAAGGCGCGGCCCAACGATTCGCCGCGCGACATCATCCTGGCGATCGCGACCGACCATGCGATGCGGATGCCGTCGCTCGTGACCGCGGACCGCAAAGTCGCGCAGCATGGCGCGCCGGTGTTCGTCTACCTGTTTACGTGGGAGACGCCCGTGCTGGGCGGCAGGCTCAAGTCGCCGCACGCGCTCGAAATTCCCTTCGTGTTCGACAATCTGCACACACCGGGGCTCGCGGGCGACTCCCCTACCCGCTTTGCGCTCGGCGACAAGATGAGCAGGACGTGGATCGCATTCGCGCGCACGGGCAATCCCAACAACGACGCGATTCCAAATTGGCCCGGCTACTCAACCAAGGACCGGCCCACGATGATCTTCGACAACGAGTGCAGGCTCCAGAACGATCCGTATGGCGCCGAGCGACTCGCGTGGAGTAGTTGAACCACGACGTTCTTCAGAGAGCTGATTGGGTTGTCGAGCGAACTCACGAGGTTCTCGGCGCGGGAGTAGCAGAACCCTCACCCTTACCCTCTCCCGCAACTAAGCGGGCGAGGGGCGTACGTCGTCGTATCTGTGAAACGGAGTACGAAGTACAATCGAAGAGAGGAACACAGGCTAAAGCCTGTGCCACTTCGGAATAGGAATTCGCAGCCCCTGGAAGGCATTCCTGGTGGCGCAGGATTTAGCCTGTATGTCTGGAAATCGCCTCAATGAGACGTGATCGAGTCCCAGATTTCGCAATGGTGCTGCTTGGCGAAGTCTGATTCGTAGCTGATCGCTCCGGGAGCCAGCGAGAGAATTTTGTCCTCGCTGGCCTGGTATGGGGTCCACTTCGGCGCGGTGCCGTCCGGATCGCCCGAGGCGATGAAGCTGGTCCAGTAGCGCATCATCTGGTCCGACAACTTCAGTTGCTCGCCGGCCAGCGGCTGGCTCCATCTCGCGCGAGGCTTGGACTGAAAGACGTACTGAATCTCGGATGTGTGATACGCGCCCATCGGGTACGGCGGATGCGGAGTAAAAATGTTGGGCGCGTTGCGATCGTTGAATTCGTATTCGTAAGTAGGAACCTGCGCCGAGAGAAGCTGACTGGCCTTGCGGACCGGACAACTGAAAACGGAGTCGCCGAAAATCGCGGCGGTTGCCAGCAGCGGCGACGCATAGTTGCTCAGCGGATATGCCGCCAGCACGCGCGCCGCATCCGGGCCTAATCGCGAAGACGCATACTGATCCGCGGTTATCGGCTGGGAGAACCACAAGAAGAGCGTGCCTTCATCGTGATTGGAGCCGTTGATTACCGGCACCTTGTTGAAATTCCCGGACTGAAAAGCTTCCGCGGGCTGCTTTGGTATCAGATGGCCGTCGACCACGGGATTCCAAACGGGAGGGCCGGACAGAGCATCGGCCGGGAGCGCGTTGAGCACCTCACCGGTCGGCTTGGAGCGCAGGCACGCGGGAATGTCGGCGGCGCATCCGAGTTTCGCCGCAAACTCCTCTCCGTGCGTTTCGGCTTCCGCCAGCGGCCGGGGCCTGAGGCACGGACCGCTTTCGAGGATCGCGCGCTGAAACAGTCCGGCCGACGCCGGCGACACCAGTTGCAGACAGACGCTGATGGCGCCTGCGGATTCTCCCGCGGCGGTCACCTTGTTCGGGTCTCCACCGAACGCGCCGATGTTGCGTTGAACCCATCGGAGGGCCGCCTGCTGATCCATCAGGCCGTAATCACCGGACACGTGATCGGGATTTTCCGCATCGAGGGCCTTCAACGCGAGAAACCCCAACGGACCAAGACGATAGTTGATCGTCACCACGACCATCCTGCCCTTGCTGGCAAGCGCGCTGCCGTCATAGGTCGCGCCGGTGCCCTGGAGGAACGACCCGCCGTGAATCCATACCATCACCGGCAGCCCGCTCATCGCAGGGTCCGGCGTATAGATGTTGAGTGAAAGACAATCCTCGGAATTCGCGCCGCCCCGGCCAAAAGGGAATACCTGCGCGCATGCATCGCCGAAGTGGGTCGCATCCAGAGTGGCCGTCCACGCGGGATGCGGCTGCGGCGCTTTCCAGCGCAGATTGCCGACCGGGGACGCCGCATACGGAATGCCCAGGAACTGGCGCACGCCGTCCTTGGCCATCCCCTGAACGCGACCGTCCTGGGTCTTCACGAGCAAAGAGTCGGGGGAACTCGTGGAGTCGGCCGCGTGAGCAACAGTGGGCGCGGACAGTTGGCAGACGATCGCGCAGCATATCGCGGCCGCCGCAACCCTCATCGCATAAGCGATTCGTTTGGGCATCGGGTTCCTTCTTTCGGATGCGCGAGAAAGGCACGCTTTGGAGAACGCGCGGGAATTTATCAGGCTCCTTCGCACTGCGGCAATATACGAAATTCGAATCCCGGTTGCGCACCAAACTCAAGATTGACGCCCGCGTGCCACGGAGTTACGACAACGCGACCACGAGCGAACCGAAGGAGCACCCGCCGCGATGGAAAACGACGACCTGACATTAATCAGCCCCGCAATCGGCATCGCGGCGCGCATCCTCTTCACGCTGATTTTCTTTCTTTCGGGAATTACCCACTTCACTTCGATGAAGACCTACATCGATCTCATGCCGGCCGTGATTCCGTGGCGTGCGTTCTGGGTCGTCATCTCGGCCGTCGTGGAACTCGGCGGGGGGGCGCTGATCCTGTTCAATTGGAGGCCGCGGCTCGGCGGATGGCTGATCGTGCTGTTCCTGGTGCCGGTCACGATCGTGGTGCATGGAGCCGGGATTTTCTCGCGCGATCCGCTGATAGGCGCGATAAACGTCTCGATGTTCCTCAAGGGTCTCGCGATGATTGGATGCGCTCTGCTGATCACACAACTCGGCGTCCGCGTTCCGCAGCCGGCGATCGATCGCTGAAGCGAAGCGTCGATTGACATGAATTGATGACGATGCGAACGTGATGAACGGTGCGCCGTTCGAAGATCAAATTCTCCGGCCGTATCGTCGTTGTCGCCGCGATCGTTCTGACGGGGATGACGATGGCGCTTGCCGCGATCGGGGTCGGCCCCCGCTTCATCACCGTGACCGGCGGTGACTCCGTCACCATCCCCGTTGCCGACCTTCACCCGGGGGATATCAAGTTCTACTCATATCGCGACGCGGCGGGCAGCCAGATCCGCTTCATCCTCGAGCGCGAAACTGACGGGCGCGTTCAGGCCGCCGTCGATGCGTGCCAGCAGTGCGCTCAATATCGCAAGGGCTACACGGCTTCGGGCGGCTACCTCGTGTGCCGCTTCTGCGGAAATCGTTACAAGCTCGATGCGGCGCCGGCGGGTGCGGCATCGTGCTCGCCGATCAGGCTGCCGGTTCAGCTACAAGGTGATTCCGTCAAGGTGGATACTTCCGCTCTCGAACAACATCGAGGGCTCTTCTAGCGTCCGATGCGTCTGCTGCTTACAAGATGCAAGTCACCCGGCCTGAGCCTGCTGCTTGCTTTCTGGGTTCTGATCGGCAGCTTCTCGGTCACTACCGGCCTGCGCGTAGTACCGGGACCGGATAGGCCCGAGATCAGCCTCGATGTGTGCCATCCGTTGCAGACGCTGAACCTTGCCGCTGCAACCCTAATCGCACCGCTCGCTGCCGGCCCAGCAACGCCAGTCCTGTATGAGCAGGGCGTGGTCGCCGAAGGACCGGTCGCGAAAACAATCGATCGCAGTTTCGTTCCCGATCCTCCGCCCCCGAAGCAGTCCGTCTAACAGATTCCCGTTCGGCTCGAGGTCTTTTTCGAGCGCTCGGCGTCGTGCGCGGAGCGCGCGTTCGCGGCGAACCTGAGCCGGTTGGCCGCAGGTGGGAATTTCATGAGACGGATTGCCCGCGGGGGAGAATTCATGCGACCGATTTCTGTCATTGCGCCTTCTACGAAAAGAGGCGCGTACCTATCGAAGGCGCGAGTGTCTGGCAGCTGGCGCGCGGCCCTTGGTTTTCTGGCCGCGGCCTGCTTCGCGATAGCCCTGTCCGCCGGTCAAGTATGGGCCTGCGCCTGCGGATGCGGGGTTTTCGACGTTGGCACGCCGTCCCTGATTCCACAGGGCGAAGGAGGGACGGTCTGGTACGAATTTGATTTCATGAATCAATACATCAACTGGCACTCGTCCCGGCCTGCAGGCGCGGCCACCAACCAGGACAAGCAAATCAAGACCTACTTCAATACGGTCGGCGGCCAGTGGATGTTCAACCACGACTGGGGAGTGATGGTTACGGTTCCTTACACCGCCAGAGTCTTCAGAACCTCCCCAGCCGAACCGCACCCCCCCGGTCCGGACAATGACGACAACCTCCCCCCCGATCAGTTCAGGCACGCCAACTTTGGCGACGTACGCCTGTGGGGCATGTACACCGGCCTGCTACAGGATATGTCGCTGGGCCTGCTGGTAGGAATCAAGACTCCCAGCGGAGATTGGACTTACCCTCACTTCGACCGGGACACCTCGATTGGAACGGGAAGTACCGATCTGCTCCTGGGCGCCTACAAGACCGGAACGTTCCCGAGCCGCATCGGCAATGTGAACCTCACCCTTTGGGAGCGGCCCTTCCAATATTACCTGCAGGGCCAGTACGAGTATCCGTTTCTCCACAGCGACCTCTACATACCGGGCAAGGAATTCGACGACGCGTCAGGTATCATCTACAACTTCGGCAATGTCGGGCCGCTGAACGAGCTGGCGCCGTTGCTAACCCTGTATGTGTCGAACCGTACGCACGATCAGGGGTCGAATGCCGTTCCTGCCACCAGCGGATACACCCGAATGCTGCTTTCTCCCGGAACCGAAATAGGATGGGGCCCGTTCCGTTGGTATACCGACATGGAGTTTCCGATTTTCCAGTGGGTAAATGGCCATCAGTTGACCACGCCTTACCTGGTCAAGACGATCCTCAGTTATAGCTTCTGAAAACGGCTCAAGAATGCGGCAAATACCCCCAACCTTCGTATTTCTGGCGGCGGCTTTTGTGAGCGTAACCGCGTTTACCGGGTACGCGTCTGCGGAGACAGGCCAGCCGGCGCCGGCGCTGGTGGTCCAGGAGCTGAACGGTCAAACCTTCGATCTTGCCGCGCAGCGCGGGAAGGTCGTCGTGATCAACTTCTGGGCCACGTGGTGTCCTCCCTGTCGGGAGGAAATGCCGGCTCTCGATGCCTTCTATCGGCGCTATCACAGCCAGGGCCTCGAGATGATCGGTCTTGCCGCGAATCGGCGGCACGAGCGGGCGGATGTTGCCAAGGTGATGGAGGCGTTCAGCTACCCGGCCGGAATGTTGCACGATTGCAAGGCCAACGGCTTCAGCGACCCGACTGAACTGCCGGTTACCTACGTCGTGGACGGGCAGGGAATCGTGCGCGCGAAACTGGTTCCCGACGACACCCCTGTGACCGAGCAGAGTCTGGCCCACGCCGTCCTGCCGCTACTGGCTGAGCGAACGGCCCCGCAGGACTCAGGACACGCGCACTGAGCATGAAAGTGCTGGCCATCACCGCGGTTCTTCTGGTCGGCTGCGCAACTCATACCCCGAACACCTCGGGCCCGGTCCCGGAACCGACCTTGGAACAGGCGGAACACGATCTCGATCGAAGCGAAGCGCAGTGCATCGAGAAAACGGTGATGCAGAGCGACGACCAGATGGGCCGCGTCGTCACAACCCTCGGCGCGCTCACTCAATTGGAAATACAGACGTTGTTTTGGGAGCGCGCTGACGCGTTGTCCCAATGTCAGTCCAACGCAGATCAGCGGAAGGCTGCGATCTCCGAGCGCGAGCGAGCGCTCTATCAGAGTGCGGAAGCACGCGATCGCATCGTTCCGCTCTCGGTCATGACGATGTCGCTTTCTCGATGACGTGTTTAATGAGGTCGGCGCCGCGCTGAGAAAACAAGTTGAGCCTGCAGACCTGCGAGAAGAAAAAAATGCTCAAACATCTATCGATTGCATCATTGGCTTTGCTGACGTGCTTGATTCTTGTCGCGTCCCCCACCGCGCCGGCCGTGGCACAGGAGGCCGCAGCAGCCAAAGTACTAAATGCGGTGCCTGCGGCAGATGTGGGCATGAAGACTACCTGCTCGGTCTGCCAAATGAAGATTACGGTCCGCAAGGATTCACCGGCTGCGGAGTACCAGGGCAAGAATTATTACTTCTGCAGCGACTGGGATCGGGACACGTTTATTCAAGACCCGCAAAAGTATGCACAAGCTAACCAGCCTGCCGCGATTGCGAACGTGCCGGAGAACAATGGCGCGGCCAAGGTAGTGAAAGCTGTTCCCAAAGCCGACTTGGGCCTGAAGACTAACTGTCCGGTCTGCCAAATGGCGATCACCGTTCACAAGCACACACCCGTCGTTGAGTACCAGGGCAAGGATTACTACTTCTGCAGCAAGACGGACCGTGACACGTTCCTGAAAGATCCGGCAAAGTTCGCGCAAGCCGCGCATTGAAAGCTGCGAGGTCAGAGAGAGATGAAACAGCAGTGTTCGAGACATGGACGGATTCCGGCAGGTCGGATGGGAAATCCAGGGCGATCTCCGGAATTTCAAGCAACACGGAACGCGCGACGATCCGTCGTAACTGATAAGCTTATTATCGCGAGCGCAGGCAGTATGATCGATCCAGGCGCCAGGAAGTCGAGTTCAGGACAAGCCTTCGGATAGCCGCGATAACAAGGGCGGATAACGGTTCCAGAAGGTGGCGCCAAGGAGAATTGAATAAGCTCGATGTATTCACAGCTATCAATCGGCAAGTTCCTATGGTCGCGGCTCTTCGCCGCGGCCGTGGCCGCTGTCTCAATGAGCGTAGCGTTGGCAGCCTGCACACGCAGCACCGAAACAACAAGCGCGGGATATTCATCGACCGACACGGCCGACTGCCTGCCGGCGAATATTTCGCTCGTCGATCAATACGGGAAAACGATTTCGCTCGCGTCGCTCAAGGGCAAGCCCGTGTTGTTCGATTTCATCTACACGACCTGTCCGGGGCCCTGCCTGATGCTGACCTCGCGGATGCGACTGATCGCCAACCAACTGGGCCCGATGCTCGGTAGCAAGGTTACGTTCGTATCGGTCACGGTCGATCCGGAGCACGATGGCGTCGCGCAGCTGCTGGATTATTCGAAACAGCAGGGAGCTGATCGCAACGGATGGCTGTTCCTGACCGGGCCGCCGGCCGACGTTGAGCGGCTGATGGCGGTGTTCAAGCTGCGCCGTCAACGCGAAGCCGACGGCACGGTAGACCACGTGCTGGAGTACTTTCTGGTCGGGGCCGACGGCCGCCAGCTATACCAATATGCCGCCTCGCATACGGAGCCGGACGCGATCGCGCGCGACGTGGAGCACGCCATTCAAACCAACAGCATGGCGGGAACCGGAGAACCGCCTGAGCAGGCCCATCTGTGAGAATATCGCGCCCATGGATCGCCCTGATGCTGGCGGGCGTGGTGTTTCTGTGCGGCGCCCTGCTCCTTTTCCCGCGATGGAACATTCTTCACGGATCGCGCGTTCTGCCCGTGAAGGTCATCGCGCACGAATGGTGGTGGGAGTTCGACTACCCAACCCTGGGAATCAAGACCACCGACGCCCTGCATCTGCCGAGCGACAGATCGATTCAGCTCGAGCTGCAATCGGCCGACGTCATCCATAGCTTTTGGATCGCGGGAATGGACAAGGCGATCGATCTCCCGCCAAGCAAGACACAGCATCTCGACCTGGAAGTAAAATCTCCCGGCGAGCTGCACGGAAACTGCGACGCGGGCTGTGGTTGCGGAACCGTGTGCATGCGATTTCGCGTGGTGGCCAGCACGCCCAAAGACTTCAACCTGTGGGCCGCGAACAAACTCTCGCATCCGGAACCAATGACGGTCGCCCGCAACACCGTGGCGCCCGCCTGTGCGCTCGACAAGAGCGTGGATCATCCGGAAAGCGCCAAAACGGTCCAGGCGGGAACGAGCCAGCAGTCATCGGGAGCGAACAGGAACACATCGAATATCAAAGTGAACTGATTTTGGTGAGATGTAGCTAATGACTCGCCTGAAGACTTACTATCGCAAGCTGATTTTGAATCAGGGATTTGTCATTCCGATCGCCCTCGCCGCGTTTATCGGCATCGCGGCGGGTGGTCCGGCCGTATGCGGATGCAACTCTCCCGAATCGAAGAGCGCTTCGGACTGCCTGCCGCAACTGGCGCTGATCGATCAGAACGGCAAAAGCGTCACCTTGTCCTCGCTGAAAGGCAAGCCGGTACTGGTCGACTTCATCTATACTTCGTGCCCGGGTCCATGCCTGACCATTACCCGGAGCATGGAAAGAGTAGCCGAACGGCTTGGTCCCGCGCTCGGATCGCAGGTTACCTTGGTGTCGATATCGATCGATCCCGAGCATGAAGGGCCGCCGCAAATGCAGGCATACGCCAGGGCGCAGAGTGCGGATCGCGCGGGATGGCTTTTCCTGAGCGGCGGACCGGGCGATGTCGACTCTGCCCTGGCCGCATTCAACCTCAAGCGCGAGCGCGAGCCAGATGGATCGATAGAGCACCTTGAAGATGTGATTCTGGTCGGGCCCGACGGACGCGCCATTAAGGAATACAAGGGCGACGTGTTGCATCCCGATTCGGTGCTCGCGGATATCCAGAAGGCTTCGGGGTGACCCGCGCCTGACAGTGCGAGATGGGTCACGAGGATGCAGATGGCTAAGCAACGACCGGCGGCCGGCCTCAAGCGAATGCGATGGTTGCTCGTGTTGATGATCTGCACGGCCGCGGCGATCGCCATCGCGGGAGGAGTCTTCTGGTACCGCAGCAGTGCTGCCCGGAGTGCCGACGACTCCTCATCCAACTACGCTGGCGGCGTCGTGCCGGCGTCAGCTGGCAAGCCGGTGTCACAAGTGCTGACGCTCGATCCGGCCGCATTCGCCGGTAAGGCACGCGATGCGTATCAAATCGCACGCAACAAACCGGACCTCTTCCTGAAGCTTCATTGTTACTGCGGTTGCGACGTGACCCTGGGACATCGCAACCTGCTCGATTGCTTTCGCGATCGGCATGCGTCTATATGCGCAACCTGCATGGGCGAGGCGGTGGATGCGAACCAGATGGCGAAACAGAACTCTCCGGTCGAACAGATTCGCGATGCGCTTAGGGCGCGCTATGCCGGCGCGGAATGACGAGCGTTGAGTGAAGCTTCCACGGCTATGACCGCGGCAAATCCGGGTTCTGCACAGCGCTGGGAGTTCGCGCGGGATTTCGCGGGCGTGATCTGCCTGGCGATCGCCTCGCTGCTGGCGGGAATCGCCATCAACCATTTCCGCGCATCTCCCCTGCCGATGGTTTATCAATCGCCCGAGCAGCGGCTGACAGCGGAATTGACCACGCTGGTGGAGGCGCCGCCGTTTCGCCTGAGCGACATCGACACGATTTCGCTGAACGACTTTCGCACTATCGTGGACAACAAGAGCGCGACTATCCTCGATGCGCGCGCGCAGCCCTTCTATCAGCAGGGACATGTGCCGGGCGCAATGAATTTGTCGCGCGACGACTTCGCCGCCGACTATCGACGATTGCGATCGACGCTGGAACCTTTGAAGGACAAACCGATCATCGTCTATTGCTCGGGAGGCGACTGCCACGACAGTCGCCTGGTCGCGAGCGCGCTACTCAGCCTCGGCTTCTCGCAGGTGAAGGTCTTCACGGACGGATGGACGGGATGGACACAAGCGGGGTTGCCCGTCGCGCAATGAAGACCTCGCGATACTCGCGCTACCTGGAATGGGCGCTGCGCCTGATAATCGGCGGAGTGTTCATTTACGCCGGATGGGCCAAGCGCGGCGACGGCCTCGATTTCGCCGACAGCGTCGCCTCGTTTCGGATTCTGCCCGAGGTGTTCATCAATCCGTTTACGCTTGCGATACCGCCGTTCGAAATCGCCGCCGGCGTTCTGGTCCTGACCGGATGGCACAAGCGCGTCGGTACGCTGGGACTGCTGCTGATGACCGCGATGTACTGTATTGCGCTCACGTGGGCACTGGCGCGCGGGATCACGGTTAATTGCGGATGCTTCGGGACGAGCGTCGTCGGCGCGAATCCGTGGCTCGATCTCGGACGCGACCTGCTGATCGTCGCCGCCTGTGCGATCCTCTTTCGGCTCACCCGATTAGACAGCGGACCAAAAAGCACAGGCTAAAGCCTGTGCCACCAGGAAGTTAAATTTCCGAAGTGGCACAGGCTTTAGCCTGTGTTCTGTTGCCTGTGTGCAGCGACCCGGCCATCCCGCTGATAATATGGCTGGCTTCCAACGATGGAGTCTTTCGACGTAATCATCATCGGGGCCGGCGCGGCCGGGATGATGTGCGCACTGACCGCGGGACAGCGCGGCCGGCGCGTGCTGCTGCTGGAGCATCTCGATCAACCAGGCGCGAAGGTCCTCATTTCGGGCGGCGGCCGCTGTAACTTCACCAACCTCGAAGTCACGGCCGAGCGGTTTCTCTCGGCCAACCCGCATTTCTGTAAATCTGCTCTGAGCCGCTACACGCAGCATGACTTTATCGCGATGGTCGAGCGCCATCGCATCCCCTATCACGAAAAGACACTGGGCCAGCTCTTCTGCGATGGTTCCGCGCGCGAAATCGTCGACATGCTGACCGCGGAATGCACCGCCGGAAAAGTCGATTTGCGTCCGCGCCACAGCGTTACCGCGATCAGCCGCGCCGATCGCTTTCGCATCGAGACTGACAGGGGCGCCTTCGCCTCCCCTGCCCTCGTGATCGCTACCGGCGGACTTTCGATTCCGAAAATGGGTGCGACCGGCTTTGCCTACGAGACCGCGCGCCGTTTCCGCCTGGCAGTGATAGAGCCGCGCCCCGGACTGGTGCCTCTGAAAACCGCGGGCGAGACGCTGGCTTTGTGCAAATCGCTCACCGGAGTTTCCGCCGACGCGATCGTCTCGTGCGACGGCATCAGCTTTCGCGAAAATATTCTGTTTACCCATCGCGGCCTCTCAGGCCCCGCGATTCTCCAGATTTCGTCTTATTGGCGGCAAGGAGAATCCGTATCGATCGATCTGCTGCCTGAAATCGACGCCGAGAATTTTCTCAAGGATCGCAAGCGCACCCGCCCGAAGGCCGAACTCAAAACCATCCTGAGTGAGATCCTGCCCGCTCGCCTCGCTCTCGCGATGGCTGAATCCGCCTCCGACGGCGCGATCGCAAATCTGCCCGACCGCAACCTCGCCGCGATCGCTGAGCGACTAAAGCGATGGCGTGTGCAGCCGGCAGATTCCGAGGGATGGGCCAAAGCGGAGGTGACGGCAGGCGGTATCGACACCGCCGCGCTATCGTCGCGCACGATGGAAGCGCGCGAAGTGCCGGGGCTCTACTTCATCGGCGAAGCGGTGGACGTGACCGGATGGCTCGGCGGCTACAATTTCCAATGGGCGTGGTCGAGCGGTTGGTGCGCCGGGGAGGCGATCTGACTTTCGCGATTATTTGTAACCCGAAGAACACGCGTGCTTCACCGGTCTCGTGGCATATTCTGCTGAACGCTGCGAACCGGTGTTCATCCGATGGGCAAAATTGCACCCGTTAAATTCCAAACCGGATTGGCCGTCCTCTTCGTCTGGCTGCTACTCCTCCCGACGGGCAGCCGGAGCAGCACTCCCCTGACGACCTGGCAGAAAGCCGGAACCTACGTCGACGAAGACGCGTGCGAGCACGAGATAAAAATCAATCTCGCAGGCGCACGCAACATCGCCACCAATCCCGGCGAGATCAGCAGGGAACAGATCGATGGAACTCCGATCACCGATTCGTCGGTGTGCGTCCCGGAGAACGATCCCCGTCTGCGTTGAGACGATCGCGTCCGTGATCTTCCCTGTGGCGGTGTGGCATACTCGCGCGGTTGTATGCCGACGCCGATGCTCGCTGCTCTGAATGATCCCTTCGGCGCTCCGAAACCAAACTGAACGCGCGCCAAGATGAGCCCCGCTCGCCGATTCGTATATGCAATTGCCGGGATAGCGATTATCGTCCTGTGCGGCGCCGTCGGTTTCAGGCTGATCGAAGGGATGACGCTGATCGACGCGCTCTACATGTCGGTCATCACCGTCTCGACCGTGGGATTCGAAGAGGTAAAACCGCTCAGCCCGACGGGGCGCCTCTTCACGATCGGGCTTATTATCGTCGGCGTCGGCAGCGTCTTTTACCTGCTGTCCACCGCGGTGGAACTTGTTCTCGAAGGCAGTTTGCAGGACTTCTTTGGGAAGAGCGCGATGCATCGCAAGATTCACAATCTCGAAAAACATGTGATCGTGTGCGGCTTCGGACGTCTCGGCCGCGCAGTCGTTGAGGAACTCAAGCGCCACGACGTGCCGATGGTCGTGATCGACTCCAACCCGGCGAAAGAGGCCGAACTCACGGCGATGGGCGTGTTGTACGTGATTGGATCGGCGCTGGAGGAATCCGTGATGGAGCAAGCCGCCGTTCACTCCGCGCGCTCCGTCGTCGTTGCAACAGCGTCGGACGCCGACAACGTGTACATCACGCTTTCCGTGCGCGAGAAGAACCCGCAGGTATTCATTCATGCCCGCGGTGATTCGGAAGCCGGACTACGGCGGCTGCGGCTGGCCGGCGCCGACCAGGTGCTCTCTGCTTATCAATGGGGCGGAATGAGAATCGCAGCCAGTATCCTGCGCCCATCGGTCGTCAATTTTCTTGAGCTTTCGGTGCCGGGCCGCGAATCGGAAATCGATCTCGAGGAAATCAGGATCGAGCCGGGTAATTCCGTGGCAGGCATGACCATCGGCGCGATCGAGCACGAGAACGCCCGGCTCAGGGTCGTCGCTCTGAAGCGTGGTGATGAGCCAATCCTGATGATTCCTGATCGCGACAGCCGCATCGAGGTCGGCGATTTCCTGGTCGTTATCGGCGAATCGATAAGTCTCAAACGGCTCGCCGGCTTCTAACCGATTTTCTTTCAGCGATGGAAGGAAAGCACCATGAGTTTCGCTGAATATTCCAACTACGACGGGCTCGGACTGGCCGAGTTGGTGCGCAAAGGTGAAGTAACGCCTACCGAGTTGGTCGAGGCGGCTATCGAGCGGATCGAGCGGCACAATTCGATACTCAACGCCGTCGTCTTCAAAGCCTACGATGAAGCGCGGCGGCGCGCCGCGGCGCGGCTTTCCGGTCCGTTCGCGGGAGTTCCATTCCTCTTGAAAGATTTGGGCGCGGAGAAGAAAGGATGGCCCACGCGCCTGGGCTCGAACCTCACGTCCGCGAGTCCATCGGATCACGACTCCACGCTCGTTGCGCGCTACGAAGCCGCGGGAGCAATCGCGCTTGGAAAAACCAATGTGCCCGAGTTTGGAGTCATGGCGATTACCGAACCGGACTTTTATGGACCCGCGCGCAACCCGTGGAATCCGGATCATTCTCCCGGCGGATCGTCAGGTGGTTCGGCCGCCGCGGTCGCGTCGGGCATGGTGCCGCTCGCACACGGCAACGACGGCGGCGGCTCGATTCGAATTCCGGCGTCGTGCTGCGGATTGGTCGGGCTGAAGCCGACGAGAGCGCGCACTCCGGCGGGACCCGATGTTGGCGACATCATGGGCGGTCTCGTGATCGATCATGTTATCTCGCGTAGCGTGCGCGATACGGCGGCGATGCTCGATGCGACCGCGGGTCCCGACCCGGGAGATCCATACTGCGCACCGCCGCCCGCGGGATCGTTCCTCTTGGCCACGCGCATACCGCCACGGAAACTTCGCATCGCGTTTTGCCACTCGCGACCTGTTCGGCCATCCGGTCCATCCCGATTGCCGCGACGCCGTCGAGCACGCCGCGAAACTGTGCGCGGGCCTCGGCCACGAGGTGGAGGAAGGCTCGCCCGCGGCGGACTATCGGAGCATCTCGCGCGCGTTCGATCCGATCTGGCGCTCCGGCCACGCGATCATCATCGGGCAGGCCGCGCGCGCATCGAAAGGACGGCCGCCGCTGCGCAAGGAACTGCAGGGCCTGGTCTGGGCCGTGTATGAGGCTGGCCTCAACGTGAAGGCTATTGCGTATCAGGACGCCTGGAACACACTGCACGCGGCCTCGCGCAAGATTGCCGAGTGGCATCGGCAATATGACATCTGGCTGACGCCGACGCTGGCCGAACCGCCGTGGAAGATCGGGTTCTTCAATACCTCGACCAGCGACTTGCGCAATTTCCGGCCGATGGCCACGTACGCGAGCTTCACGCCGATTCAGAACATGAGCGGCCAGCCGGCGGTCAATCTGCCGCTGCATTGGTCGGATGCGGGCCTGCCGATCGGCGTGCAATTCGTCGGCCGCTTCGGCGAGGAAGAGTTGCTACTCCAGCTAGCCGCGCAACTCGAACAGGCCCAACTGTGGGCGCATCGCAGGCCGCCGATCTGGAGCTAACGCTGCCGATAGAGGAAGAGGTTTATTCCACAGCTGCGCTCACATCCCTCGAAGCGTCTTGTCGCGTTCTGGTCAGCCCTTCAGATGTCGGAGGAAGTCCTGTCCTGATCTGCTTCACGCGCCGGCGAATCCGTTGAGAGGCAGCGGCGAAGCGGCTACGCTGCGCGGGATGGCCAAGCGAAGCGGCGCCGACCGGATCATCCGCTCGCACTTCCGCGAGCCGGTGCATTTTCAGGATTTGACCGAGCGGATGGCGATTCGCCTTTCCTCGGTTTCCAGTTACACGGGCCGGTCGCACTTTGCGCCGTGGGGCCGCATTATCGCGGGCGTCCACGATCACACCGATCCCGGCGGCATCTTCACGCCGCTGGTCTACGTCGACCTGGAAACCAGTGACGTGCCGTGCAACGCGATGGCGATGCGAGTCGAGGTACGCGGCGAGTCATGGCTTGCGCGCGTGCTCGATGACACAGGCGCGATCCGCAATATCGCCCGCGAAGGCAATCATACCGTGGTCGACGAGCGCGGGACGATGCTGGCGCGCGCGCGGATGGTGAACGTGTTTACCCGCTATGACCCCGACCCCGCCCGGCGGCGCGTGACCGAGCTACCTGCCGAGCTCGGCCTCGGCGCCTATCCTTCACGCACCACCCAGGTGCCCGGAGTCGACTCGCTGATGGACCTCTCGCGGCAGCCTGACTTCGCGGAGTCGCAACCGCATGTCTGGCACTACGGCCAAACCGATCCCAATCGCCACGTCAACGGCACGGCATATTTGCGATCGATGGAAGAATACGTCGCCGATGTTCTACACGGCGCCGGCCACGACTTTGCGCGGCTGTTCTTTTCGCGCGCGCGTATCGTGTATCGAAAGCCCAGCTTCCGCGGTGAAAGCTACCGGCGCGCGGCGTGGTTTCGCAGCGAGGCTCCTCTGACGCTGACCGGCGCATTCTTCAAAGCCGACGACGCGGCCGGCGCACAACCGGCGGTCGCGATCGAGCTGACCCTGCTTCAGCATGCGGGGCGCGGTTAGTTCGCTCACCCGCGAGCAGCTCGCTTCACCTTCCTGCCTGAATGACGAAGGTCGCCCAGCGCCGGTATGAAGCCGCGGTTTTCGTTCTCGCTCGACTTGTGGATACGCGCCTCGCGTGAGATCGAACCTGAGATTCGCCGCTGTTTCGTGGTCATCCGCCATAGCACGGCCGCGAACACATAGGTGCCGAACGCGGCGCCCCAGGCGAAGTAGTCAATTTGATCGATCAGCGCCAGCACCAACAGCAGGTGGCCGAAATCGCGTCCGGGCAGCCGTTCGAGGCGTGCGATCCACGCCGGCCCGCCATCGACCTTGCGGGCGCGCCAGCCTGCGACCATGCACAGGAAGAAGCCGCCCATGACAATAGCGAACAGCCAAAGGTAGGAATCGTCCGCGCTCGCCCGGTAGCACCCGGTCATCACGCCCGCGAACAGCGCGATGTGCACCAGGTTGTCCGTCAGGGTGTCCAGCCGCGCGCCAACCCGTGAATCGGCGAATTTGAGCCGCGCCAGCTCGTCATCAACTCCGTCGAGGATCGTCGAAGCCAGAAACACGATCGCGGCGGCGAGCCGCGGCCAATACGCCGGAATGCTGAAGAGCCATGCGCTCAGCAATCCGAGCACCGTGGCAATAATTGTCACCTGATTTGGCGTGATTGGCGTGTGCGCCAGGCGGTAGCTGATACGCCATGACAGGCGCCGATTGAGCCATCGCGCCAGCGGCGAATCCTTGTCCACGGTGTCGTAGCGCAGATCGCGTGCGAGCCGCAGTTCGGCTTCGCGGATGTCCTCGACGTGCCCGTTGAGCGCAAAGGGCACCCGCCCTGCGGCGAAAAGCTGCGGGGCCGCGCTGCCGCGGTTCTCGACCAGGTGATGCAACGGGCCGGCGGCGATGGCGCCGCCGCGCGTATTGTCGGCGCTCTCCAGCACGACAACTTCACCGCGGGGCGAGGCCGCACTCTTGAGAACGCCGCGCAATCGAGTTGGCGACAGCACCAGGTTTCCGCTGAGTACAACGCCGGGTGCATCCGCGGGAACCTGCTCAAGGACCTCCGCCGCGGAGCCGACGAAGCTTATATTGGGACTGCCGCGAAGTGATCCGAGCGACTGATCAAGGCTGTCGCGCCCATCATCGGACGTTTCGATGAAGAACCGGTCCATGCCGGCTCGCTGACAAGTTAGAATCAGCCGCTCAAGCAACGGTCGGCCGAAAATCATATCGCCCGAACGCGTCTGTGCTTGTATTAGAATAACAGGGGTCAAGTGCGACTAATTTAACTGACTTTCCCATGCCAATGCAATATAAATGCTATCCTTTGGTGATCGCCCTAATCAGGGGATCTCACAGGGATCCGCCGCATTCCAACCGGGCTTGGAACTAAAAGGGAGAAATAGCTTCCTCATCTCGCTATCGAAGACCGCACGTTTTAGCGGCGTTCCCGTTGAGCGTCGGGCGATTAGTTGTCAAGCATGCAGGGCAGCGGGTTTAAGACAGCATGCCAGCAGCGGTGTCCCTGGAGGCATCTTGCATCCTTCTGCCCCATACTGGTGCCCAATTCCCCCCGAGTGACTCAATTTGAAGAAACGGCATTGTACAGGTGTCAATTCTGTCTGGTACGGTGGACAATTCTGACTCTTGTCGTCGCATTGTAGCCTAAGTAACCTCAAACTAAGCGACGATTGCCTTGGTTGTGACGGAGATATCATGGTCGAGATAGTTTGGTGCCGCTTCCAACCCATACGCGGAATCCTAAGTCCCTGGCACAGCTTACAGAATGAGATTCAAACGCCATTCTTCATTCTAGAAATGAAAAGGTCTCTTCTGCTTGCCCTGAATGGGCTTATTTGCTTAGCATCCAGCCAGTCGTCGCCGATTTCTGACGTTGCAACGGATTAGAATGCGATGAGTCAGTCCGGTACCGTCACATTTTTGTTCACCGACCTGGTGAATTCGACTGAACATCTCCAGGCAGTTGGTGATGAAGCAGGGAATCAGCTGTTCCGAGTTCATCACAAGCTGCTCACGGATGCTGTGACGGCGGCGGGTGGGCAGGAGCTGCAGTGGTTGGGTGACGGAGTTCTGGCAGTGTTTTCGTCAGCTGCTGAAGCGGTTCGATGCGCCATCCAGGTGCAGCAGACAGCGCGCCGTCCGGCCGCCAATGCGCGTTTCGCGATACGAATCGGTATTCATGCCGGCGACGCGATGCGCCGCGAGGGAGGTTACTTCGGAACCCCGGTAGTCGCGGCCCGCCGCCTGTGCGACACGGCGAAAGCGGGACAGATCCTTTGTAGTCGACTGATAGCGGAGCTGCTCAGCGGACGTAATGCTTTCGACCTTCGGGACGCAGGCGTGGTCGATCTGAAGGGGCTGACCCAGCCGATCGCGATCTGCGAGGTTGCTTACGAGCACAATGACCCTGCCGCCCTTCTGAGAAAGACACCCTTCGTCGGCCGTGCCCGACAACTAAAGCGGCTGGCGGCGAAACTTGAAATCGCGTCGGCCGGTCGGGGCGCGGTGGTTATGCTTCTTGGCGAGCCTGGCATCGGCAAAACCCGAATGCTCGAAGAGTTCTCTGACCTGGCACGACAGCGAGATGTGATGGTGCTGAGGGGTTCCTGCTATGACGGCGAGTTTCAACCGCCATTTGGGCCGTTCGCGGAGGCGATCGTCGAATACGCGCAGCGCGCTGCTGCTGAAGAACTGAAGGAGGTACTTGGAGACAGGGCGGCGACGATTGCCCGAATCGCCCCTGCAGTGAGGCGCCACCTGGGCCAGATTGGGGAGCCGCCGGCCCTTGATAAAGACGAGGAGCGGTTCCGGCTCCTCGATGCGATGACGCAATCGCTGATCGCCCTTTCGCGAATGACGCCGCTGGTCTTGATTGCCGACGATCTGCATTGGGCGGACAAGGGTGCCGTCGCGATGCTGAGCCATATCGGGCACTTCGTTCCAAACCATCCGATTCTGCTCGTCGGCGCGTATCGCGACGCCGAGGTTGGGCGCCACCATCCCCTGGCACGTGCACTGGCTGGTATCAGCCGATCGCGTGATTTTGAGAGCATCCCGCTCAAGGGTCTCGATGGTTCCGAGCTGGCCGAGTTGCTCGGGATAATTGGCGACCAGGTAGCTCCTGAGCAACTCGTAGCCACGCTCCGGGAGGAGACGAATGGGAATCCGTTTTTCATCAGGGAGGTGCTGCTAAACCTGATGGAAGAGGGGAAGATTTTTCGCGACGGAGAGGCGTGGAACAAGAGCATTGGCGTGAACGTGCTGGGGATTCCCGAAGGCGTGCGCGAGGTCATCGCACGTAGGATCCTCCGGCTCTCGGATGATACCAGGCGCCTGCTCACAGTGGGCGCCGCGTTCCAGGGGGCTTTTTCTTTCGACGTCGCTGCCGAGGTTGCCGGACTCGATGAAGCGACGGCGCTGAGCGCGGCGGACGAAGCTTTGGACGCGCAACTGCTGCGCAGCGGAGTTTCAGTCGACAGTCTTGATTTCACTCACGCACTGATTCGCCACACGTTGTATGCCGAACTGAGCCCACCACGACGGATACGATTGCATCGCCAGATCGCGGAGGCGATGGAGCGGCAGTGGGGCGACCGTGCGAGCGAGCACGCAGCGGAAGTCGCCTACCAATTCTGGCGCGGAGCGGGGGCCGCGGGCACCCCCAAAGGCGCCGACTACGCGATTGCGGCGGCCGAGAACGCAGAGAAGGCTTTTGCTCACGACGATGTGGTCGCATTTCTGCGCATAGCGATCGAGCTGTTGCCGAACACCGATCCGCGCGTATCGGAGTTGAAAGCACGCCTTGGTCTCGCGCTGACGTGGGCGCTCGATCCGCAAGAAGCGACGAAGGTTTCCAAAGAAGCTGCCGCGCTGATTGCCGTTGAACAAAGTGATCGGGCAGCGGCCGTTTTCTATGAAAAGGTCGCACGGGCGATGTTTTCAGCGGGTCAACTGCAAGGGGCGTGGGAAATGGCCCGGTGCGGACTCAAACTGGCCGAGGACCGGCGCGACGTGCTGTGGGCCAGCCTTGAAGAACTGGATCTGCTGCGCGAGGAAGCCGAGGACGCGAGCGGTCCTGGTATACGGCTGGACTCGCCGCGGCAGCGCGCCTTGCGAACGGCGTTGCTCGGAATGTCGCACGACGAGCTCAAGGTCCACCAAATCGACCCGCAGTTCCACTCGCGCGCGGAGATCATCAATGATCCGGCGGCGACTCCGCACGCGCTGCTTAACCTAGCCGGAGAGCTTCAGCGTAGCCTGCTGCTTTGGGAGGAAGAGGCAGGCGATGCGGAGCGCAAGGGACGCACAATATGGGCGATGGGAGCATGGGCCAATGCGGCACGGTGTCACAACGCGATGGGCAATTTTCCGGCGGCACAAGCCGCACTTGATCGCGCGGCCGGGTTGTCGACCCGTTCGACCGGCCAGCCGGTGCAGCTGATGTTCTTGTATGTCGCGAAGCATGAGATGCTGCTTGCGACGGATGATGGATGGGACGAGATGCGTACCGATCAGGGAGCGTCGGCACTCCTGAACCGACCAATGCTGGAGGCCCGATGGGCATTTGCAGCCGTGTGCTCGACAGGTGCGTATGTCGCTGCACGATCGGGACGGCCGCAGGCGGCGATGCAGTTGCTCGACATGCTGCCGTCGGCACTGCAATCGGGTGCACCGTGGTTTTCGGCCTATGGAGTCATGACATGCACTGCGGCGTCTACTTTGTGGTTGATGAAGTCCACCAGCCACGCAGCGCTGATCGAGCGGTGCCTTCGCGAAAAACTGCTCCCGTTGGACTATCGATCGCCGATGCGCGATGGCCGCCTATCCGTGGCACGGCTCTGCGCGTTGCAGGGTCGATACGACGAGGCTCGGGAATGGTTCGCGGCCGCGAGGACCGCATTGGAAGAGCAGGGGGCACGTCCGCTTCGGGCGATCGCGGATTATGACGAAGCATTGATGCATCTGCGGCGCGGTCTGCCGGGCGATCCTGAGGTCGCCACTCCCCTGCTCCGCGACGCATCAGCACAGTTCATCGCGCTCGGGATGACCGGATGGACACAGCGCGCACAGCAGGCTCTTCACACCGGCTCCGAACCCTCTCTGTGAACTTGGATCCGAGTGGAAGCGTTCGCGCTTCGCGACAATCCTCCGCGCGATTTTCGCCGCCTGGCGCGGATGATGTCAGGACGGGCGATCGCTCTGGTGCTGTCAGGGGGAGGCGCACATGGGGTATCGCATCGGAGTGATTCGCGCTTCTCAAGCAGCGACAGACAATACCTTCCAGTTCGGATTTCTTCTTCTTACGAGAGCTGGCAATAGTCTCAGCCGACACGATTCACAGGGCTTGGAGCCGGAGGCGAGGGGTCAATGCAATACAGATGCGATCCGTTGGTAGATCGGCCGTACACGGGGTCCGGTCCTCGGGCATCCGAGACCGGTGACCCAGAGGATTCAGACTGCGATGCGGACCTTGGATTCTGACGCAGGTAGACGAGGGATACTTTCAGGCTGCATCCGGAAGTGCGCCATGTATGCGCTGAAGCGCTTTCGTTCGGTCGCCGGATTGAGCCCATAGTCTTCGAAGCGATAGGAGTTCTGGCCGTAGCCGCCGTTAGGCCGCTCGGCGATGGATCGCCTGAGACATTCCTCGCCATGCGCGGTCATCACTATCCCGAAATGGCGATAAATCTCGTCGGCGGTGCCGAAAGGATTGGCGAATAGATCTTTGCAGCGTGCGTGGAAGACACGCTCCGGCGATGAGCGCAGAGACTCACTGGCTTTAATCAACAGGGCCGCGCCCTGCTCCCATCGATCGCTGACCTGCCGGCCGATTTGTAGACGATCGATAGTGCGGGTGAACGGCTGCCTCAGGATTTCGGTGAGCCGCGCCACCGACGGCAGAACCTTCATCGGGTCGCGATGAACGAACACGAAGCGCGCGTCGGGATATACGCTGCACAAGGCGTCAAGCGCGAAGATATGATCGGGGCTCTTCAGTACCCATTGCCCTGCGCCGTTTTGATGCTGCAGGTGCTGGAGAAAGCGCTTGTGAAAGCGATATGCCTCCAGATGCCCGGCGTCATCGAGCCAGCGCTGATACGAAGGAATGTAATGCGTGGTGTCGAAGCGCAGGCTCCGGAACACGTGGCCGGTAATCTCGATACACTCCTGCGCCGCCCGCGCATCGAGCGGATGAAGGCTCGGCAAGTCGGGCGCCAGCACCAGAAAGGCGGCATATTGGCGGGCCGTCATGTCCACCCGCGGATCGCGGCGATCCGCCTTGCGGCCGCGAAGTGGATACGGGAAGACCGTCTGCCAGCATCGAGGCGTCAGGTTGGCGGGATCTTCCGCCAGCAGGTTATGAAGGAACGTAGTGCCGCTGCGTGGCAGACCCAGGATGAAGATCGGCTGGGCAATCGGCTCGTCGAGAATCGCCGGATCCTTTTTCTCTTCGTCGCGCAGCCTCAGCAGGTTCGACAGGAACCGCAGCATGTCCCATCGGACTCCGACCCGTCCGAAAGCGCTGAGGTTTGCCTCTTCTTCGTAAGCCTTAAGTAGAACCGCCAGCGGCTCTTCGAAAGACCAATCGCCGAAGTCGTTGAGCCCTGCGCGCCGCCGGGCGGCTGCGATCATTTTCTCGGGCCGCACTGGCCGGCGGAACAATCCGAGGCCATCCACCACTCGGTCGAGGCCACGAAAAAGTCGTGCAGGCAGGTTAAACGAGGCTGAAGAAGGAAACCCCACTGGCGATCGACCTCTCTTTCCGCCGCCCAATTTAATCTGATTTCGGAAAGGGACAAAAGAGACAGTATGTTGAAAAACACAGGTTGCCTGCGAAACAAATCGACCGGCCATCCACGTGGAAAATTCTTGTCTCGAAATGCCGCTTGAGCTATAGAGCCAGGCCCTCTCTCACAGGCGCATCGCGACGGTCCGGATTTCTCTACCGATGGTAACGGACGCTAAATAATACTTATTGAACGAAATTGACGGACTATGCCGCTCGCGGCTCCATTGCCAGTCATCTTCCTGCCGACGCGAGCACGCGATGCGCCTGCTTGAGATGCGGCATATCCAGCATCTTGCCGTCGAGCCCGACCGTCCCCGCGCCCGATGCGAACGCGGCGACCACGCGCCGCGCATAGGCGATGTCCTCGGGTGTCGGCGTGAAGGATCGGTTGATGGGCTCAACCTGATCGGGATGGATCGCGATTTTGCCGGTAAATCCAGCGCGCCGCGCCGCCTGCGATTCGCGCACCAGCGCCTCGGTGTCTTTGAAGTTGGTGAACACCGTATCTATCGGCTCGACTTCGGCGGCCACCGACGCGAGCAGGCATAGTGAGCGCGCGAGGCGATAGGTGAATTCCAGGGTGCCGGTTTCATCACGATTGGTGCTGGCGCCCACCGCCGCCGAGAGATCCTCGGCTCCCCACGTTATACCCCACAGCCGCGCGGTCGCACCGGCGAAACTGCCCAGGTTGAACATCGCGGGGGCGGTCTCAGTCGCCACCGGCATGATTCGTATCGATCCGCTGTCGACGCCTTCGCGCACTTCGAGCGCGGACAGGTAGTTGTCCAACAATGTCAGATCGATCGAGTTGGTTACCTTGGGCAGGAGAATTCCATCGGGAGCGCCGGCCACGATCGCGGCGAGGTCGGGCAGCGCTTTCTCCGTGGACAGCGGATTGATCCGCACCCACAACCGCGTGCGCGAACGATCGCGATGGGCGCGCAGATACTCGCGGATCATCCCGCGCGCGACCTCAATGCGATCGCCCGGAACCGAGTCTTCGAGGTCCAGCACGAGCGCATCGGCCCCCGACCCTTCGCCCTTGACGAGCTTGCGCTCGCTGTCGCCTGGAACGAACAAAAATGAACGCATGGCAATCACTTCGCCTTTCGGCGCATCAGCGCCGACCGCTTGCAGTAGCCCACTTCTTCATTGCGCTGGTTGAAGCACTTGTGTTCAAAAACGATTATCCCTGCATCGGGGCGCGACTTGCTCTCGCGCTTCTCGATAACCGTGCTCTCGGCCCTGAGCGTATCGCCGATAAAGACGGGATGCGTGAAGCGGACGTCGTTCATGCCCAGGTTCGCGATGGTCGTACCGAGCGTGGTGTCGCCGACTGAAACGCCGATCATCAGCCCGAGCGTGAAAATGCTGTTCACCAGCCGCTGGCCGAACTCGGTCTGCTTGGTGAACTCGACGTCGAGGTGGAGCGGCTGCGGATTGTGAGTCAGCGTCGTGAACAGCAGGTTGTCGGTTTCGGTGACCGTGCGGGTAATCGCATGGTTGAAGACCTGCCCGATTTTGAATTCGTCGAAGTAAAGTCCGCTCATGTCTGATGCGCTCCCTGGTTGGCTACTAGTCCTCGGCTTCGCCGCCATCAACCTGCCGATGGCGGGTAGCTGATGAATTCGAGCAGGTTGCCGTCCGGGTCGCGAAAATAAACGCTGACTCCGCGACCGCGTCCGCCGATGCGCGGGACCGGACCCTCGACGATCGCAATTTCATTTTGCCGCAGATGCTCGATCGCAGACTCCGGCGTCCCCGGCCATACGAAACAATAATCTCCTCCGCCGACCATCGGGCTGTGCGCCTTCAGCGTAATGCCGCTACCGGGCGGATGAAGATTGAACTTCTGGCGGCCGAAACTGATGCTGACGATGGGCCATTTTCCGGCGCGCCATTTCTCCAGATCGATCGGCGTGGCGCCCAGCACCCGCACATAGAAGGCGACCGACTTTTCGATGTCCCCAACCGGCATCGCGACGTGATCGATTTCGATTTCCATTGCGGACCTCAGCGAATTCTGCGGCAGCGATTTACGGTGCCGGCTTGGCGGCGGCCAGCGATGCGCGAACCTCGGCGGCGCTCGCGGGCTCGCCACCCGCCTTCTGGATCGCGGCGACCGCCGCCTCCACCAGTTCCAGATTGGAGCGCGGCGAATTGTGGGACGCATCCTCCAGGCCGACGCGCACGTGACCGCCCATCGCGACCGCGGCCGGAATGAGCGGCAGCACCTCAACGCCGAGCCCCGCGACCATCCAGGGCGCGCCCGGCGCGACGCTTTCAACCAGCTTCACATAAGCCTCCAGCGCCCACACTTCGGGCGGGAAGCTGAAGGTAAACGCGGAGGAAAACATGAATCGATAAATCGGCGTAGGCGTACGCGGATGCCGCCGATGGAGCATCGCGCCGTGCCGCACGAAGCCCGGCTCGTAGCACGCATACGCGGGATGGAACTGAAGCTCCTCCGCCTGCTGCATCGCGTATTCAGCCCATCCGGGCGAATTGGAGTAGATGCCGCGATCGTCATCGTAGGCGGGTGCCGCCGCAGTATCGGCTCGCCACAGATTCACGGAGCCCGGGTCGATGAAGCCCCACTCCGCCAGACCACGCCTGACCAACTCGATGACCGTCGCGTACCGCTCCTTCCAGTCAGTACGATTCGGCGGCGGCAGCGCGGTCGGGTAAACGATCGCGTCGGCGCGCGCCTTGATGCCGGACATGAACGCGGCGCAATTTTCCACGTCGTTGTTCTGGCGGCCCGTCTGCGGGTCGAGCGTATGCGCGTGGACGATCGCCGCGCCGGCGCGCACGCAAGCGACGCCTTCCTGAATAATCTCGTCGGCGGTGACAGGGATGCGCGGTTGGATGCGCCGCGTCCAGGCGCCGTTCAGTGCGACTTCGATCCAGGTCTTCTTGGCCATGCGAAAGCGCCCCTCGGGCCGATGCCCTGTTTTGCCCATCCGATGCTACAATCCCGCGCCGTCGCCGGGAAAGACTCGGCACCAGCCGCGTTCAGGCGCACGGGGAGGACGTACCATGAAGAGTAAAGATGAACTTCTGGCCGAGTTGTCGGATCGTGAAGCGATTCGCGAGCTGCCGGTTCGGTACTGCGATTGCGTGTGGCGCGGCGATCTGACCGGCCTGGTCGCGCTGTTCAGCGATGACGGCACGTTCACCGTCAAGGGACGCGAGCGCTCGGTCACGCAGAAGGGCCATGCCGAGCTGCGCAAGATGTACGAAGGCGCGCTGGGCGAACTCAATCCGCGCCCTTACATCCACAACCACGTGGTCGATCTTGCCGGACCAAGCCGCGCAACCGGACGATGCTACGTCGAGCTCAGAAGCTTTTCGCGCAACATGGAATGGATCGGATCGGGCTACTACGAAGACGAGTACGTGAAAAAGGGCGAGCAGTGGAAATTCGCGTCGCGGCTTTTCGTGCGGGTCGGACCGGCTATCGAGAGCACCATGACTCGCGGCAATTAGTCGTCGCACCACAACGACCGCGGCCCGCGCCGCATGACTACGAGGAGCAGAACGATGAGCGGAATACTCGATGGTAAAGTCGCGATCATAACTGGCGCGGGTTCGGGAATCGGCCGGGCCGCATCGCGTGTGTTCGCACGCGAAGGCGCCAGGCTCGTGCTGGCAGATTGGGTCGAAGCGGGCGGACAGGAGACCCTGCGCATCATCCAGGACCTCGGTGCCGAGTCCGTGTTCGTCAAGACCGACGTGTCCAAATGGGAAGATGTGAGCGGCATCGTCGCCAAGGCGGTCGCGACTTACGGCCGGCTGGACTGCGCATTCAACAACGCCGGCATAGAGGGCGCATCAGCGCTGACCCATGAATGCACCGAAGACAACTGGAACAAGGTAATCGCGACCGACCTGACTGGCGTGTGGCTCTGCATGAAAGCGGAGATCGACCAGATGCTGAAGCAGGGCAAGGGCGGCGCGATCGTGAATACTTCTTCCGGTGCCGGCCTGGCGGGCGTACGCGGCATGCCCGCATACGTGGCCGCGAAGCACGGCGTCGCCGGGCTGACCAAGGCGGCGGCGGTCGAGTACGGCAGACACAATATCCGCGTGAATGCGGTGTGCCCCGGGCCGATCAGAACCCCGATGATGGCGCGGCTGTTGGGCGAGCGTCCCGACGCCGAGCAGCGGTTCGCGCGCGGCGGCCCGCTAAAGCGCCTGGGCGAGGCGGAAGAGATCGCAGAGACGGTAGCGTGGCTATGCTCGGACCGTGCCTCATATGTAACGGGCGTACCGATGCCGGTAGACGGCGGCTTCATGGCGCAATAGAGAAATTCGCAACGTCGCGTCGGAGACGGTACCGAGGATTGGATCGTGTGGCACAGGGTGCCGCAAATGCTGGTTCTCTATCTAACGGCTGGGGCGGGCGAGCCGCCCGCCGCTACTCGGACGAGGAGGAACGCCGATTCCCCTTTTCTGGAGTAGGGCCGCGGCCCGCCGGCCTGACACCGCGGCGTCGCTAACCACCGTTTGGAGGCCTTTAGAAAACCATGGATGCGAAATTCTTCGATGACTGGCGCGTCGGCGAGACGATCGAGACGATGGGCCGGACGGTAGGCGAGGCCGAGATATCTCAGTTCGTCAGCGTAGGCGGCTTCTTCGAGGAACTCTTCATCAACCAGGACTACATGACGAAGTCGGGGCCCTACCCCACCCGCATCGCACCCGGCGCACTGACCTTCGCGTTCTCCGAAGGACTGATCATTCTCACCGGATGCATCCATCGCGTCGGCCTGGCTCTGCTGTCGGTGGAGAAAATGAATTTCAAGCGTCCGCTGATGGCCGGCGACACCATCCACGTCCGCGTCACCGTGCTCGACACACAGACGACCAGCAAACCCGATCGCGGCATCGTGACGTTCACGCATTCGGTAATCAATCAGCGCGGCGAGCAAATCATGGAATGCGTCGTAAAGCGGATGCTCCGCCGCCGGCCGGCGTGAAGCGAGCCATCGCGGTTCCTTGACCCAAGCGGTCCAATCCTGTTGGGTATCGAACTGATTGGCACTGGGGACGATGCCAGACCTTGTCCAGACCCATTAAACCGCTGATTCACGCAGCAGTGCTTGCGATCGTCATCGCCGTCGGGTTCGTTCCGGACGCGGCGGCGGACGACTTCACCACCAAGACCGGTATGCTGACCTGCCACGTCGCCAGCGGCTTTGGCTGGATCGTTGGATCGTCCCGGACGGTCGAGTGCGAGTACATCCCGTGGGTCGGGCCCGCGGAACATTACTCCGGCACCGTTTCCAAAATCGGAATCGATATCGGATACCTCGCGCCCATCGCGATCCTGTGGGCGGTGATCGCGCCGAGCAGCGTTCCGAGCGGCGGCGCACTGGCCGGAAACTACTTCGGGGCGACGGCCCAGGCTGCGATTGGCATCGGCGGCGGCGTCAGCATGTTGCTGGGCGGATTTCAGAAATCGATCGCACTGCAGCCGGTCACGGTCGAGGGCGACACCGGATTGTACATCGGGATCGGAATAGCCTCGATGAGCTTGAAGCTCGACGATCATTAGACGTGCGATCGCTCAGCGCGCAGCCCAAGCGCAGCCCGCGTCGAGGGACTTTGCAGTAACGCGCGCAAACAAGCCCGAAAGCGATCACGCTCCGTTAACCTGCGCCTGCGAGAATGAGCGCTTATGAGCGCGGAGCAGAAAATTATGTCATCGGGATCCGACGATACGGCTAAACTTCTGGCGCAGTACGGATGCGGTCCGATTCAGTTCGCCGGCACCGGCGACGCGCTGTATGAACGCCATCTGCTGTTCGACAACGTTATCGACGTGGCGGGTGCCGATGCGCGCGAGCGCTTCGAGGCGGTCGCCCGCTCGGTGCGCGACGTTCTTTCGCAGCGATGGCTGCGGACGAGGGCCGTGTACGAGCAGGCCAACCCCAAGCGCGTTTACTACCTCTCGCTGGAATTTCTCATCGGCCGGTCGCTGGCCAACAACGTGACAAACCTCCTACTCGATCCCATCGCGCAGCGCGCCGTCAAAGAGAAGGCCCTCAATTGGATGAGCCTGCTCGAAGAAGAGCCCGATGCGGGCCTGGGCAACGGCGGGCTCGGGCGCCTGGCCGCGTGCTTTCTCGATTCAATGGCGACGATGCAGCTACCGGCGACGGGCTATGGGCTGCGTTACGAATACGGGATGTTCAAGCAATCGATTCAGAACGGCTGGCAACAGGAAAAGCCGGACAACTGGCTGCGCCGGCCTGACCCATGGGAAGTCGCACGCCCATACGACATGGTCGAGATCAAGCTCAACTGCTCGTTCGAGGTTGGCGGCGGCGGTCTGCGCGCGATTCCAGGACGACCTTCCGTTCTAATCGGCATGCCGTACGATCGCCCGGTCGTCGGCTATGGCGGCAAAACGATTAACACGCTGCGTCTGTGGTCCGCCGCCGCGTCTGATTACTTCGATTTTCAGGCGTTCAGTCACGGCGACTTCGTCAGCGCGGTCGCCGAGACGCTCGAAGCTGAGTCTCTCACTCGCGTGCTCTATCCCGACGATTCGACCAGCTTCGGGCAGGGGCTGCGCTTCGTGCAGGAATATTTTCTGGTCGCCTGCTCGCTCGGGGATCTCATCCGCCGCTTCCGGCGCAGCAACACCGACTGGAGCACGCTGCCCGACAAGGTCGCGATCCAGCTCAACGATACTCATCCGACGATGGCGGTACAGGAGTTGATGCGGATTCTGCTCGACGAGGCGCACCTGGGATGGGACCAAGCGTGGGACCTCACGCAAAGGACTCTCGCGTACACAAACCACACCCTGCTGCCCGAAGCGCTCGAGAAGTGGCCACTCGAATGGTTTCAGGTGTTGTTGCCGCGCCAACTGGAAATCATGTTTGAGATCAATCGGCGCCTGCTCGACGAGGTTCGAACGCGATTTCCCGGCGACGAGGGCCGCGTTCAACGGGTGAGCCTGATCGAGGAAGGCCCGACGCGCCATATCCGGATGGCCAACCTCGCTGTCGTCGGATCGCACAGCACCAACGGCGTAGCCGCTATTCATTCGCAATTGCTGCGCACAACCACGCTCAAGGACCTGGCCGAGATATTTCCGGAGCGCTTCAACAACAAAACCAACGGTGTGACGCCGCGGCGATGGTTGCTGGTGGCCAATCCCGCCCTCGCCCGCACGATTACCGATGCGATTGGCGACGGCTGGATTACGGACTTGAGCCAACTGAGCAAGCTCAAGCCGCTCGCGGACGACGCGGGCTTTCGCGACAGCTTCCTCAAGGCGAAGCGCGCGGCCAAATCGCGCTTTGCGGAGTGGATCAAATCGGAATCGGGCGAGACGGTCGACCCTGACACGATCTTCGACTGCCAGATCAAGCGCATCCACGAGTACAAACGGCAATTGCTCAACGCGCTGCGTATCGTCACACTCTATCGCCGCCTGCGCGAGAACCCGAACCTGGAAGTGCCGCCGCGAACGTTCCTGTTCGGCGGCAAGGCGGCGCCCGCGTACCACCTGGCCAAGCTGATCATCAAGTTCATCAACAACCTGGCCGGCACGATCGATGGCGACCCGGTGATGCGCGGTAAACTCAAGGTCTTGTTCCTGCCCGAATACGACGTGTCACTGGCGGAGCATTTGATTCCGGCCAGCGACGTTTCCAACCAGATCTCGACGGCGGGCTATGAAGCCAGCGGCACCAGCAATATGAAGTTCATGATGAACGGTGCGCTCACTATCGGCACGCGCGACGGCGCAACTATCGAGATGGCGGAGGAGGCCGGCGAGGAAAACTTCTTCCTGTTCGGGTTGACGGCGCAGCAGGTCGCCGGCAGCCGCGGCTGGTACAATCCGCATTGGCACTACGACCACGAGCCGGAAACCCGCGCGGCGCTCGACATGATTTTTTCCGACCAGTTCAGCCGTTTTGAACCGGGCGTGTTCGAGCCGCTGCGCGAGACGCTGCTGACCGGCGGCGACTTCTACATGCATCTGGCCGACCTCAAATCGTACCTGGAAGCGGACCGTGGGATCATGGAACTGTATGCCGACCCGCACGGATGGGCGCGCAAGGCGATTTTGAACGTCGCAAGCTCCGGCAAGTTCTCCAGCGATCGCACTATCGCGCAGTACGCGGCGGAAATATGGAACGCGAAGCCCTGCCCCGTGGAGTAACAGTGATTTCTACGCTCGTAATCAAGGAGCGCCGTTTATGAACGTCAGTCCGATGGCGGGGAAACCCGCCGAACCGTCGATTCTCGTCGATCTTCCCCGGCTGGTAACCGCCTACTACACCGGCCAGCCGGATCTATCCGTCCCCGCACAGCGCGTCGCGTTCGGTACTTCAGGACATCGCGGCTCTTCGTTCGACAACGCCTTCAACGAAGCGCACATCCTCGCAATCACTCAAGCCATCTGCGAGTACCGCAAGCAGCAATCAATCGATGGGCCGCTGTACATCGGCATAGACACGCACGCGCTCTCCGAGCCCGCCTTTGCCAGCGCGATGGAAGTCCTGGCCGCCAACGGCGTCGAGGTGATGCTCGATGCGGACAACGGCTACACGCCCACCCCGGTAATCTCGCATGCGATTCTCGTGTACAACCGCGGCCGCAAGCGCGGCCTCGCCGACGGCATCGTCATCACGCCATCGCACAATCCTCCCCGCTTCGGCGGATTCAAATATGACCCGCCGCACGGAGGACCCGCGGACACCAACGTGACCGGATGGATCGAGCAGCGCGCCAATGCGCTGATCGCGGACGGTTTGCGCGGCGTAGCGAGGGTGCCGTTCGAGCGCGCGCGCAATGCGGCGACGACGCATAAGCACAACTACCTTGATGCGTACGTCGGCGATCTCGAATCGGTAATCGACATGCAGGCGATCGCATCGAGCAAAGTACATATCGGGGTGGATCCGCTCGGCGGCGCCAGCGTCGGCTACTGGGATGCGATAGCAGATCGTTACAAGCTCAACCTCGAAGTCGTGAACCACACTGTCGATGCGACGTTCCGTTTCATGACGGTCGACTGGGACGGACAAATTCGGATGGATCCGTCGTCGGTCTACGCGATGGCGCGGATGGTTGGCCTCAAAGATCGATTCGACGTCGCCTTTGCCGCCGACACCGATGCGGACCGCCACGGAATCGTAAGCCGCAGCCAGGGGCTGCTCGATCCCAATCACTATCTCTCGGTTGCGATTTCATATTTGTTCGCCAATCGCCCGCAATGGTCGGGCACGGTGGCCGTGGGCAAGACCGTCGTCAGCAGCAGCATGATCGATCGGGTCGCGGCGCATCTGGGACGGCGGCTAATCGAGGTTCCCGTGGGGTTCAAATGGTTCGTCGAAGGACTCATCGACGGATCGATCGGGTTCTGCGGCGAGGAGAGTTCGGGCGCCACTTTTCTGCGGCGCGACGGTTCGGTCTGGACGACTGACAAAGATGGACTCGTCCCCGACTTGCTTGCCGCGGAAATCACCGCCCGCACCGGCAAGGACCCGGGCGAGCATTACGTCGCCTTGACGAAGGAGTTCGGCGACCCAAAGTACGAGCGTGTCGATGCGCCCGCGACGATGGAGCAAAAAGAGCGGCTGAAGAAGCTGTCACCATCGGCCGTGACCGCATCGAAGCTCGCGGGCGAACCGATCACCGCCAAGTTGACTGATGCGCCCGGCAACCACGCGGCGATCGGAGGCCTGAAGGTCGTCACCGCCAGCGGATGGTTCGCCGCGCGGCCCTCGGGCACGGAGAGCATCTACAAAATCTACGCCGAAAGCTTCAAGGACCGTCCGCACCTCGACGCGATCCTGAGCGAGGCCCAGGAAATCGTGAACGCCGCGATGGCCGACTCGCCCGCGATACCAGGCAAGGCAGCGACCGCGTAATTGCCGTGACTGGCGGTATCCGGAATCAGCCAAGAGATGGAGCCCGTGAAGGAAAGCACCCGCGTGGAGCTGCGACCCGTCCGCGCGGAGGACCGCGAATTCCTGTATGCGCTGTATCGAACCACTCGCGCACGCGAGCTGGATGCCTGGGGTTGGGATGAGGCGCAGCGCGGCGCATTCCTGGAAATGCAGTTCAAGGCGCAAGCTCACTCGTATGCCGCGCAATATCCCGATGCTGAAAACTCCATCGTCATGCTCGACGGGCTTCCGGTCGGCCGCATGATAGTCGCTCGTGATAACCATGCGTTGCTGCTGATCGACATCGCCGTGTTGCCGCAGCATCAGGGAGCGGGAATTGGCCGCCGCCTGCTATGCGCATTGATGGACCGAGCGGCCACCGAGGGCCTCGGCGTGCGGGTCAGCGTCCTGGCCTCAAATTCCGGGGCAGTGCGGCTCTACGAGCGGCTGGGCCTGCGGCGGACCGGAGGCGATGAGCTATACTCGCGGATGGAATGGAAGCCGCCCGGTGACGCGGAGTAAAGCGCGATGGAAGTTGCTGAAATGACCGGCGCAATTTTCGCCCCGCATCTGAATAGCGGCTTTCGCGTGCAGATGGCTCCGAATCAGGTGGTGGAGATGACGCTGGTCACGGTTACCGACAAGGGATCATCACCGGAGATGGAGAGCTTCATTCTCAATTTTCTTGCGCCGCCCGATGCGCCCATTCGTCAAGGCACGTACCGGATGGGGCACGACATACTTGGGGAGTTCGATCTGTTTATCGTTCCTATCGGGCGCGACGCGCGCGGCGTCACCTACGAGGCGGTGTTTGTCCGTGGCCGGCGACCCGCGAAGAGCGATTGAGATCGACGAGCGTTCAGGCCGAGCGCGCGCGCCGATTGACGACCACTTGGTAATGATGGCCGCCGTCGGACAGGGGCTGGTTCACCGGTACCAGGAACATCGCAAAGGCGCCAAGCTCTGGATGATGGAACAGATAGGTTCCCTGCTTCAGGGATACGTTCGCGGAACCCCGGAACAGCAAGGAGAAACATTCGCGCTGATTCGCGGCCGATCGGCCGGGAACGAGCCGGTTCCTGACCTCAACGAGCTTCAAAGCGCGGGTGCCGCCTTGGTGTGAAACCCTGAAAGAGTCGTTGCTCCACAGGCGAAAAGTCTCGAACGAAACGTCGCGCAGATTTCGCGCGGGCGCCTGACTGATTTCGGCCGCAGCCAGCGACACTGGAAAAGCTGCGCCCGCAGCGCATATTGCGCCGGCTTTGAGCAATGTTCGCCGGGAAATATGCATACCTCACTCCTGCGACGGAAATATTCCAAACAAAGCAATGATGAAATTCAATCCCAGGTACGGCGACAGGTTGGTGTGCGGTTGTCCGCCACCCGCCTGCCCCAGCGCTTGCGCGCTCATCGGGTTGGTCGCACCGGGGCTGGCGTAGGCTCCGCCGCTGCCATTTTGCCCCGAGTCGCCCCACGTCTGCCCGACGGGCGTAACCTGGGGACCTCCCGATGCACCAGAAACGGTATGCGTATGCGAAGGCAATTGCGCGCTCGTGAGAGTGACCTGGCTCTCGCCACCCGACTCTCCCAGAATCAAAGTCTGGCCGCCCCCAGTGCCCTGATGCACCGGCACCCGATCCTGCAGGTTCGGCAGGGCGAAAGTGGTCACTCCATCGCCGCCGTAGGTGGTGCCAATTAGCGTAAAGAGCGTCTCGTTTTGCGCGATTGCCATGAGCGACCCGTTACAGAAGGCCCAGCCTTCTGGAGCGAAGTTGAATCCGACTATGCGTATTTCACCAATATAAGGCGTGGCCATAGTACTATCCCTGACCTCGTCACGACCTTGCGGGGAACACTCCCGTCAGGGCAATGATGAAGGTGGCTACCAGATAAGGCTGGAGATTGTTATGCGGCTGACCGCCCCCAGCCGCGGCGACAGCGCCGGGGTTCATCACGCTGTTAGGCGTGCCCGAGCTGTATGCATTGTAGGTAGCGTTGCCGCCAGTGCTTCCCTGGGCCCACACATTGCCGGTCGGCTCGGTCTGGCTGCCGGCCGCAGAAACCGAGTTGAGTGAGTGGGTATGCGCGGGTATCTGATCGGGGGTCAAGGTGACAGTTTCCACTCCCCCCGATTGTCCAATTGCGATCTGAAACCCGTCCGCCATGACCGGGGCGCTACCCTGCAGGTCAGGCAGGGCGAAATTGGTTTGGCCGTCGCCGCCAAATTGCGTCCCCAGCAGCGAGAACAGTGCCGTGTTCTGACTTATAGGCATTAACTGACCCTGGCACAGCGCCCAGCCCGTCGGCGCGAAGTTGAACCCAACCATTCGGATTTCGCCTATGAATTGATCCGACATTATGGCGTACCCCCAAACGATCGGTTGCGTGTGCTCACGGCTAGTCCCGGCTCGGAAAGATTCCCGTCAGCGCGATAATGAAGTTAAGACACAGGTAGGGCATCATATTGTCGTGCGCCTGACCTGCCCCGGTAGCTCCGATCGCGGACCCGTCCAACGCCAAAGCTGGCTCCTGGTTCGAATACTGCGGCATGCTGGTTGACGCCCATACCGCGCCAGCAGGATCGACCTGTCCTGCCGCCTGCGACTGAGCCTGCGCGGGATGAGAATGCGCCGGCATCTCGGTCGAAATAAGCGTATGCGTGGCCTCGCCGCCGAAACTCCCCAAAACGTGATCGGCTCCTCCTTGAGGAGGTATTCCTATGAAAATAGGCATGCGTCCCTGGAAGTTCGGCAGTTGAAAAGTTTGGATGCCATTGCCGCCATAAGTCGTCCCGAGTAGCGAGAACAACGCCGCGTTCTGGTTTATAGCCAGTATCTGGCCGTTGCAAAACGCCCAGCCCGTAGGTGGAAAATTGAATGAAACGAGCCTGATCTCACCTATAAACGGGGTAGACATGTTCCCTACCTCCACCGGTGCTGAGTTGCGCCAGGCGACCAACACTGGACGTCGCGTAATCTTCGCGCAAACCTGAATTCCTGCGGCCGCCTGCTTCCGTCCGACTCGGGTATGCGACGTTGTCGACACCACCCGTGGCCGCTTGAGGGCCCGGCTGCTCGCGAGGTTCCCTTTCGCTCAGAGTCGGTGTCTTGGCAGCGTTTTGGTCGGCTTGGGAGTTTTGGTCGGCTTCGGCGTCTTGGTCGGCTTCGGCGTCTTGGTCGGCGTCGGCGTCTTAGTCGGCTTAGGAGTCGACGTCGTGGTTGGCGTCGGCGTCTTGGTTGGCTTGCCAGTCGGCGTCAGAGTTGCCGTGGCCGTCGAGGTCGGCGGCGCGGTTGCAGTAGCGGTGGCCGTCCGGGTCGGCGTCGCAGCACCGGTCGGAGTTGCCGTCGGCGTACCGGTTGCAGTGGCCGTCGTAGTCGGCGTGGCGGTTGAGCTGCAGGTGCAGTCGGCGTGGCCGTGGCGCTCGGTGTGGCGGTCGCCGTCGCGGTCGCGGTGGCAGTGGCCGTGGAGGTCGCGGTGGCGGTGGCAGTTGCAGTCGGTGTAGCCGTCGCGGGCACCGCAAACATCAACACTCGATCGTTGTTGTGGTCCGCAACATAAAGGTTTCCGCTCAGATCGATTGCGACGCCGTCCGGGCTGTAAAGGGTGGCCAGACCCGCACTGCCTTGACCGTTGTTCGGCTGATTGACCGTGAAGCTGGTGCCGCTGCTGCCTTGGCCGAAGACCAGGTTGGCGGTGAAATTATTCACGGGCAGGGTGTCGTTGAACTCGAGCACGCGATTATTGGCCTGGTCGCCGATGAACACGTCGCCGCTGGAGTCGAGCGCCACTCCAACTTCATTGGCGAGACTATCCGGGCCGAGTCCTGACACATCGCCGGCGGCATCGCCGCTATTGGGAAGATGCCCAGTGAACTTGTTGCCTTCGGTGCCTTGACCGAACAGCGCGCTGGCTGCGGTATTGAGGGGAGGATTGGACTCGGCGATCGCGAGCACCCGGTGGTTGCCGTCTGCGATGAAAACCGCATCAGTACCACCTTGAGTAGAGGTCGCGAGGCCCACCGGACCAAAGAGACTCAGACGGCCGTCGAAATTCGCGCCGCCGGAGCCATTACAGGCCTTCGTCGTGGCCGAAGTCTGACCGATAACCAAATCGGCAACTGCATCCCCGCTGTTGTACTCCAGCACTCGGCAGTTGCCCTGATCGGCTACGTAGGCATTGCCGTGAACGTCGACCGCCACTGCGGCCGGCCCACTCAGGCTGCCGGCAGTGGGGCCGCCGCCCAGGTTTGGCGAGTTGCTGGTGAAACTGCCGTTCTGTCCCAGGACGCTGGCGGCCGCAGGATTCAGAATCGGCGACCCGCTGAATGACTGGAACGGTTTGTTGTAGCCAAGCACGCGGTTGTTCCCGGAGTCGGCAACATAGAGGTTACCGTTACGGTCCACCGCGAGCCCCAGGACGGTATTAAGCGTCTGCGCGGTGGGGCTGCCATTCTGATTCGGCAGAAAATGATCAAAGTCCACCTGGCCGATGACCAGCTCTGCCGGCATGTTATTGGTGAGCGCGGCGACATCGTGCCATCCGAGTACCCGGTTGAGGTCGGACACGTAGAGAGGATGGATGATATTGCCGCTGTTGTCGGTGGTGAAGTTGCTGTTGTCCACCGCCACCCCGAAAGGATTGCAAAGTCCGGTGCTGCCCCCGTTACCGCCTTGGGGCTCGCCGCAGTTCGGTATCCCCAGAACAATCTTCGCGACGACCGAAAGATTGCTTTGCGCGCGCGCGGTCCCCGACGCCAGAACGACACCCACGATGATCCCGAGCAGAAGAAAAGCGTGTTGTACTTTATGGTCTTTTCGCAACATGCGGCCGGACTCGCAAGGCTACGCGAGTCCGTGTTCCGTTAACTGGGGAGACGATCTCAAGACGCTACTCCAATACAGCTTAATGGAAATTGCGGGCCATGGTTTATGTGATCAGGCGATGATTTCCTCGTTGCACAAGGTACGGACGCGGCGATGACGTCGGATGAACCCGCGCACCGTCGAAAGCTCGGAAAGAATCGGACACCCAACCGTATCGAGCCAGGATGGCCATGAAATCAGTAGGAAGCAGGGCCCAAATCGTCCCAGCGGCAGGGACGCAAGCCCTCCTGCTACCCGGGATCAAGTCCCAGTAATTTTGGGATGAGTCGAGGAAATCAGTTCGGCGGACGAGCGGGTTCTGAGCTTCGATTGGCGAAAACGGCCGAACTGCCTCGGCTCACGCGAGACAGTTTAAGGGCCTTCCTATACTGTTTCAGAAAGTGGAGGGATGCCGTGAAAGTAATCTTCGAGAAAAAGGGACCGATCGCGTACGTCACTATCAATCGGCCGGAGCGGCTCAATGCGTGCGACTTCGAGACCTACGGCCGCCTCACTGACATATGGAGTGAATTTCGCGACGACTCTGCTCTTCGCGTCGCGATCTTCACGGGCACGGGCGATCGCGCATTCTGCGCGGGCAGCGACATCAAATCGAACTACGTGGATCGAACCGGCAGGGAGGGCGCCAAAACGCCCTACCCCGTGATGCTCCAACTGACCAAGCCGATCATCGCGGCGATCAACGGCCACGCGAACGGCGGCGGTCTCGAGCAGGCGCTGGCCTGCGACATCAGGGTCGCGGCCGAGCACGCGCAGTTCGGTCTCGGCGAGGTTCGCCTCGGATGGCTGCCGGGAGGTGGCGGAACGCAGCGCCTACCGCGGCTGATTCCGCTGGGCCGGGCGCTGGAGATGCTCTACACCGGCAAGCGCATCGACGCGGAGGACGCGCTCCGCCTCGGCCTCGTCGATTACATCGTTCCAATGTCCCAGCTCATGGACAGGTGCGAAGAGATTGCCGCCGAGATCTGCAAGAGCGCGCCGCTGGCTGTCCAGAAGATCAAAGAGGTTGCGTTGCGTGGACTCGATCTTCCTCTCGCGGAAGCATTGAGGCTCGAACAAGAAGGGTACCAGTGGCTGACGAACACCGAAGATGCTCGCGAGGGTGCCAATGCCTTTGCCGAGAAGCGCCCGCCCGCGTGGCGAGGCCGGTAGCCAATTCCTGATTTCTCCGTCCGGCCCGCTTCGTGGTAAGCCATGCACGGGCCGCATTCGGCCGCGGCGCGATCAGCGGCCGGTGCGCACAAGGAGGAAGGCGTGAATCAGCTAAATACCGAGCGCGAGCAACGGTTCATCGATCTCGCAGCCGGACTCGCTGATGACTTTGCCCCGCGTGCCGCTCAGCACGACGAGGAAGCATCATTTCCCTTCGAAAACTACGCGCGGCTCAAGGAAAGCGGCTACACCGTTCTGACTATTCCCGAAAAGCTGGGCGGCATGGGCGCGACGCTGCTGGAGCGGATCAAAGCGCAGGAACGCCTGGCGCAAGGATGCGGTCCGACGGCCCTTGCGATCAACATGCATTTCAACACGGTCGGCCTCCTGATCGATCTGTATCGCAAATTCAAAGCGCCCAACGTCGAGGACAAGCTTCGGCGCATCGCCAGTGAACGGCTCATCTGCGGCGGATCCGGCTCCGAACCCGACAACGCGGTGATCAATCTGCGGCCCCGCACCACCGCACGCCCGGTGGACGGCGGATGGATCGTCAACGGGCGCAAGATTTTCAGCACCCAGAGCATCGCGATGGATCTGTTTTTCGCCGAAGCGACGTGGGAAGACTGTCCCGAGGGCCCCAGGATCATCACCTTCTATATCCCGCCGCGCGATACGCCGGGGCTGGTCTTCAAGGATGACTGGAACGTGATGGGCATGCGGGCGACGGCTTCACGCAGCTCGGAACTCAAAGACGCTTTCGTGCCCGATACGGCAATCGTACTCCAACGCCCGGTTTCGCGGACCGGCCGCATCACCAAAGTGTTTGCCAAGGCGCCTTTCACAATCGGCGCACCATATATCGGAATTGCCGTCGCGGCGCGCAACTTCGTCGTGGACTTCATGCGCGATCGCAAACGCTTTCCGCTCAAAAATCCGATGAGCCATCTGCCCAGCGTCTACAACAAGGTCGGCACGATGGACATGCTGATCGAGGGGGCGCGTGCAGTGATGTGGAAAGCGGCGGCGGAAGTGGACCGCGACGATCCGCAGAGCTGGTCGCGCAAAGCCGTCGCTGCGCGCATGATCGCAGTGGAAAATTCGGTCGCGGTGGTGGATCTGGCGCTGCGCGCGGTCGGCGGATCTTCGTACTTCAAACGACTGCCGCTCGAGCGTTTCTTCAGAGACGTGCGCGCCGGCCTGTACCATCCGTTCGACAGCGACGAGACGCTGGAATTCCTGGGCAAGAGCGCTTTCGGCATCCCATTGGCGGAAGCTTTGACCGCAGACTGAGGACGATTGGAGGCAAAAATGATCGAGCAAGCGGTAGAAATCAAAATGCCCAATGGAACGTCGGACGGATTTCTCTTCAAGCCTGACACCGGCCGCGCCCGCGGCATTATCCATCTTACCGATATCGGCGGAATTCGCCCGTCTCATCGTGAGATGGCGCGCCGATTGGCCGCCGCCGGCTATACGGTCCTGTTGCCCAACGTCTTCTATCGCACCGGCCGGCCGCCGATGTTCGACTTCGCGCCGAAGATGGGCGATGCGCGGACTATGAAGCGATTCGGCGAATTGGCCGGACCGATGACGCCCGATGCGATGACTCAGGATGGGGCGGCATACGTCGATTTTCTCGCCGCACAGGACTCGGTCGCTGATGGTGCTATCGGCGTGGTCGGGTACTGCTTTACCGGCGCGATGGCGATGCGCACGGCGGCGGTACGTCCGGAGAAAATCACCGCGGCGGCATCGTTTCATGGCGGCGGTCTCTTCACCGATGCGCCCACCAGCCCGCATCTGGTCCTGCCGCGCATCAAGGCGGCGCTGTATTTCGGACACGCGATCGAAGATGCGAGCATGCCCGCCGCCGCGATCGAGAAACTGGAGCGCGCTCTTGCACAATGGGGCGGCCGCTACGAGAGCGAAACCTACGACGGCGCCCATCACGGCTGGACCTCGGCGGATTCGCCGGTCTTCAATCAGCGGCAAGCGGATCGCGCCTTCGAAAAGTTGACCGCCTTCTTCGCCAAATCGCTCTAACCCAGGGACACCTTCCGGTACCAGCATCGGCGCCATTGGTCATTTTCGCATGTTGACGGCGCTGACATTCCACGATAATGTGAGCGACGACAACATCACTTGAGGCCAGCAGACCTTGGACGAGCGCTCTTATCATCACGGAAACCTCCGGTCCGCGTTGCTTGCGGCCGCATCAAAACAGATCGAGCAAATCGGCTTTGAAGCCTTGTCGCTTCGCGATCTGGCGGCATCGCTGGACGTGTCGCGGGCCGCGCCTTACCGCCATTTTGCGGATCGTCGCGCCTTGCTCGCGGCCCTTGCGGCCGACGGATTCAAACAACTCGAGGCCGAGGCGCTGGCTGCAATGGCGAAGCAGACGACACCCGCTTCGCAGTTGGCGGCGGGGGCGCGCGCGTACCTCGCCTTCGCGGCGCGACGCCCTCAACTGTTTCGATTGATGTTCGTCTCGGATCTGCTTACCGGCCAAGAGCCTCGCGATCCCGCGCTGATCCAGGTTGCCAACAGCTTCCATGCGCGGTTTGAGGCGCTGGTCGCGGAAAACTGCGCGTCGACAGACGACAAAACGATCAAAGCCGCCACGCTGACGTTTTGGTCGATCTTGCATGGATTCGCGTTGCTGCGGATGGGCAAACGGCTGATGCCTTTCATGCTCGGACCGCTGACCGATGTCGAACTGCGCGAGGCGGTATTGGGGGCGGCGACTGCGATTCCCCCTTCACTCCGATCGATCAATTCCGATGGGCAGACTCCGGCCACTCGATCCGCTTCGGACAACCAAAAGATCCGGAGGCGCAAAAGAAGTTGATTTCAACAACTCGCGGATATCGGGTTGCGAGACCGCTTGCGGCATTGATAGTCAGCTTCGCCGTGGGTCTGCTGCCCGCCTCGGCGGCGATTGCGGCGCCCTGGACACAACCAGATTACCTCTACCGCTATTTCGTGTGGGGCGCGCAACGCGCCTTCTCATCGCGTTCCGACGATTACCGGTCGTATGGGTATCACACGATCGACAACGCGCCGGCCGCATTTCACTTCGCGCCAAGCAGCCGCGATGAAATTCCGGATACGGTGGAATACAAGGACGGCAAAGGCATGAAGCGTGTCGCACTCTCCGAGCTTCTTCGCTCGACCGGCACGCACGCTTTCATCGTCGCTAGAGACAATCAGGTGCTCTACGAAGATTATTTCAACGGGTTCCAGCGGGACTCGCTCTGCACCTCGTGGTCGCTGGCCAAGTCCTTCACCTCGGCGCTGGTCGGCATCGCTATCTCCGAAGGCTATATCAAGAGCCTCGATGATCCGATCACAAATTACCTGCCGGAGCTGAAGGATCAGGGCTTCGACGCGATCACCATCAAAAACCTTTTAACCATGGGATCGGGAATTCAATATCGGATCGCCTTTTTCCCATGGGATGAGTTCGTGCTGGCCGGCTACTATCCCAATCTGCGCCAACTGCTGCTCTCGGACTTGAAGATCACGGAGCCGCCGGGACAATCATTTCACTACAACAATTTCAACGCCGAACTGATCGGCCTGATCCTCGAACGAACTACCCATCGCCCGCCCAGCCAATATCTGCAGGAAAAGATCTGGAAACCCATCGGCATGGAATATCCCGCCACCTGGAGTATCGACAGCGCACAGGACGATTTCGAGATAACGCCCATACTGCTGAACGCGAGAGCGATCGATATCGCGAAGTTCGCCCGGCTCTACTTAAATAACGGCGATTGGGATGGCAGACAGATTGTCCCGCATGACTGGGTCGTCGAATCCACCAGCAGAGATCCAAACGACCATCGTCCATGGGAGACGTTCTCTCAATGGCAGGACTCGGGCAGCGGTTACTACAAGTACTTCTGGTGGGGCATCTCGCAAGGCGAAGGCAACTACAGCTTCATCGGCATCGGCACGTACGGTCAGTTCATCTTCATCTCCCCCAAAACGAAAATCGTGATCGTACGGACGGCAGCGACAGACGGAATCGACCCTCTCCAATGGGTCCAGGTCTTTCAGTACATCGCGAACCACGTGAGTCAAAGCACCGTCGCGCCGGATACGCGCGGCCCGCGCGGGTAATATCCAAGGCTCGGATCAACCATCTCACTCAAGCGCGCCTTCCAAGCCGCGAAGCTCACTGCTCCACCCAATTACAAGGCCTCTGTGGGCAATTTTGGAACAGCGAAGATCCTTGCGATGTCGCCGTTGGCTACATCACAAGACCGTTGGCTACACGGCGTAACCCGTGGATGACGGAAATTTCGATGGCGCGCGGTTTGCTTCTATTTCCTCGCAGACGGGAATTGATCCCGCTTAGAAGAATGGAGGACATACCAATGGGAGCAATTTCACCTTGGAGACCTTTTCGGGAACTCGAACGGATAGCGCGACGCTGGGAGTCGCCGTTCCGCTTCCTGGAGGAATTCGAAGACAAGCAAGACGAAATCTTCGCGCCTGCGATCGAAAGCTACGTCAAGGACGGGAACCTGGTCGTTCGCGCGGATGTGCCCGGCCTTGAGCCCAAGGACATCGAGGTCAGCATTCTGGGCAACGTGCTGACCGTCAAGGGCGAACGTAAGAGCGAGCAGGAGGTCAAGAAGGAAGACTATCTGCGGCGCGAGGTTTCATACGGAGCCTTCGAGCGCCGGATGAGTCTGCCGGAAGGAACGGCCACCGACAAGGTGAAGGCAACCTTCAAGAGCGGGGTCCTTGAGATAACGTTGCCGATGGCAAAAGAAGCGGTTGCCAAGAAGGTGCCGATCGAGGCCGAAGCGGAAAAGAAGGTAGAGATCTCCAAAAAGTAGCCGCCGTTGCGGAGCTTGGCGACGGGAATCGCGAGGCTCCGCAATCACGCTCGCTAGTTTAGAGAGCAAGCGAGGCGTGGGAGTACGCGAATAAGCCGATGGGCGCAAAAGAATCGAAGATTCACAGTTCAAATCCGGTTGAAGCGGCAATCCGGCGCTTGTTTCAGGAGCTCAACCGGGAAGACTCGCAATTGCGAACCTATCTACTCGATGCCGCTCTTGCAGGATTGCGCCTTGCGCGCAGCCCGGAGTCGCCTGAAACGAGGCGCGACGCCGCGCAGGTCTGGGCCGCTATGGAGCCGATACTCTCGCGCCACCTCGATTCGGAAGAGAACCATCTGCTGCCGTGGCTTGAGCGGCACAGCACTGTTTCGCCAGATACTCAGGGCAAGATTCGCGAATGCCACCAGAGGTTACGAGGCTTCATTCGCACGATAGTAAAGAGCGATATCGCGCGCGGCACCGCCGCCGAAGCCCGCGATATCGGAAAAGCGCTGGCCGGGTTGGCCGTCGCGCTTGACGATGCAATCGATGATGAGGAGCGCCGGTTACTCCCGACGTTTCAGAAAGCACTCTTCGCCACGCTTCGGCAATAGCGGCTTGCTCCGTTGCGGATGCGAGAGGAATCAATCAGTTCCGCGACTTATCGATGCGCCAGAAGTCCGGCTATCGACTCGCCGACGTTCAGACGGCTCACCGCCTCGGCGAGCATCGGCGCCAGGCTTGTTACGTGAAGCTGCAACGACCCGTGCGCGGGAATTGGAAGACTATCGGTAACGACCATTCGCTTGAGCGGCAAAGCCGCAAGCCGGACGATCGCGGGACCTACCAGCAGCGCGTGCGTGGCCACTACCGCGATCTCGGGTAAACATCCCCCGGCAAGTAGCGCGGACGCGGCAGCCGCGATGGTGCCGCCGGTCGATATCATGTCGTCCACGATAATCGGCTTCCGGCCGCCGACTTCGCCGACCACCGCTTGCACTTTCACCTGTTCGCCGCTCTGGCGAATCTTGTGCACAATCGCCATCGGTCGCCGCAGCAATTCCGCATAGCGCTCCGCAAGCTTGGCCGCGCCCAGATCGGCGGCGACGATCACAGTGTTGTCGGTGACCAGTTCCTCGATCGCGTTGGCGAGGAGCGGCACGGCGCTTAGATGCTCCAGCGGGACGCCAAAGAAGCCCTCGAGTGAAACCGTGTGAAGATCGACAGCGAGAATCCGGTTGAGGCCGACGGTTCCCAGGAGATCTGCGGCGAGCCGGCCTCCGATGGCCTCCCTACCCTTCGCCCGCCGATCCTGCCGCGCGTATCCAAAGTACGGAACTATCCCGGTCAGCCGAGCCGCACCCGCTCGCCGGCAGGCGTCGGCCAAAAAGAGCAATTCCATCAGATGAGTGTCGACCGGAGGACCGGTCGGCTGCACCAGGTAGACATCGCACCCGCGGACGCTCTCGTCGATCTCGACGTGTAACTCGGTGTCTGGAAAGCGGTTCAGAACCGCGCGGCAGACTCTGGTGCCAAGTCTTTCGGCGACCGCATCCGCGAGGGGAGGATTTCCGGAACCAGCTGCGATAACGATCTTCATCTCAATTGAGCTTAGCTGCCAGCCAGAGGCTACGTACGGCGAGCATCAAGCGTGCCGTCTAGTCTATGTCATGGAAAATGAGTTTGCGTTGGGGGGGGTACCGCCCGGAACCCCGCTTCAAGTGTTTCGAATAGAGCCAACGAGTCAGGTTTGGTGCCTTTGGCAACGACGAAAGCGGCGCCCTTAAACGACTTCTGATGACCGGCGCTCGGTGACTGTTCAGATTTGTGCACATCGGCCTACTGGCACGACGTCTGCTCTGGGTAGATATCGGAGGAAGCTATGCAGCGCCCTTTGAAGATAATCTCACGTGACTTTCCACTCAGCGAGGCGATCGAAACCGAGATTCGGCAGAAAGCGGAAGGTTTGGAGACATACTACGCACACCTGATCGGGTGCGAAGTGACGGTTCACGCGCCAGCCATCAAGCACCATCGTAAGGGTGGTCCATTTCTGGTCGGAATCCTCATCGCTGTGCCAGGCAAAGAACTCGTGGTGGAACACCAGCCTCAGGAAGAGATGTCGCTGGCAATCCGCGAGGCCTTCGATGCCGCGCGCCGGCGATTGGAGGACTACGCCAGAGAGCAGCGCGGGTCGGTGAAAACGCATGAACCGCCCCGAAGCGAATAGCACATTTGTGGTAAGGCGGAACTGAGCGTCTGCTGCCGAGGGCGCCGAGTTAGCCGACGGGTCTCAGCGATGATGCAGAACGACGAGATCGCGAAGGTTCTCGACGAAATCGGCGACATGCTTGAACTCGGCGGCGAGAATTTTTTTCGCGTACGCGCTTATCACAATGCCGCTCGCACCATCCGCGACCATCCCGCACCGATAGCCGACCTGAGCGCGGAACAGATCGATGAGATGCCGGGTATCGGCGCGGACTTGGCGGGCAAAATCAAAACGATCATCAAGACCGGCGATCTACCGCTGCACAGTGAGCTTGCGCGCAAATTTCCGAAGGAACTCCTCGAACTCCGCGACATTCCTGGACTGGGGCCCAAGCGGGTCAAAGTCCTGGCCGACCTTCTGCACGTTCACGGCCGCGACGACCTGGAACGCGCGGTAAGGTCCGGCAAGCTACGAACCATCCGTGGATTCGGCGTCAAAAGTGAGGAACGCATCCTGGAGGGTCTCGCCAGGCTCGGCGGGAGCGTAGGCAAGCGGATTCTGTATTCTGAAGCGTCGCTGGTCGCATCCAGGCTAGTCGCACATCTGCGTAAATGTACTCCAATCAAGGAACTCGAAATTGCCGGCAGTTTTCGGCGTCGGCGTGAGACCGTAGGCGATCTCGACGTGGTCGCGTCGGCCAACGATTTCGAGCCCTGCATGAAGCAACTCAAGAGCTTCGCCGATGTAGACAAGGTACTCGGCTCGGGTGAGACCAAAACCACCGCAGTGCTCAAAAGCGGATTGCAGGTGGATCTGCGCGTGGTGGTGCCATCGAGCTTCGGCGCCGCGCTCCTGTATTCCACCGGCTCAAAGCCTCATTACATTCACTTGCGCAGGATGGCACAAGGACAAGAGCTTCTGCTCAACGAGTACGGATTGTTCCGCGGCGAGACGATGATCGCGGGAAGGACCGAGGAGCAGGTCTACAAGGCACTCGCACTTCCATGGATCCCGCCGGAACTTCGTGAAGATCGCGGCGAGATAGAGGCTGCCGTGGAAGGGCATCTTCCCAAACTGATCACCAGGGACGACCTGCGCGGTGACCTTCATACTCATTCCACCTACACGGATGGACGCAGTTCAATTGAGGAAATGGGGCGAAAGGCACAGGAACTCGGGCTCGAGTATTTCGCGATCACCGATCATTCCAGACGCGTGGCGATGGCGCATGGACTCGATGCGGCGCGGCTGCGCGAACAGTGGAGCGAAATCGAGAAGGTGGCGGCAAAGCTCAAAGGCATCACACTGCTCCGGGGTATCGAGGTCGACATCCTCGATGACGGCAAGCTCGACTTGCCCGACGACGTTTTGGCGGAACTCGATTGGGTAGTGGCGTCCTTGCACTACAAGCTTCAAGGCAGCCGGGCGGAGACGACGCGCAGGCTGATCAATGCGCTACGCAATCCCAACGTCGACGTGATCGGTCATCCGAGCGCCCGCCTGCTGGGGCATCGTGACCCCGCTGATTTTGATCTCGATGAGGTTATGCGCGTGGCGCGCGAGGAAGGATGCGCGATGGAGGTGAACTCGCAGCCCGAGCGGCTCGACCTGACCGATACGGCCTGTATGGCGGCGAAGCGCGCCGGCGTGAAGCTGGCGATATCAAGCGATTCGCATTCCCCACGCGACTTTGAACTTCTCCAATACGGCATCAATCAAGCTCGCCGCGGTTGGGTCGAAGCCGGCGACGTGCTCAACACTCGCCCGCTCAAATCCCTGCATCTCCGTTGACAGACAAAAGTATTGAATGGTTCGCCGAACCTTTCACTCAGGCGATCGCGGTGACGATGGTCGCTTGGTGTTCTATCGATGGATCATGAACTTCGCGTACAGCGTCGGCACCTTGCCCTGCGCTGTCCATGTCATCGGCAACGATACTTCCTGCAGCACAGGAATATCAATTTTGCTGCCGTCGCTTCGCGTGAAATTGCGGGTTCCCGTGTACTGAATGATCGTGGGCAGGATCACACCAGTGGTTTTGTAATGCGTCCGGTTCGTGATTAGTACCGCATCGGGCTTTTGTAGCGAGCTGCCTGCGCGGATCAGCCATTCTTTGCCGCCGAGGCTGCGGACGATGTACGCCTCGCTAATCACATAATAACCACCCTCTTTGGCTCTGGCCGTGGGAGGCACGGCATTTCCGGTACCAAGCCAGAAAGGAATCTTGATCGAACGGTCCTTGCTCCAGTCGAGGCCTCGGACAATCGCGACTGACGTATCATCACCGAGGAGAAACGACTGTCCTCGGAATAACTCGACCTGCTGTGCGCTGGCGAACGGTCCTTGCGTCGCGCCCTGATCGGCCGCCGGTACTGCCGCGGCGATGCTGAAAACCATCGGTATCAACACCCCTGCGATAAGGAGTGTCTTAATCGGTTTCATAACAGCCTCCTCCGGGACCCAGCGCTGGGCGCACAACTTCTCGCTCGGCCGCGATTCGCGGTCGGTGTTCAGCCGATAAGTGCATCGAACGTGCCGCTCCATTCTTCCGTCATATCGGTATTGTTTTGAGCCCATTAGAGACATTGCTCGCAGCCTGACTGACTCCTTCCGCACCACTTACAGGAAGGCTTTTGACGGATGGTCCTAATCCTCACGGACATAGCCAGCTGGCATGGGCGATGCTGTGTGGATGGGACCCGTTGGAGAAAATCCAAGTCGCTAAGCGGCGACGGAGAGTCATCTAATGAAAACTACACTGTCAGTGATCAAGGCCGATGTCGGATCGATCGGGGGCCATGTTCGGCCCAGTGCAAAGCTCAAGGAAACGGTCCAGCGGTATGTCCGGGAGCATGGAAAAGGCTTGCTGCTGGATACCTATATCGGCAGCACAGGCGATGATGTCGCGATCCTGATGTCGCATCAGCAAGGCGTGGATAATCCGAAGATCCACGAGCTTGCATGGAATGCGTTCATGGCTGGAACCGCCGTGGCCAAGGAACAAGGGCTGTATGGCGCCGGCCAGGATCTGCTAAAGAATGCGTTTTCCGGCAACGTGCGAGGGATGGGACCCGCATCGTGCGAGATGGAATTCGAAGAGCGGCCAAATGAACCCTTCCTGCTCTTCGCCGCGGACAAAACCGACCCCGGCGCCTATAACCTGCCCCTTTACCTTGGCTTCGCGGATCCGATGTTCTGCGCGGGCTTGCTGCTCTCACCTGCGATCGCCAAGGGTTACAGCTTCACGATCATGGACGTGAGCTACACCGCGGGTGACCGGACCATCGAACTCAAGGCACCGGAGGAGTTGTACGATATCGCGTGTCTGCTGAGGGACAACGAACGCTTTGTGGTCGAATCGGTTCACAGCCGCGCCACCAACGAAATAGCAGCCGTGGTTTCAACCTCGCGTTTGCACAACATCGCGGGCAAATACACCGGCAAGGACGATCCGGTCGCACTGGTTCGTGTTCAAGGCTCGTTCCCCGCCACCGGCGAGATCCTGTCGCCGTATCGCATCGCACATTATGTCGCGGGAACGATGCGCGGGAGCCACAATGGCCCGCTGATGCCGGTGAAGCTCGGTTCGGGCGTGTCCTTCTTCGATGGGCCGCCAATCGTCAGTTCCGCGGGCTTTTGCGTCCACAATGGAAAGTTTACGGAGGTTGTCGATCTATTCGATCATCCGTTCTGGGACTGGGTGCGCAACAATGCGGCGCAAAAGGCTGCCGAAATACGGATGCAGGGATTTTCGGGCCCCGCGATGCTGCCCTACTCCGAACTCGAGTACGGCGGCGTAGTCGAAAAAATGAATCAACTTGATAAGCGCTTCGCGATCCGCAAGCAGCCCGGCGCCGGGAACGGTCGCAAGAAGAAGGCGGCATGATGATCGCACCTGCGGCCACGGCGCGACTAACCGATGGAATCGCTCTCCGGTCCCGGAGCTGACGGTTAGACCGGGCAGCGCGCCAAAGCTAACCTTGCGGCCTAATTTGCCGGTGCATTTTTCACCGTCGGCGCCGGACCCGAGACGCGCTCGCCTCTCGCGCTTAGTATCAATCCTGAAAGCAGATAGCCGAGACCCCCGACAAACGCCGTGAGCCGCGGCTCCACGAGAACCAAATCCGTCACGACAACAGCTCCCGCTATCACTCTGAGCGACAGCAACGAGCGAGGATCGATACCCTTGATGGTGGGGTAAGGTATGCGCGATACCATCAACGCCGCCGACCCCAGCATCATGATGGTCATCGCCACGCAGAGCGCGCGGGGTAAATCGATCGCGAAATAGCCGTATCCGAGCAGCACGCCGCCCATCGCTGCTGCCGCCCCCGGGACCGGCAGTCCGACAAAGCGCCGCTTGCCGGTGGATGCTCCTGCCTGGACGTTGAAGCGCGCGAGTCGCAAAGCGGCGCATATCATGTAGGCGGCCACAACGAGCACTGCCCAGGCGCCCAACGGCCGCAACGCCCACGAGTCGACAAGGATCGCGGGAGCAACGCCGAACGTGATGACATCGGACAAGCTGTCGTATTCGAGGCCGAATGCGCTCGAAGTATGTGAAGCGCGCGCCACGAAACCATCGGCGATGTCGCAGAGAATCGAAACGCCGATCATCGCAGCGGCGCGCTCGAAGTGGCCGCCGATCGCCGAAACGAGCGAGACACATCCGGCGAGCAACCCAAGAGAAGTCACGATATCGGGAGCGAACGAAGGTGCGGCCGTGCGTTTTGCAATCTCATCGCTCGGGATCATGCGCGCTTTTTCCTTTGATTGGCGCGACTCTTCCATTTGGAGCTCGGCCCTCCAAACTATGTACTACTCTGATTCTTTTGCTTTGAGACTGAACCTGCCAAGAGATCGTGAATTGTGTCCGGCAATCTGCTAGAAATTATGTGCTCAGCCATTCGCTCGGCGGGCATTACCCCTTTGAACACAATATCAATGAAGTCGTTGCTGCTGGTTTGCGCACTGGTCTGTCTGCCGGCCATCGCATGCGCCGGCGCGATGCCAGTTGCTTGCAGCGATGGGATATTGCAGAAGATTCCGCCGCGCGCGCTAACCGCGCTGACCGGCGACGAGTTCGCCCGGAGAGTGGAAGCGCTGAGCGGGTCAGACCGCGAAGAGCAGATCGAGACTGAATTGCTGGCCGGCAATATGCCCCAGTTTCTCAGGAGGGTTGCGCCGGTTACGATGCGCGGCGAGCTCCCGGATGGCCAGAATGTTCAGGTAACCGTTTGTGTCTTATCGGACTATCTGGCCGTCGGTTCAGATCGCGACTTTCTTTTTGTCCCGATGAGGCTGGCAACCGCGCTCACGGTAGCAAGCCACTATGGTTTCACTCTGCCCACCAGCAAGATGGTCGATGCCATCTACGAGCAGGCCCAAGTACATCTCGCTCCGCAGCCACTACCAGCAAGCGATCAGATGCGCTCGACGGACTACTATTGGCATCATAACGAGCTGATTGCTGAGCAGCGGACGGAGCTCGGCGTTGCGCCGGGTGTGCTGACCGCCGGCCATAAGAAGGATCTCGTCATCACCAATCGTCTGTGGCGATTTCCCGATCGTGTGGCAATCTACGGCTGGCATCGGGGGATCAACAGCCCGATCCAACCGCTAAGCACTGTCCATGGCTGGCGCTATGCCGACTACAGCCACGGGGTGCGGCTCGTCAGCACCATCATCTGCGTCAACGGCAAATCAATGTCGATCTTCGACGCGCTGGCTGACCCGGGACTTTCCCGGGTGCTCAGCGGCGAGGGTCCGCTCCCGCACGTTACTGATTTGATAAGCAAGCTTGCCGCGCTCAGACTTGATCCACTCCCGATGTATTCCACCGCGGATCTCACGCCCTCCAACAATGCTCTCGGCAATCCGGCGAACATGACCCGATAAGGGTCGCGTCTCGCCGTCCGTGCTAGGGCGCTGGCTGGCCTCCTGCGGGAGACATCAACGCCGCCGGCGTTTCATGCTCCTCCAGGGTTTTGCAGCATCGAAATCCCAGGTGATAGTTCGCGTGGCTATGCTCGTCCATCACTCGCGTACCGTGCCAGAATGGCGCCCGCCAACGGCACCAATCCGGGTGGGCGTGGTACATATCGAAGATGAACCAACTGCCCTTCATTTCCGTGTAACCCAGCGTTTTGCTGCCCTCGCTGGCCATCTGCGACGGGTCCAGTGGCAGATTCATATGCTCCGCCGCATTGCCGTTGAGATCGTAGACCTCTAGCGAACTATGGCAGGTGGGAAAATCCCCCGCGGGATAGGTGTTGGAGCCGCATCCGGTCCATGAGCCTCCCGTGCAGCCAGGAGTCTTGTGACTGGCGGCGGCACACACGCCGGCCTCATAGGCCGGACCGTAACTCCACGTTTTACTCGGCTCATAAGCGCGGTTGTGCGCCGCGCGCATGCGGGCCACCGCCGCGTTCGGACTGACTCCTTTCGCCAGGTCGAAGCGATAGTCGGGCTTCTCAAGACTTCCGGCACAGGCTCCTTCCCATTCGTGCGCGTCACAGATCCTTTTTCCCTCCGCCTCGCAAAGCTCGGCGGCTTCGCGGGCTTTGACCCACACTACAGGATAGGCGCACGGAATATCGGGATATTCGAATTGGTCGATGCACGCCTTCGCCTGCTGCAGCTTCTCTGTGGCCGAGTTGTAGAGCGGCGCCATATATTTCGCGCCGCAGATGCGTTCAAATTCGGGATTGGCGTATTTCACTGAATGTTGATCGAGCCTGGCTTGACACTGTTGAGGGGTCTCCGGGTGCTCCGTGATCGCTGGATTGCCCTGTCCGACAAACCCGGAATTGGCGAAGATCGCGCGGATCATTTCCATCTGATAATCCGTGAGCCCGCGCACGGACTGCATCTGCTGAAACAGTTGTTCGTTCTGCGCCTGCAGGACCGTTTCGCTCGCAGCCGCGGCGGAGACCAGAAATAACATCGAAACCATAATTGACGATGGCAGGAACTTGATCATCGGATCGCCTCCCGCCGCACGAGGTAAAAGAAATCCCGGTTATCAGGGTTCCCGAGAAACCTCAAAAGCGGCCCGTTGTCCGTTTGTTTGTCGCTCTCCCCCATGCTTTGAACCAGATACTCAACTCCAAGTTGCGATCCTCGATGGAGATATAGTGCGAGGTAGGTGAGTTCGGGCGCATTCATGTCGAGATGCATTGCATAACGGCATCCGTAGACCTGGAACACCCGCGCCATCGCCGAAGGAGTCGCAGTCGAGAAATAGCCATAGACGAGAAAGCGCCGCGTGGGCGTCTCCTGAAGGCAGGCGCCAGCGCGCAGAGAGCGCAAGTCCTCCTCAGCGGAGCCTGACCAGTTGCCTGGTCCCCATCGAGCGACCAGGGAGCCCGGCGTCGAAGTCCTGGTTGCGGAATCGTACTCTATGAGCGGCACGCCATTTTGCCGGGCAAATTTGATGCGAGGAAGCAAAGCGTCGTCAGCCTCAGTCCAGGTTTTCATCTCCACCGTGCCGTCATCGAGCACATACAGTGTCGCGAGACCCGGCAGGAGTTTGCTGAACACGACTCCCTGCTCCACGAAGCCGTAGTGGCTGCCATGGTTTCGTTGCGAAAATGCTCCGTAGCGGAAAGCGCCGTGCTCACGTTTGAAGCCGCCGGCAAAGGCGGCGATCGTTTGGGCGGCGAGCCCTGGGCTGATCATTCCGGTGCTAACCAATGGTGCCGCGGTGTTGATGCCATCGGGGCCTGGAAGATTGCCGCGCACTTCGCTCGAGGGACGATCGGACCAACCCACCCGCGGATGGTCGGTGCCGAGTGCAAACCCGAGATCGAACTCGGTCAGATCGAAAGCCACCAGGTAGACCAGAGCGGTTGCTTCAACCGAGTCCAGCCTGTTCACGATGCCGGGATAGCTCGCGAGAATTCCCGCTGAGATCATCTGCGGCTGAATGAAGCTCACGTAAACTCCGGACAGACCGCTGGCCGGATACCATCGCCCGGGGATGAGCGTGGCCACCGGCTGGCCCAGGTTGATGCCGAGATTTTCGGGTGCGACCCGACGATAGGATTTACCGGTATCCAGCGACGCCGACAGAGGCCAGTCCGTTTCCGCGGATCCGCCCGGCGCCGACGCGGAGGGCGCGGCTGCCGTTCCCTTCTCTGCGAACCGATCGCTGAAAAATTCCTTCCGCACGAGTCCGATGATCGCCTCGCCACCCCAGACGTGGTCGCGCAGAAACTGGCTCGTCCATTCCAATGCCGTGTAGTGCCCGGCTTCTCGATTGCGCAAGTACAAGTGGCCATCACAAAGGGGGGCGTAAGGCAGGGACGATCGGCGCGCCTCCTCCAACGAGCCGGCTGCGGAACCGGACCAAAGCTCGCAGCTGACGCTGTGATCGCCGGACGAGATCTCAATGCCATAGGGGTCGGCGGCGCTTAAGTGAATGGACTGCTCGCGGGGTTTCGGATTTTCGAGATGATAGGTTAGGCGCCCGTTGGTCGTTCCCCAATCGAGCGTCAGCAGGAACCAGGTGTTGATGCGAGGATTGAGGTTGATGAGCGTGGTTTTGCCGCTGCGTCCGCCGGATCCTTCGGTGACGATGCTTTCAGTGCTCCGGAATTGCTGCAACTCGATGATCGTCTTGGCGCCCTCCTCCCGGTATTCGGCGGCCTGACGGGAGAGGAGCGCGGCTTGGTCGGACTCTTCAGTGCCCAGCGCGTTCGGCACCTGAACGACGAGAGCGGCCATAAGAACCGCACCCGCCCAGGCCATATACGATCGCGCGAGGGAGCCGTGTACGATGCCGCTCGTCGATGGGCGATCGCTTCGCCTTAGAAAACGCATTTCGCGAGCCGCAGGGCGCCCCTTCTCCACGCAACTCGATGAGAGGTCCCCGACGTGCGCCGAATCTCGTCGCGATGAGCCACGTACCACTCATAATTCCGGATCAAGGCATCGCGATTTGAGTATTTGGGAACGAACCCGAGTTTCGTCTCGATGCGCTCCATCGATACGAAGCTGTCCCGCGCGGCGGTTTCATATATCCACTTGTAGAACGGCGAAAGATGCAGGCGTTCGAGGACCATCAGAACCCAGATCGACAGTCGAGCAGGCAATGCGATGACCTTTTTGCCGTGACCCGCGCGGTCCAGCACGGCCTGGAAATTGTCGCGCATGCTGCCGAACTCCTTAGCCGCGACATTGAACGTGTCGTTGATCAGATTGCGATCGGCCGTCGCACAGAGGTAAATCGCGTCGCACAGGTCCTCGACGTCCAGCAACTGGTAACGATTGCTCCCCGATCCGAGGACCGGAAAATTCCTTCCTTCAAAGGCCCAGTCGTAAAGCAATTCGAATGCACCGAGCCGCTCGGGACCGACAAAACTTTTCGGACGAAGCACCGACGCACAGAGACCCTTGAGCCGAAGCTCTTCACAGAGTTTCTCTGCGGCGATCTTCGATTCCCCGTACGGCCCTACGCCCTGGAGGCTGTCGCCTTCGGATATCGGATGGTGGATGGGAATGCCGTACACCGCGGTTGAGGAAATGTGGATGAAACGAGATACGCCATTACGCAGGGCGCTCTCGAGCACGATGCGGGTGCCCGCTTCATTCGTCGAGACAATTTCTTCCCTGCTGCACAGCGGTAATGCCGCCGCGCAGTGCACCACGATATCTACACCGTTCATGGCGCGGTCTACGGTAGCGGGATCGCGGATGTCGCCCTGTATCTCCTCAATTGCATTTCGCTCCGGATAGTCGAAAGGCGCGATGTCGAGAGAGCGAACCACGTGATGACGTGATAACAGGAACCGACAAAGGTTGATGCCGAGGAATCCGGCGCCGCCGGTGACAAGATATGTTGACGGTTTCGTCGATCCCATGATTTGTTGAATTGAACGGAAAAGATCGAACTATGCTGCCGATGCCCCGAGGTTTGTCGCGTTTTCGGTCGCCAAAATGGGCAGCTAGTCCTCGAGTCCCGAAGCGACCAGATATACCGCCCCGTCGGGCATCCGATAGGCGTGCGTGTAGAGAAGATGCCCTTCGATGCGGTGGATCAGTACTGGCTCACCCTCGATTTCTTCCAGCAGGGCTTCCCAGTCCTCGACTTCCGCCTCAGGAATCCTGTGATATTCGCCGTTGTGCTCAAGAACCATCAGGCACTGGGTCGTCGTTTAAGTCCTCCCCGGATTTCTCGATTGGTCACCAATCAAGCGCGAATCGTGCCATTAACAGCATCTGCGGAAATTCGGCTTGCTGACTCCTCCGGGAGCGATAAAAGTGACTCCGATCGCACCACTTGAGACGAGCCAGAGACAGATTGGAGCAGCCCAACGGCGGGTATCTTCGGCGCGATCTTTGCGACTGACAGGATCGCTCAGATCTGGAGGCTAAATCACTTGACCACTTCGACGACAGGCGGAAGCGCTGAACGATGGCTTGGGAAAGAATAACGAAGCCGCGCCAATGGGCGGTCGTGCCGAACCTGCGTGATTATCAAAAGACGCGCGCGGAGTTCTCGTGGGAAGCGGCGCGTCGCATGCTGGACGGTCTTCCCGGTGGCAAGGGACTCAATATCGCCTACGAAGCGGTTGACCGTCACGCAAACGGACCGCGCCGCGATCATCTGGCGCTGCGATGGCTCGCCAAGCGCGGCGAAGTGCGCGATTTCACCTATGGTGATTTGCGCGCGCACACCAACCGTTTTGCCAACGTTCTCCAGCGGCTGGGCATCGCCAAGGGGGAGCGAGTCTTTTTGCTGGCTGGACGCCTGCCGGAGCTATACATCAGCGCCCTTGGCGCGCTTAAGAACGGCAACGTCTTCTGCCCCCTCTTCTCTGCATTCGGTCCGGATCCAATCCGCCAGCGGATAAGCATCGGCGACGGCCGGATTCTGGTTACCACCCCGACTTTGTACAAACGCAAGGTGGCAAGTCTGCGCGCCTCGCTCCCGGGTCTCAAGCACGTGCTGCTGATCGGAACTCCTGATGAGACTCGCGGAATTCCCGACACACTCGATTTCAATCAACTCATGTCCGCGGCGAGCGACGATTTCGAAATACGGGAAACCAGCCCCGACGATCTCGCCTTGCTTCATTTCACCAGCGGCACTACCGGCAAGCCCAAGGGAGCGATGCATGTGCACGAGGCGGTGGTCGCTCATTATCTGACTGGCTACTTCGCCCTCGACTTTCATCCGGATGATATTTTCTGGTGCACCGCCGATCCCGGATGGGTAACCGGCACCTCTTACGGAATCATTGCGCCGCTGACCCACGGCATCACCTGCATCGTTGACGAAGCGGAGTTCGATGCCGAGCGATGGTATTCACTCGTTCAAGATCAGCGGGTCACCATCTGGTACACAGCTCCCACCGCAGTCCGCATGATGATGAAAGTCGGCACGGAGGTGATCCGCAAATTCGACCTCAGCCGCCTCCGCTTCATCGCCAGCGTGGGCGAGCCGCTCAACCCCGAAGCGGTCGTATGGGGGCAGCAGGCCTTCGGCCTTCCGATCCACGACAACTGGTGGCAAACCGAAACCGGCGGGATAATGATTGCCAACTACGCCGCAACCGAGATCCGCCCAGGTTCGATGGGGTTGCCGTTGCCCGGCATCGACGCGGGAATCGTACGCCGCCGGCCCGACGAAACCATCGAGACCATCGACGAACCGGGAGTGCAAGGCGAACTGGCATTGCGGCCGGGATGGCCTTCGATGTTCCGCGGCTATCTGAACGAGGAAGAGCGCTATCGCAAGTGCTTCGCGGACGGATGGTATCTCACTGGCGACCTCGCCAAACGCGACCCCGATGGATACTACTGGTTCGTTGGGCGCGCCGATGACGTGATCAAGTCGTCAGGTCATCTGATCGGTCCGTTTGAAGTGGAAAGCATCCTCCTGGAACATCCGGCGGTTGCCGAGGCTGGAGTTATCGGCAAGCCCGATCCGATGGCCGGCGAGGTTGTGAAAGCATTCGTTTCTCTGAAGAGCGCGTACTTACCCAGCGAAGAACTGCGCAGCGAGTTATTGGGTTTCGCCCGCAAACGGCTGGGAGCAGTAGTAGCGCCCAAGGAGATCGCGTTTATCCCCAATGTGCCCAAGACCCGCAGCGGAAAAATCATGCGCAGGCTTCTGAAAGCACGTGAGCTGGGCTTGCCCGAGGGCGATACCTCGGCGCTGGAAAGCACCTGAGCGCAGGCGACCGATGACTCTGCAATCACTCCCAAAGGAACCATCGGTGCAGCATGAGCACAGCCTCGGGCTGCTGCGGGACATGATCCGAATCCGCCGTTTCGAGGAAAAATGCGCGGAACAGTACAGTGCTTCCAAAATTCGCGGCTTCCTCCATCTGTACATCGGAGAGGAGGCGGTCGCCGTCGGCACGATGCACGCCCTGGAAGCCGACGATGCGATCGTGGCTACGTATCGCGAGCATGGACACGCCCTCATTCGCGGCGTGCCCGCCGGTTCAATCATGGCCGAGATGTACGGGAAGCAGGAAGGATGCAGCCGCGGGCGCGGCGGCTCGATGCATCTGTTCGACGCCGCCCGGCGCTTCTACGGCGGAAACGCGATCGTCGGGGGCGGCTTACCGCTCGCCGTTGGGCTCGCGCTTGCCGACAAGCTGCAAGGCCGGTCACGCGTCACCGCATGCTTCTTCGGTGAGGGAGCGGTCGCCGAAGGCGAATTTCACGAATCCATGAATCTGGCGGCACTCTGGAAATTGCCGGTGCTGTTTTGCTGCGAGAACAATCAGTACGCGATGGGCACGGCGCTCAAGCGATCCGAGTCAGAAACCGATCTGTGTCTCAAGGCGGCGAGCTACGAGATTCCTGCCTGGCCCGTCGACGGAATGGATGTAGTCGCATGCGAAGAAGCGGCACGCCGCGCCGCGCTTGCCGTTCGGGGCGGCGAAGGGCCATGTTTCCTGGAGTTTCGTACCTACCGCTTTCGGGCGCATTCCATGTTCGATCCGCAGCTCTACCGGGACAAACTGGAAGTCGAGGAATGGAAGAAGCGTGATCCAATTCTGCTTTTTCAGAAGCGTTTGCAGGAACAGGAGGCGTTGAACGACGCGGATCTGAAAGGAATCGAAGACGAAGCCGGGGCCGAAATAGCGAAGGCCGTCGCGTTCGCGGAGGCTGGGACCTGGGAGCCGATCGATGAGCTGACCAGGTGGGTTTATTCCGAAAGGAAACCGGCGTGAGCGAGCAGTCGAAAACGCCGCGCGTGACTTATCGCGAGGCGATGCGCCAGGCGATCCGCGAAGCGATGCAGCGCGACCCGCGCGTGTTTCTGATGGGCGAAGATGTCGGCCGCTATGGCGGCTGTTACGCGGTGACCAAGGGATTACTGGAGGAATTCGGGCCGGAGCGCATTCGCGACACTCCCCTTTCGGAGTCTGCTTTCGTTGGCGCAGGCATTGGTGCGGCGATGGGCGGGATGCGTCCGATCGTCGAGATCATGACCGTCAACTTCAGCCTGCTCGCGCTGGATCAGATCATCAACAATGCCGCCACCATCCTTCATATGTCGGGAGGTCAGTTCAACGTTCCGCTCGTCATTCGGATGGCGACTGGAGCGGGCCGCCAGCTTGCGGCTCAGCATTCGCACAGTCTCGAAGGGTGGTACGCGCACATTCCCGGCATAAAGGTGCTGACGCCCGCCACGATCGACGATGCGCGCGGGATGCTGTGGACTTCGCTGCAAGACCCCGATCCCGTCCTGATTTCTGAGCATCAAGGTCTCTACAACATGGATGGTGAATTGGCCGCCGGCGCAGGGGCGGTGAATATCGACAAGGCCGCCGTGCGGAAAGCTGGAACCGACGTCAGCCTGATCGCGTATGGAGCCTCACTGCATAAAGCCCTTCAGGCGGCTGAGCAACTGGGCCCGATGGGAATCAGCGCCGAGGTCGTCGATCTTCGTGTTCTGCGTCCGCTCGATACGGAGACGATCGTCGACTCAGTCGCCAGAACCCACCGCGCGGTCATTGTTGACGAGGGATGGCGCAGCGGCAGCATCTCGGCCGAGATCAGCGCGCGAATCATGGAAGCCGCGTTCTATGAACTCGATGTTCCTGTCGCTCGCATCTGCAGCGCCGAAGTGCCGATCCCGTATGCGAAGCATCTGGAAGATGCTGCCCTGCCCCGAGTGCAAACCATTGTTGAGACCGTGCGGTCGCTGATGGACCCAAATGGCTGAGTTCCGCATGCCCTCGCTTGGCGCCGACATGGAAGTCGGCACCATCCTGCAATGGCTCGTCAAACCGGGCGATATGGTAAAACGCGGCGACATCGTGGCCGTCGTGGATACCGAAAAGGCTACGATCGAGATTGAGGTGTTCCAGCCCGGAGTCGTCGAGAGCATCGTCATCGGCGAAGGGCGGGAGGTTCCGGTCGGCACCGTGATCGCCATGATCCGCGCCGACGGCGAAGTGACGGCGCCCGCCGCCACAAAGCCAACCCCTGCGCCACCGGTCGCCGCCGCACCCACGCCGGCACCGCCGCCAGTTCCCAAGCCTGCCGAGGTCTTCACACCACCTAAGGCACCGCCGGGCGCTCATCCCCATCGCCTGCACGTCTCTCCACTCGCGATGCGCGTGGCGCTGGATCTCAAGGTCGACCTGTCGACGGTCAAAGGAACCGGTCCGGACGGAGCTATCACCAAGGTAGACGTGGAGCGCGCCGCAAAAGCGCCGCACGAAATTCCCCCGACAGAAGCACCGCCCTCTCCCGCGGTTTCAAAGCCTCCCAAGCCGGCACCGCCAGGCAAAATCGATCATCATGTCGCGATGCGCCGCGTGATCGCGGCCGCGATGGCGCGATCGAAGCGCGAAATACCGCACTACTACCTTGGTACATCAATCGACATGAGCCGCGCGCTGGCCTGGCTGCAGGCCGACAACCTCAAGCGTCCAGTGGCCGAGCGAATTCTCTATTCGGTATTGCTTCTGAAAGCCGTCGCTCGCGCGATTCACGAAGTTCCGGAGATGAACGGTTTCTGCGTGGACGGAGCCTTCAAACCCAGCGCCGCCGTTCACGTCGGTGTCGCGATCTCACTGCGCAAGGGCGGCCTTATCGCGCCGGCCATTCATGATGTGGACCAGAAGAGTCTCGGCCAGATCATGGCTGACCTGCGCGACCTGGTGAAACGCGTCCGTGCCGAGAGCCTGCGCAGCTCCGAGATCACCGACGCCACCATCACCGTGACCAGCCTCGGCGAGCAGGGAGTCGAGACGGTCTTTGGAATAATCTATCCGCCCCAGGTCGCGCTGGTTGGTTTCGGCAAGATCACCGAGCGTCCGTGGGCATCCAACGGGATGCTCGGAGTAAAACCGGTCATCGCGGCAACGTTGGCCGCAGACCATCGCGTCAGCGACGGCCATCGCGGAGGACTTCTTCTGGCAGCTATCGATCGGTTTTTGCAGGAGCCCGAAAAGCTATGAACGATCAGGAACTGAAAGCGTTGGTCCTGCAGAAGCTGGCGGCCATAGCGCCCGAGACCGACGCGGACCAAATCGACCCCAACGTTGATTTACGCGAGCAAATCGACATCGACTCGATGGACATCCTGAACCTGATGATCGCGATCCACGAAGCCACCGGCGTCGAGATCCCGGAAGCCGACTACCCCAAGATATTGACCCTCAATGCCTGCGTAGCCTACTTAAGCGCCCGAATCCGCTAAACTGACATCAAGCCGCACAGATACTGTAAGGACTCTAGCCTTGGCCTGCTCCCCAATTTCCCGCCATTGATAAGTAGAGCCGTCGGGTTTTGGGCCAGTAGCCGAAAAGACGCTCTGTTTTCGCGTTGGCTTCCAGGATGTGGCCATCGCGGCCGGCAACGATGAGGCTCTCGCTCGCGGCTTTGAAGTATTCCTCGTAAGGCATCCGAGCATCGACTGGTGCCGAGTCGTCCCCCGTTGCTACAGACTAGCGTAACGATTTATCCGGAGGAGATGAGGTCAGAAATCGCGGCGAGAGTAAGAGGGGAATCGAAGGGGATGCAAACATCTTCAGGGCGCGTTGACAGTTCGGCGCCTCGCGGCGTATATGCTGAATCTATATTCATGAATTCCAATTCACGATACCGGCGCGAATGAGAGCCTCAGCTAAAGTGCGAGAGCGCCGGCGCGAGGAGAACCATGCTCGCGCGGCACGGATCATGGCGGCTGCTGCGCGGGTCTTTGCCCGGCGAGGCGTGGAAAGCGCGACGATGGAGATGATCGCGCGCGAAGCAAAAGTCGCGGTCGGAACCATCTATCTCCATTTTGCGTCGCGCGACGAGGTCTATCTGAACCTTCGCGCCGATCGTAGCGAGCGGCTCGGTGTGGGCTACCGCGAAGTGAAGGCGCGCGGACTTGAGCCACTCGAAGAGATTCGTACTCTGGCGAACGTGTATATCGAATATCTGCACGAATCCGCCGATCCGATTCTGATCAGCGAGCCGACCCCCTACTACGAGATTAGAAAGCGTCTTCGACGCTCATCGGAAATCCGCGCATTCGATCGTGGCTCGAAGATAAGCCACGAAGTGTTCCACCTGTTTGAAGCCGGCGTTAGGCGCGCTTTCGATGCCGGCCTTATAGCAGATGCATTGGAAGCGACGGGCGTGACCGTCGCAATTTGGTCGATCCTCAATGGCGCCTTCATGGTGACACGCGAACGCGAATTTGTGATTCACACCACCGGCCTCGAGCCGGAGGGATTTGTCGCGAAAGCGCTTGATTCGTATCTGAAAGGTCTGGTGGCAGCAGCACGAACCGGTCCTCAAACATCCAAGCCGGCTGTGCGCGGCAACCGCGTACTCGGAATGCCGGGAAAAGGAACTAGCCTATGAAAACGATCTGGTTTCACATGCAGGGATATCGCGATTTACCAGACGACTTTCGCGATCGCTACGAGAGCATCTGGGTAACTCCCCCCAACGATGAGCTCTGCCATTCGGCGGAGGTTGCCAAATATCTGCATTGGAATCTCGATGAGCTCGAGATGGCTGATGATCTGGGTTTCGACGGCCTCGGCCTCAACGAGCATCATCAGAACGGCTACGGCTTTCCGATTTCTCCGAATCTGATCGCATCGGTGCTCGCCCGCCGCAAATCCGACGCGGCGCTGGTGGTGCTGGGCAACACCATTCCACTCTATAATCCACCGATTCGCGTTGCCGAGGAGTTCGCGCTGCTCGATTGTCTGAGCGGGGGACGCCTGGTGGCAGGACTTCCGGTCGGCTCGCCGATGGACACCACCGGATGCTACGGAATTCCACCTACGCAGGTTCGCCCGCGCTATTACGAAGCACACGATTTGATCAAGCAGGCGTGGACTCGGCCTGGGCCGTTCGCCTTCAACGGCCGCTTCACCAAGCTGCGTTACGTGAATCCATGGCCCAAGCCGCTGCAAAAGCCGCATCCCCCGATATGGCTGGCCGGCGGCGGCTCGGTCGAGACATGGAAGTTTGCGACCGACAACGATTACACCTACAGCTACCTCAGCTTCATGGGACACAAGTATGCGAAGGTGCTGATGGACGGCTACTGGAACTCCGTCGAGAAGGCCGGGATGGACGATAATCCATACCGCGCCGGATTCGCGCAGCTGGTCGTGGTCGCCGACACCGATGCGGAAGCGGAGCGAATCTATCTGAAGCATCTGCGCAATTTTTATTCGAAGTCGCTCTACGTCGCCCGCACTTCGGCAACGTTCCCGGATTCATGACCAAACGCAGTTTCGAATTTCAGATGAGCCATCGCGGCGCCAGCGCATTCAGTTTCGACTTTAAACCGCACGAAGCGACCTGGAAGCAGCTGGTTGAAGATTCACGGATGGTAATCGGCGGCAGTCCTGCGACGGTGGCCGATCAAATCGAAGAAGCGGTGCGCAATATCCGCGTGGGCCATCTGATGGTCATCCTGCAGATTCAGTCGATGGATCCGGAGCTGACCGCGTACAGCACCGGCCTGTTTGCTGAGAAGGTGCTGCCGAAGATCAAAGGAATTTGGGACAAGGAAGGCTACGCCGACAAGTGGTGGCCACAGGGTGCGACTCGCAATCAACCCCAACTCGCACGGCCGGCGGCAAAAGCCCGTCCCGCGGAAGCGAAGGTCCAGGCATGAACACCGAGACAGCTCAAAATATCGAGTTGCCGGGCGGCTTCGCGGCCAATCCGGTAATTGTCAAGGGTGAAGGCGCACACGTCGTGTATTTCCACGGCCCTTTCGGCCAGGAATGGGATGGGTTCCTCGACGATCTGGCGGCGCATCGCCGCGTGTACGCGCCTGCGCATGCGGGCGCGGAAGAGACCGAGGATCTCGAACATCTTGATGGGATTCCGGATCTGCTTCTTTACTACGACGACCTGTTCGACCGCCTGGGACTGGGGCGCGTCGATCTGGTTGGCCATTCGTTTGGCGGTATGGTCGCGGCGGAATATGCGGCGACCTTCCGCGATCGAGTGGGTAAGCTGGTGCTGATCGACGCGATGGGACTTTGGCGCGACGATGCTCCGGTCGGGGATCATCTGCTGGTTTCTCCCGAGAAACTCGTGAAGCTGCTATTCATGGATCCTTCGAAACCGGAAGTTGCCGCCAAGCTCGCGATGCCGAAAGAACGCGAAGCGATGAACGCTGCAATCGTGCAGCGTTTCGGCGCCCTGGCCAGCACTTCCCATTTTATCCATCCGATTCCGGAGCGTGGACTGAAGCGCAGGCTCAGGCGAATCAAGGCGGAAACGCTCGTTCTGTGGGGTGCGCAAGACGCGCTTACACCACCGGTCTATGCGAACGAATTCGCGAAGCTCATTCCGAACGTGCGGGTTCAGATGGTTGAAAAAGCCGGTCATGTACCGCAAATAGAGCAGCGCCAAGTCGTTTCCGAACACTTGATAAAATTTCTGACCGACTAGCTGCCAGACGAAGCCATCAGTTGGGAATGCTCGGTCGAACCAGTGGAGCGAGCGCCGCTGGCGGTTCTGAGGCTCGACGTCCGAAAACGTAGCACGCACAACGAGCTGGCAGCCGCCTGAGGTACTTACGGCTTCGGCCGGATTGTCAGCACCGGCACGGGGGATTCGCGTACGACTCTCTGCGCAACGCTGCCGAGCAGGAATCGCTCCATTCCTTTTTTTCCGTGCGTCGCCATGACGATAGATCCGCAGGGAAGCCGCCGCGCTGCTTTCAGAATTGACTTGGCCGTATCGTCGCTGTGTTCAACGATGATTTCGTAGCGGATCTTTTCGCCGAACTGTTTACGTGCGATCTTCTCAAGCTTTCGCTTCGCTTTTGACATGGGCGGCCTGGCTTCTTCATCAGTAAGCGCGAACGGAAAATTCATTACGTGGAGCAAATAAACGCACCCTTCCGAACCCCGAATCAGGTCGCCGGCTTTGCCCATCGCAGCCACGGAATTTTCGTCGAAATCCATTGGGCAGAGAATATTCTCGAAGAGTTCGGCCATCGGCTCTCCCTTACTGGATTTCCTTCATGGATGCATCACCCGGCGGTCGCTCGGAAACCATAGGATCGATCAGCACCGCACACGCAGCGCCTGAATAAATGTGCCGACCTTGCTCGAGCGCAGTTCCGATCTTCAGAACCTCAAGCCTGCACTGGATTGGATCCTGGCACGGGATGAACGCGTTGTTCGCTTATCGCGGCGAGCGTTTCGCGCAAAGTGTCGAAGATGTGATCCGCGCCGATAACCTCGATCAGGCGATGGCGCTGCAGGTCGGCCCGTAGCGACGATTCCGCGTGTACGAGGAGCAGCGCGGTGCCGCGACGGGCGAGCTCCTGCTGCAAGTCCCGCAACACCCGTGCGGCCGAGTAATCGACGCTGGTGATCGCGCCCGCATCAATCACCAACCAGTTCACCGCAGTGGCCGCTCCTTCGACGAGGCCGCGCACGTCCTCCGCAAAGCGGCCGGCATTGGCATAAAAGAGGTCGGCTCCAAATTGAAAGATCACCAGGCCGGGCCAGCTCACCGCACCGGGGATGGCCGGCGTCGATCGCCATTGCCCGCCGTCCTCGACCAGCACGGCCGTATGCGGTCGATAGCTGTGGCGCACGTGCCTGAACAGCGACAGCACTATCGCCAACACGATGCCTTGCTCGACGCCGATTACGACCACCACCGCGGCGGTGATTAGCGCCAAGCGGAATTCACCAGGGCTCTCGCGAAGGATATCGCGCAAGCCGCGCACGTCGACGAGCCCGACGGCGATCGTGAAAACGATCGCCCCGAGCACGCACCGCGGCAGATAGTGCAGCGGGCCGGTCAGAAAAAGGAGCACGAACAACACGACCGCGGCCGTGGCGAGGTGGGCGACCTGGCTGCGCCCGCCGGAGCTTTCGACCATTGCGGTCTGCGTCGGACTGCCGTTCACCACGAAGGTTCCGCTGAGCGCCGCGGCCGCGTTGGCCGCCGATAGCCCCACGAGGTCGGTGTTCTCGTCGAGCGCTTCGCGATGGCGCGACGCGTAGGCGCGCGCCGTCGCGGAGCTTTGGGTGACGATCATCAGGAAGCACGAGCCCGCCACCGGGAGCAGCGGCAGAATCTCCCGCCAACTCACATCCGGAAGGCCGATCGCCGGCAGACCTCCAGTGATCCGGTCGATGACGGCGATGCCGTGTCCGGAGAAGTCGAAGGCGGCGCTCGCCGCAATCGCCCCGACGACCGCGAAAAGGGCCCCCGGCAGGCGCGGCGCAAGCCTGCGCAAGAAGAGAACGAGAGCTACCACTGCCATCGCGAGGCAAAGCGTCGGCACATGCAAATGCGGCAAACCACGGACCACCTGGGCGAGCTGCTCTACCGTGCGATTGGAATTCACCGGCACGCCCAGCATCTCGCCGAGCATCGCGATGCCGACTTGGAAGCCAACGCCCGTGAGAAAACCAACCAGCACTGTCTGCGAAAGGAAATCTGCCAGGAAGCCGAGCTCGAATAACCGCGCCAGCATCAGGAGTCCTGCGGTAAGCAGCGCCACCATCCCGGCCAGCGCCACATAGTGCTCGCTGGCGATAGGCGCCATCTGTGACAGCTGGCCTGCCAGGATGGCCGCTGTCGCCGAATCCGCTGCGACGACCAGATAGCGCGAGGAGCCCAACGCCGCGAACGCTACCAGCGGCAGCAGCAGGGTGTAGAGCCCGGTGACGACAGGCGTACCCGCGATTCGCGTGTAGCCCAGCGCCTGCGGCACGTTCATCGCGGCGAGAGTGAAGCCTGCCAGCGCGTCGCGCACCGCTCCGGCTCGGTTGATGGGCCGGATGCCGCGGAAGAACCACGGCTGGCGTTCGCTATCCTGCACCACTCTCGGTGTCACATCCTCCAGCCCTGGATTGAAGCGTGCTCAGTTCTGGCCCGACGCCTTGGGCGGCTTACGGATTCATCACGTTGCCAGCACAAACACCATGGGTCTAAATGAACGCCGTACACGGACCATATGGTGAGCAAAAAGCGCCGCGATAGCGGGGAGCGCGGAGGGTCGGCGTGCGTTCATCCGTCGTGCCGTTCGTCCGCATTCATATTGTCGTTGATGGTCGGCGCAATTGTGGTCGTCTTCCTCTTCCGAGGTCCGCAGACAGCTTCGCCAAAGTCTGATGGTGGCGTGACGGTAGCATGGGCGTCAGACGCACGCACGCCGAGTTTTGTGGGAGCCTCCGCGTGCGCGGGTTGTCACGCGCGCGAAAGCGCCCTCTGGCGCGGATCTCATCATCAACTCGCGATGCAGCCGGCGACCGATTCTACGGTGCTGGGTGCTTTCAACAATGTGAGCTTCACCAGCGAGGCAGCCACTTCAACCTTCTTTCGGGCTGGGCCGAAATTCATGGTACGCACCGATGGGCCCGACGGCGCCCTTCACGACTACGAAATCAAGTACACGTTTGGCGTCTATCCGCTGCAGCAATATCTCATCGCGATGCCGGGCGGACGGTTGCAGGCGCTCGGGATCGCATGGGACAGCAGGCCGCTCGATAAGGGTGGGCAGCGATGGTTCTTCCTGCTACCCGGCCGAAAGATCGCAAAAGGTGATCCGCTGCATTGGACCGGCATCGATCAAACCTGGAACTTCATGTGCGCGGACTGCCACTCGACCAACGTCCGCAAGAATTACAATGCGCGCACGCGGTCATTTTCGACTTCATATTCCGAAATCGACGTGTCGTGCGAGGCCTGCCACGGCCCCGGGTCGGATCACCTCGCGTGGGCCACGCGGCAAGGCGATTGGAGCTCGCTGCAATCGTCCAAGGGTCTGCTGATCTCCCTTGATGAGCGCCAAGGTGCCTCATGGTCTGTTGATCCGGTCTCGGGCGACGTCCGCCGCAGCAGGCCCCGCGAGTCGGAACGTGAAATCCAGATGTGCGCGCGATGCCATTCGCGGCGCGCCCAGATTCACGAAAATTACGTGCACGGCCAGCCGGTGGGAGATGATTACCGAGTCGCGTTTCTCGACCAGGACCTCTATTTCCCCGACGGACAGATCAAAGGCGAGGACTACGAATACGGGTCGTTCATCCAGAGCCGGATGTTCCATTCAGGCGTGACCTCTAGCGATTGCCACGAACCGCACAGCCTCAAGCTTCGCGCGGCAGGTAACGGCATCTGCCTGCAGTGCCATTCCGCGCGGAGGTACGAATCGCCAAAACATCATTTCCACAAATCCGACTCGGCCGGCGCGCGATGCGTCAATTGCCACATGCCGACGCGCACATACATGGTCGTCGATCCGCGCAGAGATCACAGTCTTCGCGTGCCACGGCCCGACTTGTCGGTCAAGCTGAGCGTACCCAACGCGTGTACCAACTGTCACACCGACAAATCCTCGCAATGGGCGTCAGATTCGATCGACAAATGGTACGGGCGCGGGCCTGTCGGCTTTCAGCATTTTGCGCAGACGCTGCACTCGGGAATCGAGGGCGCACCGGATGCACGGCAATCGCTCGCTGGCTTGATAGCCGATCGCGAACAGCCGGCGATCGCTCGCGCGACCGCGCTTTCGATGTTTGCCGCTTATCCTCCGGACGACACTGCCGTTCAAATGGGAATCGCCGATGATTCCGCGCTGGTGCGGCGCGGCGCGGCTCACGCCCTGACCAATTCTGATCCTCGCGCGACCATAACAATACTGGCACCACTCCTTCGCGATCCCGTTCGCGCGGTGCGCTTGGAGGCGGCCGAGGTGCTGGCAGGTATGCCCCCCGACAGCGCTCCGCCCGATGTTAGCCCGGAACTGCGCAAGGTGATCGACGAATACATCGCATCGCAGGAGTTGAATGCCGACCGCCCCGAGGCGCATTTGAACCTGGCACTGCTCTACGCAAAGCAAAATCACTTCGATGAGGCTGAAGCGGAACTCAAAACGGCATTGTCGCTCGATCCCACCTTTGCGCCCGCAGCGGTTAACCTCGCCGATCTCTATCGCGAACAGAACCGCGATCAGGAAGGCGAACGGGTTCTCCACGAGGTGATCAGTCGCGCGCCGAATGATGCGTCGCTCCAATACGCGCTTGGACTGCTGATGGTGCGTCAGAAGCGCAATGCCCAGGCGCTCAGGCTACTGGCTGCTGCCGCACGCCTCGATCCCGGCAATGCCCGATACGCCTATGTGTACGCAGTCGCATTGAATGATGCCGGCCAGCCAAACGCGGCGATCGCGGAGCTGGAGGCCACTATCAACCTGCATCCATACGATCGTGATTCATTAGGTGCGCTCGTGAACTACCTGGCGCAGTCCGGCGACTCCGCCAAAGAGCTGACCTATGCGCAGCGCCTGGCTGAACTCGAACCGGATAACTCGGAACTGCGAAGCCTGGTGGCCCAACTGCGATCCGGCCGGAAGGCGGGAACTGACTAGTCGAAGGCTGATCGCCCGGAACTAGTTCGCCATGCAGCCTCAGAACGGTTTCGATGGCGGAGGAGGATCGATCTCCATCACTTCGCTGAGCCACGTCAGGCTCGGAAAGAGCTGTAGCTTCTGCACGTGGCGCAATCGCGGCAGGTCTGAAATCTCGGCCAACCCCGCGCGCGCGGCGAAGAATCCGGCAACGGTGGCGACGACGATTGCGGCATCACGCGCGACGAATCGATTGCCACTCATCTGCTCGTAGAGGCGCAGACCTTCCATCGGAGTCGGGCCGCCCTCGCCCGATACGCTGGGCAGAAAGAACGCAACGTCCATCAGCGTCGGCCCATAGGCGAGATAGGGGAAATCGACGAGCAGCGGCGCGGCGGCGCCGTGAAATATCAAATTGTCCGAACGGACATCATGATGCACCCACGATCGCGGCCCGCCGATATGTACCGCTTGCGCCTCCAGCGCGATGAAGTCGTCCACGTGCGCATCGAGCCATCGCGAGGCCGCGGCGTGATCGCTGAATAGCGCCAGGAATCCAGCGCGATGGACGAGGTTGGCCAGCGACTTCCAGCCGTTCTCCGCCCGATACAGCGCCATGAACTCGAATTGCTCCTCGGCGATCGGAAGCAGCTCGCGAGCGCGTGCAGGTGTGTCGGCATGGAATCGCGCAAGCATCGTGATCGCGGAATGAAAAGCCTCCTCCGTCCACGGCGGAACCTCGAGCGTACGCTCTGCACAATCGAGCACCAGCAGATGCCAGCCTTCGTGGCGCGCCTCCCCGTGAAACGCAGGGCCGAACTCTCTGAGTTCCGGAATCGATCGATAATGAGAAAGCTCGCTCTGGAAGGCCGCCTTTCCCACCTCGTTCAACTCCGGGTAAATCCCCTTACAAAAGAATTTTCGCCCATCCGCCGTGCGCAAAATGAAGGTCGCCGACGGCCCGTAACCACCCCACGCGATCGTCGCATCGGCGATCGACCCTCCAACGATGCGCTCCAGCGCGTCCCTCGCCTGCTGCGGAACGTCGGACCACGTGGGCTTGCTCTCGCGCTTCATGGAACCTTTGGCTGGAGAGGCCCTCTACTATGAGGTTGGATAGAGCCCGCCGTTCACGTTAATCGATTGGCCGGTGATGTAGCCATTGCGCGCGAGCATCACGGCGATCTCCGCGATTTCTTCCGGACGGCCAAAGCGCCCGACGGGAATCCGATCCGGTGTGATTCTCAGATCGGATCGCACCATGTCGGTCTCGACCAGGGCCGGCGAGATCACGTTTGCGGTGATCCCGGCCTTTACGAGCTGTGACGCATAGGAATGCATCAGGCCGATCATACCGGCCTTCGATGCCGCGTAGTGCGGCCCTACCACTCCGCCGACATTCGCGGCCGTGGACGATATAAAGATCAGCCTGCCCCATTGGTTGCGCCGCATCGCCGGCAGAACCGCGGACGTGACCAGGAACGCGGAGCGCAGGTTTACGTTGATCGCTTCGTCGAACGTCGCGAGATCAACCTCTTCGAGCCTTCGCGCCCGCGCTATGCCGGCATTGTTCACGAGAATCCCGATTTCGCCGAGCCGACTCGCGATGCCCGCGATCATCGATTCGACTTGTTTCGGCTCCGCCACATCAGCGCCGATCGCGATCGCGCGGCGGCCGCCTTTCGTAATCTCGGCGACCACTTCATCTGCGGCGGATTTGTTTTCTTTATAGTTCACCGCGACGTCGGCGCCGGCTTCGGCAAGCGCTATCGCAATCGCACGCCCGATACCGCGGCTCCCGCCCGTCACCAAAGCGATCTTTCCGTTGAGGTCCATGCCGCAATTACTGCATTCGCAGCCTCCGAAGAAAAATTAATCGAGCCCGCGACCGGAGTCGAATGGACTTTGGTCCCTTCCTGGCGAAGCCGCCAATCAAGTCATCGTGCGTTGAGTTTTGAGCAGGCATGGCCGATTCTGGGACCGACGCGTCATCACGATGTACGTGGTTGAGGTTTGGCAGCCGGACGCATCGGGAATTGGCCGAACCCCGGAAGCGGGAGGAGACGACGATGAATGACGCGACCGAAGCGACCCGGGCCGCGAACCGCTCGGCGCTGGCACAGGTTCCGCCGGCGAATCAGCAGCTATTCGAGGATGCGAGGCGCGGCTTTATCGAAGAGCTTGGCGACAAGGTTATTACCCGTGCCGACGGCCGCCCGGTCTGGACGCTCAAAGGCTACGAATTTCTCGGCAGCGAGAACGCCCCCGACACTGTCCATCCCACGCTGTGGTGCCACGCCCGGGTGAACATGGCCAACGGCCTGTACAAGGTGACGGATCGCGTCTACCAACTCCGCGGCTTCGATGTCTCCAACATGACGATCATCGAGGGCGACCACGGTCTCATCGTGATCGACCCGCTAATCTCCACCGAAGTCGCCAAAGCGGCGATGGACCTGTACCTGAAGCATCGCCCTAAAAAGGCGGTGGTTGCGGTCATCTATTCTCACAGCCACGTCGACCACTTCGGCGGCGTGCGCGGAATCGTCAGCGCCGACGACGTGAAGTCAGGCAATGCAACGATCTGGGCGCCTGAGGGCTTCATGGCGGCGGCCGTGGGCGAAAACGTGATCGCCGGCCATGCGATGCTCCGACGCGCGATGTATCAGTTCGGCTCGATGCTCCCGCGCGGTGAACGCGGCCAAGTCGATACCGGTCTCGGCAAAAGCGTCTCGCTCGGCACGGTCTCGCTGATTCCACCGACCAACCTGATCGAAAACCCGATCGAGACGCACCGGATCGACGGCGTGGAAATCATCTTCGAGCTTACGCCCGATGCCGAAGCGCCGGCCGAACTGATCATGTACTACCCGCAGTTTGGCGTTCTCAACATGACCGAAATCACCACGCAGAATTTCCACAATCTGTTGCCGATGCGCGGAGCGTTGGTCCGCGATGCGCTCGCGTGGTCGAAATATATCGGCGGCGCACTTCATCGTTACGGCGCATCGAGTGAAGTCCTGATCGCGCAACACAACTGGCCAGTATGGAGCGGCGAACGGGTGCGCGCCTTTCTGCGCAAACAGCGCGATGCGTACAAATTCGTGCACGATCAGACGGTGCGCCTGATGAACCACGGCTACGTCGGCGCCGAGATCGCGGAAATGGTAAAGCTGCCTGCCAGCCTCAACCGGGAATGGTCGACGCATTCCTTCTACGGCAGCCTCAAACACAACATCAAGGCGATCTACCAGCGCTACCTGGGCTACTACGATGGCAATCCCGCGAACCTCGATGCTCTACCGCCGGTAGAGGCCGCAAAAAAGAGCATCGAGTACATGGGCGGGGTAGATGCGGTGCTCGAGAAGGCACGCCGCGACTACGCGCGAGCCGAGTACCGATGGGTCGCGCAGGTCGCCTCGCAACTCGTGTTCGTCGATCCGGCCCGCCGCGACGCGCGCGATCTTGCCGCCGATGCGCTCGAACAGTTGGCCTATCAGGCCGAATCTGCCACTGCGCGAAACTCTTATCTGCAAGGCGCACACGAGCTGCGCCACGGCACGCCCAATATCCCGCGCGATGCGGGCGCGGCGCCAGACTTGATCAGGTCGCTCCCTCTCGACATGTACTTCGACTTCGTGGCGGTGCGGCTCAACCGCGATAGAGCCGCCGACAGGACCATCGTACTTAATTGGAAGTTCGCCGACACCGGGCAGGAGTATGTGCTCAACCTCGAGAACAGTGCGCTGACCTACGTGCCTGACAGCCAGGCAGATAATGCCGATGCAACATTGACCTTGACCCGCGCGACGCTGGAAGAAATCTCGCTGCGCAAGACCACCTTTCCGGCAGCGTTGCACTCCAGGCGAATCGCCGTCGCCGGCAAGGGCGAACTCCTGCTCGAGTTGCTGGAGATGCTCGATGATTTCCCGGCGCAGTTTCCTATCGTCGAGCCGCGTCCGATACTCACGTAAGTCTGAATGAAAATTGTCGGGATAGAGCCCTACCTGCGCCGACTCAGTTCACCAGATCGCGCGCGTCCGCGACGTGGTCGCGATACGCATCGAAGATGTGCCGAAGCGCGTCCGGCATCGAAACCTTCGGCGCCCAGTTCAGATCGGCCTTGGTGTTCTCGATCTTCGGCACGCGGTTCTGCACGTCCTGGTAGCCGCTGCCGTAGTAGGCTTCCGAAGTGGTCGTGATCAGTTCGACCTTTTTGGCGTTGTCGCGGTATTCATCGTATTCGGCGGCCAGCGCCAGCATCATTTCGGCCAGTTCGCGGATCGAGAAATTGTTGACCGGGTTGCCGATATTGTAGATCTGGCGCGTGGCACGGCCGTCGGGGTTCTCGATGATGCGCATGAGCGCGGCAATGCCATCGTCCACGTAGGTGAAGGCGCGCTTCTGCCGGCCGCCGTCGACGAGCTTGATCGGTTCGCCGCGCACGATATGACCCAGGAACTGCGTAATGACCCGGCTGGAACCTTCCTTGGCGGTGTGGATGTTATCGAGCCCGGCGCCGATCCAGTTGAAGGGGCGGAACAGCGTGTAGTCGAGGCCTTCGCTCGTGCCGTAGGCGTGGATGACGCGGTCCATCAATTGTTTCGAGCACGCATAGATCCAGCGCGGCTTGTTGATTGGTCCGTAAACCAGTTCAGACGCCTCGGAGTCGAATTCGCCGTCGCGACACATGCCATACACTTCGCTGGTCGAAGGGAACAGGATGCGCTTCTTGTGCTTTACGCATTGGCGCACGATGGGCAGGTTGGCCTCAAAATCCAGCTCGAAGACGCGCAGCGGGTCCTTCACGTAGCTGGCCGGCGTGGCGATGGCCACCAGCGGCAGGATCACGTCGCACTTGCGCACGTGGTACTCGATCCATTCCTTGTTGATCGTGATGTCGCCTTCGAAGAAATGGAAGCGCCGATGGTCCAGCCACTCGCTCACGCGGTCACTGTTCGTGTCCATGCCGTAGACCATCCAATCGGTCGTTTCGATAATGCGCTTGGTCAGGTGATGGCCGATAAAGCCGTTGACGCCGAGGATCAGAATCTTTTTCATGAGGAGCTTCCTGCCGCCGCTCGCGCGACGGCATTCAATTCGGGTTGATTATGTCAGGATCCGCCTCGGTTTAAATACTTCATACTCACGAGCCGGGAAGCCGACCGCACTGCACTTCCATCCTGCGCGGCAAGCTGCGCCACATCAGCGCAGAATCGTCGACTTCATGAGTCATCTCAAGGCTTCCTCTCGGTGACGATCCCTTTGCTATCGGTGCTGAAAGCCTGGAGCGAGCGGCCAGGCTCAAAACGCCGACGGCCAGCTTGCCAATCAGATGTCTGGGTTGCAAAGGGCCAAACCGGTCACTACGGTATCGACCTCTGCGCCGTGCGCTGTGCAGAGCTTCTGGGAGTACAGGCTGATTGCGCCACCTGAAGTCCTTCGCCAGATCCTTTTGCCAGACGCTGGCGCTAATCCTGTTCTGCTTCGTATTGGCGCCGCATGCGGCCGCGGCCGAACCGCCCACGGTAATCGCCGAACTGCCTGATACGACCGTCGTTCCACCACCTGCGGTCAACGGGCAGGAACCTATCCACATCCGGGTCGGGCTTTACATTCTCAATCTCGTGGCCTTGGACAAAGTTCAGCAGACCTTCACTCTCACCGCCTATTTAACCGAGAGTTGGAATGACCCGCGCCTCGCGTTCAGCCCTAAGGCCGGCGAGCCCGCCACGCATTTTTATCGGAAGGAAGACATCTGGTTTCCGATGATTCAATTCGACAATTCCGCCACGGCGCCAACCGTCATCGGATGCGTGATGAGTGCAAAGCCCGATGGCACCGTGCACCGCATCGAAAAGGTGAATGTCACCCTCTCGACCAGCATGCTGTTGCGCGCGTTTCCCTTCGACGCCCAGAACCTCGAAGTCTTCGTCCATCCCTTCACCGGCCAAGTCAGCAGAATCGTGCTGGACGCAGACCCTGAAACCACGGGTCTCTCCGACGCGCCATATGCCGCGCTGCCACTATGGGACACCAGCCAGGTCACATACAGATCGGTAAGCGGAGTGGTGGAGAAGGGCTACGCAGTACGTTCTCACATAGTCTTCGGGCTGCACGTCGTCAGGCACGCGGAATATTACATTTTTCGGATCTTCGTGCCGCTCTTCCTGATGGTGGCGGTGTCGTGGGGCGTGCTCTGGATTCCGCCTAACGACCTCAACAGCCAGCTCATGATTTCGGTAACCACGGTGCTGACGCTGGTAGCGTTCTCAGTGGCGATCTCGAACGTATTGCCGCCGGTGCCGTATCTGACTTTTTACGATGCCTTTTTCCTGGCGAGTTTCCTGTTCATCCTCCTGTCGATCGCCGAGGCGCTAGCGATACATTCGATGCATGGCAGTCGCAGCCACGCCCGGGCGATGCGACTCCGAAGCACCACCCGGCTCCTGCTTCCGACCTCGTTCGTGCTGGCAATCCTGGTGACGGCGTTTATCTTTCTGCGCTAGCTACTGAGGTGCTGACTGCTTTGGTCGCCGAGCATGTGGCATTGACATTTGTATAGGCATTTGCCTACGCTAACAGAGGGTCCGTGGCAAAGATTAACTTCTCCGGATTCGAGTGGGACGAAGGCAATCGGCAGAAGTGTCAGAAGCACGGCGTTTCAATCATCGAAATCGAGCACGTTCTCACGCACGCGGAGACCCTGATAAGACCCGACCCAAAGAATCTGCGAAGCGAATCGCGCTTGCTGGCGATCGGTCGTACCCAGGACGGACGCTATACGTTCGTTGTCTTCACGCCCCGGCAACGCATGACCGGCACTCGGTTGCGGCCGATCAGCGCTCGTTACATGCACCAGAAGGAGATTAGGAAATATGAGCAAGAAATTGCCCGCGCTCAGAAGCGATAAGGCTGCGGAGAAACTCCTCGATCAGGATCTGTCGAGGTACATCAGTGCGGAGAACCTTGAACCGTTTCCGTTTGAATACAGGCCCAAGCAGAAGTCAGTGAACCTGCGAATCTCCGATGAGTTGCTCAAGGCCATTCGTACCGCCGCCCGCCGCCGCGGCATCCCATATCAACGCTACATTCGGCAGGCCCTGGAACTTGCGCTCAGGCAGCACGAGACGCGCTGACTGGTATCGTCTCGGCGAAGGGCCGGACTCCAATCGCCACCACGACCACACAAATCCATCGCGGCCGCGGAATTGTGCATCAGCGCTGCCTCCGCAGCGCGACACGATGTCCTTTTTTCCTCAGACGCCTGGAAAAGAAATCACGCGGCAAGAAAATGCGGCGCGCGATTCTTCGACTTCGCAGTCTGCGCAAGCCTCTACGCTCCGCTCGGGGCGCAGAGGCGGCGGTTCAGGATGACCGACAAGTTCGTCAGTCAGTTGTAGGCCGACAATTATTCCACCTGATGGCAGACGGCCTCGATGTTGTTGCCGTCGGGATCCTTCACGAACCCGCCGTAGTAGTTGGCATGATATGCCGGCCGCAGCCCGGGCTCGCCATTGTCCTTGCCGCCGGCTGGCAGAGCTGCCGCATAAAATGCCCTCACTGCCGCCCGATTCTTCGCCGCGAATGCGATATGCACGGGTCCATGCGACTCGCCCTCAGCCAACCACATCCCCGGTGCGCCCTTGGGGCCGAAGCCTACCATTCCGTCGCCCTCGTACTGGACTGTGAATCCCAGGGGAGCCAGAGCGGCCGTGTAGAAACGCTTGCTGGCGTTGAGGTCCTTCACCTTTAACTGGATGTGATCGAACATACCTCTCTCCTTCGATTCAATTTTCGTTTCCCGATCTTTTCATGTCTTATCGCAAATGTGCCAGATTGCGACGACCCAAGGAATTCCATCTCCGCTTGACCTTGCCATATACGCCGGCGCGAACAATTTATCACCAGTGACTCCAAGGCAGCGACGCAGATGGAACAAATGAAAACATTCGTTCTGATCGTTGCCCTAATCGCCGCCGCGAGCGGCTGCACGGCTGACCAGTCCAGACTCGTCAGGTTGATGAGGCGGTCGATAGGTCCGCGCGCGGTCGCGTTTCGCACCATGGATCAGGTGTACCCTTACCGCGTGATCGCGCGCGGAGGACAGGTCACGCAGTTGCCTCGCGCTCCGCGCAAGCTCGATGTCACCTACGAGTTCCAGGGACAGTCGCACTCGCTTGAACGATTTGCTGGCCCGCACCCGCACGCAGGGTTTCCTGGTTATCAAAGGTGGTTCAATCGTCGACGAGCGTTACTTCGGCGGCGCCGACGACAAATCGAAATTTACTTCCTGGTCGGCGGCGAAGTCCGTCACCTCGACGCTGGTAGGACTCGCGCTGGCCGATGGCAAGATCGACAACCTGAACACTCCCGTCACTGACTACCTGCCTGAGTTGAAGGGCTCTGGCTACGATGGTGTCCCGATCAAAGCCATCCTGGAGATGTCGTCGGGCGTGGATTTCGTCGAAGACCCCGACAATAGCGGTTCGGACATCGAGACTATGTGGTGGACCACGATGGACACCGAGTCCGAAACCATCGCCGACTATGCGAAGTCGCGGCGTCGCGTCGAGCAGCCGGGGACCAGGTGGGTGTATAAAAGCGTTGATCCAGCAGTGCTCGGGATGCTCGTGAATCGTGTGATGGGCCAGCCGCTCGCGACCATGCTCTCAGAGCGGATCTGGCAGCCGCTGGGCATGGAGGAGGATGCGACCTGGCTCACCGATCGGCCCGATGGACTCGAAGCGGCGTATTGCTGTATCAACGCGACGCTCCGCGACTATGGCCGTTTCGGATTGATGATGCTGCATCACGGCAAGAGCGGGGACCGCCAGCTCGTGCCTGCGAAATGGATCGATGAAGCGACCAACCCGCAAGGCCCGCAAGTCAACTACGGTCAACTCTGGCCAACGATCCCCGACAACACCACAGGCTATGGCTATCAATGGTGGATACCCAATGGCGGCAATGAGCATCCATATTCAGCGGTTGGCCTGTGCTACCAATTCATCTACGTGAACCCGGCCTACGATCTCGTCATAGTCAAAACCAGCGCCTCGCAGGAATACTTCAGCATACCCGGTCAAAACGAACAGTTCGCGGCATTCGAAGCGATCGGCCGTTTCCTGCAGACAACCCGCTGATCAATTGCCTTCACGTTTCATCGCAAAGCTAATCGTCGAATTCGGAATCGCATTTGCTGCGGCCGGGTATGTTTTCCTCTCTGGACGCGCGCCACCGAGAGACTAACGCCTGACTTCGCAAACGACCAATATCATGCCGGCCCCCTCTTCATTGGCCGAAAACGATGGGCGAAAAATTTCCGCTGCCGCTTGCGCAGCCGTTATCCGGAAAAGTCCAGCTTCCGGAAAACCCCGCCGTTTCGCTAAAGGGACCGGAGCCCTGCAGATTGGCGGCGGAGCAGGAAATCGACGCGGTGCCTCCTTTGGCGGTACCCGTGCAAGCCATCGAGAACGAACCGGGAAGGCAGTTCGCATTCTGACTTGAAACCGACCCCGTCCCGCTGCTGCTGATGTTGTACCCCCCTGTAGACGAATTAGGCGTGAAGACAAACGTCACGTCCTGAGCCGTAAGTGTCCATGTACAGCCGCCGCTTACGGTTGGACACGCGGGGCCGGATAGTGTTCCGCTGAAGTTTTCCGTAAACGGTCCGACCGCGCACTGGCCGTTTACGCAAGCCTCTGGTCCGCACGAATGATTATCACCAACAACTGTACATCCCCCACAGTTGATGGGGTCACTAGTGGTATCGCTGCAGCCGGTCAGACATGCGGTCGTAGCGTTCGGGTTCCCCGTCGGCGGGCAGGTTAGCATTTGCGGCGCCGTGCAGTGCCCACCACTGCATCCGAAGTTGCAGAGATCTTCGGGAGGCGGGTTGCATGCTCCGCAGTTATCCAGGTCCGTACTGAAATTGGTGCACATGCCGTCGCACTCCGATTGCGGTGCCGCGCACGTGGGCGGTGCCTTGCCGCACGGCGCGGACTGAACCACGGCGTTGCCGACGCCCATGCCTGCGACAAACGCTGCCGCCACTTTTCCCGTCGCACCCGGAAGCAAACCTGTGAGTCCTAATGCGTCCTGAACATCGGAACATGGAGGAGTCTTGCCCGCGGAGAGGTCATCGTTCACTGCCGACAGGGCCAGCACCCCCTTCAAGTTTTGGGTTACGTCGTAGATCACCATCATGAGCTTGAGAACTCCGGGTTCAACCTCGACGAACGTGAGTGCCAGGTCGCCTGCCGCCAGCAACGGCTCGAGCGGCCCGCCTCGGCCTTTGCCAAAGGAGCAGTCCATAACCGTGGAGGCCGAATTGGCGACTTCCCATTGACCCGCGATCTCGGGAGCCGTGGTTTGTGGCTGCGTCACCGCCTGGCCGAGCGCCGTAAAGTTTGAGGGACCCGCGCAAGTACCGGTCTGAGCGAACGCCTCTGGAAAAAGCAGATCGGGCAACCTACTTCCACGGTCGGCAGACGCGGGGGAATTGGCTAATGCACTGATTAGGCCGGCCAGCGTTCGATCAGCCTCGGGAAGATCGGCACTGGTTAGGAGCACCTCGACACCGTTCACCGCTCCGAAGTCAACGCTGGACGCGATGCCCTGCTGCAGGTCCTGTATCTGCGCAACGGTCTGGCTCAGGTTCGTGATGATGTTGCTGAGCGAGCTCTTGATATCCGGTGTATCAAGGGCCGTGCCTGAAATCGCGGTTTGAGCCTGCTGCGCTTCCAAAAGGGTGCCCTGATAAATTCCCAACAACACAGTGCCCGGAGGCGGAGCGGGGGGTGGAGGAAGATCCTGTACCTGGAATCCGGAGATCGAGTTGGACATGGTCGAGCCAGGCGCCCGCACAACCTGGACATTGACTGTCGCGGCCGCGAACGCTTGTCCCGACGAGGCCGGCGCGGGCGGAACGTTCACCTCAATCGACGTCGAGGTGACTGCAACCGGTGTGACCTTCAGTTGCAAGTTGCTGTTGGAAAAAAGGACCATCGCACTCGCCGGTTCGAAACCCGAACCGGAGATGGTAAGGAGCGAGAATGGGATCGCGGAATTCGCGCTGAGAGAGGAGATCACCGGAGTCGACGGGGTCGGCGTGGGTGTCGCGGTGGCGGTCGCGGTCTTGATTGGTGTCGATTTCGGAGTCTTGGTCGGTTTCGGACTCTTCGTGGGCTTAGGGGTTTTAGTGGGTTTTGGAGTCTTGGTCGGTTTGGGTGTCTTGGTGGGCTTCGCCGTTTTGGTTGGCTTAGGAGTTGCCTTGGCAGCGACTTCGGTGGGCGCAGACGGTTGCGCGACAACCAAACTTGAGAGGAACAGACCTGCCAGAAGAATTACCGGGATGACACGAACCGTGCGCTTGACGATATTTCCCAACGTCATCGACTTGGTCTTCTCCAGAATTTCCGCTCTAACTTTCCGCTTGTGACTCCCCGTTTAGACCGGAATTCCCCTTTCGAAACCCGATTCAGACTGGCGCCAATACCTCGCGGATTGCAATTGCCAGGTCTGGCCAGCATTTAAGTCGAAAACGTGAAATCCTTTTTCAACCGCCCCCTGGACTGCTGTGTGCGTTGACGTCCGCGATCACCAGGCGATAGCCGACATCGAGGCTCTCCCGGGAACGCAGCTCCCCGAATTGTTCGTCCCATGCGCCTTCGCGAAGATCGCGCGACAGCCGCTCGAGGCCTTGTTCGACAGCCTGCTGCGAAATCTGCGCGAAACCGGAGATTGACGCTCGGCGACGCGGATCGAGGTACTCCTCGGGCCGCGCCCAAAATGCGGCTAGAAAACCATCCTGGCAGTCGCGCGGAACTGGCACCGGAATCACCTTTGCTCCCAGGGCATCCGCCAGCTCATCGATCGGGCCAAGACGTGTGGAATCGAAAGCCGCGATTTCGGGAAAGTAATGCGCCGTGAGCCAGAACGAAGCGCCTGCCGCTACGTCCCAGGTCAGAATTACGACCCGCCACCGCGCCACGCGCCGCATCTCCGCCAGCCCGCGGGGCAGATCACGCCAGTGATGAATCGTCAGAACGGCGAGCGCGGCGTCAAAGGAATGGTCCTTGAAAGGAATCTGCTCGGCGACTGCGCGGACCACCGGCGCTGCATCAGTCGGCCGCTGCCTGATCATCTCGCTTGAAGGCTCAACCGCCGTCACCGCGAGATGACTGGGTTCATACGATCCCGTGCCCGCACCTACGTTCACCACCGTCGCTGCATCGCCCAGCGCGTCCAGAATTTGCCGGGCAATGCGCGGGTCGGGCCTCCGACTGAGCGCGTAGCCGCGTCCGATCGTGTCGTAGTCGCCGCTCTTGCTCATCCACCACACCGTATCATGGTGGCGTCATGCGAGTCGTAACCGGCCTGCGATGCTGACCTCAGCCTCGTCAGACGGGCCTTATTGCAAAGCAGCCAGACATCCGGTTTGTCGCAGCACCGCGTCGATCGCGCGTTTGTCAGGCAATGCCGCGTACTTCGCGCGCAGGACGCTAAGCGATTTCGCGTGATACTTCTGCGGCTTCTGCGTCCAGGTCTTGCCGGCCAACTCGACGCTGAACTCCTCCCGGCCGCTTGCGATAGCCTGCGCGTTGGCTACCGTCCACGGCATGAAGAGCCTCCCGACCTGGCGCTCGAGCAGCGGCGTCAAGGTCGGTGCAAGACTTGACCACGGCTCGAAGTCGCCTTCGGCCCTGGGCCACAGCATCCGATGGATCCATGCGAGCAGGTTGGGCGTGGTTGCGTTGATGATCGCGCCCGGCGTCGGGTCGGTCCATGCATTGTAGAGCTGCCCCCACATCGCGAAGTCGGCGAACGCCGGACGCTGCCCAAACAGGTAAGCGCGGTTGGCGAAGTGCGGCTCGAGGATCGTGATGGCGTCGCGGAACGACTCCTCGATTTGCGGCGCGGTCTGCGGACTCGATCCGACGAAAGAAACGCGATTGACCATCCGATCGCGAACCATCGCGATTCCGTTGGCAAGCTGCGCGTCATCCACCGTCGGCATCATCGACCGCGCGATACGCCCCGCGCCCGAGAGCTGATCGGCCTCGCGCGCCCATCGATAATGGAACATCCACTTGTTGCCCCATTCGTCGCCGAACTCTTCGAGCAGGACCGAAATCAAATTCGCGACCGGGTCGTCCGGATGAATCGAGGGCCGCGGATGGAGCGCCTCGACCTGCTCGATGATCGGCGTGGAGTCCTGGATGCCCTGGTTATCAGGCGTCACGACCAGCGGCACCAGCGGAAGCTTGACGAATTTCTGATACTCGCCTTCGGTGTCCAGACTGCGCGGAATCCATCGATGCGGAATTCCCTTGTAGCGAAAATACGAACGGACCTTCACGGAGTATGGTGAAAGCTCGATCCCGTGGATGCGGTATTTTTCAGCCATCGCAATGTTCTCCTATTGAACCGAAGCAGGTCAGGAAATTTTATTTCGCGTGGTTAATCCGCGCTGTTTCATGCGCCAGACGAGGAGATCGATCCGATCCTGTCCAAAGAAGGGCTCTCCCTCGAAAACGAGGGTCGGAACGCCCCAATGGCCCGCTGCTTTGAGCGCCGCATGGTTTTGTTCAATCAGGCTCTCGTAAGCCACCGGATGCGCAGCGATCTCGCGATCCATCGTCGCGAGATCAAGACCCGCGCGCGCGGCGGCCTGAGCCAGATGGTCACCCTGGTCCCAGCCCTGCACGGCTCCGCCCCAAATCAGTTTCGAGACCTCGCTGATGAATGGGAGTCCGCAGCCTTTTTCACTCGCATCGGCGCCCAACCGCGTCAGGCGATGTATGTACGGTTGATGAGCGGCGGCTTTCTGATTCTGCATATCCACCACGACCGGATCGGGGCGCGGCGAGGCGAAGGGCAGTCCCATATACTCGGCAATCCTCGCGGTGTCGCGGAACAGATATGGGCCGAACAGGGGATCGACGCGCTGAAAGAAACTCGAATCGCGCACCGCCAGCGGATAGACCGGCCGCACGCGGAATTCCACGTCATACTCAGCCTCAAGAGCGACCAGGCGCGGTACCGCAAGGTATGAGTATGGGCTCCTGAACGACCAGAACAAATCAACCTGTAGGCTCATTGGTCACACTCCATCGCGTCGACCCTTTTTTCACTAAACGGATTGCCTGCCTGACTTGAGGACCGGCAAAACCTCCGCCCTGAACAATCCCAGGGATTGCATGGCGTCGGATGGGGCCAGGTCGCCGCCGGAGCCGACGATGATCAAGTGATCGAGACTGAGTTTAAGCAGCGTTTCGAAGCGCTTCACGCAATGCGCGGGAGGTCCGGCGATCGCGAACCGATCGACGAACGCATCATCGAGCAGAGGGGCGTGCGCCGCGTCTCCCCTGGCATGCCGGGACATATCGTAGGTTTCACCAATTTTCCGGACCACCGCGCGATCCTCCGCGCGCATCCCCGCAGCCGAATCGCGCGACATTCCCGAGAAATGCGCAATCGTCCCCACGGTGCCACGCGCCATCGCACGCGCGCGGGCGAAATCAGGATGCACCACCACGTTCAGAAACGCGCCGAGCTTCAGGGTCGAGGGATCCATTCCAGCCTGCTTACGCGCCTGTCGCGCGTGGTCTATCGCCCAGGCAATCCGCTCCGGGTCGGCGCCGACCGCAAAGGTCACCGACTCTGCCAGCGTGGCGCCGACCTCGATCACGCGAGGCCCGGTGGCGGCGACGTCGACCGGCACCTTCGGCAGAGTTCCGCGCGCGATCCACTCGTTGCGGCTGCGGTACCCGTTATCGAGCGTGACCTCCTCGCCGCGCAGGAATCCCTGCACTTGGGAAATATAGCGCCCGAAATCTTTGCTTGATGGCGCCCGCTCACCAATCTTCGCGAGCGCGGAATCACCGCGGCCGATTCCGAGCACCGCGCGTCCGCCGGACTCGGCCTGAACGGTCGCGATCGCGGACGCGGTCACCGCAGGATGACGCGTCACCGGGTTCGTCACCGCGGTCCGCAGCTTCAGGCGTGTGGTGGCGCGAGCCGCGACGCACAATTCGGAATAGGGGTCTGCGGCCAGATTCTGTGTATCGACGATCCCGATACCATCGAAGCCGCTTTCTTCAACCATCTGCGCCATCTGCGCGAACGCTCCCGGAATCGGGAAGGCGATCATCCAAATTTCAGGGTTGCTCTTGTTCATGGGAATCAGCTCCTTGCGCATCGGTGTGAATTCGAGCGCGGGAGACGCCGTTAGCGGTTGGCAAAATGCGCCGGAACCTGCACTGCCTGAAACGTCTTGCCCGGCAATCCGCGGTCTTTGAGTGCAGGGCCAGGGCGCAGGCTCATTTCGCGTGGGACTATTTTCTCCCTGCAATGCGGACAAGTGAGCGCCGGCTTTATCGCGCGGCCGCAGTTGCGATGGACCAACTCGATCGGCGCGCCGGCGTCCCCGGCCATCCAGCGATCGCCCCACGTATTCAGCACGACGATCAAAGGAAAAAGATCGATCCCCTTCTCGGTCAATCGATACTCGAACCGGCGCGGATGTTTCTCGTACTCGACCCGCGCCAGAATCACGTCGCGAACCAGCTTCCCCAGTCGATGGCTCAGTCGATGAGGTGTCAGCCCCAGATCCTGCTGCATGGCATCGAAACGGCGGATCCCAAGAAACACGTCGCGCACAATCATCATCGTCCAGCGGTCCCCGACGACCGAGAGCGCCCGCGCAATCGAGCATTCAACAGTGTTGATTTCATTCCAGCGCATGATGGCTCTAGCCGTCCCTTTCTTGACGGGACAGTAGCTTCCAAAATAGAAGTTAGTCAAGCGAAGGATCCAAAACAGACATGCACGCATGCATCGCATCCGGCGCCGCATTTCTGATCGCGGTCTTATGGTTCGACCTGATGTTCGACGTGCAAACCCGAAAGCACGCCGGCGACACCCTACCAATCGAGGTCTTGACCTCGATCTCGGCGTACTATCGCCGCGTCACCATCGAAGCATATCCGATGAACCTGATCGCCGTGGTAATGGTTCTGACCCTGCTAGGGATCATCGCAGAAATAGTGCGCAACACAGATCACTGGTGGATCGGATGGACCTCGCTGGCAGCCGCCGCAACCGCAATCGGACTCGCCCGAACCCGCACCATCCCAAACGCAGCCCGCCTCGCAAGAGCAACCGACCCACCCAACACCCAAACCCACCTGGCCCGCGCAATCTACCGCGATCACCTCTACTGTCTCGCAGCCATCCTCGTACTATTCGGCCTACAGCTAACCGCGCAGCTTTGACAGTCGACCTCTTCCAGGGCGCATGATCGCGATACGGTGCAAGCGGTGGCGTGACTCCAGCCGCTAATTCTCTCGACGGGGACGTTTGACCAGCGATCGTGGCTAATGCCAGTAAGCAGCGAAGTCACAGTAACCGCAGCGGCCAACTCACCGATGCGGAATCACACGGCCGGACCGCTTGAAGCCGGGCTTGCCGGGAGCACCTCAACAGGTTTATGCCGATGATTGAAGAAGGACGATTCGTTCCGTTTCGTCCTGGCTTGGGTGCGCTAAAACCAAGGCTCGCAGTCGAGCGCTTGTGAGGACCGATGAGTACATCACACGAAACGAAAATGGAGCCCGCGCGCCGCATCCGGATGGCGCTCACGGACGAGCAGGAGCAATTCCGCTCTGCCGTGCGGCGATTTCTGGATGATAAGTCGCCCACCACCGAGGTCCGTCGCCTGATGGCCACGGCTGAGGGATACGATCCCGCGGTCTGGCGCCAGTTGAGCAACGATCTCGCGCTGCCCGGTATTCACATTCCCGAGCAATACGGTGGCGCGGGGTTCGGCATGGTCGAACTCGGCATCGTGATGGAGGAATTCGGCCGCGCCCTACTGTGCGCGCCCTACTTCTCCACCGCGGTGCTCGGCGCCTGCGCGATACTGAACGCCGGCACCGACGCGCAGAAATCGAGCTTGCTGCCGGCCCTCGCGAGCGGCGCGCGGCTCGCCACGCTGGCGGTTACGGAACTCAATGGCGAGTGGGATCCGGGCAGGATAGAACTCGTCGCCACCCTCGACGCGGACGGTTATCGTCTCAACGGAACCAAAAGTTACGTAGTGGACGGGAACATCGCGGATCTGCTGGTGGTGGCCGCGCGCCTCCCCGGCACCGCCGGCCTCGCGGGACTGGGGTTGTTCACACTCGGCGCGGACGCCGGTGGTATCGAGCGGCAGCCGCTGCAAGCGATGGATCCCACGCGCAAGCTGGCGCGCATCGATTTTCGCGGCGCTCATGCCGACCTGCTCGGCAATCTGGAAAATGGTGCAGCGCCGATTGTCCGCACGCTGGACCACGCCGCCATCGCTCTCGCCAACGAGATGGTGGGAGGAGCGCAGGCGTTGCTCGACTCTGCCATCGCCTATGCGAAGCTGCGGGTACAGTTCGGACGAGAGATAGGTTCGTTTCAGGCGATCAAGCACAAGCTGGCCGACATGCTGCTGGAGGTGGAGCTTGCCAAGTCCGCCGCATACTACGCGGCGCAATCTGCGGCGGCTGACGATCCGGAATGGCCGGCGCTCGCCTGTCTCGCCAAGGCCGCCACATCGGAAACTTACCTGCATACTGCCGCCGAATGTATTCAGCTTCACGGCGGTATCGGTTTTACCTGGGACAACGATACGCATCTGTGGTTCAAGCGGGCGAAAAGCTCCGAGGTGTTCCTGGGTCAGCCGAGCTACCATCGGGAACTGTTGATGCAGCGTTGGGGAGTATGAGCGATGAGTAAAGTCAGCGAAGCCGAGGTGCGTGCGGAAGTACGCGAGTGGCTGGCGGCGAACTGGAATCCCGATATGTCGCTGGTGGAGTGGCGCAGCAAGCTCGCCGACTCCGGATGGGGCATGCCGCAATGGCCGAAGGAATGGTATGGCCGCGGCCTGCCGCACGCCCTGGTGCGTGCGGTGGAAGAGGAATTCGCCAATGTCGGCGCAGTCGGCGTTGCGAAGTCCGGAGTGCGATTGCTGGCGGCGGCCACGCTGCTCGAACACGGAACGGATCTGCAAAAAAAGAAATTGTTGCGCCGCATTCTCACCGGCGAAGATACCTGGTGCCAGTTCTTCAGCGAGCCGGGCAGCGGCTCCGATCTCGCCGGCGCCACGACCCGCGCTGATTTGAAGGGCGATTTCTGGATCGTCAACGGACAGAAGGTGTGGACTACCAGTGCGCATCATGCCGATCACGGCCTGTTGCTCGCCCGCACCGATTGGGACGCGCCCAAGCACGAGGGGCTCTCGTATTTCGTGATCGACGTCAAGCAGCCCGGCGTCGACGTGCAGCCGCTGAAGCAGATGAACGGTCACGCGTCTTTTAACCAGGTGTTCTTCACCGACGCGAAGGTCCCGCAAGAGAACCTGGTCGGGCGCGTCGGCGAGGGATGGAAGGTGGCGATGACGACGCTCGCCCACGAGCGCCGTGGGGCAGACGGGCTGAGCTCGCCATCAAGGCGCGGCGTGCGCATGGGACGCATCCACGCCGAGGAGCGCGCCGAGTTCGAAATCGCAAATCAGCCCTACACCTGGTATCCGCAGCGCGCCGGCCGCGTCGACCTAATCATCGAGCGCGCCCAGGAGACGGGCGCGAACAAAGATCCTAACGCGCGCCAGGAGATTGCGAAGTTGATGATCCTGGCGAAGTCCGCCGAATGGACTGCGCGGCGGGCGCGCGCCGCTCAGCAACAGGGACGTCCGCAGGGCCCGGAAGGCTCGCTCGGAAAGCTGGCCGCCAGTCACGTCGCGCGAGCCTGCGCCCGCGTACATACGCTGATCACCGGCACGGAGGCGATGCTGACCGGCAAGGGGAGCGCGCGCGACGGAATCATCGCCGAAATTCTGGTCTCGGTGCCTGCTGTATCCATCGCGGGCGGTACCGACGAGATCCAGCGCAACATTATCGCGGAGCGCGTGCTTGGCTTGCCCAAGGAGCCGCGGTTCGACACGGGCCCGTTCCGCAACGTGCGAAAGAACTAGCACGCGGCGGATGACATCCTCGGTAGAACTGCCGGCGCCTGAATTGTCGCGGCGCTCGCGTGATG
>JBKQNE010000079.1:0-3135 GCA_052146355.1 Binataceae bacterium (SeqCode) | reverse complement strand
ATCGATACCCTCTACTGTATTCGATGCTGAAAGTCGTTATACTTATGACAATTATTTTAGACTCAGGACACTAGTCGACGGAGCCTACGGCGCCTTGATGGGGAGGATACTCGATGGCTCGGTCCCCACGTTAATGATGCTTGAAAGGAACGATCATTGGGAAATCCAAAGCCTCACCGCGATACACAGCCTTTTCCTGACACCGGAGGTCGTAGAGAAACGCAAGCCGCTTTCCGCCAACGCGCGCCGGGCGGGCTGGATCGGCTGCAATATTCGGCTCGACAGGCTCGCTCCGGACGCACGGATCGAGGTCATCTCCGCCGGACAGATTCACGACCGCGGACAGGTTCGCAGGGCATTTCAAAGGTTCGCGAATCTGAGGAGAATCGCTGCCAGTAGCCGGGGATGGGCTACGCTGACGCTCGGCGTCATACGCGAGCTGAGGAAGGGGACATTTGGGCTCAATGAGCTTTACGACCTAGAGGCACATTTCACGCGAACGTACCCAAGTAATAGAAATGTCCGCCCCAAGATTCGCCAGCAATTGCAGGTCTTACGCGATCTCGGATACCTGGAGTTTCTCGGAAGGGGCACCTATAGGCTCCTGATTTGAATGGAAGGGCCGCTCAGTGCCTCGTGATTAGCGCGCATCCGCCGATAAGGTTTGACGAGGGGGAGGAGGGCGGCCCTGCATGAAGCCCCGAGCAAGGCGGGCGCATGGATATCCTGGTGACCCAGTGGTCACAGAAAGCCCCGCATTCAAGGCGTGGTTCGGGGCGAGCACCGTCAAGGAACGCGACGGGAGGCCGCGAGCCATGTACCACGGCACCTATCTCGACTTCGAATCCTTTGACCCCAGACACCATTTCCACTGCTTCACGCCCGATCCTCTCATTGCCGAAAGGCAGGCGAGAGAATCGTATTGGTCCTTTAAAGATGATCCTCGTGGGGCCGCCATTGTCGTTGTGCCTGTGTATCTTCGTGTCCTCAGGCCGTTTGACCCGCGCATTCCCGAATGCATAAGGCTGATGGCTGAGTGGGGTCTGGGTGACCCAGGCATGTACGACTACGCGGAATGGGACGACCTCGAGAACCTGAAGGTCGTGGAGAGGATAAAATCGCTGGAATTCGATGGCATCTGGATGCGGCAATCGGGGACATATGACCCGGGATTTCCATTTTGCTTGTCCGGCGACGAAAGAATACACCCCTGAGTGCCCGGCTCGCCACCTTTTTCGCATTCGTTCCAACGGCAAAGCCCCCTTCCTGCCCCGCGGGTCCTCTGCCCAGGCCAAAAAGCCGTGATTTGCCTGATTTCGAAGCGATTTCTCAGACACCCCTCCCTCAACTCCCCTCTGTCGTCCAGATTGGTTTCGCCTGGCTTGCGCGCCTATCCGGCCGGCAGCGGCAAAGCCAGAATCCGCCGCAACATGCTTGCGAACAGGCGCCGCGTCAGGTGGCCCTCGGCCAGCATCATCCAGTAGTACCGAGCGTGCTTGACTAGCCGCCCGCCGGTCTTCACCAGCCGCTGCTGCAAGCTGGTCAACGACCACGTTTCGACTCCCTTCGGCAGCACCAGCCGCCGCCACAGGTTGCCCAAGTTGTATGCGATCACGCTCAGCCACAGCCGCACCTCGTTCGACCGGAAACGGTGGCAGCTTAGCCGCGTCATCTTCACCGCCTGCTTGCCCTCCTTGATCCACTGCTCGGCAGTGCCCCGCTTGTTATAGAACCGTACCACCGCCTGGCTCGGCGTCTCCAGATTGGTCACGATGAATCCGATGCGCGGGAACAACTCCCCGGCATGATGTTCCACCTTCGCCACGACTCGCCGTGCCGTCGTCCAACTGGCGGCCTTGTAGAGAAAGCCTTTGTACCACACGATCGGTTTGTGACTGGGACGCCCCACCGGGCGCGGCAGCAGTTCGGCCACATCCCGCTCCAGGTTCTCGTTGGCCGGAATACGGATGGCGTACTTCACGCCCCGGCTTTCCAGCGCCTCGTAAATCTCTGGCTTGGCGAAGGCGGCGTCGGCTCGAAACACCACTTCCTTGCTCAGCTTCTGTTGCCGCTCGATCTCCGGCATGAGCAGTTCTTCCCAGTCGTCCGCACTGTGCACGTTGCCCGGCCGCAGCTTGGCGGCCAGACAGTCGCCCTCGCGGTTGAACAGCAGCAGCGGGTGAAAGCAGGTCGATTCGAAATGCCCGTTGTAGGCGCTCTGCTCTTGCTCTCCGTACACCGGAATCTCCGTCGAATCCATGTCCAGGACCGTGCGGTACCCTGAATCCAGCGCCTCCGCTTTCGCGATCAATGCCCGGCTGAGCCCCGCCAGCCCGGCGAAGTTCGCGTCTTCGGCCAGTATCTCGGTCTCGAAACTCTGCAACCGCGAGGTGAGAGCGACGCCTCGATCCCAGATATTTTCCGAACTGATTAGCCGGAAGGTCGGGTCCTGGGAAAGCCTCTCGGCGTCGTTGAGATCTTCGTAGCCAGCCAAGCGACTATAGACTGATTGCCGCAGCAGGTCGGCGAAGCAAAACTGCGCGTTCTTCCCACGGCAGTCGGTCAGATGCTGCGCGATCAATTCGCCGAATCCGAGCCGCTCGTCGAGTTCGCGCACCAGGATCAGGCCACCGTCCGAAGTGACGCGGGAGCCTTGGAACTCGACCTTGAGAGAGGCGTTGAAGGAGAGCTGAAAGGGCCGATTTTGTATCTCACCCATTGGGTATTGACCTCCGGAGCGTCTTCATCGCATTCACACCCCTATGAATATTGACGTTTGCGACGATCCGAGGTTTCATAATTAAGGCTCAAAATGGAAATGTGGGATGACACGCTCGCTATCTTCGATCCCCGCCAGGTGAAATCAGCGATCGGCAATTGCGGCAAGTTCGACCGAGGCAGCCCGAGCCTCACCGACTGAGAGCCCCAATATTGACGCAGCAGCAGGCTGAGTTTTGGGGTCGCCCCCTCGACGTGCCCGTTCGCGTCCATGTTTCCAATCCGATTATTGGCGACGAGCCATCCATTGAGACCGAATTGCTTGGAGCTCCATCAACTTATCCAGGAGACGATTATCCAAAACTGACTGAATGGCGATGGAAACTGGATGCCAGGCTAAAGACGGCGGCGCTCGCG
>JBKQNE010000078.1:0-3748 GCA_052146355.1 Binataceae bacterium (SeqCode) | reverse complement strand
GCGCTCGATCTCAGAATTCGCGACCTGCCTATCACCCGCGCAAGTATTATCGCCGCAAGTACTGGCCAGAGAATCTCTTAGCCGGACACATCACATCGCATGTTTAGAGTCCCGAGTAGCAGGCGCTAGGATGAATAATCCATCGGGAACAGTCTGGGAATGCTCTCATCCGTGAAACAAGTGCGAAGAAAAGGAGCTAGCCGTGCACCAGGCGCATCGCGTCAGATGGCTATCAGGATCGACAAGAAGCGATCGGTTCTCCTGATCGTAGACATGGTTGTCGCGAGCCATCTCGCGGATCAGACCTTGGAGGTGCGGCGGGCTCCGCAAAAATTACGGGCGAGACTTGAAAATTTCGCTTGAAAATCAGCAATTCGCCACAGACACGTTCAACTCGAAGCGCGCCTAACCGAGTTCGTCGACTACTACAACTCGCGCCGGTACCACGAAAGTCTCAACAACCTGACCCCGGCCGACGTCTACTTCGGCCGTGCTCAAACCATCCTGTCATCGAGGCAGAACATCAAGCTGAAAACCATTGAGCTTCGACGACGGCTGCATCATCAATTCGCAGCCAAAACTTCAACCCAGATGAACCAGATCCTCTCTTAATTCCGTTGTCAACTTGTCCAATAGGTTCTGACGACGTACACCCGCGTTTCAGTATGGCAACCTGACGATGCAGCGCGATCGCCTCCAACACTAACGATGTGCGGGTTCTGGGTTCGCCGGATGCGAGCCCAACCGCTCCTGTGGTGGGCGTCGTAACAGACGCTATCGTCGCACATTCGAAAATGCCAATGAATCCGCGCCGTGAAGGTTTGAGAAGGGACATCTCTCGATACCTTGAGAGTCAGCCTTCCCCGCTCAGTCGTATCCCCAGACCTTGAGCACAGCCGTTGGTGCGTCACCAACGATCTTGTACTGGACCGTCACCGCAGTGAGCCGGGCCTTGCGTCCCGGCGCATCTCTCGGAGTCGTCGATCCTCCTGCTTTCAGGATGCCGATATCCGTGATTGTCTCGTCCGGGCGATTGTCCCAGCTAAGAACGGCTTTTGTGATCTCCACGTCGGCGCCCTCGACGCTGATCTTGATCTGCTTGACTCTGGTCTTGAACCGCCCTCCCTCGCTCTTCATCTCCACACCTTGATCGACAGATTTGATGGTCTGCTCGCTGAGCACGTACCACTCGTCCGCCCTGCTCACAGCGCTTATCAGGAGGAGAACCGCGACAACGAGGGAGGCCAGCAAAGTTAGTTTCTTGCTCTTCACTTTCGTTTCCCCTCTGAATTCATGATTCGTCTTCGCTTAGCGGCATCTCCATGCTGCGTTCCTCGCGGCCCATGTCGTTCCGCGCGGAACGCGCACGGCCATCACCTGACACAACTGACCAACTCGAACCCAACCGTCAGGGCTGAACGTTTCCGTTTGGAGAATTCGGAGACTACCAAGCTGCCATGTTAAACACAAAGGATCCGACTAGGATCTTAGATGATAGGGTGTTGACGCGCCGGACTAAGTGTTTGCACACATATCAGGCGCAAGAGAGTTTAAAGTGCAATAGCTCTATATGGATCCGCTATGCAAACTAATCGCATTGATCGCCTATATTACCTGCTGTGGAGAACAACTAGTTGCATGCTCGTTTAAATCTAACTCTACACGACTATTGAGGCGTTTATTGCGGAGCTTGCAGCCCTACCGAGTGAACTTTAAGCCGTATCATCGTCGCTCGGCGAAACGCGCGGAAAACGGTTATTTTGCGAGAGAATCGAAATGCGCATTGTCGACCTGAATGTGACTCGGGAATCTTCGCGGTGGATTTGGGGCCCATCCTGGTTCATAGAGTCCAAGGGCTTCGAATTCACGAAATGCGATCAGTTAGAAGTTATCGGTTCGAAGCTTGCGGACCAAAACGCGATCATTGCGCGCGAGATCAAGAAGAATAACAAGGACCTGACCTTGCAGAACGGCCAGGGTATTCCGGAATGGTCCCCCGCAATCATTGACATTAGTGAACTCTCCAATAATCATTGCATTGATAGACAGTGTTGTGGACAAAGAAAAAACGTGAATAAGCAATCGCGCTGAATGAATTGTTCACTCGAGCGCGACCTCTGCCTTGGTCCGCATGCTCTTTCCATAGTGGAGGTAGCAGGATTTACGATGAAATCCCCTGCACCATCGACTAGCGATGCCGTCCACAATAGGCCATCCGACCTTAATGCTCAGCTTGGTGAAGCGTGGCTGACACGCCTGGTGGGCTGGTGCTTCGGCTACCGGCGCGAAGCTCCGGCACCAGAGGACCTCACGGAGCACGTTACAGTGCTCGGTATCCCGAATGCCCGGTTCTGGGCGGACTCGCAAGGGGCTGCTCTGGCAAAAGAGGCGGAGAAAGCTCTGGATCGAGAACGGACTGCTTTAGCGAAGCAGGAAGGCTGGGACGGGCGCCTGCCCCCGGCGCATTTCCTCGCAATTTCCGGAGGCAGTGACGACGGCTCATTTGGTGCCGGCTTGATTTGCGGCTGGTCCGATACGGCCACGATGCCGGTCTTTAAGCTGGTAACCGGAGTCAGCACGGGCGCGATGATCGCGCCGTTCGCTTTCCTTGGTCCTTCGTATATGGGCGTCCTCCGGACCGTCTACACCAAGATAGGTCCGGCCGACGTCCTGAAGAGGCGCGGAGTCCACAGCGCTGTATTCGGCGAAGCGCTGGCTGACACCACACCGCTCTACGGACTTATCACCCGGTACATCAATGAGCAGGCGCTGGCCCAAATCGCGGCCGAGTACAATAAAGGGCGCCTGCTATTGATTGGCACCGCCAGTCTCGACGCACAGCGGCCGGTAATTTGGAATATCGGCGCGATTGCCGACAGCGGCCGGCCGGGCGCACTCGAACTGATCCGCAAGGTGATACTTGGGTCTGCCTCCATACCCGGGGCATTCCCGCCGATCATGATCGATCTCGAGGCCGATGGACACCGTTACCAGGAAATGAACGTCGACGGTGGAGTGGTATCCCAGGCCTTCCTGTATCCGATGGACCTCGGTATGCGCGTGGATCTCCGATCTAAGGAACTCGGCCGCGAGCGCCATGGGTACATCATCCGCAACAGCAGACTCGATCCGGAGTGGGCATCCGTTAACCGAAGATTTCTGACCATCAGCGGTAGGGCGATCGCCACGATGATCCATTACATTGGGTACAACGACCTTGTACGTATTTACAATACTGCCAAGCACGACGGCATCGACTACAACCTCGCCTATATCGAGCCCGATTTTCCAAACATAAAACACGAGAAATTTGACCCTTCGTACATGAACGCCCTTTTCGACCTGGCCTACGAGAAGGGCCGAGGTGGATTTCCGTGGCGCAAGGCGCCGCCGATCCTTGACGTCGAACGTCCGTCTGATCACTTGGGATGACAATTGTCATCCCACTCAGCTGTTGAGCTGTTGTTGCACTGATTTTCGAGGTAAACGGACAAATCTTCACAACCTAATATTCTTGCGGGTTAATCGTGAACACCGCAAAGCAAAATGAACGCGGAACAAAAGCGTCTCGAGGATGCTCGCGATAACAAGGCTCCCTGGAAGAAATGGGGTCCGTACCTCTGTGTGTGGCGAATTGCTGATTTTCCAGCAAAATCAACAATTGTCGGGTGGGACGATGGCGCGGACCGGGCTTCGAATGATGCCGACGTTTCCATCGTCCTCCCTAAGATTCCGTACGGCGGGTTTT
>JBKQNE010000077.1:0-5882 GCA_052146355.1 Binataceae bacterium (SeqCode) | reverse complement strand
AACCCGCCGTACGGAATCTTAGGGAGGACGATGGAAACGTCGGCATCATTCGAAGCCCGGTCCGCGCCATCGTCCCACCCGACAATTGTTGATTTTCAAGCAAAATCAGCAATTCGCCACAGACAGGCTCGAACCCGGCTCCCCCCGCGGCTGCCGGGGTCGGCCGCGATCGTCAGCTCGGCCGCGACTTGACGCTGAGTTTGTGAGGGCTAGCAATCGGGTGTCTTGAAAGTCAAAAAGGAAATTCCGGCTTGTTACACTTCCACCGTATCATTCTCGGAAAAAAAGCGCCTCCGGGCGTCTCCGGGCGTTGCCTGTGGCCATCATATGCGAAACCGGCTTCTCTCCGAGACCTTCGAAAAACGCCTTGGCCCAAACCCAGCTAATCCTTGCAGAGTGAGGCCATTTGTTGTATTAGGCATTTTATTGGGGTGGACTATGAAAGTGTCTCCAACCGGGGCTCTGGTTAATGCTAAGGGACGCTACGATTCGGTTTGTAAGGCGTTGACGGTCGTGCCTGCGCTGAGTTCGGCTGCTATCACGGGTTTCTCCCAGTGATGCTTCGGCCCAGGCAAATCTCGCCGATAGTGGACCGCTCAGATCTTTCTTTAGCCCTTTCTGGCCTTGGCGGTGAATTTGGTGGTATGCGGCGTCGTCTCCAGCTCAGTGGCTCAGGCTCCTCCCCACAATCTACTTGGCAAGCGTCAGGTGGCGTTGTCGAGCAGCGTTGGTCGGCAGAAGTCGCCGGGGGCGCGCGCCGCCATTGAAAATGGAAATCCGCGGGCCTGAAAGCGAGTTGAAATAAAGGGCCAGAAAAAAAGAGGATCCCGTATGAGACGGAGATATTTGAAGGTCGCTTTACTGAGTCTCTGCATACTTTCGTTGGGTTATTCTACGAATGCCTGGTCCTTTGGTTCTGCGCTTATTCTGAGTCAGAACGAAGAGCATGCCAGAATCACGACGGCTGCTTTGGGTTGCGGTTCACAGTTCGATCCGTCTACCAAACCTAACCCTTGCTTTAGTCCCAAGACCATGTCGAATCTCGGAGCAATCGGTGCAGCAGGGGCCTTTCCAGCGGTCGAAGCCGCGGACAACATGGCCATGCATCTGAGTGGAGGCCCATATTGGTGGCATTGCGACGAAGGGGATTATCTCGACAGCTCTGGCTATCCCCAGAGCAGAGCGGCCGCGACCCAGAAGATTCTCGATTGCAGATTGTGGGCTCAGCGTATGCTGGGCGATGGTTTGGTTGGAAATAAACAGTACTGTCAGACATCGCCGCGGATATCATGGTTATGTACGGGCGTTGCAGCGACTTCACACAAGATGTTGAACGGAAAAGGGAAGGTGGATGTTTCGCAACCAGCCTCCTTTTCATTTCTTTCTGGTTGTAGTTTCAATGGAGCTTCTGGTCGTATTAAGTGCGAAGTCCTGCAGCAGTTTGGTTACGCGTTGCACGCTATCGAGGACTACTATTCACATAGTAACTACGCTGATCTAAATTATACCTCGCCTATAACCTGGCAGAACCCTCCGGGAATTGGGAGTACCACAACACCAAAGTTTTGGGATATGACGATAGCGATGGGAGATCCATCACTTCTTCCGGACCCTAATCTCAGTTCTGGATGCTACCCCGATAAGGGATGTATCAGTGCCACCCGAACCCCCCATGAGTATCTGAATAAGGACAAAAGCGATATAGACCCGGTAACGGGGATAGTAACCAACCCAAGGACGCCGCGAGGACAAATGGTCCCGAATGGCGTATCGAATGCGCAACTCGCTGTCTCCGGGGCGATTGAGCAAGTACGGGCAGCGTGGTCGAATCTCCAAACCTTGATTATTAAAAAGGAGGGCAGTGCTCGCGCGGCAAAAATCATCTGTGCTATCGCCAGTGACACTCCCAACAGCTGTGGCCTGGCCGCAGGTGCGTCGGTGCCTCAGGAAGAATTTACCGAGCCAGGTAAAGTCGCGCCGTATGATTGGGTTGTTCGTGAAAACCAGGCCAACCTCGATAATTTGGAAGCATTACGGAATGGCAGTCTCACACAACGGGTCGCAATTGGACCAAGCGGCGTAGTGGGTATTACAAACCAGCAAACCACCAACTGTGGTGATGTGACGGTGGATTCAAAGGATGTGATACCTGGAATACCTGGAATAGTAGGCGGCCGAGAGGTGCTTACCGCCAACAACTTGACGGTGGCAGGTGCCAGCTGCGCCGACGCTTTAACCCTTCTCCAGGAATATCACCTTGCCAATACTAAATGGGGAGCAAAACGGAACCTAACCCCCGATCTGCAGTGTGTGGCCATGGCGACGAATCCGGATCCGAATTCGAATGATGCGAACATTGTCTGCAAAAACCAGGATGAAAGTATTGAAATGAGCTTCGTCCCCACCTGTGGCGACGCGGAGGGCGATTGCGGAATCTAGCAGCCTGTCGGACTTACGGGGAATTCGGGCTATCTTGGCTCTTCACGAGAAGTCAGCTCGCGGCCAAAACCCTGCCGAGGGAGGCCGCTCGGTTCATCGCCGGTCAAGATAGCGTCTCAGAACCTGGGACTCCAGAACCTCGTTTTTTTGCGGACCATACGCTCGTGCGCTTGACTCCGCTGGCGGTGTTGCCGGTGCCCGAAGTGGGGCTATACAGGGCCAAGAATCCGAACGCACTGTCAGACAGGTTAGCGGACGAAGGGCTCGCAAGCGCCCCGGCGCCAAACGCAGTATTGGTTTGAGCCGCGGCAATGCCTGCGCTCGAAAGCCCGATCAGCAAAGCCAACGCCAGAGAATAATAAATGATTCTCAGTCCGTCTTACTCCTTTTTCTTTGTTTTTTTTGACTCGTTCCGGTGGGCGGGGTACCGGGCGGCGTCGCGGATGGTTAGGCAACGCTTTACGGGCCGTTGAAAATCCTCAGCGGCGGCCGGGGCAGCCGCCCCTGGCGAGGCGCTGAAGGACACGCGGCGTATGCGTTGGTGTTGAATGCGAAGCCGGGACGCGGCAATGTACCCCCGAAAAGTACCCCCGCCGCTGACCCGAAAACAGGGAAAGCGACCCAGTGTGTGGCGGCAGCGCGCGGGCGCGAGGACCAGCAGGCAGGGTAAAGCGTAGACGGAACGCTGGTAGATGGTGGCGCGCTCCTCGGGGACGCACACAGAGTTGGTTCTATACGCTACGATAAGTGAAAACAATCGGGTAAGAATTGAGCCTTCAACCGCAGAAAACACAGTAAAAGCCTGGCAAAATCCGGAGAAACAACCCTGACAACCGGAACAACCGGGTTCCCCCTATCCCCGTTCCCCCCTACCTATCGCGGGGCACTGTCGGTACGCTTAGGTAGGGTAGGTAGGTTAAGTTAGGGACGGGGGATAGGGTTACCCGGTTGTTCCGGTTGTTCCGGTTGCTCCGGCCGGAAAACACCGTAAAATCCTGGCAAAATGCCCGGGAGCCAGCATTTTGACCCGGTTGCATTCCAACTGGAACAACTCGATCGGTTGCGTTCCAACCGGATCAATCGAATTTTTGCGTCCCTCTCGCCAGGATTCGGCCTTAAGACGTGCGCCTCCAAGACCAGGATGACGTGCGCCTCCAAGATCGGCCTAAAAATGTCACGGGTCTGAACCATGCCAGGAAACGGCCGCCAACTCGCAGGCGTGAGAAATTCACAGGTGCCATCGTCACTGTTAGAGCAGATAACCAGCTTGCCCCGTTTATCGAGCACCCAGAAAAGTCTCATCCCACCACATTGTACCAGCGGTATCACCGGTCTCGTCGCTACAAAAGACGGTGAGCCTATTCTCAGTTGAGTAGTCATCGTGGAGCTTGCGCCTCCAGCCGGGAACGACACTTAGTCGGAAAAAACGTTTAAATTGGTTTTGCCGTCGGCAGATTCGAGCGCGGCGCAAATGTCGGGCACTACCAGCGACCGCATGATCGCCAGCGTAAAGAGGCTCGATTTCAGCGCCCGATCGATCTCAAGCAGAAGTGCTCTCATACACGTCGCGGTGCAGACTTTTTGTTGAGGTTTATCGTGATTTCACGACAAACGGCGATGTTGCCAACCTAAACAGGTTCCACGTACTTGTTGCTTCCCAGCCCATCCGTCGCGCCTGGGGTGCGGCGGGATTGTTTTGGGCCCTGCTCCTCGATCGTTTGCGTCAGCACCGTTCGTTCGCATCCTGTGAAAGGTGCGGGAGGATGCTTTCTGGCAAAGTCGGTAAACGATTCTGTAGCGGCACTGACAATCCCGACTGTTTCAGAGCTCGTCGCTCTACAGATCAGCGGCGCTCACGGTCTGGCCGAAGGAGCACAAGGTAGCTTCGCCGATTGCGTGTTGTTCGTTTGCAATGACACAAGGCTAGGGGCAGTTCGAACTCAAGCTCGTATGAATGAACTATAGGGCTCCGCTCCGCCGTCCTTCCGGCCATCGCCACGGATACCAGCCAACTCGGACAGCTTACGCACGGCATGCAGTTCATCGGGGCCGGCGCGGATGCGCTGATGCGCAAGGCGATCGCGGAGATTCGCGATGGGACCTTTGCCAGGCGATGGGCCGCGGAGCAGGCGGCGGGATCGCCGATGTTTCAGCGGTTGCTCGGCGAAGTGCTCGAATCGCCGGTCGCTCGGGCCGAGGCTGAGCTGTACGTGAAGCTGGGCCGGCGCTAGCCGGCGGCGCCGGTCGGAACGAGATTAGTCGGCCTCCCGCAGCACCCAACATCTCTTCGCCGCCGCCCAACGCGCTCACGCCCTGCGGGGGTTCCTGTCTGAATTTGCCTTGTTTGCGACGCGGCAAGGATCTGCGATGCTATGTAGCCTTTTCCCGATCCGTCGATACCGGTGATCGCGACCCGCCCGGCGCGATTGGCGAGCCGGCCATCGAGGAGCTTGAGAATCCGATTGACCACATTTTCCAATTCGACTGCCCTGTGTGTTGAGCTTTGCATCGGAATCCCGTCTCGAGTCGACCTGATTAACAATTGCTTGCTGCTTGGCGATCGTGTCTACCTGTGCTTCAAAACCCAATCCGCCCGAACGGAGACACAAAGGGTCGGCCGGACGGTTCGTGCGTCACTGATGAGCTGAAAGTGTTATCCTATTGCCGACCTGTTAGTACCAAGTGCTATATTGGCAGCTTAGCCACTCGGTCCGGAGGAAGCGATGCCACGTAAAACCGTAAGCCCATTTTCCCAGCTTCAGCAACATGCGCGAAGACTTGTCGCCGGTCTCGCCAACGAAATTCGCTCCAAGAAGACTGAGCTTGCGCGCCTGGAGCAGGAGTTCGAGAAGTTTACCGGGCTGGCGAGCCTTCGCGGCAGTACCCCAGCCGCCAAGCGAACCAGCAAAGCGGTTGGCCGCATCGATTGGAGCCAAGTCCTCGCGAAGCTCCCCAAGGAGTTCAAAGCTTCGAACATCCGTAGTATTCGAGGCCTCAAGAGCAAGCGCCCTTCCGAGCTCTTCGCCGCCGTTACCCGTTGGATCGATGCGGGCGTGGTCAAGAAAAAGACACGCGGGGTGTACCTGCGAACCAAGTGATAAGCCGCGTTTGACAGGGCTCGCTATCGAAGATTTGCTTCCGATCCCGCGAAATTGGATCGGCGCGACTGATCGCTTGCTTGGGCCAGTGGGTTCAGGAACTGGACCATATCGCGGGCACGGTTCAGTTTGAGATTTCAGGCTTCCATTTTCCTTGACGGCCACGTTCCCACTCAACGATCCACTCCTTCACGCTGCCCTTCAGGGTCTCTGAATCCCGGCAGATTTGGGCGTGTATTTCGGCGAGAGATTTGCGTTCGGTCCAAAGCCGAAATGACAACTCCTTGGTTCTTTCTCCCGTCGGCATTTCCAAGCTCCTTAATGCATCTTATGGGTTACGATATA
>JBKQNE010000076.1:0-6448 GCA_052146355.1 Binataceae bacterium (SeqCode) | reverse complement strand
TCTGTGCCCGCAACCAGTGCTCCAATTCGGCTCGATCTGCTCCGCTTATTTCCACCCAGCATTTCTTTACGCCCATGCTGAATAGACGAACAAACGCTACATTTACTTCAGAGACATAACACTAGCTGGGTCAGATACGCGCCCGTCCTAGACAGATCGCGAAATACTGCCCTTCGTCGATAACTTGTTAAAGGAAATTGTAAATGCCAACTCCATCGTCTAATAAACAGCTCCTTCTCATTGGCGCGTCCCGCGGCCTCGGGTTTGCCTTGGCTGAGGAGTACGTCAAGCGCGGCTGGCACGTTGTGGCCACCGAGCGGAACAGAACCACATCAAAACTGCACGATCTATTGGGAAGCGCCAAAGATCGACTCGAAATAGAGACCGTGGATATCAACTATCCCGATCAAGTTGCCGCGCTGCGAGCGCGTCTTGCATCGAGAAAGTTCGACATGCTGTTCGTCAATCCCGGCGTCGGCGATCGTGCAATGATCGGCGACGTTTCGACCGACGAATTTATACGTGTGATGGTGACCAACGCCCTAAGTCCCCTGCGCGTCGTCGAGAGCTTGCAGGACCTCGTGCTGCCGACTGGCACGATCGGGATCATGTCCTCCGGACAGGGCAGCATCACGAACAATGAGAATGGAATCCATGATGTCTACCGTACAAGCAAGGCAGCGCTCAACATGCTCATGCGCAGCTTCGCCGCCCGCCATGCAGGAGAGCCCCGCGCGTTGGTGTTGATTGCTCCGGGCTGGATCCGCACCGCTCTTGGCGGACCGGACGCGCCGTTCAGTGTCGAGGAGGCCATTCCGAAAGTCGTGGATGTGCTGCTCTCGCAGCAAGGCAAACCCGGTCTGCAATTTCTCGACCGTGAAGGGCACACCGTTCCGTGGTGAACCCTCGCCCGGGCTGCGACAGCCTCCGCCGAAGCCGCAGAACACACCATGACAATCGAGGTGATCAGTGAAGCTGATTGGTATCGAAGAGCATTTTCTGACGGATGAAATCCACCGGGCCTGGAACGCGATCGGCCTTGAGGCGGTCGATCCGAGCATGGCGTTCCACTCCGGTACGTTCGAGGTTCGCCTGCTCGATCTCGCCGAGGACCGGCTTGCCCTGATGGACGAAACCGGACTGGACGTTCAGGTGCTGTCGCTGACCACCCCCATGCTGCACGACCTTGGGCCGGAAAGCCTCGACTTGGCCCGGCGGACCAACGACGCCCTCGCGGCCGCGGTCGCACGCCATCCGACGCGCTTCCAAGCGTTGGCCACGTTGCCGGTGGCGATGCCGGAGGAAGCCGCCCTGGAGCTCGAACGCTGCATCAGAGTGCTGGGCTTCAAGGGAACGATGCTGTGCGGGAGGGTGGGCACGCGCAACCTCGACCATCCAACCCTCTCGCCCATCTTCGAGAGCGCGGAGGCGTTGGGCGCGCCGATCCTGCTCCATCCCCGCGCGCCCGACGCGGCCGTAAGGGCGGCTTACTATTCGGGCTTCGCGCCCGAGGTCGACGCAGCCTTCTCCACCTACGGCCTCGGCTGGCATTATGACGCCGGCGTCCAGTTTCTGCGTCTTGTCCTCGCTGGCACGTTCGATCGCATGCTCGGCCTGCAAGTGATCCTGGGTCATTGGGGCGAGCTGGTGTTGTTCTATGCCGAGCGCCTCGCCGCCATGGACCGCGTATCTGGGCTGGCCCATCCGATTGCGACCTACCTGCGCCAGAATCTCTATGTCACGGCGAGCGGCATGTTCAGTCCGACCTATCTGCGACGATCGATAGAGATCGTCGGAAGAGATCGCATTCTGTTTTCGACAGACTATCCGTATCAACATCGCTTGGGGGGTGACGCGCGCCGTTTCCTGGAACAGGCGCCACTTACCGAAGATGACAAGAGGAAGTTCGCCCACGGCAACTGGGAACGCCTGACCGGGCCGGCGACCACTTCTGCAATCCACGAAGCCGCAAGCACGATCGTGAGGGCGTGAAGATGGCCATTGCCAGAGGCCGTGCAAAGACGGCCAGCGGTTCAAAATACCTCCAACAGCTGTGCAAGCACTGGGGCCACAAATTCGAAGTCGAATTCTCGGCGGACAGAGGACAGGTTCGCTTCCCTTCCGCCGTCGCGACCATGGAGGCGAGCGCGGATGCGCTGCTCGTCACCATCGAGACAGAAGATACGGACTCGGTCGAGCAACTCAAAGAGATCGTTGCCAATCATCTCGACCGATTCGCGTTTCGAGAGGCGCCCCTGCCATTCAATTGGTCAGCCACCGAAGATCGCTGACAGCGCACATCGTCGAGGGAGACAATCATGCAAACCCAACCCGTTCAATCTTTTAGACCTGGCTGGCGGAATGTCCTGCCAGCAGGAGCGCCTGGATGCTCACAGGGCACGCCCTATTCTTTTTGGGTGAAGGAAGGCGATCCCACCAAGCTCGCCCTCATCCTTGCCGGCGGTGGCGCATGCTGGACGGGCGAAAACTGTGCGTTGCATGGGAGACCGTTTTACCGGCCCTTTGCCGGCCTCGAACAGGATCCGAGCAATTTGGGCGGGGTCTTCGACACTGACAACCCGGAAAACCCGCTCGCTGACTACACGATCGTCTATCTTCCCACCGCCAACGGAGATGTCTTTCTCGGCGACTCGGTCACGACCTATGACGTACCTGCAATGGGCGGCCAGCCTGCGGGCAAGATCAATATCCTGCACAAGGGCTACGACAATGCGGCGTCTGCCTTGGATTGGATGTTCAAGACTTACCGGGATCCCAAGACCGTCGCCGTGATGGGATGGAGCGCAGGGGCAATCGCATCGCCCATTTACACTCATATCGTCGCTCAACACTATCCGGACGCCTCGGTCACCCATTTTGCCGATGGCGGGGGCGCCTATCGCGTGGGCGAAAAACTTGCGCCGCTCTTCAAATCCTGGGGGACAGCGAACCTCTTAAAGAGGGTCAGAGGCTTCGAAGACCTGAGCATGGACGGCCTGTCAATGGAGGATCTCTATATTCGGGCGGCCGAGCTCCATCCTGAAATCACCTTTCACCAATACAACGAAAGGCACGATGATGTTCAGGCGCTTTTCATGCGGCTCATGGGTGTGGAGGCCCCCGATGTCCCGGCAAACTTGGACGACGCGCACGCGTATATTCGCGCGAAGGTTCGCAATTTCCGCACCTATACCAGCTGGGGGCACGACGAAGCCATCATCGGCGGGTACTATGACGCTGTGCTGGCAAAAAATGCGCTGGACAATCGCGGACGTCCCCATGTGCTGGACAGGTTCTACACTCGTCAGACCAACGGCGTGCGATTCCTCGATTGGTTTACTGCGGCCGTTACGGGCAAGCCGGTAGAGGACGTGGCCTGCGTGGACTGCGAAACCCCTGAGCACCATTGGACGCGCCCCGCGTTTCCTCAATAAAACGTTCGCGAGGAGAATCATGTGCGGCTACCTGAACGTGCATGATTCACTCGCTTGCGGCACGACCGTATCTCGCAGTTGAGCGTCGGCGAAATCGATAAATCGCACGATTTGTGAAAGGGGAATCAATCCCGATCGAGTGTAGGCCTTGTTTTCCAGCGCTCGAAGGATCGTCTTGTTCCATGGGCCGGGGTGATGGTTAATCACCCACTTGGCGGCGCGAGGCTTGGAGACGACTGTTCCTTTTTTGAACGTGTACATAATCCGGCACAGCGTCAGGACCGCATAAGCGCGATAGAGGGGAACGTCTCTCCATTCGCTTTTCGGCTTTTCGCAAATTTCCTCCCGCAGGTAACCAAGCTCACGTTCTAGTGCCTCAAAGATAATCCCGGGCGTTATCCGCGGAACGAACGACGCAGGCCTTTGACCGCAAAGAACTACGCCGCTCTCCAGAACATTCATCCACACGATCGGATTGCCGTCCGACGTGCTGCGCTTGAACTGCCCGAACTGGTAGAGACACGCTTTGCTGTTCATCGTGAAGAGTTCGTCGCGCAGCAGAAACGTCGACTGCAGCCGCGCTGTCCAGGGATTTGACTGCTCGGCCATCACCAGCCACTTGCCGATTTTGCTGAATTGCGTGGCGCTTAGAGCCCGTCGCGTCACGACGATGCAATCGACGTCGCTGCGCTTGGGATTGAAAGCCTTCTGCGTCAGCGAGCCGTAAAGATAAATTCCGACCAGGTTCCGGCGCAGAATGGCGCGGAAGTTCTTAACGAGATCGCGCAACAGCGCAGATACGGGGATCGGGGTCATCGGCGCCATACTGTCACTCCGAGACCGTTCTTATCAGGTCGAGGCGGAACAGTCCTGCGAAAAAGAAAAGGCGGAGCATTTCTGCTCCGCCCCGCTCGGATTCTGTATCAGCAGTGAACTCGATAATGACTATCCTGCGACCGCCGCCTTGTGCGCCTGATCTGATGAAAGCCATCCCTGCGTGGCGAAGTATTGCGACAGATAGGCGGTAATCTGTTTGGAGGTTTTGTCGGCCAACGTACTCAACATCGACGTGTACACTTTGCCTGCGCTGGTGGCGGCGGTAACCGCCGAAGCCGCGGTGGCTCCCTGCGCGGCCGCGCCGGCGCCCATCGTAACGGCAGCGCCCGGCATCTTGCCGCTGTCGCTCTGCGTCCTGAAGCTGAGCAGTTGTGTCGCGGCTCCGCCGGCTGAGGTTTGCGACACCCTGACCTGGGTCTCCAGCTTGGAAGCGCCCGCGCCAAACCCGATGATCATCCGCCTGGCGCGGTTGCCTTCGTCCGCCGTCACGAACTGGCCGTCGATTATCAAGACGTTGCCGCTCACGGGAGTGCCGCGCGGCTGAACTTCGGCATCGAACCCCAAAGCCTGGAGCTGTTTCACCAGATCCCCGGAGAGATCGTGCGCGGCTTCGCGCCCGGTCGCCAACCTGGCTTCGGTTTCCTGTTCTTCGTCCTTGGTGGCCGCATCATAGGCGCGCTGAAGGGGCCCTTGATTTTCAGTTACCTCGTCGGCCGAAACCTGGAAGTCATAGACGACTATCTTGTCGGGCCGCTGCTGAACACCGACCGGCGCCGCGGCGGTCTGTTCCGGAGTGATCGTCGCCTTTGCGCATCCGGACAGGACAAAAATCCCGAGAGCGAGGCAGGCAAGGATCGAGGCCCTGCCGAAGAATCGATTCGAATCACAGCTCGTCATTGCGAAATCTCCTTGCGTCCGTGCTCTTCGGTTCTCAGTGCGGGCTTGCGCCCGCAACCCAAAGAAGCTGTCTCGGCGCCTGCCCTGAGCGAGTTCCGCTGCTACCTGAGAGAGCGGTGGTTGCGGCGCGAGGACGCGCCGCGATCCCTCCACTCCGGCAGCCTCCGGTCGGGATGACGGAATGGGCTGTTTGTAGCATCCTGAACTTGTGGCAATGCTGGTCCCATGAGCAGGGCGTTGCAAAAGGAGCGCTTCGCGAACGGGGAACCGGTACCGGGTTCGCTTGCGCGAACCTGTCCGGAGGCCAGAAGCCATGTCGACTTCGTTCGCGTTGCTCTCTTCGCTCAGGATGACACATAGGGCGAACGACACCTGCAGACAAAATCGTCGCGCCACGCGACGAAGTTCAGAGTTAGTGGCTCAGGTCGATCGTCACGACCGCTCCCTCTCGTGAGGATATGCGTACGCTAAACTATTGTCACTCTAAGTGCAATAATAAAACGTGGCGCCGATGAAACGAGAAAGGGCGGAGCATTGCTGCTCCGCCCTTGGTTGATTTCCCGGCCGCGTCCTACTCTCCCGTGACGCCATCGGTCACAGTACCATCGGCGCTGAGGGGCTTAACTGCCGTGTTCGGGATGGGAACGGGTGTTTCACCCTCGCCATGGCGACCGGAAACTTTGCGCGCCATCTGATTTTTCAAATGGCGTGGCTAAAATGTTCGACAAACTGAATGTAGGGTCCTTCGTAGAATGATCAGGAGCCTTGGGTGCGATTCCTGCCCGGCGGGGCAAATTCGTCGTAGCGATAAACAACTCCGAACTTGCGTCCCGCCTCAATATCCACTCGAGACTCCGAAGAGAATCGAATTGATATTGCAGTGGTCAAGCCTCACGGCCGATTAGTACTGGTCAGCTCCACACCTTACAGTGCTTCCACACCCAGCCTATCAACGTCCTTGTCTAGAACGGGCCTTCAGGATCTTACGATCGGGATACCTAATCTCAAGGTGGGCTTCCCGCTTATATGCTTTCAGCGGTTATCCCTTCCAGACTTGGCTACCCGGCTATGCAGCTGGCGCTACAACCGGTCCACCAGAGGTCTGTCCGTCCCGGTCCTCTCGTACTAAGGACAGCTCCTTTCAAGTATCCTTCGCCCACGGCGGATAGGGACCGAACTGTCTCACGACGTTCTGAACCCAGCTCGCGTGCCACTTTAATCGGCGAACAGCCGAACCCTTGGGAGCTACTCCACCCCCAGGATGTGACGAGCCGACATCG
>JBKQNE010000075.1:0-4959 GCA_052146355.1 Binataceae bacterium (SeqCode) | reverse complement strand
AACCCGCCGTACGGAATCTTAGGGAGGACGATGGAAACGTCGGCATCATTCGAAGCCCGGTCCGCGCCATCGTCCCACCCGACAATTGTTGATTTTCAAGCAAAATCAGCAATTCGCCACAGACAGGTGAGGGATCATTCCAATGTCCTCCCTGTTTGCCGTTAATCGCTTCAGTCTTCGACATCCCAAGGATGCACCTCTAGAATCCGTGCTTCAAACGCGATGTAAGTTTGTGACTTCCATGATTACGGTCTCGGCTGACGTCAGCGTCGCTCCGCCATGAGACCCAATAGCCCCTCCGCTCTCCCCCCAACACCCCTCTCTGATCCGATCCATCTACCTATGATCGGGAAGACGGTATCTCCGCTCTCAATCCTTTCTTTCCAGACGCGCCGCAAACCTTTGACCTGCTCGACTTCCTGCTGATCGGCCCCTTCCAACCAACGCGGCGCCTCGCGCACTACCTCGCTGGTCGAGCGCGGTGCTTGCGCGATTCGTGACCGTTTGCTCGATGTGATAATCTTAAAGCTAAGGTGACCGGAGCAGCGATGGGGAAGTGCCAGCGCAAAGTACGGACGGCGCCAGCCGCGCCGGATCTGCGCGAAGGCTCGGCGAAATTCAAGCTAGCGCGCAGTTGCCGTTTGAATGCCCTCAGGGGCTCTCGCCGAAAGATGGAGAAACAGACAACCTACCGACGCCGAGAAGCAGATTGGCGCGGGCCGGGTTCCCTTGGCTTATTCGGAGAACATCTCGATGGGAAACATCCCAAGGGGGACCATCCCGAGGGACTTGGCCAAGGTATGGAACGCAACCAGTTTGTCGGCGACCTTGACCCTTTGCGCCCGGCGGCCGCCCTTGACCGATTCCCGGGACGCGAGGCAGTCGATTGCGCGGCGCGCGTCCTCGGGCATCTTGTTGCGCGGCAGCAGCTTCCCGTTGCGGTCGAACAGGCCGCCGAAGTCGAAGAAGGCGAAATGCTTGAGCCTGGTTATCGTCAAAACATCGGATGCAACCTCTTCGCGAAGCTGGGCGCGCTTTTGGCAGGCGCGGATTTCTTCGAGAACCCTGTCGTTCTTAAGCAGCCGGTGGGCCTGTACTGCGGCCGACGTCGCCGACGGCGCGCCGTAGCCTGCACGAGCGGCGGCCCAAGTGCCATTTCCGTCTTCGAGATATTCCTGCGCGAACCGTTTCTGGCGGGGGTTGAGGTTCTTCCGGTGTAGGACTACGCGCATGGACATTACTCAGGGTTTCAAGTTTCGGCAAATTCTTATCATTTCTTATCTTTTTCTAACACATGTATGCCGTCAAAGGAAATAACCATCCTCAAGCCCTTCGTTTGCCGCGCGCGTCCGGCATTCCGACCGAGAAGCTCGCGGGGCAGGGTTCGACAAATTCGAAAATCCGGTCAAAGCACCGGTGCGAGCCCCCATACCGCGACCATCGAAGAGTTAGTGTTGTTCGCAGAGCGAAACCACTGTCGGCTGCGACTTTCACCACGTGAGCACCGAATCGAAATCAGCTGGTACTTGGCTTCTCCCATCGGGGTGCCGCTAGATCTTCCCGCACCGCCAAATCACTGGCCGACGCGCGGATCAGGTTGCGGATCAGGTTTTTGAGGACGGGCAAGTCTACTCGCGCGCCTTATACAACGTCCACCAGACGTAGGCGAATCCAAGAAGCAACAGTACGAGATAACCGAAGCCGCGGGCCGCGCGGTGGTACCAATAATCAATCCGGGCGCCTTTGCCAAACTCGCGCCCGCAGCGGGAGCATAGCTTTCCCCAGGTCGCAGTGATCGGTGACTTGCATTTCGAGCAGCGAGGCCCGAGGGCGGTGCCAATACTGAGTTTGTGGTTCGACCTCCGCACCATAGTCACGAAGCTATCCCACGCAAAATACGCTCATTAAAAGTGCACGTATAGAGGGCTGCCCTTGTTCAGGCATTGCTTGATCGTAACAAACCTATTCTGTGAGAATTTTGATCACTAAGATAGTTTTGAGCGGCATATCGGGCACGGAGATCATTCGACCCAGTGGCGGCGGCGTCTATCGCGACTCGAAGTCGTTCCATCTAAAATCTACTTCAGTAATGGGGTAGGGGGATCCTGGGAGATTCTCGTAGGCGGGTGCCGCGAAGACGCAACTTGGGTCGCCGACTACGCGCGAGCTGACCCCGGCTGGCATGGACGATGGCCTGTGGAGCGCGACCTGAGCTCCATCAGCCGAAACGCATTTTTCGCGTCGTGGTAAGCGGCACCCAGATCATTCCACACTACGAGGTTGTGACGTACTCAAGAGTCATGTTTCTCCACGGGCCCAATGACTGACGTCGTGGCGGTTCAGGTACTCGGAGTCGGCGGGTTTGAACTTGAAAGGCCGCTCTTCTAAGCGGCGAATCTCCTGTGTTGAGGGCGACCGCCAAGCGGGTTTCGTCTGAGGAGAACTGGATGAAATTAACCGCTATCTGATGTGTGCTAGGCTGCAGTGACAGATGACCACGGCAGATTTTTGGGGTAGTGCCCGATTCCGGCGCGGACGAGATCAAGCGCGCGTGCCGGTGCAAACCCAAAAGCGTCTCCCGACTTGACCGAAGCTTTAACTGAGGCTCAGACACTCAGCTACATGGTCAACGCGGCGGTTTGCGTAACGACCGACGATCTGCGTCTCAACGGCGATCCGCACCTCAAGGAAAAGTGAATCAAAACCTCCGCCACGCCGGTGCCATCCCACTTTTGCGGATTTCCATTGCGCGCTCGACCCAAACATCGGAACCCTCGACCATCCGGACCGCCCAGTTTGCGGGCGAAGGCTGTAAGGTCCTTCTCTACACTCTAGCTGAAAATACGAGAGCGCCGGTCCTTTGTGGAACCGGCGCTCGATTGCAGTGGCGCTGTTGGCGGGTATCTCGCCTGCCGCGCCTCGCTCAGCCCAAAGTAGCAGCGAGTCGAAGTGCGAGTCAAAACTATCGGCTGGCGCCCGCCGTCTCGTCGCCCTTAGACTGCTGCCAAACAGAAGGTCTTCGACAAGGACCGGCGCACCGCTCACCGCGGGAACACTGACCGTCTCGCGCGGGGATGCTGACACCCCGATAGGTAGGCGGTTACACGATCTTCCCAGTTCGCAATTGCAGGGACACCGATCATGAAGGCACCTTGGAGTGCAACGCGATTAGGTCGATGATCTTCACAGAACCGGCTACGCCTCCGTATCTACGGTACGGCGGTTTGCCGGTCGATTCCGGGACGCGCTCGGCTGGTGTCCTTGCCTGTTGCGGATGGTACGACGTGATAAAGGATTGTTTCCCGGTCTTGCAACATTCGACTGATCGCGAAACCCTTTTTCGGCAGCTCATTTTGTGCAACCGACTCTGGCTTGCCACTGATCAACCACGCGCCCCCATACCGGATTGCAGCTGCCCCAATTTGTTGGCGAGCGGCCTCCGGTTGTGAGGAGTCTATCGTGAGGCGGGGTGCGCTGCCCTTGAAATACAAGTCAAACGGAACCCGGAAGTAACCGTTCGGAAAGCCGTCGTCGCGCGGCGGTCCGACTCTCACCAGCGAACCGGATTCAAAAAAGATTGGTTGATTCTCCCCATCAGCCTGCGAAATGAAGATTGTTATGAGACGCCAGGGTTCGCGCCGGCCGAGCTGAAATATAGAAATTGCGAGAAAGAAAACCACAAAGATCAGAACGCACCCAGCGATACGAAAACCTCTAGGCAGCAAAATCAGGGCGTAAGCGAGCAGTATTGCGGCCGGGGGTACGCTTACAACGAAATATCGCTGCGTAAAAATCGGGCGAAAGACCAGGGAAACCATGAAGATCGCTAGCGCGGGAACAAGCGACCAGATCAGATAGAAGATGAGCGCGTCCGATTTGCTCGATCGCGCTCTGACACTCCAGACAAAGGTCGCTGCCGTGGAGGCGATCAGGGCGATCGCGAGTAGTTGGTTCCAACCCGATGCTGAACCAGGAGTGCCTGCCCAATCGAGCCAATGTCCGTGCAGAAGGGATCCGGCTTGTGCGATCTCGATTCCGAGAAATGGAATGAACAAGACGAGCGCAGCCAGAATCGCGACCACGATTGGAACAGCGTTCGTGGAACCACGCAAACAATCGCCAAGCGCGATCGTTAGAGTAGCGGCAAGACAGAGCATGCCGGCCATATGAACATAGAGCAAAGCGGCCACACTGAGCGTAAACCCGGCAAGGTTTCCAGGCGTCGGTAAGCGGCGAGCACGCCACAGAGTCAGCATCACCAGCACGCTTAATGCGGAAAGGAGGCTGTACATTCGTGCCCATTGCGCCATCATCACGGCGAGGGGACTAAAGGCCCACAGCGACGCACCGAGCAAAGCCACGCGGGAATCGAAGGTTCTTTCGGCTAGTTTGTAGAGCGCGAACACTGAGACGATGCCCGCAAAGACAGAAAAGGTGCGAGCCGAAACCTCACCTGCGCCAAAGCGCCCCACGAACCAATGCAGCAGCACTTGGTATAAGGGCGGCTTCCCCGGATCGTAGGCTAGGGCAGCTTCCACGACATGACGGAGGTCGGGCTGGTTTGCGGCAAGAATGCTGTATGCCTCGTTCGCGCTGAAACTTGCGCGTCCCAGATGGTCGAAGTAAACGACCGCCGTGCTAATCAGCAGGCTCGCTAATGCAAGCTGGGTCTTTGTACCTGCCAGCAAACTATCCTCTCTGACTATTCTTAACCTGATTCGATATCATACAGACATGCAAGCTTAACCCCGCCGAAGTTGCGGAACGCGCGGTCGTGACCGTCGACAGCGCCGCAGGTCGTTCCTTGCGATACCCGCGGGTGAACAAGCGCAGCCTAGCGTGAAACGAACAGGTGGAGCCCCCGCAGTTGCTCGTCGATCCGCACCCTGAGTTAGCCCTAGTCGATGGGCCTGTTCGTCCGGCTTGGTCCCAACGGGGAAAGCTGACTTGTAATGCAAT
>JBKQNE010000074.1:0-4002 GCA_052146355.1 Binataceae bacterium (SeqCode) | reverse complement strand
CGATGGCTTCCCCCAGCAAGCGCAGATAATCCTCGAACCGCTCCGCCTCTTCCGCCCTCTGCCCCATGCGCAGCAGTATCGCAGAGCCGAGGACCATTTGCCAGTTTTATGACACAGTAGTACTAGTGGTTCCGCCACTTCCTTTCTCCTTAAAGGGCTAGGCGACGATCAGGGAAGAGTCAACATCCACCTAATCGCCAAATTAGTTTACAAAATCTGGCGGTCGGGGGTTTCGGTCCGCACTCTCGAAGGCTGAACCGGCGCGTTCCTCTACAAACCAATCAGCAAACTCACACCCCCCGTCAACCTGAACGAAGTCTGCGCAGTGAAGGATCTCGCGCGGTCCTCCGCGCGCTCAGATGCAATGTCAGTTATCGGGCACCACACTAAATTCTACCTTGAAGATCATGCCCGGACGGTCGTTGACTTCTTGCCTAGCCTGTCGTCCGCGAGGATGATCGTTTCTGGGCACGAACAACACTAGGGAAAGATCTATGAACGGAATACCAAAACGCATGAGTCGAGAAATCGCCGATCACGAAATTGGCTTGCTTTCGCAGTTAGGTCGCCTAGCCGAAGAGATCCGAGCGAATGAGCCAAACATCCAAGAGGTCGATCTGGCAGACCGGATGGCACAACGCATGATGTTTCACGACTGTGGTGAGTGGGTTGACGCTCGGCGAGCGATTCGAGGAGCCGGGCCTACGCTAGGTTTGGACTCGTAGCGTCGCTTCTGGTTTCCCTCGATCAGGTCGCGCGCAACAATGAAAGCAATAACCTGATGGGCTCGATCACCGAGGCTGAGACGAGCTCGGCAGTCTGTCCAACTCGATCGAGATGTCCGGAATCAGGTCGATCAGCTCTTTGCCGTAATTGACCGTTGCTTCGCAGTATTCGCGAAGCTCGCGCCCGCCCCGATAGCGGCTGTTCACCTTTTGAACCACCCAGCATTCATTTGCGGGAATTTTTTTGTAGTAATGATGCGTCAGCAGGTTACGGACGCAGCGGATGTCCTTGCCGAGAGGATTTTTCCACCAATCGGAAAGTCTTGGTATTGCGGACAGGACTTTTTGATAAGCTTTTGCTCTTTCTTTTTTCGCTGAGACATCATATCCGCGCGAGATCGCCTCTTTGGCCTGCTCCTCCGCGGCGACTACGGAAAAAAGAATGCCCTCAAAGTGAGCCTGTACTTCAATCGGAGATTGACCCCATTGGTCCGGTCCTGGGTCTGTATTTAGGAACCCTCGAAGACGCTCAAGGTGATAAACAGCAACCTCAACCTTGCGTCGGGCCGCACTCAAATACTGCTGCCAACTTTTCTTTTCGTTTTCTTGGCTTGTCAGACGAGCCAATCCTTCCTCCAAGCATGCTCACGGTGTCTACATCATAACCCGACGCGGCGAGCATGGTCGAAGAGTCGAAGCAAATCCCTCAGTTATTGGTGGTCATTTCTCGCGGAGAGCCCATGTCCTGACTAGATTATGAGCGATCGCGATCGGCGGCGGCACCCGTAGATCATCCACCTGCGTTCCCTCGATAAGCTCGCGCGCCACAATCCGCTCTATGCAGCGCACTTTGGCGATTTCCGTGGTCATTTGACAGTGCGTGCTTCTCGTTCGACACTCGCCTCCATGAACGGATTTGAATCTTATGAACTCACTCCGATCAACCTTCGTGAACAGATAGATCTTCGCGAAAAACTCGGTCTGGTCGTGATCCGTAAAACCGACGATGGGAAAACCATTCTGGTCCGCTCTGTCGATTACACCGCGCTTGATCAGACCAAGAGTACGCCGCTGCCCATTGCAAATACCGATGCGGTCCTAGGATTCGTGCTTGATATCGGTATTAAACGGGAGAAGCAGCTTACTTTAGGCAGAGGGTTTTATGCGCCATATGATTTGGAACCGCGGCAATCCAATCGACTCGTTACGCAGGCCGATTTCGATGAGGCGCTCTTGGAGCAGATCACATCGTCGCTCAATAAGCGCTACCAGTCCGGAGATCCCGCCGAGCGATCGGCCGCCATCAAAGCCAATCACCTCATCGAGGCATACAACGATGCGCGATTGCTTTATCCGCGTTTTCACAACGAAAGTTACCTCGGCCTGATGCGGATCATCGACGCGATTGGCGGAACACGCGGTGCTGAGGCATTCGCTTTGACGTCTGCCACGGTTTCGTCAGTGCTGAACGCGGAAATTTCGCAAAAGATATCTCAGGTATCTGGGCTGGCGCCGCGTCTTCAATTGGCCGAAGAAGTATTCGCTGCGCGGCGTCGTTCGACCGAGGCAAAGATTGCCGAGAAGATGGAGAAACTTGATGAGCATGCAAGGTTGACATTCGCGTGCTTCTACAGCGCGTATCGGTACAGAAACAAGTTCGTTCATCAGGGCTTTCCATTTCCGGACACGGTCAAGGAAAGATGGGACCCGAATTCCGGTATGGCCTACTTGAATCCAGTATTAGGCATCCTCCGTACGCTACGGTATTCACCGATAGGAATGAGCAGCGAGGCCGATTGGATAGACATACATGAGGTGATCGGAGACGCCGAAGAGGTTGCCGAGTTCCGAGACAGGCTGTTCAAGCTGATTCCCACATGGAATTTCGTGAAGTGCATGGCCAGAGAGTCGCTGCTGGGTTGGATTAGAGCTCAGTCGTGAACGAGCCGCTCCTGAGCAGAACCGCGCCACAAGCTCGTAAGGTACAAATCGTTCGATGAAGACGGGCAATCATTTCTCATCCAGAGCCCACGTCCTGATCAAATGATGCGCGATCGCGATCGGCGGCGGCACTCGTAAACCATCCACCTGCTTCCCCTCGATCAGTTCGCGCGCGACTTTGCGCTCTACCCAGCGCACTTCAGCGAGCTCGTTTTCGTCCACCTTCACGTCGCGGCTCAGCGCCTTCGCGAAACACCCGATCATCAGCGACGATGGAAATGGCCACGGCTGCGTCGCGTAATAACTTATCTCGCCGATTTTCACCGATGCTTCTTCCATCAACTCGCGCCGCACCGCTTCCTCGATCGTCTCTCCCGGCTCGACGAACCCAGCCAGCGCCGAGAACATCCCCGGTGGAAACATCTTGCCGCGTCCGACCAGGCACGCCTCCCCATCGGTCGCCAGCATGATTACGACCGGGTCGACGCGCGGAAAATGCTCGGCGTTGCATTTGCCGCATAGGCGCCGGTACCCCGCATCCATCATCTTGGTCGGCGCGCCGCAGCGCGGGCAGAAGCCGTGCCGCTGATGCCAATCGATCATCGCCTTCGCCTGCGCGATTATCGCCGCGTCTTTGATCGACACCACCTGCGCCGCCATCCGCGCGTCACGAAAAGAGCCCAGCCCCGCCAGCGGTCCCTCTTTCGCAGGGTCGCTGGCCTCGGAGATGTCCAGCGCGAACACTGCCGTGTCGCCATCCAGACCCAGAAAGATGCACGGTGCTTCGGCGCTCGCGAGCGAATCCGCAATTCCCGGCCGCAGCAGGCCAAGCTCCATCGGCGATTTTTCCGTCCCAACAATAAACGGCTCCAGCCGCCACATCGGAAATATCAGCGAAGAAGGATCGCGCCGCTTCGACTCGATCCAATTTGCATCCGTACGTTTTTCGCTAGCGCGATTAAGCGGATTACCGGCAAACGGAATCATCTGGTCTCTCCGGGAACGCCTCGTCAGGCGAGATTGCACCGCCAAGAGAGCACAGGCTGTAAGTGAGCGCCACCGGAGAACTCGGATGGCGAACCATCGGGTTGATTCACACGCGGAGTGCCCAGCCCCAGAACCATGAACCGATCTCCTCTGGTTTTGGCCCCTTCAAAATGGTCACAATTCAGCCCGTTTCAAGTCACGCGGTAATTTTTGCGGAGGACAGTTACTGTGCATCCTGCAACAGGGTGCACGGATTTTTGCGCTTACCGGCAGTCGTGCCCCGGAGGCGCTTAACGGTCAGCCACGCGTTCTGCTGCATACGCACAGCAAGCGCATCGGGGATGCCAAG
>JBKQNE010000073.1:0-3031 GCA_052146355.1 Binataceae bacterium (SeqCode) | reverse complement strand
CTGGTGACCTCTCCCTTACCAAGGGAGTGCTCTACCAACTGAGCTACATCGGCTCAGAACGCTATAGCGCATCGCCGGGTAGGGAGATCTCAATGTTCTCACCCGGCACCGGCAATCTTCCCTCATTGAAACGCCGAGTCAAAACCTTGATCGCGTTTTCTGAAACTAAGTTCCGCAGAGGTCCGCCGCTGAGTGGCTTCTTCACGGAGATGCTGGCGGAAAACTTCTTCTGCTCGACACCGTTCGTCGCGATACCCATTGCGGCGTAATCACCGCTCCAGGTCGACTCGTCCATAGCTTCGTACCCGCGCGGGGAAATCAATTGCAGGTCTCGCACAGTCCAATTTTCCATACGCGCACTCCCCTTCAAAGTAATCTGGAGCGGGAGACGGGAATCGAACCCGCGACCAACAGCTTGGAAGGCTGTGACTCTACCACTGAGTTACTCCCGCCTGCCTGTGCCGTCCCTACGGGACTCCAACCTTCTGTTCGCGCCTGACCCAGCACTCCACCTTCGGCTCCGTGCTGGGCTAAGCTATTCCGCCCCTTCGGGGCTCGTGTATTGCTTATTCGAGCTTCTTACCGCATGCAAATTTTTCTAGCTTCCCAGTGAATCTCGCCCTTCGAAGCTTGTTGCTCGAAACTCGCAGCTCACTCGTCGTGATGCTCGCGTTCTTCGCTCTTAACTTTCTTGCTCCACGACCAGGTCCGCAGCGCGAACAGCGCCAGAACTGCCAGCGTCGCAACCTTGAACTTCGGATCGCTCAAGGTCGTCCACGCCAGCGCCGCCAGCACCGCATACGCGCCCAAAGCCACGAAAAACTTATTCATCACTCCAAACTTCTACAAGCCTTACTCGTGCCCAAGCGCTCCGTTGTGTCATCCCGAGCGGAGCGACCGGGGTCCCCGACAAGCGCCGCATTTGCGCTTGGCGGGGTGGGGAGCGGAGTCGAGGGTCCTGCTTTTCTCCACGCCTTCGGCCAATGTGGGCACAAGCGAGAAGCTGGTGCACAGGGGAGGATTCGAACCTCCGTAGCTCGCAAGGAGCGGCAGATTTACAGTCTGCTGCCATTAACCACTCGGCCACCTGTGCACATTCGACCGAGCATCCGCACGCCGAGTGCCGAGGCCGGAACGCCGTCCTGCTGTCAAAGAGCGCCCGCCGAACCACACTCCCACAAAACTCCGCAACAGCCGCGCGACCACATTTCCGCGCGTCTTACTTTGGTTAGCTGCTGCTGGAATCAGTTCTCTAGGAGAGCTGCGCGTCTCGTTTGGCTTGCTCCTGCTACCCGCCGCGGCGGGCGGCGCGCTATCGGTTACGATCTGGAGCTGGCGAAGGGATTTGAACCCCCGACCCTCTGATTACAAATCAGATGCTCTACCAGCTGAGCTACGCCAGCCTGCGTGGTTCGACACTTCCGCGCCGAGCCAGGCACAATTCTTCACGCCAGCCGGGACAATCATTGAGCTTAACACAACGGCAATACACGTGCAAACGGAACGGCTGGATTTCCAACAACTTTCCCAAGAGCCGGAGACCTTCGACTCGCCACTCCCGCCTCATTTCGCGCAAAAGCAGCGCGAGCCGGGAACCCCAAACTCCCGCCGGGAACCTAGCTGGGATTCTGCGGAGCGCGTTCGCATCGTCGAACGCAAATTGCGGCTACCACTATATTCTAGCGCAGATTCGAGCGATGGGTGAAAGCTAGTGCTATCGATTGCCAAAGCTGTGAATCTGGCCTAGCTGGTCCTCTTGCCCGAGACATAGGCGTTTCCGGCGATCGCAAACCGCAGCGGCTGTTCGACGGCTTTGGTGATGCCGATTCGGGGCGTGGCAACAATTTGTTCGGGGCTAAGGCCGTCGTCGGCGAGCCACAGGTCTGAGGCGCGCGAGGTCAGGTCTTTGTTGTTGTCGCGCTCGCGCGTGATTCCCAGCGCCTGCGACATTCGGCCCGGCCCGCTCGAAAGCAGATGCAACTGCGCCATGCGTGGCGATGGAGAAAGCTCCAGGCCGCGCGCTCGCGCCATGGCCTCCATGCCGCACACCGGCTGCATGGCGCGAAACAGTACGCCTTCGCCCTCACCCTCGGGCATGCACGAAACGTTCATGCAATAGTGATTGCCGTAGACGAAGTAAACATAAGCGTAGCCCGGCGGCCCGAAGAGCACGAAATTGCGCCCGGTCCGTCCGGCATACGCGTGTGCCGCAGGATCGTGCCGGCCGAGATACGCTTCATCCTCGACGATGCGTCCCGCGAGCAGCCTGCGCCCTTCGCGACGAACCAGCAGCTTGCCCAGCAATTCGCGCGCGACGGTCACGGCATCGCGGTTGAAGAATTCGCGGGGCAGAATCCTCGCCTCTGACAACTGCGCAAGCGTCAGGCCCGCCATCACGTTTCTGCGATCCCCGCTTCGCGAGCGCGAAACATCCAGTACTCGCCGGCGGTCTCGCTCAGATCGCCCGCAGCTTTTTCGCCGCGAAAGACGCGCGAGACCCCGCGCACCACGCGCCGCATGGGCAACTCGCCGCTGGTCTCGGTCAGGAACAGCTCGCCGACTTTCGAGGTGCGATAGTACCAGCGTTTGAGCAGCGCGAGATGCTCCATCCACTCCAGCGCGCTGCCAAGTCTTGCCTGCTCCACCGTCGCCAGCGCTTCAGCGATGCGCGACTCCATCGACTGCGGCCGGGAGCTCAAATGCGAGGCCTCGGCCTGCTTGCCCACGGCGAGCGCGACCGGATCGCAAATCTGTCCGGCAACAATCTTGAACAGCGCTACCGAATCTGGCTCTGCTGAGGGCTGCACCATCACCCCGTTGAGGTCATCCAGACGGCGGATAATTTCCGGCAGTTGCGATACGGCGGCCTTCACTTTCTCCAGGCGCGTGTGCAGTGCGGCCGCGCCTTCGAAGTCGAGATTTGCGGATGCCTCGTCGCGCTGCCGCCCGATTTCGCGCAACAGCGATTGCCCGCCGCTCTGAAAAAACTGCTGCACCCGCTCCACCTCCATTGCATAGTCTTCATCGCTGC
>JBKQNE010000072.1:0-3673 GCA_052146355.1 Binataceae bacterium (SeqCode) | reverse complement strand
CGCATTGAATTGCTTGAAATTTACCATAGCCGCACTGCTCCCACGCTCGTTATCCTCACCCCGGCAGGCGCGGAGGTGATTGAAGGTTTCGAGCCTGACCGCCTTGACCGTGTACTCGACGCTGCCTGATCATCTCTGTTCGACTCGCTTCTGTTCGACTCATAACAGCGATTCGCGAGGCTTACCATCCCGAATAACAGCCGAGAACACTCACATCCGCTACGCGGTTATTTCTTTATTGCCGCCGCCGCGTTTCTTTGGGGAGTCTCCGCCGCCCTGGGCCGCGCGGTTTTCACCGGCAGGTTGCCGCTGCACGGCGCGTTCCGTCCCATCGACCCCCTCATTCTTTCGCAAACCCGCACCACATTCTCGCTGCTCGTGCTACTTCCAATTCTCGTTGGCGCGCGAGGCTGGCAGCGTATCAGGCTGCCGGCGCGCGATCTCGCTTACTGCTTCCTGCTTGGGACGCTGGGCGTGGCCGTCTCCAACTATTTCTATTACGTTGCAATTCAACGAACCAGCGTCGCTACCGCGATCATCGTGCAGTATACTGCCCCGGTTTGGGTGCTCTTGTACGTGGTCGCCCGCGGCCAGCAAAAGCTCACGCCGCAAAAAATCGCCGCCGTTGTTCTCGCCGTCACCGGAATCGCGCTGGTCATTGATCTGTTCGGAGATCTCTTCGGAGTGCGCTCTAGCGCTACGCTTCGCCTTGATGCATACGGCCTCACGGCGGCGCTGCTCGCCTCATTCTCGTTCGCCTTCTATAACGTCGCAGGACATCGCATCCTGGCCCGCTACGACCGCTGGCGTGTCCTGGTTTGGACTCTCACCGCGGCCGCCATCTTCTGGCTCTTCGTTAATCCTCCGTGGAAAGTGGCCGGCGCTCACTACGCAGCTGCGCAGTGGCTTTTTCTATTCGTGTTTTCGATGATCTCGGTGCTCGGAGCATTTTCCCTCTACTTCCTCGGCCTGCAGCATCTCGAGCCCACTCGCGCCATCATCGCCAGTTGCCTCGAGCCTGTGTTTTCGATACTCCTTGCTGCTCTGTTGCTGGGCGAAGTGCTGCGCCCAATTCAGACCCTGGGAATTGTCTTCGTGCTTGCAGCGATCGTGATCGTGCAGCGCCCAAGCCGCACGTCCGCAGAAGGGGGACCTGTGGTCGTAGAACCGATCGAGTAGCATTTCACGTTACGGGGATTGTATATTGGAGCTCTGTTCAGGCGTCCGCAGATCGGAGAACCGCATCTGACGGTATTCGCGTGGATCTGACCTGGACCCCCCGATAAGCCGCGCTCTTTCCTATTCCAGCTTTTTGCCGCGAGTCTCCGGCAATTGTGTCGTCATAAACGCGGCCAGCAGATATCCAGCCGCGCACAAATAAAACGCCCAACCCAAGCCCTTCGTCTGACCCACGCGCCCAATCACCAGCGGCGCCACGGAACTCAAGGCCCTCGCGCCGTTGTAAGTGAAACCCAACGCGCGTGCCCGTAAGCTGGTTGGAAAAATCTCGCTTCCCATAATGCCGGAGCCGGAAAACACACCCGTCCCGAACAAGGCCACGACGGTCCCCAGAACCATCAACAGGACGGGCGACCTCGCTACGGCATAAAAAGGAATTAAAAGTGCCGCCGTTAGGCTATAGAGTAAGAATGCGTTGCGTCGTCCGACTCGGTCCGCGACCCAACCAAAGCTGACGTAGCCAGGGAACATTCCAAACAGGTTCAATATCACCAGCAGAGCGGTGGTGCCGATCATGCCGAAGCCGCGGCCACCCTGCGACACTGGGAGCGATAAATACGGCGGCATCCAGGTGAACAGTCCCCACCAGGCGAACAAGCAGAAGAAGTTAAACAAGAGCAGCGCGAACGTGTGCTTGCGATAAGGCTTTCGAAAGATCGCCGAAAATTTTGTACTGCCGTCAACTCTTACGTCTCTGCAGCAATCGCTGCGCCTGTCGCCAATCGAATTGCGCCGCTGCAGGCCGCGCTCTTCCCACATCGCGGACTCTGGTACTCCGCGTCGAATCCATAATGTCAGCAGCGCCGGAAGAATTCCCACGAAGAACACCGCCCGCCATCCGAAATAACCCGCTACCGGCCCCGCCACCAGGGCCGCGGCTGCAAAACCAAACGCCCAGGAACTTTGAACAATCGAAATCGCCTTGGCCCGGGCCTCTGATGGCCAGGTCTCGGCCACCAGCGTCGCTCCCGTATTCCATTCACCGCCCATGCCTAGCCCGAGGACGAATCGTGCCGCCGCCAGCATCGCAATGCTCGTCGCCAAGCCGGAGGCGAACGAGCACACCGAATAGGTCAAGATGCTCGCCATCAGCGCCCGTTTGCGCCCGATCCGATCGGCCAGAAATCCGAACAGTACTCCGCCCATGCCGGAAGCGAGCAGCGTCAGGGTGCCGAGCAATCCCGCCGTTGTCTTGCTCATCCCCAGATCGCGCATCAGCAGAGCCAGCACGAGGGCGTAAAGCATCGCGTCGAAGGCATCGAGCGCCCAGCCCAGCGCCGCCGCCAGTAGTGTCCGCCGCTGTCCCGGCGTGGCTTGCCGAATCAGTTGGATGGGTCCAATCGCCATGCAGGCGGGATTGTACGGCGCGCTCGGGAATTGTCAAATTCGGTTTCGACACGGAGCTGGAGCAAGCGTGAATGTTTCCTCTTCTGATGCTCTCCAACGGTTTTACAATGTTTTGACTTCGAGGGCCGCTATTCTCGGTTAGCCTCGTTCTGTGATCTTCAGGTGACAACGTTTTGAGATTGGATCTGTCTATGAAACTTCAGCGGCTTGCCGCCCTTCTTGTTTTTCTGCTGACCTTCCTTACGCCTTGTTTCGCCCACCACATGGCGGTCGTCAGTAACAAGGACAACAACGTTTCCAACGTTACGGCTACCCACTTGGCGAAGATTTTTCGCTCGGAGCTTAAGAAGTGGCCGGACGGCAAGGCCGTGGTCCTGGTTCTCCATAAGGATTCCGCCGGTGAAACCGAAACCCTGGAGCGTTTGAACAAGATGAGTGCCGGAGAATGGAAGGCATTGATCGCCGCTCACAGAGACTCGATCCAAATAGCGGACTCCGACGCCGATGTGCTCAAGATTGTCCAATCCACTCCCGGCGCGGTCGGGCTTATCGATGTTCGTTCCATCGATAACACCATCACCGTCGTACGTGTCGATGGCAAGCTGCCCATGGAATCGGGCTATCTGCCGCATTAGAACCGGTTGCTTTGACCGAGGTAGGGACGTTGTAGCAGGTCACCGGAGGCGCAACAGGTGAAAATATCTTTTCGCTTTCTTGACATCGCGCGCGATTTGCTCGCGCAACGCTTCGACTGACGGAAATCTGATCTCGTCGCGTAAGCGGTCAAGAAAACAAATTTCCACCTCGCTCTCCGGCGTCAATTCGAGGGGATGAAAGTTGAGCAGATGAGTCTCGATGGCAAACGAGTCCGCTCCGAAAGTCGGACGATTCCCTATATTCGTGACAGAATCAAAGCGCTCGCTTCCAACTCGCGTGCAAGTAATATAAACGCCATCTTTTGGCACGAGTTCTTCGTAACGCGCGAGATTGATCGTCGGCACAGTGTATTTCGACCCTAATCCGCGCCCGCGCCCCGGCGCGCCCAGAATGCAGAATGGACGCGCCAGCAGATGCCGAGCCCGGCTCA
>JBKQNE010000071.1:0-6097 GCA_052146355.1 Binataceae bacterium (SeqCode) | reverse complement strand
GAGAGTTTGATCTCGAATGGGCTTTTCCTCGGCATACAACCACATCCTCCCCGCAGGGAAGACTAACCGAGAAGCTGCACGCAGACAATATTTATACGTTGCCATATTTATGCGAATAGGTACTTAGCCTCCCAAGCAAGGGGCGGCCGGCTCCCGTACCCCCGGGGCCGATCGTCCCGTTTTTTTTAAAACGAGCATCGTCGCTCTCAGGTCTCACTCCGCTTCAAGAGCGCGGCGAATCTTCACCAGTTCCGCGCGGCGCTTTTTTCCCACCTTGGGATATTGGAGATCGAGGTCGCTGAGCGTCTTGATGATCACTCCGGAGACGGCGATTCGGGAAAAGGGCTTGAAGTCGGCCGGAATGACGTACCAGGGCGCCCACCTGGTGCTGGTATGGTTCAGGCAGTCTTCATACGCGTCCCGATACTCTTTCCAGAACTTGCGTTCGTCCGCATCGCTAGTCGAAAATTTCCAGTTCTTTTCGGGACGGTCGATGCGCTCGAGGAAACGGCGCTTCTGTTCCCGGCGCGAGAGGTTGAGAAAGAACTTGAGTACGATGATGCCGTTTTCGAATAGATACCTTTCGAAGCCGTTGATCTCCTCGAATCGGCGCTTCCAGATCTTTTCGTCCTTCCACTCCGGCGGGAGCTTCTGCACATCGAGAATCTCCGGATGCACACGGGCGACGAGAACCTCTTCATAGTAGGAGCGGTTGAAGATGGTAATTTTGCCGCGCTCCGGCAGCCGTAGCGCGCATCGCCAGAGATAGTCATGGCTAAGTTCCTCCGCGGACGGCTTCTTGAAGGAGTGGACGTCGCATCCCTGCGGGTTCACCCCCGACATCACGTGCTTGATGGTGCCGTCTTTTCCGGCCGCATCGGCCGCTTGCAGGACAATCAGAATTGCGTATTCGCCCCGTGCGTATAGCCGGTCCTGATATTCGGCGAGCAGCTCGACGCCTTCGGCGAGTAGCTGCTTCATCTCCTTTTCCTTGAGCGGCGAAGGCATGAACGCCGGATCGTAGTCCTTGCGCAGAGAGATCTTCTTGCCAGGCGGAACGACCAGGCTTTGCTTCAGGCGTTCGACACGCTTCAACGCGGCTTCCAGATCGATTGGCATTTTGGCGGTTCCCCCGAATAAAGATTCAGTACCGTGATATCAATGCCAATGAGTCGAAGGCCAGTCTCAAATGCGGCTTCCCTTGCGCTGCGATGAGGCGGCGATATAGTGACCCGCAGACCCGACTGGCGGGTCTCGCAGGAGATCCGCCCCAAATAAGGAGCATCCAATGGCCGAATTTACGATGACGATAAACGGCAAGCCCGTCAGGGGATCGAAATCCGTCGGCGTGATCAATCCCGCCACCGGCAAAGTCTTCGCGCAGGTGCCCGATTGCACCAAAGCGGAGTTGGATCAGGCGATGGAGTCCGCGCACAAAGCCTTTCCTGCCTGGAGCAAAGACATCAACGCGCGCCGCAAGGTGCTGGGCGAATGCGCCGCCGCATTGCAGAGTCCGCCCGAGGGTCTCGCACGCACGCTGACGCAGGAGCAGGGCAAGCCGCTCGACAAAGCCCAGCAGGAGATCATGGGCACCGCGTTCTGGTGCCAGTACACCGGGAGCCTCGAGTTGCCGAACGAAGTCCTGCAGGACAATCCGATGAGCCGCATCGAGATTCGCCGCAAGCCGGTCGGCGTCGTCGCGGCAATCACGCCGTGGAACTATCCGATGATGCTGGCGATGTGGAAAATCGCACCCGCTCTGCTCGCCGGAAACACCGTCGTGCTGAAGCCCTCGCCGTTCACGCCGATCACCAGTCTGATGCTCGGCGACATCCTTCGCGACATCGTTCCTCCCGGCGTGCTGAACGTCATTTCGGGCGGCGACGAACTCGGCGCGATGATGACCACGCATCCGGTGCCGCGCAAAATTTCCTTCACCGGCTCGGTCGAGACCGGCAAGAAGGTTGCCGCCGCGGCTGCGCCCGATCTGAAGCGCGTCACGCTGGAGCTAGGTGGTAACGACGCGGCGATCGTGCTGGATGATGTGGACCCGAAGGCGGTCGCGCAGAAAATCTTCTGGGGCGCGTTCGAAAACTCCGGCCAGATCTGCAGCGCGATCAAGCGTGTTTACGTACATGAAAAGGTCTACGCGTCGGTGCTCGAGACGCTCGGCGAGATCGCCAGGGGCGTGAAGGTCGGCGACGGCCTTGAGCCAGGAGTTCAGCTCGGGCCTCTGAACAACAAGCCGCAGTTCGAACGCGTGAGCGAACTGGTCGAAGACGCAAAGAAGCACGGCGCGAAAATCGTCACCGGCGGAAAGCGCCTCGGCAAAGAAGGCTATTTCTACGAGCCCACGATCGTAAGCGAAATCTCCGATGGCGTTCGGTTGGTCGACGAAGAGCAGTTCGGCCCCGCGCTGCCGGTCATGCCGTACAAAGACGTCGCTGACGCCGTGCGCCGCGCGAATGCAACGACCTATGGGCTCAGCGGTTCTGTGTGGGGAACCGACTCGGAGCGTGCCACCGAAGTCGCGGGACAACTGGAGTGCGGCTCAGCGTGGGTGAATCAGCATCTGGCGATCGCACCGAATCTGCCGTTCGGCGGCGCCAAATGGTCCGGCATCGGCGTGGAAAACGGCCCGTGGGGCCTGCTCGGCTTCACCGAGATTCAGGTCGTGAACGTCGTCAAGAGCTGACCGCGCGTTCGGTCGAAACCAATCACTAGGGCTGTGAGAGAGGAGCCTCGGGACTTTTGTTCCGGGGCTCTTCTTCCACGCAGCAACTCTGAATCTCGGCCTGTGCCTCGTCGGTATCCATCGGATTCAATTGCGGCCGACCGACCAGGAGGCCCATGTTGATTTGCTCCCTGATGTAGTACACGCGCGGCTCGGCATCGATGTCGACTTCGTCCGCGGTCTCAGTGTGCACGTGGCATACGACCTTCTCTCCGGCGGGCACGACGAACGCGTGATATCCGCCCGGGCGAATGATGGCGCTCTCGGTTCCGCACCGCACCTCCGGACGCATCAGGGAGCCGAAAAAGCTGTACGGCCGATATACATAGATGATGGCGTTGTTCGGCGGTGCGTACGCCCGCTCGTAGGAAGGACCTTGCGCGGCGCATCCCGCGGCGAAGAACGCCGTCGCGATCACGAGGCGGCGAATGTTCATTCCGTCGCCGCCCCGGGCGGTTCCGCTGAAGGCGCGGTGATGGACGCCGACAGCCGGGCGGCGTCGCGGTACAGCTTCTGATCGATCTCGTCACGAACCGCCGCGCGCGCGGCATCATCGAGTTCCCGATGAGTCGGTTGGGAGTAGAGGCTGTATGGTTTCGTGACGCGAGCCCGCGCGGTGTAGTCGCCGATCAGGCGATCGCCGTCGGAAATCGACAGCGTCGCGAATGCCGCGACCTCATATTCACCCAGCGGATAACCTCCGTAAGTACGAGGGTCGATCGACGAGAGTATCCACGGGGTGTGATGCTCGTCGTGGGTCAATTCCTCGCGATACGAAAATGTCACGTGGGAGGCGTTCGCTAGTGACATCGCTACCGCCGGTGGAAGCTCCGCAGGATTGCCGTCAATCAGTTTGCCTTTGAATGGCAGCGGATGATCCCCTGCCGAAGATGCAGGCGCGGTGGGCTGTTGAATTGCGCATCCGCAACAGCATGCCGCTAGAAGAACGGCGGTTAGCCCGATGAATCTCATTCCAAGCTCGCGGAAGCGCTCAGCAAAATGGTAGCGCGGAAAAAGCGCCCGCGCATCGATCGAAGGGCAGCGCCGCGCACCGGTCGGCTAGCTGACAGGAGAATCGCCGAAGAAGGCGAGCAGTCGGTCGGCGAGTTCGTCAGGAGCCTCTTCCGGAATGAAATGGCCGCACTCAAGGCCTTCGCCACGAACGTCGGTGGCCCACTGCTTCCACACTTCCAGGATTCCCGCGCCGCGATTCGGTCTGCCGCGCGCGCCCCACAGCGCAAGCAAAGGGGCAGCGATCTTCCTGCCGGCGGCGCGATCGGCTTCATCGAATTTGCTATCGCAAGTGATACCCGCGCGGTAGTCCTCGCAGGTGGCGTGAATCACTTCGGGGTCACGGAACGCATCGCGATAGGCGGAGAGGGCTTCGTCGGTGAATCCACCCTCCAGTCCGCGCCAGCTCTGCAGCGAATGCTCGAGAAAATAGTCGGGGTCCTTGCCAATCAGAGTCTCGGGGAACGGCGCCGGCTGGGTCAGGAAATACCAATGATATATCGCGCGCGCGCCGAAGCGGTCGACGCGCTCGAACTGCTCCAGAGTCGGGATGATGTCGAGCACGGCCGCGCGTCGCACCCGGTCGGGATGGTCCAGCGCGAGGCGATAGGTGACGCGAGCGCCGCGGTCGTGACCAACCACATCAAAGCGATCGATCCCCAGGGCGCGCATCACCTCAACCATGTCCGACGCCATCGCGCGTTTGGAATAGGGTAGATGCTCCTTATCGGTCGCGGGTTTGCTGCTCGCGCCGTAGCCACGCAGGTCGGGGATCACCAGCGTAAAGCGCTGGGCGAGCCGCGGCGCGACTTTGTGCCAGATGACGTGGTTCTGCGGATAGCCGTGAATCAGCAGCAGCGGCGATCCGCTGCCGCCCTGCATCAGCGCGATCTCGGCGCCCGAAGTTCTGATGCGCCTGGATGTGAAGCCTTCGAACATTGCTGCTATTTGAGCGCAGTCGGGCAGCCTTCCTCAAGCTGCACCGCTGTCGGCTCAGATAGCTGCGATGTTACTGCACTTTCACGCTGGCCAGAGTCGCGGGCAACCCTGTCACCATGATGATTCCGCCTTGGCCATCGTTAACGCTTACCGAGCCCGAGGGAATCGACAGAGATGAGGGGCCACCTTTCTTTGCGGCGGTTACCGTCAGGGTAACTTGTGCTGTCTGGCCTTCGGGAATCACGAGCGGGGATAGGAAGTTCAGAACCGTGCTCTTCGAGGGCACAACGGTCACGCTCTGCGTTGCGCCGCTCACGGTCGCACTCGCCTGCAATGATGAAAAGAGTTTTGGCGAAGTCACGTTGAGAGCGATCCCGGTTAGTTGCAGCGAGTCGGCGGTCGTGTTGGCAATCGAAAAAGCGCTCGCTTGCGCGGACGCTCCCCGCGCAACCTTTACAGAAACCTGGGTAGCGCTGAGTGTTGCGCCCGGAAATGCATTCACCAGCATCGCGATGTTGGGGCTGCCCCATCCTGTCACTTGATCGTAGCCGGGTCCCGCACTGTAGCCGGGAATCTTGCCGTCGGTGTTGTCGCCGCTCGTGATGTCGTGAAGTCCCGACGTCGGTGATTGCAGATTTCCCAGCTCATACAGGCGCGGATTGATATTGCCCAGCCGCGTGACGTTTTGCGACTGCGCAATCAGCCGCGAGATGCCCCCCCACATCGGACTCGAGATGCTCGTTCCGCCTGTCGCGACCAGCGACACCGAGCTCTCTCCCGCCGTCCGGCTGTAGACGAAAAATCCCGGAGCATTGCCGTCCGCACCCATCGAAATATCCGGAACGTCGCGGGCGCCGTCATTGGGCACGTTAAATCCGGTCTGCCAAACCGGTTTGGTAAACACCACGCTCTTTCCGCCGCCGCTGGAGTCCTTGGCCGGGCAGTGGTCGCCTTTGTCCTCCGATTCGTTCCAAGCTACCTCCAGACCGTCGCCAACCAGGCTCGCATCGAAGCCGGCCAAATAGACCGGGTTGAATTGAGTGCCGCCGACCGAGGTCAGGAACGGGCTCGCTGCTTCCTCATCCACGCTGGGTTGTGAGCCGGTCCCTTTGCTCGGGACAGTGCCGCAGCTCGATTGATCGTAGATGGGCGGAATCGGGATGGGGTTGCCGCAAATCCAGTTGTCCCCGTAATCGCCCGAAGAGTGAAAGATGGTCTGACCCTGCACCACGCCCTGCTCCAGTTCCGTATTGTAGACGCCGAGCATCGCCACGTCCGGGCAACTGTCTGAGTAATTGTCAAATGTTGTGGATCGGCCGGTCATGATCAGGCGGCTTCCCTAGGTTGACTGTCAGGTGAGTGAGTAAAGGTTTTCAGTCGATCCTCGCCGACTCCATCGACGAACTTCAGGCC